>JBMOOO010000005.1:0-173665 GCA_049324475.1 Pseudomonadota bacterium | reverse complement strand
CGGGTTCGTGGAAGAATTGCTCGGCCGGCTGGCCGGCAGGGTCTGATTGTCGACGGCGTTGCCGGAACCGGGAGAACACACCATGCACCTGCGCTCGCTGCTTGCCCTGTCCGGTCTGTTGTCCGGTCTGTTGTCCGGTCTGTTGTCCGGTTTGCTGTCCGGCGCCGCTGCGCACGCCGAACTGCGCGTGGACCTGCTGGCCTTCACCCAGAACGGCAGCGCGTTCGGACAGGTTGCACGGCCGCTGCCGCCCTGCCACGCCGTGTTGCTGAAGGACGGCCCCGGCGCCGAGTCGGCGTTTGCCGGCGGCGATACTGCCTGCACACGCAGGGCAGGCCATGACACGGTCTACACCGGATTTGCCTCGGTGGGTCCTTCGAACCTCGGCACGTCTGCCGGCAAGCTCAAGGCCGCCGGTTACGGTGTGCTGGTCAACAAGGGCTGGCGTCAGGCCAGCACCGGACAATCACCGGTCATCCTGCGGGCAGGGCGTGTGATCGGCGGGCAGCCGGAACTGGAAGTGCGCATCGAGATCAACGGCACCGAGAAGTTGCCGGAAGTCGTACTGGAGCTGGTGCTGACGCGCCTGAACGGCGAACTGCCGGAATACGTCGTCATGCGTGAAATCCGCCGCATGAAACCGGGCGAACCGCATTATCTCGATCACCCGGTTCTGGGTGCGATCGTACAGGTCAACGTACCCTGACGCTCAGCGACCGAGAAAGGCCGCTATCGTCTCACGGACCCGGCCCATGCCCTCGGCCAGCACGCGGTTGATATCGTCCATGGTGATTTCCGCGTCGGATTTTCCCGCCGCCGGATTCACCACCAGACTGAGCATGGCATAACGCATGCCCATCTCGCGTGCCAGCGCCGCTTCCGGCATGGCCGTCATGCCGACAATATCGCAGCCGTCGCGCTCCATGCGGCGGATTTCCGCCGGCGTTTCCAGCCGCGGACCCTGGGTCACGCCATAGACACCGAAATCACTGAACGGATGCCCCAGTTCCTGCAGGCAGGCAATCAGTGCGGAACGCATCGTACGGTCAAACGGCTCGCTGAAATCCACGTGCAGCAGTTCGCTGTCCGGTGTGCCGTCGCTCACGGTGTGTTCGCGACCGTACGTGTAGTCGATCAGGTCGTGCGCCACCACCAGATGGCCGGCGCCCATGGCAGCATGGATGCCGCCCACGGCATTGACCGCGAGGATGCGATCGATACCGGCATCCTTCAGCGCCCGGATGTTGGCGCGATAGTTCACCTGATGCGGCGGCAATTTGTGCGGATGACCATGACGCGGCAGGAAAACCACATCGCGGCCGGCATAGCTGCCGAACAGCAACGGTGCCGATGGTGCGCCGTACACCGTGGTGACACGGCGCGTTTCCTTCGCGACGAAGCCGTCCAGTTGCGACAGGCCGGTACCGCCGATGACTGCCAACATGCGTCAGAGCCCCTTCACTGCGTAAATGCCCGGCGCATTGCGCCAGTAACCCTGGTAATCCATGCCGTAACCGAACAGGTAGCGGTCGGCAATCTCCAGACCCGTGTAGTCGGCCCGCATGCCCGGCCGCGCCTTGCGGTCGTGGCGCTTGTCCACCAGTACCGCCGTGTGTACCGATGCTGCACCCTGCTGGCGACAGGCGGCCACGATGGCGTCCAGCGTGGCGCCGACATCGAGAATGTCATCGACCACCAGCACGTGCCGGCCGGCCAGCGGCATGGATGGCGGTACCTTCCAGGTGAGACCGCTGCCCTCGGTGGTGTTGTTGTAGCGGGTAGCGTGCACGTAATCAAAATCGAGCGGGAAATGCAGGCAGGTGAGCAGCTTGCCGCCGAACACGATGCCGCCTTTCACCACGCACAGCAACACCGGCAGCTTGTCGCCTAGATCGCGGGTGATGTCGGTGGCCACACGGGCAATCGCCCGCTCGACCGTGGCCTCGTCAGCCAGGCAATCGGCCTCGGCGAACACCTGCTGCAGGTGTTCACGGCTCAGGGCGGATGTACTCATACCGTGGCTCCGTCGCCAACTGCGGGACCGGTACTGACCACACCGGTGTTGAGTGCCGCGATACGGACACGCGCCGCGGCCAACCGTTCTGCATCGGGCTCCGGCACCAGTGCACGCAGGCGCTCGATACGCGCCGTCGCCACAGGATCTGCCGCACGTGTTTCCAGATACGCCAGCACCTCCCGCGCTGCCGCACGGCGGTTGCAGACCAGCACCATGTCGCAGCCGGCATCAAGCGCAGCGCGCGCACGTTCCGGATACGAACCGGCGGTGGCCGCACCTTCCATGCTCAGGTCGTCGCTGAAAATGACGCCGTCGAAGGCCAGCGCGCCGCGCAATACGTCCTTCAGCCAGTAGCGGGAAAACCCGGCCGGCTCCGGCGCCACTTTTTCGTAGATCACGTGTGCCGGCATCACACCGCCCAGACGCGATGCCAGCTTGCGGAACGGCACCAGGTCATCCGTTTCCATCACACCGATGTCGCGCTCGTCGACCGGTATTGCATGGTGGGAATCCGCCGCCACGAAACCATGACCCGGGAAATGCTTGCCGGTGGCCTGCATGCCGGCTTCATTCATGCCGTGCACGAACGCACCGGCCAGTGCCGTCACTGCCTGGGGGTCGCGGTGGAAAGCACGGTCGCCGATCACCGCACTCTGCCCGAAATCGAGGTCCAGCACGGGGGCGAAGCTGATGTCGATGCCCAGGGCCAGCACTTCGGTAGCCATCAGCCAGCCACACTCGGTGGCGGCCAGTACTGCAGCATCACGATCGCGTTCCCACAGCGCACCGAACACTTTCATCGGCGGCAGCTTCGCGAAACCGTTGCGCAGGCGTTGCACGCGCCCGCCTTCCTGGTCGACCGCAATCAGGATACCGGGGCGCAGGGCGCGCACCTCTGCCACCAGCGCCGCCACCTGGGCTGCATCGACAATGTTGCGGCTGAACAGGATCAGGCCGCCGACCGCCGGATGCTGCAGCAGTTGCCGCTCTTCTGCGTCGAGCGCGGGGCCGGCGAGATCCAGCATCAGGGGGCCGGGACGCATCGATGTCTCCTGGATGGCGGAAGAGGCCGCCGCGGGCAGCCGGAACGCGCGCATTCTAGCCGCTTTGTCCGCCTAGCCGTCGATCCTGACCGGTGTTCCGGCCGGCACGCGCTCAAACAGCTCGATGACATCGGCATTGCGCATGCGGATGCAGCCGTGCGACAGCGGTACGCCCATGGGCTCGCTGTCGGGCGTACCGTGGATGTAGATGTAGCGCTGCATGCTGTCGACATCGCCCAGCCGGTTGCGGCCCGGCTCGCAGCCGCTCAGCCAGAGGATACGGCTCAGGATCCAGTCCCGGTCCGGATGCGCGGCGGACAGCGCCTCGCTCCAGATTTCGCCGGTGGGACGCCGCCCCCGCAACACAGTGCCTGCCGGCAGGCCGGCACCGATGCGGGCCCGCACAACATGCGCACCACGCGGCGTCTGTTCGGAATTCTTCCGTTCACCGACACCGTTTTTTGCCGTCGATACCGGCCAGCTGGCCACCACCCGCCCCTGCTCCAGCAGGTCCAGCCGCTGGGCAGCCACATCGACCCGGATTTCCGGCAGGCTCATCGTCCGACTCCCTGGCGGATGCCACCGGCCACGAAGGCCTGCAGGCGCGCCGCGACATCGGCGAATTCCGGCTTGCGGCCGAACTCGCTGCCGGCGATGGCCAGCAGCGGAGTCAGCCCCGACAGGGTGAAGATCACCGAGCCGAGCGCGAAATGAATGCGCCAGAACATTTCCTCGGCAGGCACTTCCGGTGCGGCTTCCGCCAGCAGCCGCTGCAGGCGCGAGAAGGTGCGCCCGTACTGGCTGGCGATGTAGCGGCGCAGGTGGCCCTGGGACTCGTTGTAGGCCAGGCCGGTCAGACGCATGAACACCACCCCGCGGGCCGGGTCACGGGCGTTGAGTTCGCTGGTGGCGCGGGCAATCACGGCCAGCAGCTCGTCCAGCCCGGGACTGCCACCGCCGCCAGCCAGCCGCCGGTCCAGCGCGGCGTCCAGGGAGGTGCAGAACGGCGTCAGGAAGCGCTCGAATACAGCCTGTATCAGGGCCTTCTTGGAACCGAAGTGGTAGTTGACCGCCGCCAGATTGACTCCGGCCCGGCCGGTGATGGTGCGCAGCGACGTCTCGGCGAAACCGCGGTCGGCAAACAGGTGCTCGGCAGTATCGAGAATGCGGGCAACGGTATCCGGCTGGGCCATGGCAGCAGGCAGTCCTGGAAAGCGGACATGGGCAAACAAACGTTTGAAACATATGTTTGCGTCGGGACCGGTGTCAACGTGCCGGCATTCCCGGGCCCCGTAAAAGAAACCGGGCCCTGAAGGGCCCGGACGGGAAGATCACCGAAGAAGAAGAAAACGCGTGTGACTCAGAGCGGCTCGCCCACCGCGGACGGGTCACCGCCCTCGTGAATGCGCTGCCAGATCTCCTCGCGGTGGACACTGACGTGCTTGGGGGCTTCGATGCCGACCTTGTACTGGTTGCCGCGCACCCCGAGCAGCGTGATGACAACGTCATCACCGATCCGGATTTTTTCGCCTACGCGGCGGGTAAGTACCAACATGAAAGGATGTCTCCGCTTCGTCCATGGGACAGGAGTCATCCTACCTACCGGTCAAAACCGGGAAATTCGTAGAACTACGGGGAGCCTGCGGACTGTACGCAGCCTCCGCCCGGGTTCAGGAAACGTCAGGAACCGGGGCGGTGACGGGGCCCTACTGGGTAACACCCAGATCGATGGCCATCTTCACCAGATCGGCCAGCGAGCGGGCCTGCATCTTTTCCATCACCCGGGCGCGGTGGATTTCCACCGTGCGCTGGCTGAGGTTGAGATCCAGCGCAATCACCTTGTTGGCCTTGCCGGCCACCACCATCAGCATGACTTCACGTTCACGCTCGGTGAGGCTCTCGAAACGGGTCGACAGCGTGGCGCGCTGCGTATCCGCATTGCGCTGCCGGGAGTCCTCGGCCAGTGCCGTGTGGATACAGTCCAGCAGGTCCTGGTCACGGAACGGCTTCTGCACGAAATCGGCTGCCCCTTCCTTGATCGCCTGCACCGCCATCGGGATGTCGCCGTGCCCGGTGATGAAAATCACCGGCAGACGGCTGCCCAGCTCACGCAGTTTCTGCGCCAGCTCCAGGCCACTCATCTTGGGCATGCGGATGTCGAGCACCAGGCATCCGGAAAATTCCGGGCGGAACCGCTCCAGAAACGCCGGGCCCGACTCGAAGGTTTCCACCGGCAGGTCTACCGATCGCAACAGCATGCCGAGCGAGTCGCGGACGGCATCGTCATCGTCGACGACAAACACGGTCTGTTTTACGTTACCGGTGCGTCCTGACATGTGGCATCACTCCTTGCTGCGCTCTGGTCCATGGGCAGGCGGAACCGGACCCGGGTGCCCTGCCCGCAGGCATCGTCCACCACCAGTTCCCCGTGGTGAGACCGGATTATAGACATACTGATCGGCAGCCCCATGCCCATGCCGTTCTCCTTGGTCGAGTAAAACGGCTCGAACATCCGGGACCTGTCGTCGGCACCGACCCCGCAGCCGCGATCCTCGACCGACACCTCCACGCAGCCTTCGATGCAGCGGGTCGTGATCAGCACCTCCCGCTCGGCCGGCGGCATGCCGGCGGTCGCCTCCAGCGCGTTGCGCAACAGCTGCAGGATCACCTGCTGGATCTGCAGCGGATCGGCCTGCACCGGTGCATCGGCACCGGCCTGCACCGATACCCGGGCCCCGCAGGCCGCGATCTCGTCGGCCATCATGCCCACCACGTCCCCCACCATCCGGTTGATGCAGGTCGCACCGGCCGCAGGTTCCGGGGCCGTGGCCACCAGTGCCCGGATCCGGTGGATGGCCTCGCCGGCACGCTGTGCCTGCTCGGCGATGCGGTCCAGGCTGCGCACCACATCCTCCGTCTTGCCCGATTCCAGCAAGCGACGGCTGGCCTGCGCATAGTTGGCAATCGCGGCCAGCGGCTGGTTCACTTCATGCGCAAAACCCGCAGCCAGCTCCACCAGCGCACTGCTGCGGCCGGCCTGGGCCAGCTTGTCGCGCGATTCACGCAGCGCCTGTTCCGCGGCACGCAGCACCCGGCCGGCTTCCTCACGGCTGGTCACATCGCGCAGGGATACCAGCACACGACGCGCACCACGCTCGACGGCACGACTGTCGCGCAGCTCACGCAGCGCCACATCCAGCACAAGCACGCGGTTGCCGGCCATGGAAAACGACCAGGTGAAGGGTGCACCACCATCCAGGGCAGCTTCGACCTTCTGCCCGAACGCTGCCAGCGCGGCTTCATCACCGGCATGACGACGGAAAAATTCCTGCCACGGCAGCCCGACGACATCCTCGCGCCGGCAGGCAAACATCTCGCAGAAGCGGTCGTTGCACTCCTCAATGCCGTTGCCGATCAGCAATACGCCTTCCGCCGTGTTGGCAAACAACGTGCGGTAACGAGCCTCGCTGCGCTCGATGCTGCGCAGCAGCGGCGCCGTCATCCGGTAAAACAGCGCAATACCCAACGCCAGCAGCAGGGCCAGGCCGACCGCCGCATGCAGGGCAGCACGCTGGAACGGCGCACGCAGGTCATTCAGGGGGAACCAGGCCAGGACCACGGCCTGATCGTCGACCGCGCGCATCGCCACGATGTAATCGGGTACATCCAGCCAGCTCACCACACCGGAAGGCGGTGCAGCAGGCGGCATCCGCGCCTCCAGCAGCGGCGGCAATTCACCCAGTGCTGCATGCCAGTGTCCGTCATCGGACAGCACCACGGTGGCCGAGTGCATGTCCGGTGCAACGCCCACGGCCAGTTCACCGAGACGCCCCTCGAGCGCCGTGCGCTTGTCGGTCAGGCCGGCATTGAACAGCGACACGATCGTGATGCCGACAGCGCCGATGGCGACGGCCACGATGATTACGGCAAGCAACAGAATGCGTCGGCGCCCGCGCACGGGGAGCTCCAGTGGTCCGGATACATCAACGGAAAACTAGCACAGCGCGTGTGCGGCCGCCCCCGCCCGGGCCGCCATCGGGCAGGCGTGTTGACGCAGGCTGGTACGTAGTTTCCGAAGTGCCCGCCGGCCGCCTCAGAATTCTTCCAGCGTGACGAGAAATTCGTCGAGCAATGCCTTCCAGCCCGAGATCCAGCTGCGAATGCGCGCGATGTCGGCTGCATCCAGCAGCTCCGGCTGTGCCGCCGCCACAACCGTGACGGCAATGCGGCCGGCAGGGATCGGCGCAGGGTCATGATGATCATGGCCGTGGTCGTCAACGGCATCCCGCTGGCCACCGGGCGTCGCCGAGAGACAACGGCGGGCCTCGTCGATACAGTCGTGCAGCCAGCCCGACTCCGCCAGCAAGGCAACCCGGTTCAGCTCCGGCGATGCCATGCCCTTTGCACGCAGCGCCGCATCGAGAGCATCGATGGTGAGTGCCGCCGGATCGCGCCCGACACGCAAACGACCGGCGATGTCATCCAGCAAGCCGGTCAGGACGGCATGCAGCTGCAGCACGGCCGACTGACGGCATGCCATGGCCACCGCCTGCCTGTTGAGCGCATCGCCTTCCAGCTCCCGCACGGCGAGCTTGAGGAGTTCATTGGCAAAGAACAGGCGTTGCCGCAGCGCAGCAATACCGTCCTGGCTTGACGCGGAAGTCCTCATGGCCGGTCAGTCATCCTTGCCGGCGTTCTTCGACACACTGGCGACCCATTTGCCGTCCTTGAAGAACGCACGCCAACCGGTCGGCTTGCCATCGACTTCCGATTGCACGTACTGCTCACGGGTCTTGCGGCTGAACCGCACCAGCGCCGGATTTCCTTGCGGATCCTTTGCCGGGGCGTCTGCAATGTAGCGCAGCTTGGGATCCAGCTTGTCCTTCACCCCGCGCACCTCTTCCACCGTCGGCGGTCGCGTCTCCCGGTTCTTCGGGAACTTGCTGGCCGCCAGGAAAATGCCCGAGGCGCCATCGCGCAGCAGGTAGAAGTCGTCGACCTTCTCGCACTTCAGGTGCGGCATCGGGATCGGATCTGCCTTCGGCGGTGCCGCCTCGCCGTTGCGCAACAGTTTCCGGGTGTTTCCGCACTCCTTGTTGGTGCACCCGAAGTACTTGCCGAAACGGCCGGTCTTCAGCTGCATCTCCGAGCCGCACTTCTCACACTCGAGTTTCGGACCGTCGTAACCCTTGAGCTTGAACTCGCCCTGCTCCACCTCATGACCCGGGCAATCCGGCGACATGCCGCAGATATGCAGCTTCCGCTTCGCGTCGAGCAGATAGCTGTCCATGGCCGAACCGCACTTGCTGCAGCGCTTCTTCTGGTGCTGCAGGCGGGCTTCGGCTTCGTCCGCCTCATCATCTTCATTGACCGACACGACTTCGTCGGCCGATGTCAGGTTCATGGTCGTTGTGCAGCGCTCCTTCGGTGGCAGCGCATACCCCGAACAACCCAGGAAAACACCGGTGGAACCGTAGCGGATCTGCATCTTCCGGCCACAGGTCGGGCAGGCGATGGCCGTTTCCACCGGCAGGTTGGCACGCATGCCGCCCACCGCTTCCTTGCCCTCACCCTTGCCACCGGCCTTTTTCAGCTTCCGGCTGAAATCCTTGTAGAACTCGTCGAGCACGTCCTGCCACTCACGCTTTCCGCTGGCCACTTCGTCCAGCTGCTCTTCCATCTGCGCGGTGAACCCGTAATCGAGCAGGTTGTCGAAATTCTCGACCAGGCGATCAGTGACGATATCGCCCATTTTCTCCGCATAGAAACGACGGCCGGCCACCCTGGCGTAGCCGCGATCCTGGATGGTGGAAATGATCGCCGCATAGGTGGACGGGCGACCGATGCCGCGCTTTTCCAGCTCGCTGACCAGCTTGGCTTCGGTGAAGCGGGCCGGTGGCTTGGTGAAATGCTGGCTGGGGTCAAGCCTGACCAGATCCAGCTTCTCGCCCACTTTTACATCCGGGAGCGGCGTGTCTTCCGGTGCCTGCTTGCCGGCCGGCGGCAACACCTTCGTGTAGCCGTCGAATTTCACCACACGGCCCCGGGCGCGCAACTCGCAGTTGGCGGCTTCGATGACCAGCGTGGTACCGAGATACTCCGCCGGCATCATCTGGCAGGCCAGGAATTGCCGCCAGATGAGATCGTACAGGCGCTTGCCGTCGGCTTCGGCCTCGATGTCGTCGGCCTTGAGGTTCACGTCGGACGGACGTATCGCCTCGTGCGCCTCCTGCGCGCCCTCCTTGCTGCTGTAGACATTCGGTGCTTCCGGCAGGTACTGCTTGCCGAATTTCTTCTCGATGTAGCCACGGGCCATCGTCAGCGCGTCAGCACTGAGGTTGGTGGAGTCGGTACGCATGTAGGTGATGTAGCCGGCCTCGTACAGCCGCTGCGCCACGGTCATCGTGCGCTTGACCGAAAAGCCGAGACGCGTGCTGGCGGCCTGCTGCAGCGTCGAGGTAATGAACGGCGCATTCGGCTTCGACTTGCTGGGCTTGTCGTCGCGGGATGCCACGACCAGCGGCGCCTTCTGCAGCTTCGCCACGGTCTTCTGTACCGCCGCTTCGCTGACCGGACGGAACTCCTTGCCGTCTTCCTTCGCGACCGCAAAGCGGATCGCCGTTTTCTTCGCCGTCATCGTGTCGGCGTGCAGCTCCCAATACTCTTCCGGGATGAAAGCGCGGATCTCGCGCTCGCGCTCGACCAGCAGACGCACCGCCACCGACTGCACGCGGCCGGCGGACAGGCCACGGGCAATCTTGCTCCACAGCAGCGGCGACACCATGTAGCCGACCACGCGATCAAGGAAGCGCCGGGCCTGCTGGGCTTCCACGCGGTGCATGTCCAGCGTGCCCGGCTGCTCGAACGCCTTCTGGATGGCCGTCTTCGTGATCTCGTTGAACACCACCCGGCGGTAGCGCTTCGCGTCGCCACCGATCACCTCGCGCAGGTGCCAGGCGATGGCCTCCCCTTCACGGTCAAGGTCGGTCGCGAGATAGATGGCATCGGCATCCTTCGCCAGCTTTTTCAGTTCCTCGATGACCTTTTCCTTGCCGGGCAGGATCTCGTAATGCGCTTTCCAGCCATGCTCCGGATCCACGCCCATTCGGCTGACCAACTGGGCAAAGGCCTTGTCGGCCTTCTCGGTCTTGCTGGCGGTCTTGCCCGCGGCCTTTTTCGCCGCCGGCTTTTTCCCTTCCTTCTTGTCTTCCCGGCCGGAACCGCTGGTGGGCAGGTCGCGGACGTGCCCCACGCTGGACTTCACCACGAAGTCCCTGCCGAGGTACTTGTTGATCGTCTTGGCCTTGGCCGGCGACTCGACGATGACCAGTGATTTGCCCATGGCTCCGCCCGGGAGGTGTCGGTAGGTAAAGGCGGGCATTTGTACGGGAGCCCTGCCGGGAGGGTCAAGGCGAGTTCTGTGGCCGGACCAGTCGCCGATGTCGGAAAACCCTGTAGTTTCAGGCTGTTATTTGCCCGATGCGAAGGCCGATTTCGGTTGCCACTGACTAGGCAGCACGGCACGAAGGGTGCAAAGTGGGCCTTGCGCTACGACATAACGACAAGAAGAAAGGAGGTTTCATGGGCACATCCGTGCCGCCGGGCCTGTTCCGGGGAGCCAGGGCCATCCGGGCCATCACCATTGCCGTTGTCGGCCTTCTCGCACCGCTGTCGCCGGCCCATGCAGCCGACACGGACGCCGTGCGCGCACTGGGCGCCCTCTACAGCGTGGCCCGGCAGATGGATGCAGCCGTGCTCGACCTGAACATGCTGCTGGGCGAGGACCAGAGCCCCGCCTACAAGACCCGCCTCGACGCCACGCTCAAGAGCCTCGAAGAGGCCCAGAAAGCCTCCGCGGCAGCGCTGGGCACAGCCGGCGTTGACGGCGCCCGCGCCGGTGGCATAGCCACCAACATCAACGGCTTCATCAAGCTGATGCGCGAGAACCGCAAAACGATTGCAGCCACCGGCGTGCCGGAAAATGCCGTGGTCGACGACATGATGCTGCATCGCAAGGAAGCACGGAAAATCATCGACCCCCTCTACACCGAACTGGAAAAACGTGCCGGCCTGACTGACTCTCCGCTGTCGGAGGCCCGGGCGCTGGCACTGGTACTGCAACAAATGTCCGCCCTGTACGTGGAAACGGCATCGGCCGCCTACGGCGTGAGCAACCGCACCCAGGATGCCAGTGAAGCCACCATCGACTCGCTGGCACGCAGTTTTGCTTCCCGGCTCAACAAGCTGTCGGCACGCGCCAAGGGCACCGAATCGGCCACCCTGGTGCATGGCATTGAGTCGAAGTGGCGCTTCATCGAGAAATCCATGCTGAACTACCGGGAACGTACGGTACCCTTCCTGGTGGATCGCTATACTCAGGCGATCGTGACCGATCTGCTGAAGCTGGCCGAAGCGCTCGAACGCGGCGCCTGACACCGCCTGCAGCAGCGGCCGCCATGGAGGAGCCGCCATGCCGCACCCCTACCGGCATATCCTGCTGGCCGTTGACCTCGCGCCGGATACGGCAGCCGTGGCAGCCCGCGCTCGCGACCTGCTTTCACCCGACACCCGGCTCAGCATCATCCATGTGATCGAACCGCTGGCGCTGGCCTACGGCGCGGAAATGCCGATTGATCTCGGCACCTTGCAGGAAGAAATCACGAAGCAGGCGCGCACGCGCCTGGAAACACTGGCCCGGGAGATCGGTGACGGGCGCGCCGACACGGTGATGGCGTCAGGCTCGGTGCCGAAGGAAATCCTGCGTGCCGCAGACGAGCTCGGCGTGGACCTGATCGTGATCGGCAGTCACGGGCGCCGCGGCCTGGCCGCCCTGCTCGGTGCAACTGCCAACGGCGTCCTGCATCATGCGCACTGCGATGTACTGGCCGTCAGGATTGCCATGCCCGGCAAGACAGCAGGCAAATAACGACGGTCTAGCGGCGTGGCGCGGACTCGTTCCACTGGCAGAGGATGTCTGCCAGTGCCAGCGCCTGTTCACGCAGCGAGGCAAGTTCATCACGCGTGCCGCGCGTGCCGGTGAACAGCGGAATCTTGCGCATGGCACCGACCAGGGCGTGCCCCGGATTCGATTTCTTGTTCATTTCCAGCGTCCAGCGGATGTCGTTCACCACCATCTTGTAGAACGACAGCTTGGTCGGCAGCGTGAACAGGCCGTAGTCGTCGATGTCCTTGAAAAAGCTGTAGTCCAGCGCCAGCAGGACTGCCGCCTTGCTGCCGGGATCGGCCACGATGGTGGCGCTGCGCGGCATGCTGCGGATCATCGCCAGGGTGCCGAAAGGCTGACCGGCGGAAATCGTGTTGATGACCGCCGAACCCTCACCGGCAGCCAGCACGTTGAGCTGCCCCTTGAGCAGGAAGTACAGGTTGGGGTCGGTCTCGCCGACCCGGATCACGACATCACCCGGCTCGGCCTGCAGCAGACGCGAACGGGTCATGATCTGGTCGAACTGCATCGGGTCGGTGCGGATCACCTCGTTGAAAAAGGGTATGCCCTGAACCATGCGCTGGATCGATTCCGGCGCGTACTCCCCTTTTGCAACGTCTCTCATCTCTAGTCCTAGTCCTGCTCCGGTCCCCGGCAAACAAGGCAACGCGGTCACCTCGTGCGACGCGCTACCTTGCCACAGGCACACCGGAGGTTCAACGCGACCGGGCCGCCGTGAAGGCCCGCCGGCCGGGACTTCCGGCGGTTTCGTCACCTGAACGGATTGACACTGTACAAAACCACAGTTACTGTGCTCACGTACAGTATCCGGCCGGCCCGTGGCAATCCAGTGCCGGCAAGTCGGGTACACCACGGGCAAGGTCCCGGAAAGAGAGACCCTCAAGGCAGCACCCATGGACAAGCTCACCACCCGGCAGAAGCAGGTACTCAACTTCATACGCCGGTCACTGCAGAAGAACGGGATCGCCCCTACCCGCGCGGAAATCGCCGATGCCATGGGCTTCCAGTCCAAGAACGCGGCGGTGGACCATCTCAAGGCCCTGGAGCGCAAAGGCTTCATCCGCCTGCACACGGACCTGTCACGCGGCATCCAGTTGCTGGACGGCAGCGAAGCAGCCGGCGAGGTCGATCTGCCGGTGCTGACCCTGCCTGTCATCGGCTCGGTTGCCGCGGGCTCCCCGATCGAGGCCATCGAGAACGTCGAGCAGCAGGTCACCGTACCGGACGGCCTGTTCCGTCAGCAGCCCACCTACCTGTTACGGGTGCGCGGCGATTCCATGAAAGATGCCGGCATTCTCGACGGCGACCTGATCGCCGTCCGCAAGACCAGCCAGGCCGACTCGGGACAGATCGTGGTGGCACGCATCCATGACGAGGTCACGGTGAAAACGCTGCTGATCAAACGCAATCGCCCGGTCCTGATGCCGGCCAACGACGCCTATCGCCCGATCATCATGGCGCCGGAAGACCTCAGCATCGAAGGCGTCTTCGTTGGTCTGATCCGGGACGCCGGCTGACACTCTTTCAAGGAATTTTCACCATGAGCGGCATTCTCTTCGGGCTGACAGCCCTTTTCGCAGCCTACATAGCCGACCTGCTGGCGGCGCACTGGGGTTTCCATGGCCGAGGCCCGCTGCCGGCAGCCCGCGGTGCGCGTCAATCCAGAAGGCGCAGGATATCCAGCAAACCGAATGGCCAGCCGATTTCACGGTCGGCCCTGCGCAGGACCGGGATGCGCTCGGCATAAACCAGAGTCAGCGCATCATCTTCGGCGATATCGACATATCGCCAGCTGACGCCACGCGCACGTGCCGCCGTCGCAACCAGACGCTCGGCATCGTCACACAAATGACAGCCCTTCGTGCCCAGCAACTCAAGCGCGTCACTCACGGCCGGAGGCTCCCGGGTGCCGGAACTCCCAGCACTGGTGGATTTTCGGATTACGGGAAAAATCCGGCGGTATCGTACCCGCCGTGATGTCAGCGACGGAGAACTCCGCTGCCAGCGTTTCGTCCAGCCGGAAACGGCGGAAGTTGTTCGAGAAAATCAGAACGCCATCACGCGACAGATGCCGCATGGCCGCGCGCAGAAGCGCAGCATGGTCACGCTGGATATCCAGCACGTTCTCGGTACGCTTCGAGTTCGAGAAAGTCGGCGGATCCATGAAGATCACATCGAACTGGTCGCCACCTTTCTGCAGGGCAGTCGCCACATCCGCTTTCACCAGACGATGCTGTTCGGTGGAAAAGCCATTCAGGGCCAGGTTTGCCTCGGCCCAGGCCAGATAACGCGGATTCAGGTCGACCGAGGTCGTCGATCTCGCACCGCCAAGGGCCGCGTGTACGGTGGCCGCACCGGTATAGCAGAACAGGTTGAGGAAATGCCTGCCCCGGCACAGGGTCTGCAAACGATGCCTGACCGGACGATGGTCGAGAAAAAGACCGGTATCCAGGTACTCGGTCAGATTCACCAGCAGGCGGGCACCATACTCTTCCACTTCGTAGAGGTCACCGCGTGCCGCCTGCTTCCGGTATTGCTGCGCACCCTTCTGTTTCGCACGTACTTTCAGTGCCAATGCCTTGCGGCTCTTGCCGGTAACCGCTGACACCGTCTCCAGCGCGACTTCAAGCCTGTGTGCCGCTTTTCCCGGATCAACGCTCGACGGTGCGGCGTATTCCTGCACGTGCACGCGATCGCCGTAGATATCGACAGCAATATTGAACTCGGGGAGATCAGCGTCGTACAAGCGGAAGGCCCGGATGTTCTCCCGGTCGATCCAGCCTCGCAGCTGCTTCTCGTTCTTGCGCAGACGGTTCGCCAGCGGTTCACCTTCAGGTGGCACGGCACCACCGTCACGCAGACGGAATGGTGGCCAGGCCGCTTCCGGCTGGTCAGGCACGGGAAATATCCGCGCGAAACAGGCCAGCGGCCCGTTGTGGCAGCGGTGCTGCTCGTAGGCAGCCACCCGGAATTCGTCGAGATGCTCGATGGTCGTACCCAGCACGCCAGCACGCCAGCCCGGCACCACGGCACGCAGACGGCGGCCCAGGCAGCGATACAGATACGGCGCCGCATCTTCCGCGGACAGACGCTCACCGTATGGCGGGTTCACCAGTACCGCACCACCGGCAACGTCCAGCCGGCCGCCGCGGCGCAAACCGGCCAGAGCCTGCCGCTCCACATGCACCCGGCCGGCAAGACCGGCCGCAGCAACGTTGGCCTGCGCAGCACGCACGGCATGCGGATCGGCATCGAAACCGATCAGGGCTGCCTCGATACGGCCAGCCCGGCGGCGTTCAACCGCTTCCGCACGGATCGTCTGCCAGAGCTGCGCGTCATGTTCCCGCCAGCCTTCGAAACCCCAGTGCTCGCGCAGCAGGCCCGGCGCAACATCACCCAGTATCCAGGCCGCCTCGATCAGCAAGGTCCCGCTGCCACACATGGGATCCAGCACGACCGGCACACCCGCGCCCGCTTTCAGGCCGGTCCAGCAGGCCAGTGCGGCCGCAAGATTTTCCTTGAGAGGCGCGTCGACGTTGATGTCGCGATACCCGCGCTCGTGCAGCGGCGCGCCGTTCAGCGACAGATATATGCCCGCCTCCTTCGCATCCAGATGCAGTTGCAGCTGGATCTCCGGTGCTTCACGGTCCACGGTCGGTCGCGCCAGGCCGGCACGTGAGAATGTATCGACAATGGCATCCTTGGCCCGGAAAACCGCGTGCTGGGAATTGGCAATGTGCTCGGAAGATCCGCTCACACCGATCACGAAACGCTGCCCCGGGCGCAACCAGGCCGGCCAGTCGACCGCCAGCAGTTGCGTGTAAAGGCTGTCGGCGTTGCCGTCGGAAAACGAGGCAATGCGCAGCAGGACGTGATTCGCGCAACGGGACCAGAGACAGGCACGGTACAACGCGGCCAGAGGCCCCTGCACCACCACCGCTCCGCGCGCGCTGCGTTCGATCACGAGGCCGAAACCGGTCGCCTCCGCCGCAACCAGGGCTTCCAGGCCGCCCGGGCAAGTCAAGGTGGCCGCACGCATGTTCATTTACTGTTGTTTCCCTGCGACATCCTGCGATCCTTCCGGCACGGATCCGGTCCGGGCACAGAACACCGCATCGACAAATCAAGTGGTTGCCGGAGATCGATAAAGTGACGCGGAATAGACCGCGTTCCTGTCGACCCTGCCTGCGCTTATAGCAAATCGATGTTTGCGCCCGAAAAGCGCCATTGGCTAGAACGTACCCTGATGCCGGCGCGGCATCCGGTGCAACGGCGACACAACGGAGGTTCCTGCACGATGAAAAGACAGAAGCGTGATCGCGGCGAGCGCGCGTATTCTCGGGGCTACCAGGCAGCCCTGCAAGGTCGCTCCCCGGAGTCCTGCCCCTTCCAGATGGGCGATTTCATGCGTCAGACGTGGCTCAACGGCTGGCGTGCCGGCAAGGAAACGACCTGGTACACCGACATCATCCCGGAGTCGTTCCGACAGACCGGCTGACATACCCCACATTCCCGATCAAACCGGGCATGTCCCGGCCCAGGCCCCGCTCAGGGGCCTTTTCTTTTCCGGGCCCCGCGGTCACCAGGCCTTTGCGATGTCCCGGACCAGGGACGGGCCGCGGTAGATGAACCCGGTATAGACCTGGACCAGACTGGCGCCGGCATCGCGCTTCGCCAGGGCGTGTTCCGGTGCCACGATGCCGCCAACCCCCACGATGGGCACCCGTCCGGCCAGCTCCCGTGCCAGCGTTGCAACAACAGCCGTCGAACGTGCGGTCAGCGGCGCGCCGGACAGGCCACCCGTCTCATCGGCGTGCGGCAGCCCCTGGACACCCTCGCGCCCCGAAGTGGTGTTGGTAGCGATCACCCCGTCGATACCGAACTCGACCAGTGCCGCGGCAATGGCTGCCAGTTCGTCCTCCGTGGAATCCGGTGCAATCTTCACCAGCAGCGGGACCCGGCGGCCGCTGGCGGCATGGAGTCGATCCTGCTCGCCGCGCAACCCGTCCAGCAAGCCACGCAGGGCATCACCGTGCTGCAGTGTGCGCAGGCCAGGCGTGTTCGGCGAAGAGATGTTTACCGTGACGTATGACGCATGGTCGTATACCCGGCGCAGGCAGTGCAGATAATCGTCCAGGGCATGTTCATTCGGTGTGTCCTTGTTCTTGCCGATGTTGATGCCAAGCACGCCGCGATAGCGTGCACGGCGGACATTGGCCACCAGCGCGTCCACACCGTGATTGTTGAAACCCATGCGATTGATGATGGCCGTGCGCTCAGGCAGCCGGAAAATGCGCGGCAGGGGATTGCCGGGCTGCGCACGCGGGGTCACGGTACCAATCTCGATGAAACCGAAGCCGAGCGCGGCAAAGGCATCGATGCACTCGCCGTTCTTGTCCAGGCCCGCCGCCAGACCGACCGGGTTCGGAAACCGGATGCCGAAAACGGTTACCGGTTTGTGCACCGGCTTCGGCAGGGCACAGGACACCAGCCGCATGCGCTCGGCCGCAGCCAGCATGTGCAGGGTCAATTCGTGAGAGGTATCCGCCGGCAGGCGGAACAGCAGACGGCGGGAAAGATCGAACAGCATGAGAGACCCCGGTACGAACGGCGCGCGATTATAGCGCGCCGCCCGGAACCTGCCCGGGCCCTTGCGGCCCCGGTGCGGATCAGCCCTTGCCCGCGCCCTGCGGCTTGATCAGGAAGTTGGCCAGTGCCGGCAGCAGCCAGAGTGCGCCGATCATGTTCCACAGGAACATGAAGGTCAGCAGGATGCCCATGTCGGCCTGGAACTTGATCGGAGAGAAGGCCCACATCACCACACCGATGGCCAGCGTCAGACCTGTGAAGCTCACGGCCTTGCCCGTGGTCTTCAGGGTCTCGAGATAGGCATCCTGCAAGGCCAGCCCCTGCTTCAGGTAATGATCAAGACGGCTGTAGATGTAGATGCCGTAGTCAACCCCGATACCGACACCCAGCGCGATCACCGGCAGTGTCGCCACTTTCACACCGATACCCAGTGCAGCCATCAGGGCTTCGCACAACAGCGAAGTCAGCACCAGCGGCAGGATCATGCACACCACGGCCCGCCAGGAACGGAAGCCGATCCAGACCATGACGATAAGTGCCAGATACACGAACAGCAGCATCTGGCGCTCGGCCGTCTCGATGCTCTGGTTGGTGGCGGCCTCGATGCCGGCGTTGCCCGACGCCAGCAGGAATTTCACTTCCTCAGGATTGTCGTTCGCAGCCGCGAACTCCTCGACCACACCGGTGACACGCTCCAGTGTTTCCGCCTTGTGGTCATCCAGGAAGACGAACACCGGCGCCATGGTGCATTCCTGGTTGTAGATGTTGGTCGGTGTCGGCACCGTGCGCAGCGCATTGTTCAGGATGTTCTGATCGCGCGAGAGCGAATACCAGCGGTAGTCACCCTCGCTCAGGGCCACCGTGATCGATTTGGATACCGTTGCCAGGGAGATACTGGATTGCACACCGTCCGTGTTTTCCAGCAGCCACTGCAGATCGTCCATCTTCGAAAGTGCCGCATAGCGGTTGCAGCCTTCCGGAGGCGTTTCTGCCATCACCACCAGTACATCGGCAGAAACCGAATAATGGCTGGTCACGAAGTCGACGTCGGCGTTGTAACGATGACGTGATTTCGGCACGTAACCGGGCCCGCAGCCTTCGGCCTGCGGATTCTCCGAGCACGGATCCGGCCACAACTCCGGTGCACCACGATCAAGATCGCCGATCTGAAGGTCGCGCGCGACGAAGGCGCCGACTACCGCACCGGCAAGCGCCACGATGATGCTGATCTTCGCAATGCGCGGATTGGCAGCACCGGCCAGCCAGGTCCAGATCCGGGCGACCTGGCCCCGACGGGCCCGGCGCCGCTCGATGGCAGACGGCGTGATGCCCGTGTATGACAGCAACACCGGCAGCGCCACCAGGTTGGTGATGACGATCATGGCGACACCCAGGCCGGCCGCAATGGCCATTTCCCGGATAACGCCGATATCAATCACATACATGGTGGCAAAACCCACCGAACCGCAGATCAGGGCGACGATGCCGGGCACATAGAGTGAATGGAATGCCTGACGGGCCGCATCGAGAGCGGATTTCCCGTCCGCAGCCTCGTTGGCCACGGCATTGACGATCTGCACGCTGTGGCTGACCGCAATGGCGAAAATCAGGAATGGCACCAGAACCGAGTACGGGTCAAGGCCGTAACCCAGCAGCTGCCATAGCCCCAGCTGCCAGAAAACCGCTGTCAGCGAGCAGGCGACCACGGTGGCAACGGCGCGGAAGCAACGGAAATCGATGTACAGGATCAGTGCCGTGAACAGGATCGACAGCAGCCCGAAACCCATGACGGCAATGATGCCCTCGATGAGATCTCCGACCTTCTTGGCAAAACCGATGACATGCACGCGCACGCCCGGATTCTCCGCCTGGACCTGCTCCCGGATGTCTTCCAGCTGTTTCGGGAAGTCGCGGTAGTCGACGCCGCCCTCGCCGTTTTCGTCTGCTTCCAGCAGCGGCACATAGACAATGGTTGATTTGAAATTGTCGGCGATCAGACGGCCAACCTGACCGGAACGCAGCACGTTGGCGCGCAATTGCTCCAGACTGGCAGAAGACTCATCGTAGTCATCGGGGATGACGTTGCCACCCTGGAAACCTTCAGCCGTGACCTCGGTCCAGCGTACGTTCGGTGTCCACAATGACTTGACGTTCGAGGAATCGACCCCCTCCATCTGCACAACGCGGTCCGTAACCTGCTTGACCACCGCCAGATAGGCCGGATCGAAGATATCGCCGTCCACGCTTTCGATCGCGATCTGGACATCGTTGCCAAGACCAAGGTCATCCTTGTACTTGAACAGGTTCTGGATCCAGGGATGATCCAGCGGCACCATCTTCTTCAGATTGGTATCGAATTTGAGGTTGGCGGCACTGATAATCAGCAGGACCGTCAAAAGCGCGAATGCAATCAGTACACCGCGACGGTTTTCGAAAATCACGCGCTCAAGCATTGCCTTGTTCATGGTTTCCGGTTCCGTTCGTGATCAGGGCGCACTGCCATCGATACGGGCGCGCTTGGCCCCGCCTTCACCCACCAGCACCAGACCATCGCGGACCGGCGCAACCGACAGGATGGCCTGGCGATCGGCACGACGAACGACACTGGCTTTGCCTGCGGGCGTCACGGTTACCACAACGCCGGCATTGCCCACGACCACCACGGAGCGATCCGCCAGTACGGCAGCATCATTCAGCCCGAAGGTCACGCCACTGCCGATGCCTTGCCAGCCACCGGCCACGTGATACAGACGTCCCTGCAGGCCAAAGGCATAAGCGGAATCCCCCGCACCCACCACGCCGAACAGGGACGATTCAGCCGGTGTCTGCACACGGGAAAAACTCTGGCCGGAATCGCCGGAGCGGAAGGCAATGCCCTTCTCGCCGACAACCAGCAGCGACGAAGGCGCAGAAGGCACGGATGCCACTGCATTGAGGTGCCAGCCATCACCGTTGGCCAGGGCGTCACTGCGATCCGTCCAGGTCTTGCCGCCGTCATCGGTGGACAGCAGCAGGCCGTAGGCACCGACAGCGAGGCCACGCCGGCCATCTGCAGAAATCCAGACATCCATCAACGGCGCACCGATGCGCTGTGCCGGCGAAGACATACGTTTGCCTTCGCCTTCATCAAGGGCAGCCTCATCAAGACCGGCATCGTCCTCTGCAGCCAGCTGGGCATCGAGCTCGGCATCCACCGCCGCCTGGTCAAAAACGGCGTGATGCTGCAGCGACCAGGTCGCTCCACCGTCAGCCGTGTGCAGGATCGTGCTGTCATGACCGACAGCCCAGCCCCGCTTCGCATCGGCAAACTGCACGGCAGTCAACAGCGTGCGCGTGGGCACCTGTGCCTGCTGCCAGCTTTTCCCTTCGTCATCCGACCACACAATATGGCCGCGCTCGCCAACTGCCACCAGACGCTGGCCCGCTGCCGCGATATCCAGCAGCAGGGAATGCGCCGCTTTCGTGGATGCAATGGCAGCCGGGGGCGCCTCCGGAGCAACAGCCTGCGCCAGGCCGGACAACGCCAACCAGACCGCAAGGGAACCAACCACGCGGGAACGATGCTTCATTGAATACCTCATCAAGACAGAAACGCCGGGTCATTCATGGCCCGGCGTTCTGCAAGCTGCCTGCTGCTACACCACTGCAGTCCGCCGCATCTTGCGGCGGTCACGAGATCAACGACCGCGACGACGCAGGGCTGCCGGGCTGAAATACGAATCGCCCGGAACGGCCTGACTGAAGTCCAGGGTCGTATCCTCCTCGTTGTCGAGGTACTGCGCGTGGTAGCGCTTCGACTTCAGGTCATGGAAGACATCCAGCGCAGACCAGGTGGTGGGCACTTCGTAGTAGTTCTTCAGGAAGGCTTCGCTGACGCGCCAGAGTTCGCCACGGTTGTCGTACTGGTCAGCAATGGCGATGCCCCAGCTGTCCTCGTCGATATAGAAGGTGCGCTTGGAATACAGGTGGCGGGCACCCGGCTTCAGCGTGGCTTCAACCACCCACACACGGTGCAGTTCGTAACGGGCGTAATCCGGATTCGGGTGACCAACCGTCAGCAACTGCTTGTATTTGACGTCCGGGCTGTCCATGCGGAAGTTGTTGTACGGAATGTACATGTCCTTCTTGCCGATCAGCTTCCAGTCGTAGCGATCCGGAGAGCCGTTGTACATGTCGGTGTCATCGGCAGTACGCAGGCCGTCCGCAGCTGCGATGGGCGTGTCATAGGCAAGGTTGGGAGCACGACGTACCCGACGCTGACCGGCGTTGTAGCCCCAGGCCTGACGCGGCTGGGCTTTCTGGTCGATGGTTTCGTGAACCAGTACGGCACCACCGGCAAGCCGCGGCGGGCTCTTCGTGAAGGCCAGATAGTAGAAAGAGACGTTGTCCTTCAGGTCCGCCAGCGTGCCCTTCGGGTTGTAATAGCGGAAGTAGACTTCCTGCTGGCTGACCACCAGCGAATAATCGCCGTTGCGCTGAACGGCCACCTCGGCAGCGCGCCGCACCACGAACACGCCACGCCAGCGCATGGTGTGGTTCCAGATGACCTGCAGCGCCTGCTCCTCGTTGCTGCCGGTCGGAATCGGGAACGGAATACCGCCGTAGGCATTGTCGATGCCGTTGCCGCCTGCCGCCAGCACACCGGTGGTGGCGTTGCGGAAAGTGTTGTCGTTCACCCAGTCCGGTGCGGAATGTGAACGGCGCGACTGATACACGGGCATCGAGAAGCTGTTCGGGTAGGCCGTGAACATGGCCTGCAGGCCCTTGGGCACCTTCTCGGCGTACTGCTTGTAGTTCTTGCTGTCGATGACGAACAGCGGCTTGTCACCGGCAAACGGATCCGGATGGTGCTGGCCCGCTTTCTTGTAGCTGGCCGGGATCTGGGCCTTGGTGATACCACCGGTCCATTCCGGGATACCCTCGCCCTTGGCGACGTCCTTGCCGTTGCCGGCACGCAGGGCACCGAACGGTGTGAGCGAGGACTTGAGTTCCTTCGCGGCATCAGGCGACACCTTGGCGAAAGCCGCCGTGGATGTGCCGAAGGCGAGCACGAGCGCAGTGCCTACCGCCAGGGATTTTTTGAACAGCATCGGAGCTCTCCTGTTTTTGTATTCCGGGCGGCGCATGCGCCGCCCGCAGGCATATCAGAACGAGTACTTCACGTTCGCGTAGACGTTGTCGCGATCGGCCAGCTGGTTGCCCTCATTGACGTCGTCACGCCCCCAGAACACGTTGGTACCGATACCGAAGGTCCAGTTGCCGGCATATTCAGCATCAAGAGCGACCGTTGCGGACATACGGTCTTCTACGAAGTTGCCCCCGACAATGCCGTTGCCGTCAACGTCGTGGGCGAAACGGAGCTGCGGCTTCAGGTTCAGGCCGGCCAGCACGTCATTGAAGTCGGCCGCCACGACCAGGCGATAGCCCCAGGCAAACTCGTTCAGGTACTGGGAATCCGTACCTTCCGTCAGGCCGGCCGCCGGAACATTGCCCAGCGCACCTTCCGCGGCATACCGCTTGTCCGGATCCAGGCCATTCACCCAGGCGCCGCCCAGTTCGAGAACACCCGTCAGGCCATCGGCAATCCAGGTAGGGCCGAAGTTGTGGATCGCCAGCAACGAGACGTTGAGCATGTCCTCGTTGTCCGTGACATCGACCGTATCTCCGGCCGAGACAATCGCCCCGCCGCCGATATGGTCACCGAACGTCGTGCTGGCACCGGTATCGATCGTACCGCCGTTGCCGAGCGTGGAGGCCGCCACTGCGTTGTAGGCGATCAGGTTGTCACCGACTTCAGGCAGGAACTCCGCATCCGGACGGTAGGCAAACTCACCGGAGAAGGACGTCTCTCCGATGTTGGTCGAGAAGGTCAGGCCATACACCTGCAGGTTCTGCTCGTACTGCAGGAAGTAGGACGACGTATCGATGTAGTGGATGGCATTGAGGCCGCCGACGAGCTGGGCTGCCGTGGCGCCCTGGGAACCACCGAGGATGTTGAGGTTGTCGGCACAGCTGCTGGGCGTGACGCCAATACCGGCCAGCGCCGTATAGGCCGCCGCGCAGGTTTCGTTGTCGAAGGCCGTACCGAATGCGTCGCCCAGAACAGCCGCAGCCGTCGGTTTACGTGCATGGTAGTTCATGAAGTAGAAACCGAACTCGGTATTGTTCAGTGACTCCGCCATGTAACGGAGCGCGAGACCGTACTGACCGTCATCGCGCGGGTCGGCATCGTCCAGCTTGTTGTTGCTGATGCGGGTACCCAGCGGATCGGTGGCACTGGTGATGCCACGCGTGTACAGGTTGTAGATGCGTGCCAGGTTCTCGCGCGCGGCGGAAGCAGAATCCGCACCGCCGGTCGTGTCTTCCAGGTCGACGATGACCGATTCCGAGCCGTAACCGAAGAAGGCATCCGTCGTGGAATAGAAGGTGCCGACCGGATCCGCTTCCGAGCGCTGCCACCCGAATTCGTAGAACGCCTCGGCAGAAAGTGCATCCGTCAGGTTGGTGGAGATCACCAGCATCGGCAGGGGCAGCAAGGCATCCTTGATCTCGGCACCCGGCAGGCGCAGTGCCGACAGGTCTGCCGGGTTGGCCTGGTTGATGCCGTCCTGCATGAACAGCGCCTCACCCCAGCTCAACACCTGCTCGCCCAGTCGCACGTTCAGTGTGCGCCCGCCGATCTCGAAATCACCCCAGACATAGGCCGACGAGAGACGCGCATCGCTGACCGCGTAATCAGCAGCTTCTGCCGTCAGCCGGCGATTGTCATAACGGTCATTGCTGTCAACGCTGTTGCTGAACTCCTGACTCGTTCCAACGGAGTCCTCGATGTCTGCCAGGGCAAAATCGTGGAATGCGAAGCCACTGACCTGGGCGCCGTAGTTTTCCCAGGTGAGTTCAAGCAGCGAGTTGAGCTTGACCGTGTTGGAAACCATGTCGCCGGCTTCGGAGAAGTTGGCGTTGCCGTCATTCTTGTTGGCCTGGGTCTTGACGTTGCGTGCGGCCAGCTCGGAGTAGAAGCCATCCGGACCCGGGCCATTCGTTTCTGCAGCAAGGTTCTTGTCTGCGCCCTGGGTGCGGATTGCCGCACCGTAGGAGATGGTGTTGTCGAAACGACCGGTGACGGCGCCGTCACTGAAATTCAGCTCCATCGCGCTGGCCGAGGCGATGCACAACGGCAACATCGAGGCCAGAAGGAAACCCCGGCGTGCGGGGATGCCGGACAATCCGCCGAGAACAGGCTTGCCGATTACGACTGGCTTGCGTTGCATAAGAGGCGACTCCGTGAGCGTTTCTGTTTTTAGTTGGTCTGCGGGTGGCGCACTTGCCGGTCGCACGGTGAACGGGTGTACGGAAAACGATGCACCCCGCGTACGGGGAGCATGGTGTTCGGGATTACGCAGGCAAAGCGGCGACAGGCGTCGCCATGACCTGAAAAACAGCACAACCCGTATGCAGCGCGAATAGTTATATGCCGGTATTCAATACCAATCGTCGGCAGCTGCCAACCCCCGGTAACTGACCGCACGTTCACCTCAAGTGGAGCTCGGGAAGACCCGGTTTTAGCCGGGTTTCCGGCTTGCACCGGTCTTCCGGCGGTGTGTAGACTGCCTGAAGATTTACGGAATCCGGTCCGCGCTACAGGTGTTCGCGCAGCACCGCACACAGAAGAACCGGATCCGTGCACTCACCCCGCGAAACCAATAACGAACAACCGCGAAGGAAAGTCCCCATGACCAAGTTGCCTTTCAGCCGGCTCCTGTTGTCCTTGGTGCTCGCGTCGACATTCGCCATCACCGGCTGCGATGTCAGCGACTCCGCCGATGAGACTCCGACTTCCTCGGTCGATTACGGTGGCTGCGGCGTCATCGATGCGGTAACCGGTGACTGCATCCTCATCGTGGGCGACCCGGAACCGTCCGGAGAGGACGTGCCCGACGTGTTCATCCCGGGCGTCTATCCGCGGTTCAACCCGGCCGCCAGCGACCTGCCGCTCAATACGGATCTCCCGTTCTCCGGCACCGTGGACGGCACGGCAGCCACCAGTGGCAGTGATACCGTTCGTAACGCCATTAACGACCTCGACGGCTGGTCGACCAACGCCCCCTTCGACATCGCTTTCAGCGCATCCATCGATCCGACATCGGTGGTCGGCAGCGGTGCCAGCCCCGCGCAGAACGTCTACCTGCTGCCGATCGAAAGCACTGGCGATGCACTGGACCCCGCCAACATCAATACCGGGGCACCGTTCAACAGCGGCAATGTGGCTGCAACCACCTATACGGCCTCCGTGGTTTCGCTGGACGGCGGCACCAACAACGTACTGCGCATCAAGCCGACCGCTCCGCTGGCAGCGAAGAAGAAGTACCTGGTTATCGTGACCAACGGGGTCGAGGACAGCACCGACGAGCCGATCACCGCATCTGCCACCTATGACCTGCTCAGTTCGGATGCCACTCTGGCCTCCTCGGCCCTGCTGCCACTGCGCTCCGCCGTCCAGGGCTGGGAAGCGCTGGCCGTCGGCTACATCCAGGCCCGCAATACCTTCCTGAACAGCACCTACATGCTGAGCCTGCCGACCGATGCCGCCGTCATCGAGCAGTCGCTGGCCCTGACCTTCACGTTCACCACCACCGACCCGGTCACCCCGCTGGTCGGCATGGGCGGTCCGCGGGCGGCGCTGTTCTCCACGGTCGCTGCAGCGGTTGGCACCTCGAACGCCATCAGCGCCCTGAACAATGCCGATTCCCTCGGTGTGATCCCCTCGCCCAAGCCCCGCACCGTGAGCTTCCCCGCACCGGATGCCGGCAACAGCTTCGACCTCAACACCATCAACGGTGCCCTGAGTGCCAGCCGGGCAACCCTGTACACCGGTTCGCTGACCCTGCCGTACTACCTGACGACCAGCGACGGCTCGACGCTCGCCATCCCGACCTCCCCGACCGCAGTGCCCGCCCTGAACACCGCCTGGACCGGGGACGACAACCTGGCCAACGCAGCGCCGACGGGCCTGGGCCTGCCGGTACCGCAGGACACCGACGGCAGCTACAACACGACCTACCGCTTCCCGTTTGCCAAGCGCACGACCAACGTGACGGTACCGGTACAGGTCACCCTGCCGACCAATGGCAGCTGTGCCGCGCTGTACCCGGATGACGGCTTCCCGGTCACCATCTACGTGCACGGGATCACCTCCAACCGCGCGTCCGTACTCGCACTGGCGCACACGCTGGCCAGCGCGTGCGTCGCGACCGTGGCCATCGACCTGCCGATGCATGGCCTGGCGCCGGCCGATGCGGCCTACCATCTGCTGAGCGTTGACCGTGCCGACATGAGCGATGTCGATGCGGACAACCCGACAGCGAACGAGCGCCACTTCGAGATCGCCCAGATCCAGCCCCCCAGCCCTTACGCCGGAGCGGCACTGGCCATGAACTTCGGTGCTACGTCCGATGGCGGTGGCGCCTGGTTCATCAACCTCGCCAACCTGGGCAACACCCGCGACAACCTGCGGCAGGCGGTGATGGACCTGCTGAACCTCAACGCCACGCTGGGCAGTATCGATTCCGATGGTGACGCCGATCCTGACTTCGACACGACCAAGGTATCGGTGACGGGCGTCTCCCTGGGCGGCATTGTCGCCACCACCTTCACCACGGTGAACCAGCTGGTCATCGCCAACGAGACCCTGGCGAACGCCCAGATCAGCGCAGCCACCGGGGGCGCCGTCCCGACAGCCTTCCCGATCCGCCTGAACGGCGTGAAAGCGCTGACGGCATCCGTCGCCGGCGGCCAGCTGACCCGCATCCTGGAGAACTCGCCGTCCTTCAACACCAAGGTTCTGGGCGGTCTCGCGACAGCAGGCGCAGTACCCGGCACCTCCAATTACGAGAAGTTCCTCTACACCGCACAGTCCACCGTGGACAGCGGCGATCCGCTGAACTTCGCATCCACGCTGCGCACGCTCGGCGTACCCGTTCTGATGCAGGAAATCGTGGGTGGCGGTGATTTCAACAGTGATGGCGGCACCTACCTGGCCGACGTCGTCGTGCCGAACAATGCCAACGCCGGTGTCGTGGTCAACTACGGCGGGGCCGGCCCCTACACCACGGACACTGCCCCTCTGGCAGGAACCGATCCGCTGGCCACCCTGCTGGGCCTGACCACCAACGCGCAGACCGATCCGCTGGTCATCGACATGACTGACGCCGGCGGCGCGCTGGCCCGGCTCACCATCGGTTACCACGGCTCGCTCCTGACGACAGGAGCCGGCGGCCCACCGACCGATGGCAACGCGGCAGCCACCACCGAAATGCAGACGCAGGTCCTGTCCTTCATCGACAGCGTCGCGGGCGCAGGCCTCGTCAATGTCGGTGCCGGTGCAGGCGCAGGTGCCGGCTTCGGTACGGCGGCTTCCGCCTACACCTCGGTCACTACGCGCAACGTCCTGCCCTGACAGCAAGCAGGCGTCAAAAGAAAACCCGGCCTTGCGCCGGGTTTTCTCTTTTTCTGCTTCTGCTCGCCGCGATCCCCCCGACGAACCAGCACTCAGCCGGCGCCGTCAAAACGGGTCTTGTGAATGACCTCGTACAGATTGGGAGACAACGGCGCACCGGCAAGAATCCGGTCCATCGCACGTGCCGCATGCGCCTGCAGCGCCGGAGCGACCCGGCGCCAGCGGCTGAAGGCACCGGCCAGACGCGCAGCAATCTGCGGGTTGACCGCGTCCAGCGCGAGCAGCTGTGTCACAAGGAACTCGTAGCCAGCGCCATCCGGGCGATGGAATTCGGCCGTATTCCCGCACAGGCCACCGATCAGCGCACGCACCCGGTTCGGGTTGGTCAGCTCGAAGCCGGGATCGGCCAGCAGGATTTCTGCACGCTGGATCGCATCGATCTCCGGACTGCTCACCTGCAGGGAAAACCACTGATCAATCACCAGGGCTTCCTGCTGCCACTGTGCACGGAATTCCTGCAGCAGGCCGGCTGCCGCCGGCATGCCGCCATTGACCGCCGCACGCAGTGCGCCCATCTGGTCCGTCATGTTGTCGGCCTGGCGGTAGCGCGCCAGCACACACTGCGTGACATCTTCATCCGCAACGGCAGACAGCAGGTCCAGTACGGCATTGCTGAACGCCCTGCGGGATACGGCATCCGGAGAAAAACTCCAGGCAGGCTGTGGCCCCAGGGACTGCATCAACGGCTGCCTGAAATGCCGTGCCAGCTGCCGGCGAAACTCCTGGCGGGCAGCACGCACCGCAGCAGGATCCGCCACCTCCATCTGGTCGGCCAGATAGGACTCGGAAGGCAGATTGATCATTTCCGCGGCCAGCGCCGGATCGTCGCCGGACTTCTCAAGCACACTGCCGAACAGGGCCAGCACGGCGTCCGGCACACGCACCGGCACACGCACCGGCTCGCGCCCGCCGGCATGCGCAAGTGCCGCCTCCAGCAAGGCCCCGACATACAACCCCTGTGCTGCGTCCCAGCGATTGAATGCGTCGGTATCCCGACGCGCCAGATACGCCAGCTCATCGTTGCCATACGGGAAACGGATGCGTACCGGCGCAGAGAAACCGCGCAGCAGCGAGGGCAGCGGAGCAGCCTTGAGGCCCTCGAAAACCAGCTCGGCCTGTTCAGTATCAAACAGGAACAGGGCTCCCTGCGTATCCACCGTCACTCGCGGGTCACCGGTACGTACCGGCAGTTCATACCCTGTGGCGCGCTCCAGCAAACCGAAGCGGATCGGGATGACGAAAGGCTTGTTGGTCGCGATCGCCGCCGGCTGGCCCGGCCGCACCGGGCTCGACTGACGGAAGCGCAAACGGCAAGTGCCCGTTGCCGGATCAAATTCCAGGGCGACATCGACCTGTGGTGTGCCGGCCTGCGAGTACCAGCGGCGGAACTGTTGCAGGTCACGTCCACTCGCCTCTTCCATGGCGAGCACGAAATCCTCACAGGTGACGGCCTGACCATCGTGCCGGGCGAAATACAGATCGCAGCCGCGCCGGAACACGTCGGGACCCAGGATGGTGTGCAGCATGCGCACGACCTCAGCCCCCTTTTCGTACACCGTCACCGTGTAGAAATTGTTGATCTCGACATAGCTGTCCGGGCGCACCGGATGGGCCAACGGGCTGGCATCCTCGGCAAACTGTACCGAACGCAGGAAATTGACTTCCTCGATGCGCTTCACCGTGCGCGAATGCATGTCCTTGGAGAATTCGGCATCCCGGAAAACAGTGAAGCCTTCCTTCAGTGATAACTGGAACCAATCGCGACAAGTCACGCGGTTTCCGCTCCAGTTGTGGAAGTACTCATGGGCGATCACCGCCTCCACACGCTGGAATGCCTTGTCCGTCTGCGTGCGCGGATTGGCCAGCACGCAGGACGTGTTGAAGACATTCAGCCCCTTGTTCTCCATGGCACCCATATTGAAATGGGAAACGGCAACGATCATGTAGATATCGAGATCGTATTCGCGCCCGTACACTTCCTCATCCCAGCGCATGGCCCGCTTGAGTGAGTCCATGCCATGCGCCGTCTTGTCCAGGTCGTGCGGTTCCACGTAGATACGCAGTGCAACCCGGCGACCGCTGCAGGTGACAAATTCATCTTCCCGGCAGGCCAGGTCACCCGCTACCAGCGCGAACAGATAACAAGGTTTGGGAAAGGGATCATCCCAGGTCACCCGGTGACGGCCAGCGGCCAGCTCCTCCCGGACAACCGGATTGCCGTTGGACAGCAGCAACGGAAAACGCTGGCGGTCGGCTTCGATCGTGGTACGGAATCCGGCCATGACGTCCGGGCGGTCCGGATACCAGGTAATGCGCCGGAACCCTTCCGCTTCGCACTGGGTGCAGTACATGCCGTGGGATACATAGAGGCCTTCCAGCGCCGTGTTGTGCAATGGATCGATGTCACCGACCGTACGCAGTACGAACCTGTCCGGAACATCTTCCAGCACCAGCGCACGTGCCTCCAGCCGGTAGCCATCGGCCGGCAGGGGCTTCCCGTCCATTCGCACCTCGATGAGAGCAATGCCCTCACCGTCCAGCCTCAGCGACGCACCCGGATCGGCAGATGCCGGGTTGCGGCGCAACTGCAGCTCGGTGGTTACCCGCGTCAGCGGGTCACGGATATCGACATACAGCTCTGCATGGTCGACCAGGAAATCGGGAACACGATAGTCCGCAAGACGTATGGCTCGCGGTGCCTCATTGTCACGCATGGTCTGGGGCTCCGGGAAACGCCGGTTCAGTGCGGCTTGCCGCCGCGCAGGTTCACGGGCTGCTCGCCGTGATCGTGGCTGTCACAGACTTCACCATCGCGTTTACTGCCGCGATCAATGAAACCGGTGCGCTGCTCGGGGGGCAGATGCTGCAACTCCCAGGCAATGATGGCTTCCATGCACAGGGCACGCTGTTCATCCGTCAGCCGGCGTCCATCCGGGAACTTGCCGATTTCCACGGCACGCCGCAAAGCGGCACAGGTGCTGGCATCCATGCGCGATACCAGGGTCTGGTAATCCATCGCGGGGGTCTTCCGGAACGTCAGGGTTTGCTGGACCAGCCGAGCTTCGAGCGGCAGGCTTCGTAGAAATCGTGGCCGGGCGGGTGAACCAGCGTCAGTTTCTGTGCGCGCTTGCGCACGTAGATCGTATCGCCTGGCTGGGCGCGCACGCCTTCCTGGCCATCACAGCTCACCAGCGGCGAGTTCGAACGCGAGGCCATCACCAGCTTGATCTCGCTGTTGCCGTCCACCACGATCGGGCGACTGGACAATGTATGAGCATGCATCGGCACCAGCACCATGGCATCCAGTTTCGGATGCATGATCGGCCCGCCACCCGACAGCGCATAAGCCGTGGAACCGGTCGGTGTGGCAATGATCAGGCCATCGGAACGCAGGCTGCAGACAAACCGGCCTTCGATATGCAGTTCGAACTCCACCATGTGCACGCTGTCGCCGGCACGGATGACCACGTCGTTGAGCGCAACGCCGCTGCCGGCCACGTGCTGGCCACGACGCACTTCGGCATCCAGCAGGAAACGCTTTTCCGTTTCATAGTTGCCATCAAGGATCGCGCCAAGCTTCTGCTCAAGCTCACTGGGCAGGATGTCCGTCAGAAAGCCGAGGTTGCCGCGGTTCACGCCCACGACAGGCGTGCCATAACGCGAAAGCGCACGGGCCGCACCCAGCAGACAGCCATCACCACCGACCACGATCACCAGATCACAGGATTCACCCAGCACACGCCGGTCGCCCACCTGCAGACCATGCTTGCCCAGCAGGGACTCGATGTCTTCGTCAAGAATCAGGTGACAACCACGCCCCTGCAGGAACGCGATGGCATGACGCAACGACTGGATGACCTCCTCGCTGCCTGGACGCCCGATGAGCCCGATGTTGCGGAACGCATCCATGTATCAGTAATCAACCAGATTCTGCTTGCGCTGGGCACTGCTCAGCGCATTGATGCCGCCATCGAGCAGATCGACGCGAAAGCCGGCATTTTTCAGCAGGAAGGCTGCTGCCGTGCTGCGTCGGCCGGTATCGCAATACACCACGATATGACGCTTGGCATCGAGCAGGCGTGACTTCAGGCGCAATACGTTCAGCGGCATGTTCTGGGCGCCGCGAAAATGCTCCGCCTCGAACTCGTCGGTGGTGCGAACATCCAGCCAGAGCCCGCCTGCCGATACGATGGCCATGCATGGCTCGAACGGCAGCGCGCTCACGACAGGCTCCTTGAGCAACTCGATGAAATCCGCCTTGTCCAGACGCATCAGGATGCCGTCAGTAGCCATCGAGACCGTGGCGTTGCGCGTGGTTTCCGAGAGCAGGGCCTCCTCGCCGAAACCCTGGCCGGCCTCGATCATTGCCACCACCACCGGCTGTGCCGCTCCAGGCGAAAGAACCGACACCTCGCAGGCTCCCCGCTTGACGAAATAGCAGCAGTCGGCACTGTCGCCCTGCCGGATAACAACATCGCCGGCCTTGAGTTCACGCGGTTGCAACCGGCGGAAAATCTCCTGGATGTTGGCCGGGGGCACGCTGTAGAAAAGATTCGATTTCAACAGCTTGATCATCCAGTCGGCATCCTGGTCGAGCTGCCGGTTGGATGCGATGTCCAGGATCATGTACCCGGCTGACTGGTCCCAGGAAAGAATGGTGTCCAGACGGTAGCTGTCGAATTTGACCAGGCTGACATCGGTCAGCGCCGTGGCCGTACTGCGGCGGGGCTGGAAATGCTCGACCGGATGCCAGCTTTCGATGCCGCCGGCGGAAATCACGGTACGACGCCCCTGGGAGTCAATCAGCTCCACCTCACCGCTGAGCAGATAGATCGTGGTGTTGTCCTCGTCGCCGATGGTGAACAGTTTTTCGCCGCGCGGGACCAGCGCAACGTCCTGTTTGGCCAGCAACTGGTCAAGATGGTTCGAGGTCAGGGAATTGACCGGTACGAAAGTCTGCAGAAGTTTCTTGTTGATCGACTGCTGGCTCATGGCTGACCCTGAAAGGGCTTTTCTCCGGTTATTTTCTCAACGGAAGGCAAGCACGTTGGCAATATTCTTGTCGCCCTGACACTTGGCGCAGGTGTCGGAATCGCCCGGCTTGAATTTGCTCGGCACATCGACGCGGATCAGCCGCGCACCACAGACCTTGCCATCCGGCTTGACCCGGGTACACGCCGGCGACTCGTAGTGGGCCAGCCAGGCACGGTACCGGTCTTCCGTCACCAGACACTTCTCGGCGGCATAGGCCAGCGGGTTCTCGACATAACGCTGGATATTCTTGAAGGGGATCGAAATGTGCCCCGCACCGGGGTGAAAGGCGATGAAGCTGACACCCAGCTTCTCCAGTTTCTCGAGGAAAAGATCCGCACCACTTTCCTGGCTGGCGGTTTGCGAGCGGCCAAGCTCGGCAATCTCTTCCTTCAGTTGCTCGATCTTTTCATCACGATTGATCAGGTCCATTTCCCGCACATGCAGCTCTTCACGAAGCTTGGCGGTTTCCTCTTCCATGCGCTGGGTCAGCTCGCGCTCAACCTGGTTTCGCATTTCCTCGGCCTGACTCTGGCCCGACGCCGCATCGTCGGCCTGGCGCTCAAGTGCATCATGCAGGGTGTCGATCTGCCCGCGCTGGGCCGTCGCCTGCTCGCGCAAGGCGGCATTCTGCGATTTCAGCGACTTGAACTGGCTCAGCAGCTTCTCCAGCTGGCTGTTCAGGATCTCTTCCTTCTGCTGGAAGGCATAGTTGAGGCGGGCAATCTCCTCGGTGTGCTGGGTTTCCATCGTGGTGACCTGCAGGCGCAGGTCCTTGATGGTACGCGCCAGCTTGACACGCTCTTCACGAATGCGATCCAGAACGTCACCGGCCTCATCGTCATCCGTGGCCGCCACAATGACCGGCGGCGGCGCGGCCGCCACGGCGCGGGCTGTCGCACGTGCCGAAGCCGGTGCAACTGCCGCCACCGGCTGCACGACCGGAGGCACAGCCGGAGCGGCCGCCGGTGCCTGCCAGTCCCCTGCCGGTTCCGGCATGCCCCAGTTGGCCGGCGCTTCCGGCTCATCACTGACGCTCAGGCCCAGGTAGCGGCCACGATCGCGTATGGCATCACGGATGAACACGAAATCGTTTTCACCCTGCCGCATGTTCGGATCCCACAGCTGGGCTTGCTGCCATGAGATCGGGCACTGGCTGCGACAGGCAAGACGCACCGGGCCGGAACCGAGATCGGGGCCGCGATCCGCCTTCTCCGCCATGTGCCGCAACGGAATGTTCCAGCTGCGGTCAGCCACGCCGCGCTCGTCGAAACTGATCAGGAACAGGACGATGCCGGTGACCTGCAGACGACCATTGACCGTGACATAGGCTGCCTTCATTTCATGGCCGGCAAATTCCTGCATGCCGACCACGCCATCAAGCACCGCTTCAAAATCGGAATACAGCAGCCCCTTGCAGATGCCGCCGACACCGAAAAAGAGAACAACTTCCGCCTGATTGCCGGTTGCGTAACTCATGGGTGGTCCGTTTCCCCGAAACTCGCGCTGGAACAAGGTGGTGCAACATGTTCCCAAGCCCGGCCGCAAATGCCAAGCGCCGTCTGCGGCACTGCATCACGGTCTGCCGTTGAACGGCATCCGGCCGTTTCATCCCGGGCAAGGCCGCTTGTCCGGCAGTGGAGCATCAGCTGTTCGCCCGATATCCTTGGCCACCCATTCCCGGATACCGAGGGCGCACCGGCGTCCGCCGGCCAGGCACCGGAGACAGCCAGTTCGCATGCGCGCGGGAGACACTATCTGGACTTCGGTCGACCGGCTGCTGGCCGCCGCCGCGCGCGAGGGCGTTGATCCAGCCCGGCTTGCCGACAGCCTGCCACCGCCCGAACAGCGCGAGGACAGGCTGGAGCTGCTCGACTACTGCCGGCTGGGCCAGAAAGCCATTGCCCTGTCAGGCCGCGGCCGGCTGGGCCTGGTCATCGCCGCCGAGACCGCCTTCACCCACCTGGGCATCGCCGGACTCGCCGCCGCCAGCGCCCCCACCCTGGGCGACGCACTGGAAATCATTACCCGTTACGAGCCCCTGAGCGTGCGCAGCTACCGGGGCCAGTCACGCTGGCTGGCCGGCGAAGACAAGCTGGCGTTCTACAGCATCGCCCCCTACAACGACTACACCCGCTTCATCGTCGACGCCATGCTGGCCACCTGGTGCCGGGTGATCGGCGAGTGCGCAGGGCCGGATGCACTGCGCGAGGTACGTATCGAATTCGCGGCACCGGCCTATCACGCCGACTATGCCGCAGCCTTCCCCTGCCCGGTCTACTTCGCTTCCGACGAGAATGCCGTGCAGCTGGTGCGGCATGTCGCAACCCGACCGCTGCGCACCGCCAATCCGCAGTTGCATGGAGAACTGCTGACGCTGTGCGAACAGCGGCTGCGACAACTGGAAAATGAAAGTCGGCTGCATGCCCGCGTACAGAAGGTCCTGGGCCCGATGCTGCGCGGCAACACGCCGTCACTGGAAGCCGTTGCCGAAGGTCTGGGCATGGCCAGCTGGACGCTGCGCCGCAAATTGCGCGACGAGGGTACGTCATTCCAGACCCTGCTGGACGAATCCCGCCGGGATCTGGCACTGGCCTACATGAAGGACGTGGGTCTGAGCCTGGGCGAGATTGCCTACATCCTCGGGTTCTCCACGCCCGGTGCATTCCAGCGTGCATTCAAGCGCTGGACCGGCGTTACACCGGGAGAGTACCGGCGCGGACTGCGCGGCAACCGCCACTAGAAGCCGCACCGAAAACGCAAACGCCGCGCAAGGCGCGGCGTTTGTGTCTTTCTGCGAGATGGCGGAGCGGACGGGACTCGAACCCGCGACCCCCGGCGTGACAGGCCGGTATTCTAACCGACTGAACTACCGCTCCGGACTTCTGGTGGGTGGTACAGGGATCGAACCTGTGACCCTCAGCTTGTAAGGCTGATGCTCTCCCAGCTGAGCTAACCACCCGAAAGAGCGCGCCATTCTATAGAAAAGGTCCGGACTGTCAACGCGGCAACACAATGTTTGCCGTACGAATTTCCGGGCACGTCATGGCTTCCGGCGACAGCCTGGCCCACCGCCCGGCATATCCCCCGCCAATGGCCAGGCCGGGCCGGCATCCGGCCCGCGTCCTGCCCGTCTTGCCCGCCCGCCGCGTACAGGAAACCCGGCAGGCTTCCCGTTCGGCGCGGCACATCTCCAGCGGGAAATTGCCGCGTCACAGGCCCCCATCCACCCGTCACAGAGCGTCCGGTGACGAGCGCGCAAATTGCGCCGATTGACGGGGGGAGTTTGACCTACCCCCTCCCCTTGCAGGGAAATGTATTTGTCCTAACATCGGAAGCGTCGCTGATCCATGCAACCGGAAACTTTCCCGCTGACGTAGCTGACGTAACTGCTGACGACAACGAGGTGAACCCGATGGCAAAGAACCAGGCCAAACAGGAACCCGCCACGGAAGACGCCGAAGTCTGGCTCGGCGAAGAAGCTGGCGACTTCGAGGATGCCGCCAACGATGCGGCCGCCGCGAGCCCGGCGAAAACCCGCCTGGTCATGCGGCACAAGATCGAGGACCTGATCGAGTCACGGCGCCTGAAGAAACAGATCAGCGACTACGACATGCTCGATCTTGATGACGATCCGCCCCGGGCCGGCGCGAAGAAAATCGTGCATTGAACGAGACAAGAAAGGGAGGCCCAAGCCTCCCTTTTTCATGTCCCCCGGTCGTTCACTTCCAGCCGGTGATTTCCTTCACCGCCAGACCGATCTGTGACGGGTTGCGTACGGTCTTCACACCTGCCGCTTCCAGTGCCGCGAACTTTTCCGCCGCCGTGCCCTTGCCGCCGGCGATGATGGCGCCGGCGTGGCCCATGCGCTTGCCGGCCGGCGCAGTGACGCCGGCAATGTAGGAAACGACCGGCTTCTTCACGTACTGCTTGATGAAGGCGGCAGCTTCCTCTTCGGCCGAACCACCGATCTCACCCACCATGACGATGGCCTCGGTTTGCGGATCGTCCTGGAACATGCGCAGGGCGTCGATGTGGGTGGTACCGGGAATCGGGTCGCCGCCAATGCCGATGCAGGTACTCTGGCCATAGCCAAGTGCCGTGGTCTGGGCCACGCACTCATAGGTCAGCGTGCCGGAACGCGACACAATACCGACCCGGCCCGGCTTGTGGATGTGACCCGGCATGATGCCGATCTTGCACTCGCCCGGCGTGATCACGCCCGGGCAGTTCGGGCCGATCAGGCGCACATCGCCGCGCTCGGCGATGTACTGCTTGACGTACAGCATGTCGAGCGTGGGAATGCCTTCGGTGATGCACACCACCAGCTTCACGCCGCCGTCGACCGCCTCCAGGATCGAATCCTTGCAGAAAGCAGCCGGTACATAGATCACCGACGCATCGGCGCCAGTGGCCTCCACTGCATCTTTCACCGTGTTGAAGACCGGCAGGTTGAGGTGCTTCGTGCCGCCCTTGCCCGGGGTCACGCCACCGACCATTTTTGTGCCGTAGGCGATCGCCTGCTCCGTATGCAGGGTGCCTTGCGAGCCGGTGATGCCCTGGCAGATCACCTTGGTATTCTTGTGGACCAGTACGCTCATTGATCAGGCTCCCTGCTTACTTCACGGAGACGGCAGCAACGATGCGGCGAGCCGCGTCGTCGAACCCGTCTGCTGCAACGATGTTCAGGCCACTCTCGGCCAGTTTCCTGGCGCCCAGATCCGCGTTGTTGCCCTCAAGACGAACAACGACCGGCACCTTGACGCCCACTTCCTTCACCGCCTCGATAACGCCTTCGGCGATCATGTCGCAACGGACAATGCCACCGAAAATATTGATCAGGACGCCTTTCACGCTGCTGTCCGCCAGAATGATCTTGAACGCCGCAGTCACGCGCTCCTTGGTCGCGCCGCCACCCACATCGAGGAAGTTGGCCGGGTTGCCGCCATGCAGCTTGATGATGTCCATGGTCGCCATGGCCAGACCGGCACCGTTCACCATGCAGCCGATGTTGCCGTCCAGCGCCACGTAATTGAGATCCCACTTCGAGGCCTCACGCTCACGCGCGTCTTCCTGTGACGGGTCGTGCATCGCCTTGACTTGGGGCTGGCGGAACAGCGCGTTGCCGTCAATGCCGATCTTGGCATCCAGGCAGTGCAGGTTGCCGTCGGCCTTGATGACCAGCGGATTGACTTCCAGCAGGGCCAGATCCTTTTCGACGAACAGTTTTGCCAGACCCAGATAGATATTGACGAACTGCTTCACCTGATCGCCCGACAGGCCCAGCCTGAATGCCAGTTCTCGGCCCTGGAACGGCTGCGCGCCCACCAGAGGGTCGATCGCCACCTTGAGGATCTTTTCCGGGGTGTCGTGAGCGACCTTCTCGATCTCCACACCACCTTCGGTGGATGCCATGAACACCACGCGGCGCGATGCACGGTCAACCACGGCACCGAGGTAAAGCTCCTTGGCAATATCGGTGCATTCCTCGATCAGGATCTTGCTGACCGGCTGGCCCCTGGCGTCGGTCTGGTAGGTGACGAGGTTCTTGCCCAGCCACTGGCGGGCGAAATCGGCCGCCGCCTCTGCTGTCTTCACCAGCTTGACGCCACCGGCCTTGCCGCGGCCGCCCGCATGCACCTGTGCCTTGACGACCCAGATATTGCCGCCGAGCTCCTTTGCCTTCGCGGCAACGTCTTCCGGTGTATCGCACGCAAAGCCGCGGGATACGGGCAGACCGTACTCACGGAACAGCTGCTTGCCCTGATATTCGTGGAGATTCATCGATGGATTTCCTTCAAAAGGTAAACGTCGCGCTAATCAGGAGTCCTTCTTTGCACGCCGGCGTTGCGCGATATGGATGGCCCGGTAGTCGGTCGCAAGCGCCGCTTCATGCACGGTCTCGGACAGGCTCGGGTGGCTGAAGCAGGTCAATTGCAGGTCTTCCATGCTGGAGCCGAACTCCAGGGCAATCACACCCTGTTGTACGAGCTCGGACGCCTGCGGCCCGATCACATGCATGCCCAGCAGGCGATCCGTAGTCTCGTGTGCCACGAATTTCACCATGCCGTGCGAATCACCCGCGGCCAGGGCACGGCCATTGGCCACGAACGGCACCACACCTGTCTTGTAGGGTTCGCCGCTGGCCTTCACCTGTTCTTCAGTCTTGCCGACCCAGGCAATTTCCGGGTGCGTGTAGATCACACCCGGAATCGCATCGTAATTGACCTGCGTGTGCTCGCCATGGATGCGCTCGGCCACCATGACACCCTCTTCCATGGCCTTGTGTGCCAGCGCCGGCCCACGCACCAGATCACCGACGGCGTATACACCCGGCACCACGGTCTGGCACCAGTTGTTCACCTGCACGAGGCGCCGTTCGTCCAGCGTGATGCCGGCGTCGGGAGCCACCAGATTCTGCATGTACGGTGCACGGCCAACCGCAACGATCAGCTTGTCAAAAACCTCGGACTTGTCGCCGTCCTTGCCGGTATAGCTGACCGTGACCTTGCCCTTCTTCACTTCCGAGCCGGTGACACGGCAACCGAGGCGGATATCCAGCCCCTGTTTGCCCAGCAGCTTGGCGGCTTCCTTCGCAATCTGCTGGTCGACTGCCGGCAGGAAGGCATCGACCGCCTCGATGACCACGACTTCGGCTCCAAGGCGGGCCCAGACACTGCCCAGCTCGAGACCGATCACGCCGGCACCGATCACGCCCAGACGTTTCGGAACGCTGGTGAATTCCAGCGCGCCGGTGGAATCGACAATGACATCGCCGTCGGTTTTGGCCACCGGAATGTTCACCGGCACGGAACCGGCGGCGAGAATCACGTTCTGCGCATCCAGCAGCTCGACACCACCACCTTCGGTTGCCGTAAATTCCACCTGCTTGCCGGCCAGCAGCTTGCCGTGCCCCTTGAGCCAGGTGACCTTGTTGGCCGTGAACAGCGAGGCCACGCCGCCGGTCAGTTGTTTAACGACTTCGTCCTTGCGGGCAATCATCGCCGGCACGTCGATGGTGACGTCCTTGACACCGATACCGTGTGCTGCGAACTGGGTTTTTGCCTCGTGATATTTCCACGACGTGTCCAGCAGTGCCTTGGAGGGAATGCAGCCGACGTTGAGGCAGGTACCGCCAAGAGCCGGCTTGCCCTTGTGTACCCGCTCCTCGATACAGGCGACGCTGAGACCGAGCTGGGCGCAGCGGATGGCGGCAACATAACCGCCGGGGCCACCGCCGATCACCACCACGTCAAATGATTGGGCCATGTTCGTCTTCCGTCTTGCAGTGCGAAGGAAAAATCGGGTTTTACAGGTCCAGCAGCAAACGCGCCGGATCCTCGATCAGCTCCTTGATCGTCACCAGGAAGCTCACGGCTTCCTTGCCGTCAATCAGACGGTGATCGTAGGTCAGTGCCAGATACATCATCGGCAGGATCACCACCTGACCGTTCACGGCCATCGGGCGATCCATGATCTTGTGCATGCCGAGAATCGCGGTCTGCGGGGGATTCAGGATCGGTGTCGACAGCAGTGAACCGAACACGCCGCCATTGGTGATCGAGAAGGTACCGCCGGTCATGTCTTCGATGCCCAGCTTTCCGTCGCGTGCCTTCTGGCCATAGGCAATGATGTCGGTCTCGATTTCGGCAAAGCCCTTATTGTTGGCATCGCGCAGGATCGGCACCACCAGACCACGATCGGACGACACGGCAATGCCGATGTCGTAGTAGCCGTGGTAAACGATGTCATCGCCATCAATCGACGCATTGACGCTGGGGAAGCGCTTGAGCGCTTCCACTGCCGCCCGCACGAAGAACGACATGAAACCCAGCTTGACGTTGTGGGCCTTCTCGAACTGCGCCTGGTAGTTCTTGCGCATGTCCATGATCGGCTTCATGTTGACCTCGTTGAACGTGGTCAGCATGGCAGCAGTCGATTGCGCCTCGACAAGCCGCTCGGCAACACGCTTGCGCAGACGGGTCATTGGCACACGGCGCTCTTCGCGCTCGCCGGCAAATACCGGCGCAGGCGCGGCGGCTGCAGCAGCCGGCCTCGCGGCCGGCGCAGGCGCTGCAGCGGCGGGAGCTGCCGCCTTCGGTGCCGCCTCACGCTGGACGTCTTCCTTGGTAACCCGGCCGCCCTTGCCCGAGCCCTGCACTTTTGCCACGTCGATGTTGGCCTCGGCGGCGGCCTTGCGGGCAGCGGGTCCCGCCGCCGCATCGGCAGCGGCGGCCGGTGCCGCGGCAGGCGCAGACGCCACCGGCGCAGATGCTGCCGCACCGGCAGCGCCGGCCTCGAACAGTGCCAGCACTTCCTGTGACTTCACGGTGTCGCCGGCGTTTTTCAGCACCTGGGTGAGACGGCCGTCGGCCGGGGCCACCACCTCGATCACCACCTTGTCGGTTTCGATGTCGACGATCAGCTCGTCGCGCGCCACCGCTTCGCCGACCTTCTTGTGCCAGGTCGCCACGGTACCGTCGGCGACCGATTCCGGAAATTGGGGGGCCCTGATTTCAGTTGCCATTGCTGCCCGGTTCCTTGTCTGTCAGTCAGTGTTGTCAGGAGAAAGCCATCAAACGGAAAACGCGTCGCTGACCAGCTTGTCCTGCTCCTTCGCGTGCAGGCTGGTGTAGCCGGCAGCCGGCGAGGCCGAGGGCGGCCTGCCGGCGTACTCGAGGTACAGGTTCGATGCGTGCTTCTTCAGCACATTGCGCATGTGGTGCTGGCTGCAGTACCAGGCGCCCTGGTTCTGCGGTTCCTCCTGGCACCAGACCACCTTTTCCAGGTTCCTGTACGGCGCGATGATTTCGGCCAGACGCGCTTCCGGGAACGGATACAGCTGTTCGATACGCACCAGCGCGACGTCTTCACGCTTGTCCGCTTCGCGTTTGTCGTCGAGGTCGTAGTAGACCTTGCCGCCACACAGGACCAGACGCTTCACCTTCGACGGGTTCTTCACCGTGGCATCGCCGATCACGGTCTGGAAACCGCCCTGCGCCAGCTCCTCCAGCGTCGACACGGCCTTGGGCCGGCGCAACAGGCTCTTCGGCGACATGATCACCAGTGGCTTGCGCAGCGGCCGCAGGGTCTGCCGACGCAGCAGGTGGAAAATCTGCGCCGGCGTGGTCGGCGTGCAGACCTGCATGTTGTTCTCGGCGCACAGCTGCAGGAAGCGTTCGAGGCGCGCGGAAGAGTGCTCCGGGCCCTGCCCTTCATAACCGTGCGGCAGCAACAGCGTGAGGCCGCACAGGCGCTCCCACTTGTTCTCGCCGGAGGAAATGAACTGGTCGATCACAACCTGGGCACCGTTGGCGAAATCACCGAACTGGGCTTCCCAGATCACCAGTGCGCCGGGATTGGTAGTGGCATAGCCGTATTCAAAAGCCAGCACTGCCTCTTCCGACAGCAGCGAATCGTAGATCTCGAAGCGCGGCTGCTCCGGCTTCAGGTGCTGCAACGGCACCCAGACGCTGCCGTCCTTCTGGCTGTGCAGCACCGCATGACGGTGCGAGAAGGTGCCGCGACCTACATCCTGCCCCGTGAGGCGCACGGCATGCCCCTGATCCAGCAGCGTGGCGTACGCCAGGGTCTCGCCATAGCCCCAGTTGATGGGCATGGCACCGGCCGTCATCTTCGCGCGGTCCTCGATGATCTTCTCCACCTGCTTCTGCAGCGGAAAACCATCCGGCATCTTCTCCAGTTTGCGCGCCAGCTCCTGCAGGCGTTTCAGGTCGAAACGCGTATCGCTCTCGTCGGTATAGGCATGCCCGAGGTACGGCGTCCAGTCCACGAACAGGCTCTTGTTCGGCTCACGCACCAGACTCTTGACCACGTGCGTACCGCTCTCCAGCGACTTGCGGTAATCACTGGTCATCTGGTCCGCCTGCTCGGCCGCGATGAAGCCGTCGCGCACGAGTTTCGTGGCGTAGACATTGCGGGTGGTCGGCAGGTTGCGGATCACGTTGTACATGACCGGCTGGGTACCACTCGGCTCGTCGGCCTCGTTATGGCCGCGGCGACGGTAGCAGACCAGGTCGATCACCACGTCGCGCTTGAATTCCATGCGGTAGTCGATGGCGATCTGGGTGACGAAATACACGGCCTCCGGGTCGTCGCCGTTCACGTGGAAAATCGGCGCCTGGACCATCTTCGCAACGTCGGTACAGTATTCGGTGGAGCGTGCGTCTTCCTGGCGGTGCGTGGTGAAACCCACCTGGTTGTTGACGATGATGTGCACGGTGCCGCCGGTACGGTAGGCACGCGTCTGCGACAACTGGAAGGTCTCCATCACGACGCCCTGACCGGCGAACGCGGCATCGCCGTGGATCAGGATCGGCAATACCAGTGCGCCTTTCGCATCCTTGCGGCGATCCTGCCGCGCACGCACCGAACCCTCGACCACCGGCGACACGATCTCCAGGTGTGACGGATTGAATGCCATCGCCAGGTGCACTTCGCCGCCCGGCGTCTGGACGTTGGATGAGAAGCCCTGGTGGTATTTCACGTCACCGGAACCGGTCTTGACGGTGTGCTTGCCCTCGAATTCGCTGAACAGCTCGGCCGGGTTCTTGCCGAAGGTGTTCACCAGCACATTGAGGCGGCCACGATGCGCCATGCCGAGCACGACTTCCTTCAGGCCATAGCTGCCGCCGCGCTGGATGATTTCATCCACACAGGGAATCAGCGATTCGCCGCCTTCCAGTCCGAAGCGCTTGGTGCCGGGGAACCGGGCGGCCAGATAATTTTCCAGACCCTCTGCCGACGTCAGGCGTTCCAGCAGATGCTTGCGGATTTCCGGCGAATATTCCGGATGCGAACGCACGCTTTCCAGCCGCTGCTGGATCCAGCGCTTCTCGGCAGTGTCGACGATGTGCATGTACTCTGCGCCCACCGTGCCGCAGTAGGTCTGCTTCAGGCAGTCCCAGATGTCGCGCAGGGTCGCTTCCGGCTTGCCCATGAACAGGTTGCCGGTCTGGAACACGGTATCGAGATCGGCGGCCGACAGGCCATGGTGTTGCAGTTCGAGGTCGGGGGCGGGTTCGCGCACCATCAGCCCCAGGGGATCCAGCCTGGCCTGCTGGTGGCCGCGGTTGCGGTAGGCAGCGATGAGCTGGAGGACCTTGACCTGCTTGCGCTCGTGCTCGGTGCTGACCGCACTGGCACTGAATTTCTGCACACGCGTGGAATTCTTCGCCGCCAGCAGGAAATGTTCGCGCACCGGTGCGTGCGGCATTTCCTCTTCGATGTTGCTGGCGACTCGCGGCAACTTCTCGAAATAGCTGCGCCAGTCGGCGGGAACGGAATTGGGATCGGTCAGGTAGGCTTCGTACAGTGCATCAACGTAGGCGGAGTTGCCGCCGAACAGGTGGGAGCTGGCCCACTGTCGCTGCATGTTGTCCTGCATGGTGCGTCCTTCGATCGGGTCTCGTCGGAACGGGACGACAGCCTTGTGGGCCGGGCCCCGCAGTCCATGGATACGGGTGACCTGTCGGTCACTTCCGGTCAAAAAAAAGCGCGTTGCCGCGCTTTCGTTGGCCCGTCGCCTTTGACGGGTGAGCAAGTCTAAACCCTTTTACCGAGGGCCGTGAGGGCAAAACCCCCAATTGGTCTGACCACTTTGGGGTTTTCGTGGCCCGAATCCGGGGCAACAAAAAGGGGATGGCTTTCGCGCATCCCCCGGGAGGATCTCAGGTGCCCCGTTCGAGCAGCATGTTGCGGATGTGGCCGATGGCCCGGGTCGGGTTCAGCCCCTTCGGACACACGTTCACGCAGTTCATGATCCCGCGGCAGCGGAACACGCTGAACGGGTCGTCCAGCTCCGCCAGGCGCTCGGCCGTGGCCTCGTCCCGGCTGTCCGCCAGGAAACGGTAGGCCTGGATGCTGGCCGCCGGACCCAGGAACTTGTCCGGGTTCCACCAGAACGACGGGCAGGAGGTCGAGCAGCAGGCGCACAGGATGCACTCGTACAGGCCATCGAGTTTCTCGCGGTCTTCCTGCGACTGGCGACGCTCCACGGCCGGCGGCGGCGTGTTGTTGATCAGGTACGGCTTCACCTTCTCGTACTGCCGGTAGAACAGCGTCATGTCCACGACCAGATCGCGGATCACCGGCAGGCCCGGCAGCGGCCGGATCACGATCTTCTTCGGCAGTTCCTTCATGTTGATCAGACAGGCAAGGCCGTTCTTGCCGTTGATGTTCATGCCGTCGGAACCGCAGATGCCTTCCCGGCAGGAACGACGGAAGCTGATCGTCTCGTCCTGCTGCTTCAGCTTGATCAGGGCATCCAGCAGCATGCGCTCGGTGCCTTCCAGCGTGAGCGTGTAGGTCTGCATGTAGGGCGCTGCGTCCTTGTCCGGATCGTAGCGGTAGATCTCGAAGGTGCGTACATCGGCCATGGTGTCGGTCTCCGGTGCGATTCAGACGGCGATCAGAAAGTCCGCTTCTTGGGCGGAATGCTGTCGACCGACAGCGGCTTCATCTTCACCGGCTTGTAGTCCAGCCGGTTGCCGTCCTTGTACCACAGCGTGTGCTTGATCCAGTTCTCGTCATCGCGCTCCGGGAAGTCATCGTGCGCGTGCGCACCACGGCTTTCCTTGCGGGCGGCCGCGGAAATCATCGTGGCCTTGGCAGCCTCAATGAGGTTTTCCACTTCCAGCGCCTCGATGCGACCGGTGTTGAACACTTTCGACTTGTCCTTCAGGTGCAGGCTGCCGACGCGCTTGTCGATCTCCAGCACCTTCTGCACGCCTTCGTCCATGATCTTCTGGGTGCGGAATACACCGGCATGCGTCTGCATGTCGCGACGCAGGTCGTTCGCCACATCCTGTGCGTATTCACCGGATTTCGAGGCATCGAGCCTGGCGATGCGCGCCAGCGACAGGTCCAGGGCATCCTTCGGCAGCGGCTTCTGCGCTTTCACGTCGCGCTTGACCGATTCGATGATGTGTTCCCCAGCCGCCTTGCCGAACACGATCAGGTCCAGCAGCGAGTTGGTGCCCAGGCGGTTGGCGCCGTGCACGCTTACGCAGGAGCACTCGCCGATCGCGTAAAAGCCGTTGACGATGCTGTTCGGGTCGCCATTTTTCGGCGCCACCACCTGACCGTGGATATTGGTCGGGATGCCGCCCATCTGGTAGTGGATGGTGGGCACGACCGGGATCGGCTCTTTCGTGCAGTCGACGTTGGCGAACTTCTTGCCGATCTCGTACACGGACGGCAGACGTTTCATGATGGTATCGACGCCGAGGTGCGTCAGGTCCAGCACGACGTAGTCGGCATCCGGGCCACAGCCACGGCCTTCCTTGATCTCCTGGTCCATCGAGCGGGACACGAAATCCCGCGGTGCCAGATCCTTCAGGTTCGGTGCATAGCGCTCCATGAAGCGCTCGCCGTTCTTGTTGCGCAGCAGACCGCCTTCACCGCGGCAGCCTTCCGTCAGCAGAACGCCGGCGCCGGCGACACCGGTCGGGTGGAACTGCCAGAACTCCATGTCTTCCAGCGGAATGCCGGCGCGCGCCGCCATGCCCAGGCCGTCGCCGGTATTGATGTAGGCGTTGGTCGACGCGGCGTAGATGCGGCCTGCACCTCCGGTCGCGAACAGCGTGCACTTCGCCTGGAATGCGGCGACTTCGCCGGTAGCCAGGTCGATGGCGGTGACGCCCAGGACATCCCCGTCCTGGTCACGGATCAGGTCCAGCGCGATCCATTCGACGTAGAACTGGGTCTTTGCCGCGAGGTTGTTCTGGTACAGCGTGTGCAGCAGCGCGTGGCCGGTGCGGTCGGCGGCGGCGCAGGCGCGTTCCACCGCTTTCTCGCCGTAGTTCGAGGTGTGACCACCGAACGGGCGCTGGTAGATCGAGCCATCCGGGTTGCGGTCGAATGGCATGCCCATGTGCTCGAGCTCGTACACGACCTTCGGTGCCTCGCGGCACATGAACTCGATGGCATCCTGGTCGCCGAGCCAGTCGGAGCCCTTCACGGTATCGAAAAAGTGATAGTGCCAGTTGTCTTCGTGCATGTTGCCCAGCGAGGCGCCGATGCCACCCTGCGCGGCAACGGTGTGCGAGCGGGTCGGAAAGACTTTCGTGAGTACCGCGACTTTCAGGCCGGCGCGCGCCAGCTGCAGCGAGGCGCGCATGCCGGCGCCACCACCGCCGACAATGACGGCGTCATAGGAAAGCGTACGAAGGTTCTGCATGGCGATCAGACTCCCGCCCAGATGATCACGGCGCCCCACAGCAGGCAGCCGAACAGCCACAGGAAAGTCACCACCTCGAGAAAAATGCGCAGCGCCGTCGCATAGGCGCCCAGCGCGCGGCTGGTGACGTAGTCGGTCAGGATGGTCCAGACGCCGATCCAGGCATGGGCGATCAGTGCCAGCAGGGCAATCGTGTTGGCGATGCGCATGGCCAGGCACGCGTGCAGGCCCTGCCAGGTGGCGTAGTCGACCGGCGACTGGCACAGCAGCCAGCCCAGCAGGCCGGTGACATAGATGCCCAGGATGACGGCACTGATCCGCTGGATCAGCCAGTCGGACAGGCCGCTGCGGCCGAAGGTGGTTGCACTGTTCACCATACCCAGACCCCCAGCAGGACGACGATCACCGCGGAAACGGCCAGCGTGGCCACCGACAGTGCACGGGCACCGGCCAGCGTTTCGCCGATGCCGATATCCATGAAAAGGTGCTTGATGCCGGCCAGCAGGTGGTAGACCAGACCGGCCAGCAGGACGATCGCGGCCACCTTGAAGGCCACGGACCCGGTCAGGCAGGCAAACGCTTCCGGGGAAGCCAGCGACTGCTGCCAGGCCCAGAGCACGGCCGGTATCAGGCCGAACAGGGCAAAACCGGAGATCCGGTGCAGGACAGATGCGATGGCAGGGAGCGGGAACTGTATGGTTCCCAGTGCGAGATTGACGGGACGCTTGTCGTTCACGGTCGCCACTCTTGGAGCCGCTCCGGGATCGACGGGACCGTCGGCCGGCAGTCGGGATGTGTTGGGACGGAAGGCTGACTCTCGGGGCGAGACCCGGACACTGCGGCGCTGCAGTGCCCCTCCCCCTCGGCGGGCCGGGAGTATAGACCCCCACTCCGGGTGTGACAAACGCAAAACAGGGGGCCGGACCATGGCCGCCGCGCAGCGCGGAATGCGGCAATATGGCCGGGGATTGCACCCGAAACGTGCGCAATCCGGCCACGGCGCTCGCGTTGACATCCCTGTAACAAGTCATTACCTTGCGCGCGCACTTTCCCCACGTGTTTTCCGTCGCCGCGCGCCGCGTTCCGGCGTGTCCGGTCCTTCTCCTCCCCCATAGCTCCGGGAGTTCTCCGCCATGTCGCAGCAGAAGAAGGCGATCCTCACCATCGAAGGTCGGGACCCCATCGAACTGCCGGTTCATTCCGGCACCGTCGGCCCGGACGTCGTGGACGTCTCCAGCCTGTCCGCCAAGGGCATCTTCACCTACGACCCCGGCTTCATGTCGACGGCGTCGACCAAGAGCGACATCACCTACATCGACGGCGACAAGGGCGTACTGCTGCACCGTGGCTATCCGATCGCCGAACTGGCCGAGAAATCGGATTACCTGGAAGTCTGCTACCTGCTGATGAATGGCGAATTGCCCAACGCGGAAGAAAAAGCCGCGTTCGAGAACATGGTTCGCCGCCACACCATGGTCCACGAGCAGCTGCAGTTCTTCTATCGCGGGTTCCGCCGCGACGCGCACCCGATGGCCATCATGTGCGGCGTGGTGGGCGCCCTCTCCGCCTTCTATCACGACTCCACCGACATCAATGATCCGCGCTCGCGCGAAGTCTCCGCGTTCCGCCTGATCGCCAAGATGCCGACCCTGGCGGCCATGAGCTACAAGTACTCGGTCGGCCAGCCTTTCCAGTACCCGGACAACACCATCGGCTACTCGGACAACTTCCTGAAGATGATGTTCGGCGTACCCTGCGAGCCTTACGTGGTGAATCCGGTCGTGGCACGCGCCATGGACAAGATCTTCATCCTGCATGCCGACCACGAGCAGAACGCGTCCACCTCCACGGTACGTCTGGCCGGCTCCACCGGCGCCAACCCGTTCGCCTGCATCGCCTCGGGCATTGCCGCCCTGTGGGGACCGGCCCACGGCGGCGCCAACGAAGCCGTGCTGAAGATGCTGGACGAGATCGGCGACGTGAAGAACCTTGAAAACTTCCTGAAGAAGGTCAAGGACAAGAACGACAACACCAAGCTGATGGGCTTCGGCCACCGGGTGTACAAGAACTTCGACCCGCGCGCCAAGGTCATGAAACAGAGCTGCGACGAGGTGCTGTCTGCGCTCGGCATCCACGACCCGCAGCTGGAGCTGGCGATGAAACTGGAAGAAATCGCCCTGAAGGACGACTACTTCGTATCGCGCAAGCTGTACCCGAACGTCGATTTCTACTCGGGCATCATCCTCAAGGCCATCGGCATTCCGACCAGCATGTTCACGGTGATCTTCGCCCTGTCCCGCACCGTTGGCTGGATCGCACACTGGAACGAGATGATCTCCAACCCGTACAAGATCGGCCGGCCGCGTCAGCTGTACACCGGCGCCACCGAGCGGCACTACACACCGCTGGCACAACGCAAGTGAATACGGAGAGGCCCGCGCAAGCGGGCCTCTCCGCTTGAGGGGAGCACCCGCATGAAACTCGCCTTCATCGGCCTGGGCATCATGGGCAGACCCATGGCCGGGCACCTGGCCCGGGCCGGCCACACCGTGACCGTATTCAACCGTACACGGTCAAAGGCCGACGCCTGGGCCGCGGAATTTCCCGGCGCGGTGGCCGGCACGCCAGGCGAGGCCGCACAGGGCTGCGACATCGTATTCACCTGCGTCGGCAATGACGACGACCTGCGGGAAGTCGCCCTGGGCAGCAACGGCGCGTTCGCCGGCATGAAGGCCGGCGCCGTGCTGGTCGACCATTCCACCACCAGCGCCGAAGTCGCCCGTGAGCTCTCGGCCGCCGCCACCTCCCGTGGCCTGCACTTCATCGACGCACCGGTATCCGGCGGTCAGCAGGGTGCGGTCAACGGCAAGCTCACCGTGATGTGCGGTGCCGACCGCGCCGACGTATTCGCACGCGTGGCACCCGTGATCGGCCATTTCGCGCGTGCCGTACAGCACATGGGCCCGGCCGGCAGCGGCCAGCTCACCAAGATGGTCAACCAGATCACCATCTGCGGTCTGATCGAAAGTCTGGCGGAAGCCATGCTGTTCGCGGAAAAAGCCGGGCTCGACGTGGCGCAGGTGATCGACGTCATCAGCAAGGGCGCAGCCCAGTCCTGGCAGATGGAAAATCGTCACCGGACCATGATCGCCGGCGAATACGAACACGGTTTTGCCGTGGACCTGATGCGCAAGGACCTCGGCATCGTGTTCGCCGAGGCGCGCCGGAACGGCGCACCGTTGCCGATTGCAGAGATCGTCGACCGTTACTATGCCGACGTGCAGCAGATGGGCGGCGGACGCTGGGATACCTCCAGTCTGCTGGCACGCCTGAAGCACACGGCGACCAGGCCATGAGCGGCGGCATCGTGGTGCTGACCGGGGCCGGCATCTCCGCCGAGAGCGGCATCCGCACCTTCCGTGCCGCGGACGGCCTGTGGGAGAACCACCGCATTGAGGACGTGGCCACGCCGGAAGCTTTCTCCCGCAACCCGGCGCTGGTCCAGCGCTTCTACAACGAGCGCCGCCGGCAGCTGAAGTCGCCGGACATTCGCCCCAATGCCGCGCACACGGCGCTGGCCGAGTTCGAACGACGCTGGCAGGGAGATTTCCTGCTGGTCACGCAGAACGTCGATGACCTGCACGACCGCGCCGGCAGCCGGAAGCTGCTGCACATGCACGGTGAGCTGAAAAAGATGCACTGCAGCCGCACACAGCGTGTCTACGACATCGAGGGCGATATCGACGGCTCGCTGGCCTGTGCCTGCTGTGGCATCGCCGGCACGCTGCGCCCGCACATCGTCTGGTTCGGGGAAATGCCGCTGGGCATGGAACGCATCCAGCAGGCGCTGGCCCACTGCAGCCTGTTCATTTCCATCGGCACGTCCGGCAACGTCTATCCGGCGGCCGGTTTCGTGCGCGAGGCGCGCGCGGCCGGTGCGCGTACGGTGGAACTGAATCTGGAACCCTCGATGAACGCCGCCGCTTTCGACCGCCACCTGCACGGGCCTGCCACACAGGTGGTGCCGGAATTCCTGGCGTCGCTGCAACCCTGAACGGTCAGCGGCAACCGGCCTCGTTGTAGGCCTCTTCGTAGCGCAGCGTGGTGGCGACATCGACCCGGGTCGTGCCGTCCATCCTGTCCAGCTGGCGCTTCATGCGCGCGCACTTGTCTTCGGCGGCTGCCTCGCGTTGCTGCGCCCGACGTTCCTGCGGTGTACGGACACCGCGCTGCCAGTCCAGCTCGCGCTGCACGACGTCGCTGATCGGCACCTGTCTCTGCGATGCCGGACGCGCGGGCTTCACGGTATCGACCACAGAAATATCCCGGCTTTCCATCTTCACGGTTTCCGCACCGGGCGGCGGCGGTGTGTCGGTGAAGTGCAGCTTGCCGTCGGCATCCTTCCAGCGATACATCTCGCCGGCCGCGGCCGGTCCGGTCACGGACAACAGCAATGCCAGCGACAGCGCCTGCACCGCGGCACTCCCCGCCATCGCCCTGCCCAGCAAGCACGCCTTCATGCCGTTCTCCCTGCACCCTGTTCCGGTCAGCGACAGTGCTCGTACCAGCGCAGCTGCGTCAGCTTGTCCGGCAGCACCGTGTCATTGTGCCCGGATTCATCCCGGCGGGGACCGGCCACCGGCTCCGGCCGGCGACGATCCGCCGGTGCCGGCGACCGGCTGCAGACATCGCCGGTCACCGCTCGCCCGTAGCGGTCGATCTGCTGCGCACCGGCCACCGCCTCGCCGGGCCGGTCGGCGTAGTGAACGACGCCCTCGGCATCGCGCCAGCGGAACACGGAGCCGCCCTCGGCACCGGGTGGCAGCCACAGCACCAGCAGCAGCGACAATATCAGCATGAGCACGCGCATGTTTGCTCCCGGGCATCCTGCCCGCGGGTTTTCCGGGACAGGCAGCCTGTGCCGGCGGGAACCTCGGCAACAGGCGCGATGGACATCGCGCCATGTGCGTCGCCATCCCCGGAGAATGTGCGCCACGCCGGACGGCACATGCATTGCCTGAACGGTGCCGGCCCGGAAACAAAAAAGGCGCCTGTTACGGCGCCTTTTTCGTTCAGAGAGTTGGTGGAGCTAATCGGGATCGAACCGATGACCTCAACAATGCCATTGTTGCGCTCTCCCAGCTGAGCTATAGCCCCTCCGAGGGCGCGAATTATGGGAACCCCCCCCGGGGGCTGTCAACCCTCGGATTCCCCCTCGCCGCCACCGGCACCGCCCAGTGCGCGATAGGCCTTTTCCAGCTCTTTCGCCTGTTTTTTCGACACCCCGCCCAGCACCTCCACCGCATGCCGCAGGCGGGCGCGGGTCATGTCCGGCCCCAGCACCGCCATGGCATCCAGCACCGAAAAGGAACTGGCACTGCCGCTGATGGCCACGAACACGGGCGCGAGGAAATCGCGCATCTTCAGGCCCATGGCCGCCGCCAGCACCGACACCTCGGCATTGATCGCCTCCTTGTCCCAGCGACGCACGGCCTCGAAGCGCCACAGCAGGAACTGCAGCAGCTTCACCACGTCCTCGTCGGTCATGCCCTTCACCGCAAACTGCGCGCGGTCGAGCTTCAGCTGGCCGGCCAGCATGAAGGACGCCAGCGGCACCACATCGGTGAAGACCGCCGTGCGGCCCTGCACGTGCGATACCAGCGGGCCGAGGTAGTCCTCGTTGAGTGCCCACGCCTGCAGGCGCTGCACAAACTGCTGCGGGGTCAGCTCGCGCATCCACTGGCCGTTGAGCCAGGTCAGTTTCTCGACGTCGAAGACCGGACCGCCCAGGGACACCCGCATGAGGTCGAAGTTCTTCACCATGTCGTCGAAGGTGAACTTCTCGCGTTCGTCCGGCATGGACCAGCCCATGCGGCCGAGGTAGTTGAGCATCGCCTCCGGCAGGAAACCCATGCGCCGGTAGTAGTTGATGCTGGTCGGGTTCTTGCGCTTGCTGAGCTTGGACTTGTCCGGATTGCGCAGCAGCGGCAGGTGGCACAGCACCGGCATCTGCCAGCCGAAATACTCGTACAGCAACTTGTGCTTGGGCGCCGAGCTGATCCACTCCTCGCCGCGCAGCACGTGCGTGATGTCCATCAGGTGGTCGTCGACCACGTTGGCCAGGTGATAGGTCGGCATGCCGTCGGCCTTCATCAGCACCTGCATGTCGACCTGTTCCCAGGGGATCTCGATCTTGCCGCGCAGCAGGTCGTCGATCTCGCAGATGGCACCCGGGCCTTCCAGCGTGCCGGGGCGCGGCACTTTCATGCGCACCACGGAGGGCTCGCCGGCGGCAACGCGCCGCGCCACCTCGCCGGCGGGCAGGCCGGCGCAGTGGCCGTCGTAACCCGGCGTTTTCTGCGCGGCCTGCTGCTCGGCGCGCAGGGCATCCAGGCGATCCTTCGTGCAGAAGCAGCGGAAAGCGTGGCCCTTGTCGAGCAGGATCTGCGTGTGTTGCGCGTAGATGGCGCCACGCTCGCTCTGGCGATAGGGACCGTGCGGACCGCCGACGTCGGGGCCCTCGTCCCATGTCAGGCCGAGCCAGCGCAGCGAATCGAGGATCGCCTGCTCGGACTCCGGCGTCGAACGCACGAGGTCGGTGTCCTCGATGCGCAGCAGGAACTGCCCGCCATGCTGGCGGGCGAACGCCAGGTTGAACAGGGCCACGTAGGCGGTACCGACGTGCGGGTCGCCGGTCGGCGACGGGGCGATGCGGGTGCGGACTTTCATGCGGTTCCCCTCGAAGGGCCGCAAGTATATGCAGGAGACCTTCCGGGTGCGATGGCCGTCTCCGGCGCCACCGCGGGAAGGCGCTCCCGCCCGGGATCAGTCCAGCCGCTTGCGGGTCCGCTTCACGGCAATGGTCAGCATCACGACCGTGAAGGCCACCAGTGCCAGCATCTCCGGCCACAGTTCCGGCAGCCCGGCGCCGCGCAGCATCACGCCACGGATCAGGCGCAGGAAATGGGTCAGGGGAAACAGCTCCGCCAGCCATTGCGCCGCCTTCGGCATCCCGTCGTAGGGAAACATGAAGCCCGACAGCAGTATCTGCGGCAGGAAGGTGAAGAAGGTCAATTGCATGGCCTGGAACTGGCTCTGCGCCAGGGTCGAGATGAACACGCCCAGGGACAGGCTGGCGACAATGAACATCAGGGCTGCCAGATAGACATCCGGCAACGAGCCGCGCACCGGCACATCGAATATGAACCAGCCCAGCAGCAGGATCAGCGTGACCTGCACCAGGCCGATGCCGACATAGGGCGTGACCTTGCCGATGGTCAACTCGAACGGCGACAGTGGCGTGGCGATCAGCATCTCCAGGTTGCCACGCTCGCGTTCACGAACGATTGCCATGGCGGTGAACATCACCATGGTCATGGTCAGGATCACGCCGATCAGGCCCGGCACCGTGTTCAGCGGTGCGCGGCGGTCGGGGTTGTAGTAATTGACGATTTCCACCGGGTTGATCGTGTCGTCGACGCCGCCGTGCATGCCGGTCTTCAGCATGCGGCTGGCATCGAAGGCCGACATCTGCCGCGCCGCCGCCTGTACCGACTGGTCGGCACCGTCCACCACCAGTTGCCACTGCGGCCGGTCCGGATGCGCCAGACGTGCCTCGAAGTCGGCGGGGATCACCATGACCGCACTGACTTCACTGCGCCGCAGCACCTCCTCGATCTGCTGCGGCGAGGTGAGCTCGCGCCGGAACTCCAGCACCTGCGAGGAACCGATCTCGGCGATCAGCTCGCGCGAATTCGCCGTCTGTGCCTCGTCATACACGGCCGCCGGCAGGTGCCGGATGTCCATGTTGATGGCGAAGCCGAACAGCAACAGCTGGATGGTCGGAATACCGACAATCATGCCGAAGGTGATGCGGTCACGTGCAAGCTGTTTGAGCTCCTTGACCACCACCGCGCCGAGTCGACGGAAGTTCATGCATCACCCCCGTGCACGACCGGCGCGCGGGTAGCCGCCACGAACACGTCTTCCAGATTGGCCGCCACGGCCTGCACCTGCACGTCCAGGCCGGCGGCGCGCAAACGCCGCTGCAGCGCGTCGGCGCCACCGACGGTCCCGTCAACCAGCACGCGCAGCGAGGCGCCGATCTGCGCCACACCCAGCACACCCGGCATGCCGGCCACCTGCGACTGCGCCTGGCGCAGGTTGTCGCCATCGACTTTCAGCGCATGGCCGGGCAGCGAATCCATCAGTTCGCGCGGACTGCCGTCGGCCACCAGCCGGCCGGCATCGAGGATCGCCAGCCGGTGGCAGCGTTCCGCCTCGTCCATGTAATGGGTGGACACCAGCAAGGTGGTGCCGGCGTCGGCGAGATCGAACAACGAATCCCAGAACTCGCGCCGCGATTGCGGATCGACCGCGCTGGTCGGCTCATCCAGCAGGAGCAGGTCCGGCGCGTGCAGCACGGCGCCGGCCAGGGCCAGCCGCTGACGCTGGCCGCCGGACATCTTGCCGACCAGCCGCTCGCCCAGTTCGTTCAGCCAGTAACGCTCGCACAGTTCGTCGATGCGCTCCTTCGCCTGCGCTTTCGGCAGCTCGTGCACCGCCGCCAGGAAACCCAGGTTCTCGCGCACGCTGAGATCGTCGTACAGGGAAAATTTCTGCGTCATGTAGCCGATGCGGCGCTTCACCCGCTCGGCGTCGCGCGGCAATTGCATGTCCAGCACCGACACCTCGCCGGCACTGGGTGTCAGCAGACCGCACAGCATGCGGATGGTGGTGGACTTGCCGCAGCCGTTCGGGCCCAGAAAGCCGTACACGCGACCGCGCGGCACGGTGAGATCCAGGCCGTTGACCGCGGTGAAATCGCCGAAGCGCTTCACCAGACCGCGCGCGACAATGGCTGGCCCGGGTTCAGCGAGCGTCATGGCCGGCATCTCCCGCTGCATCTCCGGTTGCACCGGCCGCCGACCAGCCCGCCTGCACCGGCAGGCCTGCCGGCAATTGCCGGGCCTCGGCGCCGGCCAGCACCAGTTCGGCGCGGTACACCAGCCGTGACGCATCTTCACCGGCCAGTGCGTAGTAAGGCGTGAACGCCGGCTCGGAACGGATGCTGCGCAGGGTGGCCATGAACGGTTCTTCCACGCCCTCGACCCTCACCTCGAAGCGGGCACCCGGCTGCAGGCGCGCCCGCAACGGGGCCGGTACGTACACACGCGCATACGGGGCATCACCGGCCAGCAGACTGACCAGGGTGGCGCCGGCGGGCGGCTGGTCGCCGACCCGGAACGGCAGCGCGTCAACGCGGCCCGCACGCGGTGCCGTCACCGTCAACCGCTCACGTGTCACGGCCAGTTGCCGCACGCGCGCTTCCTGTGCGGCCAGGGCCGCTTCGGCAGCGACGATTTCCTCGCGGCGGGCACCGCGCAGCGCTTCGTCCAGCCGCGCACGCGCCGCCTTGACCTGCGCCAGGGCACTGCGCTCGGCGGCCACGGTCCGGTCCAGTGCCGACTGCGCCACCAGATTCTGCACGCGCAGGTCTTCCTGCCGACGGCGCTCGAGTACGGCGTTGTCCGCTTCTGTCTGCGCCCGCTCCAGGTCGGCACGCGCTGCGGTCACGGTCTCGATGCGGGTTCCGTTGCGCAATTGCAGCAGCCGCGCGGCGGCGGCATCACGTTCGGCGCGTGCCATCGCCAGCTGGGCCTCGGTGCGCCGGCTGTCCAGCGTCAGCAGCGGCTGGCCGGCCTGCACGCGATCACCCTCGTGCACCAGGACGGCGACCACGGGCTCCGCGCTTTCGGCCAGAACGGCAACACGATCCCACTCCACCGTACCCGGCAGTTGCGCGCTGTCACCGCCACAGGCGGCCAGCACCAGGGCCGGAAACAGCGCCAGCAATTTCCCGAACGATCTCATGGCTTCATCTCCAGGCCGCGCGTCAGCAGGGCCAGCGTGTGACTGATCAGGGTTTCGGTATCGATGTCGTCGGCGGCAAACACCGTGCGCCAGATCGACTGCGCCGCAAACGGGAAGACCGTCAGACCGATCAGCGACACCATCAGCAGGCGCGGATCGAGTCCCGGATTCAGGTGTCCCTCCTGCTGCGCCGCGGCAAAGCGCTGACTGATCAAGGGTGCAAAGGCGCGCGCATTGCCCAGCAGCCGGTCGCGCAGCAGACCGCCTTCCGCCAGCACCTCGCGCGCCCACAGTTGCGGGAACCAGGGATTGGCCGACAGGGTGCTCATCACGACCTGCACGAAGGTCGGCACCATTTTTCCCGGGCTGGCACCGCTGGCCTGCAGCTGCGAGACCAGGTTGCCCAACAGCGGCAACACCCGCTCGCTGACCAGCACGTCCAGCAGCTGGTCGCGGTTGCCGAAGTAGTAGTGCATCAAGGCCGGCGTGGCCCCGCCCTCCCGGGCAATCCGGTTCAGCGAGACGGCGGCAATGCCTTCCCGGGCAAACAGGGTCTGGGCCGCATCCAGCAGGCGGGCCCGCTGGCCGGCATCGGTACGGGGTGGACGGCCAGGGCGACGGCCGGAGCCGCGACGAGGCATGGCAGGGGTCAGGGGGGCTGTCGTTTTCATGGCGCCAGTATTAATTAACTGGATATTTAATAACAAGAAGAAAATGCCCCGGAAAAGTACCTATGCCGGGCACCCCCGGTGGCACGGGCCCGCAGCCCTGTCCGCGCAATCCGGCGGGGATCCCGCGATATAGTGGCGGCCCGTTTTCGCCCTGCCTCCGGCAATGCCTGCCATGCACCGCCTTTCGGTCGCTCCGATGATGGAGTGGACCGACCGCCACTGCCGGTACTTCCTGCGTCTGCTCAGCCGCCGCACCCGCCTCTACACGGAGATGGTGACGGCGCCCGCGCTGCTGCACGGCGACGCCGCACGCCTGCTGGCGTTCAACGCGGAGGAACATCCGGTGGCACTGCAACTCGGCGGCAGCGATCCGCAGCAGCTGGCACGCGCGGCTGAACTGGGTGCGAACGCCGGCTACGACGAGATCAACCTGAACGTGGGCTGCCCCTCCGACCGTGTGCAGGAAGGCCGGTTCGGCGCCTGCCTGATGGCCGAACCGCAACTGGTGGCGGATTGCGTGGCGGCCATGCGCGCGCGCGTGAACATTCCGGTCACCGTGAAGCACCGTCTGGGTATCGACGAGCATGACAGTTACGCCTTCACGCACGGATTCATCGACACCGTGCGGCAAGCCGGCTGCAGCGTTTTCGTCGTACATGCCCGCAAGGCCATCCTGGGCGGACTGTCACCCCGGGAAAACCGCGAGATCCCGCCACTGGTGTACGAAAACGTGTACCGGCTCAAACGGGATTTCCCGCAACTGACCATCGCACTCAACGGCGGCGTGCAGACACTGGATGAAACGCTGGTCCACCTGCAGCAGGTGGACGGCGTGATGATCGGCCGCGAGGCCTATCACAACCCCTGGATCCTGCACGACGCCGACCGTCGTGTGTTCGGCGATGAAACCGCCACCGTTGCCACGCGCGCGGAAATCGTCGAGCAGATGATTCCCTACATCGAGCACCGGCTGGCCGAAGGACACACACTGCACAGCATCACCCGGCACATGCTGGGTCTGTACCAGGGCATGCCGGGTGCACGCGCCTGGCGGCGCCATCTCTCCACCGAGGGCGTGAAACGGCAGGCCGGTATCGCCGTGCTGCGGGCCGCCCTCGCCTTTGTATCCCCCCGCCACGGAACCGCCGTTCATGAAGAGCAAACTGGATCAGCTGCGTGAGATGACCGTGGTGGTCGCCGACACGGGCGATATCGAAGCCATCCGCACGCACCGGCCGGTCGACGCCACCACCAATCCTTCGCTGCTGCTGAAGGCAGCTGCATTGCCGGCGTACCGGCATCACCTGGCCGATGCGGTCACAGCGGCCCGCAAGGAACACGGTACGCACTGGCAAGCGGCTGCCGCCGACCGGCTGGCCGTAGCCATCGGCACGGAGATCCTGACCCTGGTCCCGGGCGTGGTATCGACGGAAATCGACGCCCGGCTGTCTTTCGACACCATGGCGACCGTGACACGTGCACGCCGCATCGTGGCCCTGTACCGCGAGCGCGGTGTTTCCCGGGAGCGCGTGCTGATCAAGATTGCCAGCACCTGGGAAGGCATACAGGCGGCACGCCTCCTCGAACAGGAGGGGATACGCACCAATCTCACCCTGCTGTTCTCGCTGGCACAGGCTGCGGCCGCCGCCGAGGCCGGCGCTTTCCTGATCTCACCGTTCGTGGGCCGCATCCTGGACTGGCACGTGGCCCGCACCGATCGCAAGAGCTACAGCGCACACGAAGATCCGGGCGTGGTGTCGGTCACCCGCATCTGGAATTATTTCCGGGCACACGGGCACCACACCGTGGTGATGGGCGCCAGCTTCCGGAACACCGGCGAGATCGAACAACTCGCCGGCTGCGATCGCCTGACCATCAGCCCGGCCCTGCTGGCAGAGCTTGCCGCGGACAACGGCACGCTTGCACGTGCACTGGATGCCGGCACCGTGCCGCACGGCAGCGCCGCACCGGCGCGGTTGAACACAGCAGAGAAGTCGTTCCGCTGGCTGATGAGCAACGATGCCATGGCCACGGAAAAACTGGCGGAAGGCATACGCCTGTTCACCGCCGACCAGGAAAAACTCGAGGAGCTGCTGACGCAGACCTGAGGGTTCTTGCAGGGAAGCCGCGCGCCACAGGGCGCGGGCGGGAATCAGCGGCCGGAGGCGCGCTGCTGCTCTTCAAGAGTGGCGACCACGTCGCGGAACACGGCCTGGTTGCGCTCGTCCAGATCCATCAGGGCACGGTGTGCACCGGTGACCTGACTGCACACTTCGGCATCGCTGCGCTGCACCGAAGGCAGCTCGGTGCACTCGCAGCGCGCGGCGGCGGCGTCGTCCACCACATTGAGCACCTTGTCCAGGCACATGCTGTCGAGCAGGCGTCGCACGTCGGCACCGGGGGCCAGCAGGGTCGGACGCTTGCCGAGCCGCTCGCGGCTCTGTACACCGATGCGGGCCAGCAAGCCGAGCATGGTGCTGTCGACGTTGCTGGTCTCGCGCAGGTCGACCACGATCTCGCGCAGGGAGGTATCGGCAAACAGCCGCTCCAGCAGGGCATCCAGCGATGCACACCAGGTAGCCCTGACGTCACCGGTCAGGCGCAGCACCCAGGTGCCGTCGCGTACTGCGTACAAAACCTTGCCGCAATCCATAAGGTCCTGCCTGTCACCCTGCGGGCGTTCCGGACGGAACATCGCGCACAACCAGCATGGCGATGTCGTCGGGAAGGTCCTGCCGGCCGTCCAGCGCGAATTCGCGACTCAAGGTCTCCACCGTGACGGCCCCGCTGCCCACTACCTGGAGCAACCGGGCTTCCTTGTCGGCGAGCGATGTCTCGCTCAGCAGTTCCATCAAACCGTCGGAGAGGAGTACCAGGGCGAACCCGGTTGGAAGCGCGTGCATTCTATCTTCGTACACTGCCTCGTCAAACAACCCTACGGGCATACCCCTAGCGCCCAAGTACTCAGCACATTTCCCATCAAAAACAATGGGTTGAGGATAATGCCCCGCCACGGCGTAGCAGAGCTCCCGGCGGCCGGCATCCAGCACACCGCAGAACATGGTGACGTGCTTGCCCAAACCAAGGGCCAGCAGCTCGCGGTTGGCCAGTTCCAGCAGTATGGACGGCCGGGCCTGGCCCTCCTGCTGCAGGCTCTGCTGCATGACCCGCCGGGCCCGGTTGCCCAGGGTCTTGAGCAGCACGGTGATGAAGGCGCTGGACGTGCCGTGCCCGGACACGTCCGCCAGGTAGAACACCACCCGGCCCGGGGCTATCTCGAAGTGATCGACGAAATCCCCGGACAGGAACAGCGAGGGCAGCACGCGGTGCTCGATCACGCAGCTGCCGTAGGCACGCGGCGATGCCGGCAGGATGCGCTGCTGCACCCGGCGACCCGCCTCCTCGTCTTCCCGCAGCAGACGCAGGCCATGCTCCAGTTCGTCGTGGCGGGCACGCAGCTGCCTGGCGGCCTCCCGGCGCGCACGGGCGTCGTCGAGCAGTGCCGGCAGCGCGGCATCAAGCATGGTGCGATCGCCCAGCGGCAGTACCGGAATGTCCGGCGCCAGCACGCGCAGCTGCGCCATGGCAGACGGCCAGTCGGTGGTTGCCAGCAGGATGAGATCGGCGTGCGGGAAATATGCGGTCGCCGCGGCCACTGCTGCGACGACGATACGCCGCGACCCGGAGGCATCTGCCGTGTCGGAAGCAGCGGCAGCGCTTTCGTCGATCACCAGAATGCAGCGATCGGAGGATTCCTGCATGCATCGCTCCCGCGAGGTTTGCCGTACGGTATACCCGGTACCGGCGTGCCGCAAGGCATCACTCGGAGGCCGGCGGCACCTCTTCCTCGAAGGAATCATCCAGGAACGGGTCACTGGCCGGTGCACCGTTCACCTTGTAATCGCGTTTCTGCAGATAGATGTCACGCAGGAAACCGTAACGGTCACCGACCACGGCCTGTTCCAGATCCAGCAGGTCGGCACGGGTATCGACCAGATCCAGCACCACGACCGGAATGCGCACGGTCTCGCGATCGATCACCGTCCAGGGCAACGGCAGCGGGTGGAACGCCATGTCGACGGGCATGCCGGCCGTATCGCGCACCGTGGACGGCCCCACGAACGGCAGCACCAGATAGTTGCCGCTGCCCACGCCCCATTTGCCCAGCGTGTCACCGAAATCGGTGTCACGGTTGGCGATACCACCACTGCCGGCCGGATCGAGCAGGCCACCAAGACCGACCGTGGTGTTGCCGATCACCCGCAACAGGCTGTCGCGCGATGCGGGGAGGTCACCCTGCAGGGCAAAGTTCGGCACGTCGGCGACATCATGCAGGTTGGCAAAGAAACGGGTGACGGCACGATCGGCGAAGTCCGGCGTGACGGCACGATAACCCAGGGCCAGCGGTTTGGTGATGTAGCGGTCCAGCGTCTCGTTGAAGGCAAACATCTTGCGGTTGAAGCCTTCCCAGGGATCGCGCGGATCGGCGGCATGAGCCACACCGGCCAGCAACAGCATGGACATCAGGGCTGACAACAGACGCATGGCCGATCCCGGGCAGTGAGGACGCCCGCGAGTCTAGTCGATGCCGGAGCCGGGCAAAACCGCCGGATCAGACCTGCCGGCCACGCCAGCGTTCGGCCAGCCAGTAATCGAGACTGAGATAGCGGCCGCCGCCGGTAAAGAACAGTGCCAGCAGCATCACCAGATAGGTGACGGCAAACTCCACGCCGTTCTGCAGGATGACGAACCCGCCTTTCGCGGTCAGCCAGGCGTAATCGGTATGCTCCTGCAGCACACCGCGGGCATATTCCAGCCGTTCGTCGATACCGGGGTCGGACGCCGAGGCAATCGTGGACCAGCCGTTCGGCCAGTGCACGGCAAAGATCGCCACCAGCATGGTGACGATCAGCGGAATGCAGATCCAGCGCACGCCCAGGCCGGCCAGCAGCAGAACGGCACCGGCCAGTTCGGTGGCCGTGGCCAGCGCCGCCAGCAACACCGGGAACGGCAGACCCAGCCCCCAGTCGTCATTGCCGAACCATTCGACCACACCGTCGAAACCGAGCAACTTGCTCATGCCTGCCATCCAGAACACCGGCGCGAGATAGAGGCGGATGGCCAGCGGCGCCAGGAAATCGAGGGCACGCAGGCTGTCGAGTACATCCTGGGCGTCGTTGGCCAGGCGCAGCAGTGTTTTCATGGTGTGTCCCGTGATGTGTCCGGTGCAGTCCAGTTCAGAGTTCGGTCAGGCGAGTACCCAGCACGATGTCGCGTTCGCGCAACATGGCCAGCATCTGTGCGGCACCGGCAATCACTGCCTGCGGGTCGGTGTGGCCCAGCTCGGCAGCAATGCGTTCTGCCACGACCCGGCCGGCCAGCAGCGGCTCCGCCCGCAGCAGCTCGATCAGGCGCGCCGTGGCCGCATTGATTTCCAGAAAACGCACGGCATCACTGCGATCCCGGTATACCGCCAGGAAAACCGGCGACGGCAGCGGCGCATCCGGGACATTGTCGGCATCGATGCAATGCACCGGCCAATGATAGGCAGCGGTCACCAGCACCGGCGTCAGCATCGGTGCGCCGGCCAGCAGATCGCCGTCCGGGTTGTAGCCGCGCGCGGGAATATCCTCCTCGGCCACGTCCACCACCAGCTCCAGCCATTCGTAGTGCGCCAGCTCGCGGGCAAACACCGGGTCGCCGGGGTGCGGCTCACGCTCCTCGTCCAGGTAGCGCAGGAACTCTTCCGGTATCTCGAGGAAGTACGGTGTGTGGCTGCGATGCCGTGCGTAGAAGTCGCGGGCCATGGCCAGCCAGTCCTCGTCCCGGTACAGCGAACGCAGTACCGGAAAGAAACCGCTGAGGAAATTCTCGATGTTATTGAAGAAAAGGTCGCGATAAATCGCCAGCCGTCGCGTCTCGATGCCCGGCGGTGCCGGATGGCGGGCCGGATCACGCAGATGCGCGGCGAAGGCGTTCTGCACGGCATGCAGGTCGTGCGGACGGCCAGCCTGCGTCATGATGCGATTGCCTGGCGGCCGCCGGCACGCTGCTGGACCGCACGTATCCGCTCAACCTCCGCCAGGAGTTCGGCCAGCGGCGGGAAATTGAAATCGCGCTCCAGCAAGGTCGGCCGCACACCGATCTGCCGGTAGGTGAAGTCCAGCAGCTGCCAGACCGGATCGACCACCGGTGCGCCGTGGGTGTCCACCTTCAGGTCGGGCGCTTCGTCATAGTGGCCGGCCACATGGATATAGCGGACCCGCGCCGCCGGAATGCCGGCAATGAAGGCCTGCGGATCGTACCCGTGGTTGATGCTGTTGACGTAGACGTTGTTGACGTCCAGCAGCAGGTCGCAGCCGGCTTCCGACAACACGGCATTGACGAACGCCAGCTCGCTCATCGGTGCGTCCGTGCCGAGTGGCGATGCATAGTAGGACACGTTTTCCACAGCGATGCGCCGTCCGAGCACGTCCTGTACGGCACGTATGCGCTCCGACACATGCCGCACGGCTTCTTCCGTGAACGGCAACGGCATCAGGTCGTACAGGTGACCGTCGTCGCTGCAGTAACTCAGGTGTTCGCTGTAGATGCCGATGCCGTGTTGATCGAGAAAGCGGCCAACGGCGCGCACCAGTTCCATATCCAGCGGTGCAGGCGAGCCCAGCGAGAGCGACAGGCCGTGGGTCACGAAGGGATGGCGCTCGGTCATGGCGCGAAACTGACGCCCGAAGCGGCCACCGACGCCGATCCAGTTCTCCGGCGCCACTTCGAAGAAATCCGGGAAGGGATCCGGCCGGTCCGCCAGCGGGCCCAGCAGGGCCCGCCGCAGACCGAGGCCGGCACCGGCAATGCGCACGTCACGCATGCGGTATGACTCCGGCACTCAAGACTTCACTTCTTGTTCTTGTCGGCACCGCATTTGCCTTCGCCGCACTTGCCTTCGCCGCACTTGCCTTCGGCCTTGGCCTTGGCCTTGTCAGCACCGCATTTGCCTTCGCCGCACTTGCCTTCGGCCTTGGCCTTGTCAGCACCGCATTTGCCTTCGCCGCACTTGCCTTCGCCGCACTTGCCTTCCTTCGGCTTGTCGCTGCCGTGGTTGCCGCAGGCACCCTCGGCACCGGCCAGTTGCTGATAGCCGCCGGCCAGATCACTGGCCGCAAACGGATTGGCTGCCGCCTGGGATACGGAAACGCCGAGCGCGCTGACAACGACCGACGCGGCCAGGGCATTGAGCTGTTTGAGCTTGGACATGGTGGTTCTCCTGAGGGTCTCGGTACCGGGACACGGAACCGGCAAACCCCGGCCTCCGTGCCACAGTGCGACAGCCTCGCACGGAAGCGGTTCCATCCTCCACCCCGACTCCCCCGGAGTGTGGACGTGTCGACAGGCGCGAAGGACGCCCGGACACGCCGGCCGGCCCTATTGCCGGCGCACCACCACGCTGCCGATGGAGTAACCGGCACCGAACGAGCAGATGACACCGGTATCCCCGGCGTGCAGGTCGTCCCGGTTCAGGTGGAAGGCGATGATCGAACCGGCAGAACTGGTATTAGCGTACCGGTCCAGGATCACCGGCGCCTCCGTGACCGTGGCGTCACGCCCCAGCACCTTGCGCGCGATCAGCTCGTTCATCTTCAGGTTGGCCTGGTGCAGCCACATGCGGCGCAGGCTGTCCACCGCCACACCGGTGTCGGCCAGATGCGAAGAGATCTGCTCGGCCACCATCGGACAGACTTCCATGAACACCTTGCGGCCATTCTGGTGGAACAGCTTGTCGCGGGTACCGACACTGGCGTCGTCGGCACGGTTCAGGAAACCGAAATTGTTGCGGATGTTGTTCGAATAGACCGTCTGCAGACGCGTTCCGAGGATTTCCCAGCGCTCGGTCGCACGCGCCAGCGAGGCTCGCTCCACCACCACGGCGGTACAGGCATCGCCGAAAATGAAATGGCAGTCGCGATCTTCCCAGGCCAGATGACCGGAACAGATTTCCGGGTTCACCATCAGCACGCGGTCGGCACTGCCGGCGATGATCGCGTTGACTGCCGCCTGGATGCCGAACGTGGCGGACGAGCAGGCCACATTCATGTCGTAGGCAAAGCCTTTCGAGCCGATTGCCGCCTGCACTTCAATGGCCATGGCCGGATACGGCCTCTGCATGTTCGAGCAGGCCACGATCACGGCATCGATATCACTGCCGGCCAGACCGGCTTTTGCCAGCGCCTCCTGTGCACTGGCCACCGCCATGTCGCACTGCAGCGACGGCATGTCTTCCGGACGATCCGGAATCGACGGCCGCATGCGGTCCGGATCCAGCACGCCGCTCTTGTTGATCACGAAGCGACTCTTGATGCCGGATGCCTTCTCGATGAATTCGACGTTGGATCCTGACAGCGCCTCGATGCGGCCGGCAGAAATGTCTGCCGCATGACGGGCATTGAAACGTTCGACGTATTCGTTGAACGACGCCACCAGCTCGGCATTGGAAATGGACTCGGCCGGCGTGTACAGGCCGGTACCGGAAATCACGACGCTGTTGCGGCCGGCAGTCGCGGTGGAAGAAGCGGATGCGGACAAGGACGGTTTCCCTCGGGCCAGCGCACCGGCAAGGGGCCGGCGCGAAAAAAAGTCAGCCGTCAAACGCGGCGAGCCAGTCTAGCACAAGGGTCTGTACCTCTTCGGCACCGGCACCGCCGGCCAGCGCCGAGCGCGGACCCAGCAGCCGCACGCCGGACGATGCCGGAAACAGGTAGAACCGTCCGTCGTGTGAAGGCAGTACCGCCTGCAGCCGGCGTGCCGATTCCGGCCCGCTCCAGGGCGCATCGCGTTCCGCTGCGGCCAGCAATGTCGGCGGCCAGAACGGCAACGCGGACAATGCCGCAGCGTGATCGAGCGCATCGTCCGGATCGCACCAGTGGCCACGGCCGAGCATGACCCGCAGTTCACGATGAAATCGCGGTGCCTCCACACCCGGGGCGCCGTCATCGCCGGCCATGGCCGGCGATGTCACCACCCCGTGCCGGTATGCACGCCAGGCGGCCAGGGCACCGTCGCGCAGATGCCAGGCCAGGGCTGCGCCGATGCCCGCCGGTTCCCGTTCGGCCGCCGTGCCCAGCAGCACCAGGCCACGCACCATTTCCCTCACCATCGGCCAGCGTGCGAGAAAACTCAGCCACAGCAGGCCGCCGGTGCCGTGACCGACCAGGTACAACGGCTTGTCCGGTGCCTGTTCCCGCAGCAGACCCAGCACCGTGGCCAGATCTTCCGTCACCGCGGCATGAAAACCGTAATGGCTCTCGCGCAGGATTTCCCGGGACAGGGCCGGCCAGCTGCGGCCCTTGCCGCGCAGGTCAGGCACCCAGACATCGAAGCCGGCGCGCGCCAGCCGGCAGGCCAGCGCATCGCCACTGCGAAAGAAAAGGCTGCCGTCACCGAACAGGCCGTGCAACAGGACCACGGAAGTGTTGCGGTGACCGCCGAGAAAATGCCTGACATGCAGCTGGTCCCGCTCGTTGACGGACACCAGGGTCGATTCGGCATCGTTTTTCATCGCGCTCCCCGCAGCAACACGGCTTCCCGGCACACCGCCCGCATCCTGAACGGCAGCGGCGCCGCCAGCAAGCGTTCAACGAACGGAATGTGACGCCAACACCTGTTCACGCTGGCGGGCCAGCCGCTGTGCCGACACCGACATCCGTGTCCCCAGCGTCTGGGCGAACAGCGACACACGATACTCCTCGATCATCCACCGGTACTGTTCCAGTGCCGCCGAGTAGCGCCCCTCCGCCAGCCACTGCGCCTGCAGTGTCGCGACGTCGGCATCCAGGCTACGCAGCTCCGCGCTCAGCGCGGCATCGCGCGCGGTCTGACCCGGCAACTTGTCCAGACGCAGCTGCATGGCCTGCAGATAGCGCGGCAACTCGGTCAGCCACTGCACCGGTATCCGGGCCACGAAGTGTGGCGCCAGCAAACGCTCCAGCTGTGCCTGCATGTCGGCGCGCGCCGCAGCGAATTCGCCGGCGCGCGGCGACTCCGCCAGGGCGAACAGGCGCTGACGCACGTCCCGGGCCCGCCTCAGGGTATCGGCAACCGCCGCCGCCAGCCGGTTGCCGTTGGCGTGCAGCCGGTGCCGCTCGCGGTCCCAGCGTGCAACAAAGGCCGTACCGTCCCGCAGCAGCTCGACCGCATCGTCCGGCTTCTGCTCGTCTCCGAGGAAAGTCAGGTCTGCCACGGCCAGCCAGAGGTCGTCGAGCAACTCATCGGCAGTACCGAGCGTGCGGTAACCGACCGCCGCTTCGGCAAAGCCGGGCAACGCCCGCCGTATCGGCCGCAACACCGCCGCACCGTGCAGCAGGAACAGACGGCGCAGACCCTCACGATGCGCGCGCCGCGCCATGCCGGGATCGGCGAAAGCCTGCACACGGCAGCCGTCAACGCCATCCACCAGCGCCGGCCAGACCTGCAACAGCAGCGGCCCTTCCCGCTGCTCCTGCTGCAGCGGCACCGGCGGAAACGAGCCGTCACGCCAGACGCTGCCGCCGCCCGCTACCGGCGCACGCAGGGCATCTGCACCGAGCTCACGGCGAAGCGCCGACGGATCACGTCCCTCGGCCAGCAGGGTGCCGGTGCGGTCGATCACCCGCAGGTTTACCCGCAGATGATCCGGCACGGCAGCCGGCGAGAAATCGCTGCTCCTGATGTTCTGCCCGGAAACCCGCCGCAGTTCCGTCGCCAGTATATCGACCAGCGAACGTGTGCCCGCTTCCGCCAGCAGGCGCGGCAGCACGGTCGCGACCACATCCGGCACCGGCACCAGCGCACGCCGCAGATCCTTGGGCAGGGTCTTCACCAGTGCGATACAGCGTTCACGCAACAGGCCCGGCACCAGCCAGTCCAGCGAGGCATCGCCGATCTGGCCCAGCGCGGCCACCGGCACCACCAGACTGGCACCGTCACCGGTCTCGCCCGGCACGAACCGGTACTCGACGGCCAGGCCGGTGCCGGCCAGCGGCACCGTATCCGGAAACTCCTCCGTATCCTTCCGGTCCGGCACGCGTGCCATCAGATCCTGCTCCGTCAGGCACAGCAGACGCGGATCCTGCTGCCGTGCCGCGCGATACCAGGCAGAAAATTTCTGCGTGCTGTAGACATCGGCCGGAACGCGGGCATCAAACCAGGCATACAGGCGGTCATCGTCGATGCGCACATCACGGCGACGCAGTTTCGCCTCCAGTCTTTCAACCCCGGCCTCGACATCGGCGTTGGCTGCCAGGAACGGGAACTCCGGCGGGCGATCGCCCCAGTCGCCGTTCACCAGCGCACCGCGAATGAACAGCTCGCGCGACAACACCGGATCGACCGGCCCGTAGTGCACGTCACGACCCGGGTGCAGCACCAGTCCGTACAACGAAACCTGCTCGCGGGCATTGACCAGGCCGCGTTTGCCCTGCCACTGCACGTCGAAGTATTCGCGCTTCAGCAGATGCTGCGCCTGCCCCTCGATCCAGCCCGGCTGTACCCGCGCCACCGTGCGGGCATAGACGCGGCGCGTCTCCACCAGCTCTGCCGCCATGCCCCAGGCCACTCCCTTCTTCGCCAGCGCCGAACCCGGCCACAGTGCGCAGCGGCGATGGTGGGCGCCCTGGTACTCGCCATCCTCTTCGCGCTGGAAGACCTGGCCAAGCAGACCGGACAGCAGCGCCTTGTGCAGGGCTGTGAAATCTGCTGCCAGCGTGTTGCCGCCCAGCTTCAGCTCCGCACAGACCAGCTGCAGCTGGTGATGCGTTTCCCGCCATTCGCGCATGCGCAGGAACGACAGGAAATGCCGTTCGCACCAGCGCCTCAGCTCACCGGTGCCGAGTACCTGCCGTTGCGTCTCATGCGCCTGCCAGAGGTTGATGAACCAGAGGAAATCGGAATCCTTGTCGGCAAACAGCGCATGCGCCTCATCCGCCGCCTGCTGACGGTCGTGCGGACGCTCGCGCGGGTCCTGCACGGCCAGCGCCGACACGATCACCAGCGTTTCCGCCAGCGCACCGAGGCGCGCCGCCTCCACCAGCATCCGGGCCAGCCGCGGGTCCACCGGCAACCGGGCCATCTGCCTGCCGGTGGCTACCAGCTGCCGTGCACTGTCGATCGCACCCAGTTCGTGCAGCAGCTTCCAGCCGTCCTGCACGAAACGGCGATCCGGTGGATCGATGAACGGAAAACTTTCGATATCGCCCAGCCCCTGGGCCAGCATCTGCAGGATCACCGAGGCAAGGTTGGTGCGACGGATTTCCGGATCGGTGTAGGCCGGGCGCGCCAGGAAATCCTGTTCCTCGTACAGGCGATAGCAGACGCCGGGCGCGATGCGGCCGCAGCGGCCGGCACGCTGGCTGGCACTGGCCTGCGAGATCGCTTCGATCGGCAGGCGCTGCACACGCGAACGCGCGCTGTAACGGCTGATGCGTACCAGCCCGGGATCAATCACGTAACCGATGCCCGGCACCGTGATCGAGGTTTCCGCCACATTGGTCGCCAGCACGATGCGCCGGCCGCCGCCGGCCGGTGGTGCAAACACACGGTTCTGCTCGGCATTGCCCAGCCGCGCATACAACGGCAGCACTTCCACGCCGCGCTGGGATTTTTTCAGGTGCGCATGCAACTCGCGGATTTCCCGTTCGCCGGTACAGAACACCAGCACATCGTCGGCCGCACCCCGCGGCCGCTGGCGGATTTCCGCCAGCACCCGGTCCACCGCCTGGGGCAAGGCCAGCACACGTTCCTCGTCACCGTCGCGTCCGGCCGCCACGGTCATGGGCCGGTAAACGGTTTCCACCGGATACGTACGGCCCGAAACCTCGATCACCGGGGCATCACCGAAGTGCTTCGCGAAGCGGCCGTGATCGATGGTCGCAGACGTGATGACCAGTTTCAGGTCCGGCCGCTTCGGCAGGATCTGCTTCAGGTAGCCGAGCAGGAAATCGATGTTGAGACTGCGCTCGTGCGCTTCGTCGACGATCAGCGCGTCGTATTTCTCCAGATAGCGGTCGCGGGCAATTTCCGCCAGCAGGATGCCGTCGGTCATCAGCTTGAGATGGCTGCGCTCACCCACCTGGTCGGTGAAGCGCACCTGGTAGCCGACCCCCTCGCCCACCGTGGTGCCCAGTTCGCGTGCCACACGCGCGGCCACCGCCCGCGCCGCCAGCCGGCGTGGCTGGGTATGACCGATGAATCCGTCCACACCGCGCCCGAGTTCGAGCAGGATCTTCGGCAGCTGCGTGGTTTTGCCCGAGCCGGTTTCACCGGCCACGATCACCACCGGATGCCGTGCGATCAGGTCCCGGATTTCACCGCGCCGCGCACAGACCGGCAGACTGTCGTCGTATTGCGGCTGCGGCAGCGACAACCGCCGGGCTTCCCGGCGCGCCACCGACGCCGCCACCCGGGCATGCCAGCGGGCCACCGGTTCCTCATCCGCCCGGGCACGCAGCCGCTGCCAGTCGCGCCGCAGGCGGAAGCGGTCGGCAAGCAGGCAGGTGGCCAGCAGCGCTTCGAGCGCGGCCGGTTCAGGCAGGGGGGTCCCGGTCATGGCGGCGCGCAGGATAGCACCCGGCCGCACCCGCTCCGTTCGCCCCCCTGAATCGACCGTTGATCCTTATGACGGCACCGCCATGCCGCCGGGGCAATGTGCTAGCGGTCTGTGAATCGCTTTAATCGACAGTCCGTTAGCACCCCTTCATCAGGTATTTCCTTAGATCATGCGAACGCTCCTGGGGCCGCTGGCCGGCCTGCTCCTGATGACCACTGCACTGCCCGCAGTCGCCCTGACCAAGGCAGAGGAAGCGCGGCTGGTCACGGTCAATGGAGACCAGTTCACCCATCTCGTCGGCACCGAGCTGCGCCGCTATGCGCTGCTGTCCGTGAAGGACGGCCGTCTGCGCGCGATTCCGCTGCAGTTCACCGAGCGCACGCCCGAAGGTTTTCCCTATTTCGCCACCGATGAAGCCGCATCCCGGGCCGGCAACGCCAACCTGCTGGACGCCACCGACCAGCTCATCTTCCAGCTGGAAGACACCGGCCCGCGTTTCCGTGGCCGAGCCATGCAGAAGCTGTATGCGGAAATCGAGATCCAGACCAGCGAAGGGCCGCGCTACGCCTATCTCGCCGACCCGGGCTTCCTGCAGAACAACCGTTTGCTGGCCAAGTACGATGAACGCGCCGGCGTGATCGGCACCGACTGGTATGAACTGGAAGTCGAGCCGGACAATCTCAACATCTGGAAGGATTTCTTCTTCCGCACCTACACCGTCACCGAAGGCAAGAAGAAGCGCACGCTGCTGGACACCATGAAGGTGAAACTGTCGTCCGGCGTATTCACCAAGAACAACCGCATCACACTCGACAACCGCAACCTCGACACCACCGTGCTGGAAATCCGGCGAGGCCAGGTGCAAACGGAAATCTTTGCCAAGGCACAGGTGGAAGTGGCACGGGTGCCGGTGCTGACCGTGCACATGTATTACGTGATCCAGCCGCGCCAGACCGAGATCTACGCGCGCTTCAAGATCCCGACAGTGGCCAGGGCGGTACTTGAGCAGCCGGCCGTGAGCATGGCCATCGACGGCAACCGGCTGGAAGGCGGCAAGCTGTGGACCAGCTGGGGGCCGGAAGAGCCGGTGATCACCGACGGCCGCCTCGACAATGCAGAAGCCACCCTGCTGGGTCTGGCCGTGCCGAGGGACCGCAACTGGTTGCTGTACGACACCGGTCAGGGCTTCATGGTGCTGGCCGGCATGGAGTTCAAACAGGGCTTCGATATCCCGATGTCACTGGTCTACAAGGACTCCCGCCGCGACGAGGACCTGCCGGAACGCTTCATCGGCCAGTGGCCCAACGTCGGCTTCTCGCTGGACAACGTGCCGATCGGCCACGAATTCTTCTTCAAGGCCACGCTGGCCTTCAACGACACCCTGGGGCGCATGACACCGCGTGACTACGCGGGTGCCTTCCTCGCCCCGCTGCAGGTCAAGGTCTACCCGGCCGCCAACTGACCCGCGATTTCCTCCGATGGCGCGCGAAGTCCTTCGCGCGCCTTGTTTTGCCGGTGCTGCCGGCGCACCGTGGGCTGTTTTCACCCGGGACCCGGCCATGAGCGTGCAACCGTACTTCCTCGATACCGCCGACCGCCACCGCATCGCGGTTCGTCACTGGCCGGCTGCCGGCCACATCCGGGCATCGCTGGTGATTGCCCATGGCATGGCCGAACACGCCGCGCGCTATGACCCGCTGGCAGAGCACCTGGCAGCGCGCGGCATTGCGGTCTATGCCCTCGATCATCGCGGGCACGGCGCATCTGCGACGCAGCCCGCAGACATCGGCCATTACGCCGATGAAAACGGCTGGGCACTCGTGGTCGGCGATCTGGCCCGGTTACTGGATCATGCGCATGCCGCGCATCCCGGACTGCCGCTGGTGCTGCTGGGCCATTCCATGGGCTCGTTCATTGCCCAGGCCTGCGCCATCGCACATGGCGATCGTCTGCACGCGCTGGCACTCTCCGGCAGCAATTACGGCTCGACGGTGTTGTACCGGGTGGCGCGCGTGCTGGCGCGCATCGAAAAATTCCGCCAGGGTGCGCGCGGCAAAAGCGCGCTGCTGGAATTCCTGTCGTTCGGCGCCTTCAACAAGCCGTTCGCACCGGCACGCACGGGCTACGACTGGCTGAGCCGGGACCCGGCAGAAGTGGACAAGTACATCGCGGATCCGCTGTGCGGTTTCCGGGTCAGCAACCAGCTGTGGATCGACCTGCTGGGCGGGCTGATCGCGATTTCCGACGTAAAGAACCTCGCGCGCATTCCGCACGCACTGCCGGTGTACGTGTTCGGCGGCGACCGCGATCCGGTCGGCCAGGCCGGCCGCGGCCTGCCGAAACTGGTGGAGAAGCTGGCGGAAGCCGGCGTACGCAACGTGCGACTGAAACTGTACCGGGAAGGACGGCACGAGATGCTCAACGAGAGCAACCGGGCGGAGGTCTTTGCCGACCTGGAGAAGTGGCTGGACGAAGTGCTGGCAGCACGCTGAGCCCGGCGGGCAATCCGCGTGCAGCCACATCCGTGTCAGCGCGCGAGATACTTCATCGCGTCTTCGATGCCCTTCAGCGTCAGCGGATACATCCGGTTGGTGACCAGCTGCCGCACCCACACGTTCGACGTGGTGTAGTCCCAGCTCTTCTGCGGCTCCGGGTTCAGCCAGATCACCTTCTCGAAGTGATCCGTCACACGCTGCATCCACACCGCACCCGGCTCCTCGTTCCAGTGTTCCACCGAACCGCCCGGCGCATTGATCTCGTAGGGGCTCATGGCCGCATCGCCCACGAAGATCACCCGGTACTCCTTGCCGTACTTGTGCAGGATGTCCAGCGTCGCCATCCGCTCCTGGAACCGACGGCGGTTGTCCTTCCACACCCCCTCATAGATGAAGTTGTGGAAGTAGAAATATTCCATGTGCTTGAACTCGGAGCGCGCGGCGGAGAACAACTCCTCGCAGACTTTGATGTGAGGGTCCATGGAGCCCCCCACATCGAAGAACAGCAGCACGTTCACCTTGTTCTCGCGCGAAGGCCGCATGACGATGTCCAGCAGCCCGGCGTTGTCGGCCGTGGACTTGATGGTCTCGTCGATGTCGAATTCTTCCTCGGCACCGGTGCGGGTGTAGCGACGCAGCCGGCGCAGGGCCAGCTTGATGTTGCGGATGCCCAGCTCGACGTTGTCGTCGAGGTTCTTGTACTCGCGCCGTTCCCAGACCTTGTTCGCACGCTTCTTGCGCGATTCTCCGGTCAGGCGGATGCCCTCCGGACTCTCGCCGTGGCCACCGAACGGGCTGGTGCCGCCGGTACCGATCATCTTGTTGCCGCCCTGGTGCCGCTTCTGCTGTTCTTCCAGCCGCTGCCGGAAGGTCTCCATGAGCTTTTCCAGCGAACCCAGCGACTTCAGCTTCTCGAATTCTTCCGGCGTCAGGTTCTTCTCGATTTCCCGGCGCAGCCACTCTTCGGGAATGGCCTTCGCCAGCCAGTCGGCACCGGCCGCCTCGATGCCCTTGAAATACTTCTCGAAGGCCCGGTCGAAACGGTCGTAGTGCTTCTCGTCCTTCACCAGTACGGTGCGCGACAGGTGGTAGAACTCCTCCATGTCGGCAAATGCCAGCCGCTTCTCCAGCACGCCATAGAGATCCATCAGCTCGCGCGGGGTGGCGGGAACCTTGTGCTCTCGCAGCGTGTAGTAGAAGTTGATCAGCATGGCGGATAGTCAGGCTTCGCGGCGGCTCATGAAGGCGAGGCGCTCGAGCAGCTGAACGTCCTGCTCGTTCTTCACCAGGGCGCCGTACAGCGGCGGGATGGCGGAACGGGTGTCGCGGTTGCGCAGGATATCGTCCGGGATGTCGTCGGCCAGCAGCAGCTTGAGCCAGTCAATCAGCTCGGAAGTGGACGGCTTTTTCTTCAGACCCGGCACCTTGCGCAGATCAAAGAAGATTTCCATGGCTTCGCGGACCAGGTTCTTCTTCACATCCGGATAGTGGACGTCGACGATCTTCAGCATCGTCTCGGCGTCCGGGAAGTTGATGTAGTGGAAGAAGCAACGGCGCAGGAAGGCGTCCGGCAGGTCTTTCTCGTTGTTGGACGTGATGATCACGATCGGACGGTTTTTTGCCTTGATCATCTGGCCGGTTTCGTAGACGAAGAACTCCATGCGATCGAGTTCCTGCAGCAGATCGTTCGGAAACTCGATGTCGGCCTTGTCGATCTCGTCGATCAGCAGCACCACCTTCTTGTCACCGCCGAAGGCTTCCCACAGCTTGCCCTTCTTGATGTAGCGGTCGATGTCGGCGATGTCGCCACCCAGCTGCGAGTCGCGCAGGCGGGAAACCGCGTCGTATTCGTACAGGCCCTGATGCGCCTTGGTGGTGGACTTGATGTTCCAGCTGATCAGCTGCAGGCCCAGGCCGGCCGCGATTTCCTCGGCCAGGCGCGTCTTGCCGGTGCCCGGCTCGCCCTTGATCAGCAGGGGGCGCTCCAGCGCAATCGCGGCATTGACCGCCATGCGCAGTTCGTCGGTCGCCACGTAACGGTCGGTACCCTGAAACTGCATCGCAAACTCCGGGAATAAGCATGTGAAACGAGCCGTCTACTCTAGCAGGTCGCCCCGGGTCTAGAATCCCCGTTCACAACAGAGCGTTACCCCAGCCGAACAACCGTATTCCCCCAGGAGTTTCCGCCATGGCCCGGCTCTATCACGACAATTCCCTGTCGATCGGCAACACACCGCTGGTGCGCATCAACCGCATCGTCAGGACCGGCAACCTGTACGCGAAGATCGAAGGCCGCAACCCGGCCTATTCCGTGAAGTGCCGCATCGGCGCCGCCATGATCTGGGATGCCGAGCAGCGCGGCGTGCTCAAGGCCGGCAAGGAACTGGTGGAACCCACCAGCGGCAACACCGGCATCGCGCTGGCCTTCGTGGCCGCCGCCCGCGGCTATCCCCTGACCCTGACCATGCCGGCCAGCATGAGCCTGGAGCGCCGCAAGGTGCTCAAGGCGCTGGGCGCGAAGCTGGTGTTGACCGATCCGGCCAAGGGCATGAAGGGCGCGGTCGACAAGGCCAACGAGATCGTCGCCTCCGACCCGTCGAAATACGTGCTGCTGCAGCAGTTCGAGAACCCGGCCAACCCGAAGATCCATGAGGAGACCACCGGACCGGAAATCTGGAACGACACCGACGGCAAGGTCGATATCTTCGTGGCCGGCGTCGGCACCGGCGGCACCATCACCGGCGTCAGCCGCTACATCAAGAACACGAAGGGCAAGAAGATCCAGAGCATTGTGGTGGAGCCCGTGCACTCGCCCCTCATCGGCCAGACCCTCAAGGGCGAACCGCTCACGCCGGGGCCACACAAGATCCAGGGCATCGGCGCCAACTTCGTGCCGAAGAACCTCGACCTGTCGCTGGTGGACGAGGTGATCCATGTGAACCAGGACGAGTCCATCGTGATGGCACGCCGGCTGATGGCCGAAGAAGGCATCCTGGCCGGTATCTCCTGCGGTGCCGCCATCGTGGCGGCCGCAAAAGTCGCCGAGCGGCCGGAAAACAAGGGCAAGCTGATTGTGACGATATTGCCGGACTCCGGCGAACGCTATCTGTCTTCCGCCCTGTTCGAGGGCATCTTCTCCGACGCGGAGAACGTGCAATAAACCTGCTGTTGCTGCATCCGGACGAGATCGCCGCCGACGGCACGGCTTTCATCGGCGGCGATCGTCTGGCCCATTTGCGCAGCGTGCAGCGGTTCGCTGCCGGCGATCGCATCCGTGCCGGCGAACTGAACGGAAGGATCGGGCACGCCGACATTCTCGCCATCGACGATGCGCGGGCGCACCTGCACGTGACGCTGCCGGAAGCACCGCCACCGCCCCTGCCCTGCACACTGGTGATGGCCCTGCCGCGCCCCAAGATGCTCAAGCGCATCCTGGTCGACGCCACCACCCTGGGCGTGAAACGGATCTGCTTCGTGAACGCCTACCGGGTGGAGAAGAGTTTCTGGTCCAGCCCGCTGCTGGCGCCGGAAGCCATCGCGGAGAAGTGCCGGCTCGGGCTGGAGCAGGCCATCGACACCGTGCTGCCGCAAGTGACCCTGCACGAGCGCTTCCGGCCATTCGTGGAAGACGAGCTGCCGGGTATCACCGGCCGCTCGCGTGCACTGGTGGCACATCCGGCCGGCGCGCGGGAATGCCCGCGCAGCATCAATGGCGCCCTGACGCTGGTGATCGGGCCGGAAGGCGGTTTCATCCCGTTCGAGATCGAATTGCTGCATACGGCAGCAGGCTTCGAGGCGGTGACACTGGGACCGCGCATCCTGCGGGTGGATACGGCCGTACCGGCGCTGCTCGGAAGACTGTTCGGCTGAGTACCGGTCGCGGGCGCTCAGCCGCGCTCGTCTTCGTCGTCGAAAGCCGGTTCCGGCAGGAAGCCTTCCGGCATCAGGTCCAGGCGATCGTCATCGAAGATGTTCATCTCCGGCGCCAGGATCTGCACGTAACGGTCGAAATACAGGAACTGCTTGACCAGCAGCGCGAACGAACGCGGGAAACGTATGCCGTGACCCTCGCCGATCTCGACAATATCGGTGATCAGGCGATTGATCTCGCTGTCGTTGCGGTCCGCCTGCATCACCGCCATCGGATCGACATCGACCAGCCGTGAATACAGCTTCTCGATATCGGACGCCAGCCGGTCGATGTTCACTTCCTCGCGGGTCATGCCGATCCTTGCCATCGACTCTGCCATCAGGCGGAAATCCGCGCTGGCGATCGACTCGAAGAAAGTGAACATGGCCTTCCAGGCATCGCGGTCGATACGTCCGACGATACCGAAGTCGATGAAACCGATGCGGCCGTCCTGCAACACCATCAGGTTGCCGGCATGCACATCGGCGTGGAAGAAATCGCAGAGCATCAGCGACGAGAACCAGGTGTTCAGCGCACTCACCAGCGTCTCCGCCGGATCCTTCGTGTGGGTGCGAATGGTTTCCAGGTCGGTCAGCGGCACACCGTAGAAGCGCTCCATGGTCAGCACACGCAGGGTGCTGGCATGGTGATACGGACGCGGCGCGGCGGCGCGGGTATTGTGGGTGTTGGCCAGGAATGCATTGAAGGCTTCCAGGTTCTGCGCTTCCTGCAGGAAGTCGCACTCCTCCAGCATGCTTTTCTGGATCTCTTCCACCACACCGGAAATCGACGACTTCGACAGGCCCGGCGCCAGCAGCTCGACCACCCGCGCGGCCACATACAGGAAGTTGAAATCGGTCAGCAGCACATCCGACACGCCCGGCTTCTGCACCTTGATGACCACGTCCTCGCCGGTCAGCAGGCGGGCAGCATGCACCTGCGCGATGGAGGCCGAGGCCAGCGGGCGCGGATCGACCCAGGCATAGACCTCACCCAGAGGCCGGCCCAGTTCGGCCTCGACCACCTTTCTGACCCGGTGGAAGGCCATCGGCGGGGTGTTGTCCAGGCAGTGCTGGAACTCCTCGACGTATTCGGCCGGGAACAGGGAGGGGCTGGAGGCAATGAACTGCCCCAGCTTGATGTAGGTGGTCCCCAGGCGCTCGAAGGTACGGCGCATCAGGCGCGGGGCCGGCGGCCGGTCACCCAGCAGCCAGCCGAAACCGGTACCGGCCAGTACCGAGGCCGTGAAGCCCAGCCGCGCCGCGCCTTTCAGGCCGGTGCGGGCATGGCCCAGGCCGCGGCGTGCCGCGGCCAGCGAATCCTGCAGCTTGTTGGGCGGAGTCATGGTGTCCGGGGCGTAATTGGGCGGTGCGGAGGATACCGGCGCCCCACCTCCGGCCAATACCCCCTTTGCCTGAAAATGGTGCCGCCGCCACCTGGCGGTGCCCCGTTCCGCCAGCCCGCCGTACGGAAAATATCCTTGCGGCCCATTACCTTGCGAGTTTCTCGACTTTTCCTGTAAGTTAGCGGCCCGGTCCAGCGCAGGACCCACCCAAAAACAACAAACACGCGGCCCGTCGCCCTTTATCCTTGGTCGGCACCGCCTCCCGGCTCAACCAGAACCCGAACAAGAAACAGGAGAACCCGGTGATGATTCCGCGTCCGGCCCGCCTGCTGCGTGCCCTTGCCACTGTCGTTTCCGCCGGAGCAGTCGTGCTGCTCCAGGGTTGCTCGGTCTACAAGATCGCGGGCGACCAGATGATCAAGTTCAGCAAGAACGAAATGGTCCCCTACCTCCTCACCTACGACGACACCCAGATGGCGTGTGCGTCCGGCGAGGCACTCACCCCGCTGCTGATGACCTTCGAAGCGGTCGGTTCCGATCCGAACCAGCTGGCCATCATGGTGTACACCGCCGCCGGCATGTGTGCCGAGACGGAAGCGCTCAACCAGGAGCTGCGCTATCTGCGCGCCGCCCAGCAGCAGAACATCACCGAAGCCCAGGATGCCCGCATCGCCCAGAAGCGCTGGCATGAACTGGCTGCGCGTCGCCAGTACGTCGCCTACCAGCGCTTCATCGCCTACTACGGTGAAATGAAGCAGGGCAAATGCTCGCCGGAAATCGACGACGACTTCGACCAGCTGATGTACATGGTCGGCCTGATCGCCGGTGTGCAGTCGGTGCTGAACGACACCCAGTCCGACCAGGCCGTGGGCGTGCCGCGCGACATCGCGGCCAAGGTCGAGCGCATGGCCGCCTGCATCGACAGCAACAAGTGGTGGGGCCTGCCGCAGGGCGTGCGCGCCTCGCTGTGGAACATCCTGCCGATGCTGGCGCCGCAAGGCTCCAAGCCCATGGAAACCCTGGCGCGCGTCGCCAAGCAGGGCGAGAAGCAGGGTGTGCGCCTTGGCCACGCCATGTGGGCACTGTCCGCCTACGGCAACGGTGACAAGGAGCTGACCAAGAACATCATCCGTGATTTCGCCGCTTCCGGGCGCACCGCGAAGCTCTCCGGCGAGTTCCGCATGCTGGACGCCATGGCTTCCCAGATGATCCTCGCCATGAGCGACCGTCTGTGGACCGAAGCCACCGGCACCCGTACCCCGATGGGCGGCCTTGGCACTTTCTGGGACGACAAACCGAAGAGCGCAGGGAACATTGACGACCTGCTGTAAGTCTCTTGCATGACGGACGGGCGCCCTCCGGCGCCCGTCCTGCTTTCGCCCCGCCCGATCCTGCTCACACCCAAGAAGTCCAAGAACGAGGAGCCTCGTCATGATCTTTCGCAAATCCCTCGCCGCCCTGGCCACCGGTCTGCTGATCGCGGCCGGCAGCGCCGACGCAGCACCGGTCAAGCGCACCATCTGCGTGTTCGACATCGTTGGCCAGCACGGCGACGTGTTCAACATCATGCGGGACTACAAGGTGGCCGCCATCAAGTGGGGCGTGGACCTGCAGCTGAAGCCGTACACGGACGAGAAGATCGCCGCCGAGGACCTGAAAGCCGGCCAGTGTGACGCCGCCCTGCTCACCGGTATCCGTGGCCGCCTGTTCAACAGCTACACCGGCTCGCTGGATTCCATCGGCTCGCAACCGAACTACGACACCGTGCGCCTGGCGCACGAAGCCATGGCCAACCCGAAGCTGGCCGACAAGATGAAGAGCGGCCCGTATGAAGTGGCCGGTATCGCCCCGATGGGCGCCGCCTTCCTGTTCGTGAACGACAAGAAGATCAACAACGTCGGCGCCCTGTCCGGCAAGCGCATCACCGTGCTCGACTACGACAAGGCCCAGGCCAAGATGGTGCAGAAGGTCGGCGCATCGCCGGTTTCCTCGGACGTCACCAACTTCGCCGGCAAATTCAACAACAAGAGTGCGGATATCTGCGCCGCACCGGCTGCCGCCTACAAGGCCCTGGAGCTGTACAAGGGCCTGGAGCCGAACGGCGGCGTGGTCCGCTACCCGCTGGCCCAGATCACCCTGCAGCTGATCGTCCGGCACGACCGCTTCGGCGAGGCCGCCGGTTTCACCCAGAAATCGCGTGAGTGGTTCTACGGCCAGTTCGACCGCACCATGGCCGTGATCAACAAGGCCGAACAGGAAATCGAGGCCAAGTACTGGATCGATGTCCCGCAGGCCGACAAGGCCAAGTACGACGAAATGATGCGTCAGTCGCGGATCGCCCTGCGCGACGAGGGCATCTACAACGTCGAGACCCTGGCCCTGCTGCGCAAGGTCCGCTGCAAGCTGGACGCCGGCCGGGCCGAATGCACCGAGAAAGTCGAGTGAACAAACAGGCCAGCCGGCCTGAACAAGGGGCGCCGGAAGGCGCCCCTTTTCGTTTGCGCAGGCCCCTGCCGGGCCGGATTCGCCGCCGCGCCCGGCACGGGCCGTCAGGCCGGCCTGTAGGTTTTCCGCTCATCGTCCTCTAGAATCGGCCCCGTACCGACCGGTCACCGCCTGTCCGGCACACAAGAAGAACACCCAGAACAACAACTCCCGGATTCGCCATGCATACGAAGAAGGCGCTCTTCGCCAACCGTTCCGTTGGCGAGTGGCTGGTATCGCTGCCGTCCATTCTCATCCTGCTCACCGTGATCATGCTGGGCACGGGCGAGTACCTGCACAGCCAGCTGCTGAAATTCGGCGAATCGCAGTGGGATCAGTACTTCATCCTGCGCGGCGACATCCCGAACCCGGACTGCAATCCCGATCCGGACATCGATGCCGAGGTCAACCGGCTGGTCAGCGATGCCGAAAGCAGCGGCGCGGACGAACTCGACCTGTTCGCCGAGGAAGTCGATCCGGCAGCGATACGCGAATCCGTGGAGCGCTCACGCGACATGTGTCGCGAGAAATGGTCCATTGCGAAACAGAACCAGGAGCGTGTCACCGATGACGTGCGCGCCTACCGCTTCATCGAGACCGGCGTGGCCAAGCTGGTCACCTTCGTCGGCCAGTACAAGCAGCTGCTGCTGTGCCTGCTGATCCTGATCTGCGCGGCCACCACCACGCTGACACGCCACCACATCGGCCTGCGCAGCGTGCACACCCGCAAGGACTACTACACCGCCGTCACCATGCAGCTGTTCGCGCATGCCATGCTGACGTTTTCGGAAATTTCCTACCGCGCCGCCGAACAGCAGGCCATGGCCGAAGGCGTGCAGGTGCAGTTCTTCTATCTGCATGCCATCTGGATCACCGGCTTCGGCCTGCTGACGCTGATCAGCATTTACCAGTTGTTCAATCCGCCAAAAGATCTCGAGGAAGGCGGCAACATGGGGCATGCCCTCCTGGCCGTGCCCCTGTACGCCTACATGGCCGTCTCCGCATCGGCCCAGTTCTGGGTAGCACAGGCCATCGGCACCGCCATCACCGGCATCCAGTCCCAGCCTTACTACCAGGGCATCGGTGTGTACCTGTCGCAGATGATGGAGCTGTCGGGCATGTTCCTGGCGCTGGCGCTCTACATCTGGATCGGGATGCTGATGAAGCAGACCCGCGTTACCGAACTCTTCTTTGACGTGATCCGTCCCTGGAAGCTGTCGCCGGAATTGATGTGTTTCGTGGTGCTGGTGATTGCTGCCTGGCCGACCGCCTATACCGGCGCATCGGGCATCTTCGTGATCGCCGCCGGCACCATCCTCTATGCCGAGCTGATGCGCAGCGGTGCACGCCGCGGCCTCGCACTTGCGTCCACCGCCATGTCCGGCTCCATGGGTGTGGTGCTGGCACCCTGTCTGCTGGTGGTGATCATCGCGGCCCTGAACAAGGACGTGACCACCGGCGAGATGTACCACTTCGGTTTCCTGATCTACCTGCTGACCGCATTCCTGTTCCTGATCGTGTCGCAGATTTCCCGCACCGAACCGGCCCGCATCGCACCGGTGGCGGTGGCACTGCCGGAGATGGTGCGCAAGTTCGGCCCGCTGATCCCGTACGTCGTGATCATCATTGCCACGCTGGGCGTGTACAACCACGTGTTCAACCAGCACCTGGACGAGTTCTCCGCGCCCTACATCCTGCCGGTGATACTCATCGCCACCCTGATGTACGACAAGATGGGCGCCTGGGTATCCCACCTGTCGTCGGGCATCCTGCTGGTGGGCATCGCTGCAGGTACCTGGACACTGGCCACCGGCCACGCCGATTTCACCGGCTGGGAAATCGTCAAGACCTTCATCCAGTACGGTATCTCCGGCTGGCTAGCCGTGGTGGCATTCCGCCATGCCCGCGACTGGGATCGTGACCGCCGCAGCTCCAGCGCACCCTCGCTGGAGCGCCGCCGCCCGACCGAAATCGCCATGCGCGAAGCCACTAACGAAACGGTCGGCCACATCGGCGCCCTGCTGGTGCTGATGGCGCTGTCGGTCTCGATCGGCGGCACCATCGAGCGCTCGCACGTCATGGACCTGTTCCCGCAGATGGATTCCGTCTGGGGCACCATGACCATTCTCGTGATCACCATGGTCGTGATCGGCATGATCATGGACCCCTACGGCGCGGTGATCCTGGTGAACGCCACCATTGCCCAGGTCGCCTTCCAGGCCGGCATCGATCCGCTGCACTTCTGGATGTTCGCCCTGCTGTCCTTCGAACTGGGCTACCTGACGCCGCCGGTCGCGCTCAACCACCTGCTGACACGACATCTGGTGGGCGACCGCGAGGTGGAACTGGCAAAATCGGAAGCGGCCGCTGCCGGCCGTGGCTGGTGGTACCGCAACGAGCGCTATGCGATGCCGGTGACCATCATGTTCATTGCGCTCATGATCGTGGCCTACGGTCCGCTGCTGTACCCGGACGTCAAGGACAGCCTGCCGGCCTGGATACAGACGATCTTCACCTACGTGAAGGAGTGATGCGATGGAGGACAAGCGCCGCTTTCCCCGCCTGCTGAAGGCCGAGAGCCTGTCGCTGACCGTGGTCTCGTCAGCGCACATGGTGCAGCAGGGAGAGCGGCTCTACTGCGAGTCGGTGGACATTTCGCCCGTCGGCCTGCAGGTCAGCCTCGATCACTTCATCGAGAAGGAAGCCAAGGTAGAGGTCTGGCTGGTGTTGCTCGACAACCGCCAGACCTATCACCTGCACGGGCGGGTGAGCTGGGTGGAGGGCCGTGAGGAAAACGGCCGCGACCGTTTCTACGCCGGCATCCAGCTGATCCCTGCCGCCGACAGCGACTTCGATCGCTGGCTGGCACTGTTCAACGACGAGTAATTGCCCCGCGCACTGCCGCCGGCTTCTCCGGGCGGCGTGTCACGGGTCAGCGCATGTGCTGCGCAATCCGTGCCGCGAGCGCATTGAGGCGACGGCGCTTTTCGTCCATGCCGAACGGATTGAGAAAACGCGTGGCAAAACGGAAGCCGACGGCACCGAGGCCGTCGCGGCTGCCGCGCGGAATCAGGTGGATATGCACGTGCGGCACGTGCTGGTTCGCGTCCCGGCCGTCGTTCACCAGCAGGTTCGCGGCATCGGCGTGCAGCCCGGCCTTTTTCTGCGCCTCGATCACCCGGCAGGCGACCCGGAACAGATGATCCCGCAACGGGGCGTCCAGCCCGTTCAGCAGCGGCGCGTGTTGCCGGGGTATCACCAGCACATGCCCTTCGGACAGCGGGAACAGATCCATGAAGGCCATGCAGTGCTCGTCCTGCCAGACCAGACTGGCCGGTGCGCGGCCGGCGAGCACTTCGCAGAAGATGCAGCCGCGGCTCACGGATCGCTCCGCTCGCCGACGGTCGGCTCGATGCGCCGGCCCGGATCACGCGGCGTTTCCTTCACCACGTTGATCAGCGGGCGATTCGCACGCCAGCGCTTCCAGATCCAGTGGATCGCCAGCATGGCCGGCACCGCGGCGGCGGTAATGGCGAGCATCGGCCACAGCACGCGCTCGGCCTGCTCGTAACCGCCCATCCACTCGAACATCAGCACCATGAAGGCCGGCGCCAGCGTTTCACGCACGGCGCCCGGCTCGACCACCACCGGCACCAGCAGCCAGACACCGACCACGGCACGCAGCACGATGCGAAATGCCACCGGACGCCAGCCACGGGTCAGCCGGTACAACACCACCATCAGTCCGCCGGCGGCCAGCAGGTAAACCAGCCAGGTCAGCACATAGGCCTTGGTCGTCATCATGGTTGCCGTGCTCCCAGTTTGTCGTTGGCGCGTATCAGTGCCTGCATCTCTTCATCCGGTTGCGGCGGCAACTGCAGATAGAAACCCTGGTCCCGGATCGCCGCCAGCACGTCGGCGGCCTTCGCCCGCGCCAGCACGCGTGCCGGCGTCAGCAGCAGGTCCATCGCCGCCTGCGGTGTACCGAACATGTTCAGCAGCGCTTCCGGCACCGGCTTCAGGCCGGCCGCGCGATCGACATAAAGATACATGCCCTCACGGCGCGGACTGCGGTACACGCTGACCAGACGGCGCTGGTCGTCCAGATATTCAGTCATCGGCCACCGCCTCCGCGGCCCAGCCGCGGATCTCCTCGGTACGCGCCACCGCCGCCGCCAGCAGGCGGTCACCGATCACGTCACGACGCCAGCCGGCCAGCGCAGCCGGCAGGGCCGGCGTGCCGGCACGCACGCTTTCCACCAGCGCTTCCAGCTGGCGACGACGCACCAGCACTTCCGTTTCCACGCCGAGCTCCGCCGCTGCCGCCGCCGCCTGGTCGCGCAACGCCGACAGCACCGGTTTCGCCTCGCGTGGCAGGGCCGGCGGTACCGGCGCGGCGTGCACACCCGGCTCGGCAACCAGCGCCAGCAGTTCATCGCCGTAGCGGCGCAGCGAGGCCGGGTGCAGATCGGGGATCGCACGCAGCTGTGCCAGCGAATCCGGACGCCGCTGGGCAATCGCCATCAGCACACCGTCGCCCACCACATGCGAGCGCGGCTTGTCGACCAGCCGTGCCGTGGTCTCGCGCCAGGCAGCCAGCGCCGCCAGCACGTCGAGCGAGCGGCGGCGCAGACGCCAGGCACTGCCGATCTGGCGGTAGTAGTCACCGGGCGACGGTACCTGCGCGGCATCGGCCAGCAGACGCGCACAGTCTTCGTCCAGCCAGTGGCGACGGCCACGCGCGGCCAGTTGCCCTTCCAGCCGGAACCACAGTGTCAGCAGGTGGCGCACATCGAGCGCCGCATAGGAGACCTGCGACTCGCTCAGCGGACGTGCCGTCCAGTCGGACTGGGTTTCATCCTTGGGCACATCGATGTCGAGCACCGCCTTCACCAGTTTCTGGTAACTGGTCTGCAAGGGATGGCCGAGCATGGCGGCAGCGACCTGGCTGTCGACCAGGCTGCCCGGCACCGCACCGAACAACCCGCGCAGGACTTCCAGATCCTCGCTGCAGGAATGCATGACCTTGAGCGGCCGTACCGACAGGAACAGATCGCGCAACGGCGTGATGTCCGGCAGCGCCACCAGATCGACCAGGAACTCGCCGTCGCCGGCCGACAACTGCAGCAGGCCCGGCCGGGCAAAGAACGTCGTGCGCCGCACGAATTCGGTATCCACCGCGATCACCGGCGCTGTCGCCAGCCGCGCTGCCACAGCGACCAGCCGGTCGTGGCCGGTGACGAGTTCGGTGGCGGCAGATGCGGTCATGGCAGGAAAAGCCGGCGGCGGAATCGGGACTCTCCGGCTACAAAACTGCCGGAGCGGAACGCATGGTAGCGGCCTATACTCGCCGCGTCACGGCAGACCCGCACAGACCACGCAAGGAGGACCCCATGCCGACATCCCGCCAGCGCACGGCCATCACCGTTGTTGCCGTCATCGGCAGTCTCCTGCTGCTGGCCATCGTGCTGACCCTGGTGTCGCCGGTCGACAGCGTGGCCTGGGAGCCGCCGGCCGCACCCGAACTCAAGGGGCAATACGCGCAGAACGAACGCCTGCTGTCGGCCGGGTTGCTGGCACAGGGCAAGGTCGATGGCCCCGAGGACATCGATGTCGACAGTCTGGGACGTGTCTACGGCGGGCTCGCCGACGGCCGCATCGTGCGCGTGCTGCCGGACGGCACCGTGGAGGATTTCGCCAATACCGGCGGCCGGCCGCTGGGTCTGGAATTCGACGACGGCGGCAACCTGATCGTGGCCGATGCCTTCAAGGGGCTGCTGTCCGTGTCCACCGGTGGCCAGATCACCGTGCTGGCCACCGAAGCCGAGGGCGTGCCGTTCGGCTTCACCGACGACGTCGACATCGCCGCCGACGGCATCATCTATTTCAGCGATGCCAGCAGCAAATGGCCGCAAACGGAATACGAGCAGGACCTGCTGGAATCGCAACCGTACGGCCGCCTGCTGGCCTATGACCCGCGCACGAAAACCACACGCGTACTGCTGTCCGGGCTGCACTTCGCCAACGGCGTGGCACTGTCCAGCGTCGAGGATTTCGTGCTGGTGAACGAGACCTGGCGCTACCGTATCGTGCGTTACTGGCTGGCCGGGGAGCGCGCCGGTCAGCACGAGATCTTCGTCGACAACCTGCCGGGCTTTCCCGACGGCGTCTCCGGCAACCGCCAGGGCACTTTCTGGGTGGCGCTGGCCTCGCCGCGCAAGGCCGACCTCGATGCCGTGCACCCCTTTCCGCGCCTGAAGGAACTGATGGCATCGCTGCCGAAGGCCTTGCGGCCGCGGCCCGAGCGTTACGGCTTCGTGCTCGGGCTGGACCAGAACGGCAACGTGGTGGCCAACCTGCAGGATCCGACCGGCGATCACCTGAACATGATCACGTCGGTGGAGCAGGCCGACGACTGGCTCTACTTCGGATCGCTGACCGGCGACCGCATCGGCCGCATGAAGGTCAGCGAGGCGCTCGCGAAGAAATAGCCGCCTGCGGACAGCCGCGAACGGGCAACGCCACAGCGGGCATAAGCGGAGAACGCGGTAAGTTCAAGGCGTTTACCGGTTAGCACCCGCAGTGGACGCGCCGCGCCGGAGCGCTCAGCCCGCGGAGGCGCTTGCCCGGTCACGGCAGGTCTGCAGGCCGGGCAGTCACAAGCCCAGTTGTTTCGCGATCACCTCGTTCATGATCTCGTAGGTGCCACCGCCGATCGACAGGATCCGGTTGTCGCGGTACAGCCTCTCCACCACGGATTCCCGCATGAAACCCATACCGCCGAAGATCTGCGTCGCCTCGTAGGTCACGTAGTCGCTGACGTCGGTGGAGAAATTCTTCGCCATCGACACTTCCCGGATCACATTTTGCCCCGCGGCCATTTTCGCCGCGACCCGGTAGTTCATCTCCCGGCTGACCTCGATCTTCGTCGCCATCGATGCCAGCTTGTGCCTGATCACCTGGAAGTTGCCGATCTTCCGGCCGAACGCCTCGCGCTCCTTCACGTACTTCAGGCATTCCTCCAGCGCCACCTGGGCAGTGGTGGTGGCGATCACCGCCAGATTGAGCCGCTCCATCTGGAAGTTGGTCATGATGCAGAAGAAGCCACCGTTCTCCGGGCCGATCAGGTTGGAAACCGGCACACGCACATCCTGGAAGAACAGTTCGGCGGTATCGGATGCCCACCAGCCCATCTTTTTCAGGTTGCGGCCGACGGTGAAGCCCGGCATGCCCTTTTCCATCAGCAACAGCGATACACCGCCGTAGCCATCACCGCCGGTGCGTACCGCCACCGTGTAGTAATCGGCGCGAACACCGCTGGTGATGAAAGTCTTGCTGCCGTTCACGACGTAATGGTCGCCGTCCTTCACCGCACGCGTTTTCAGGTTGGCCACGTCGGAACCGCCGGACGGCTCGGTGATCGCCAGCGCGGAAATCTTCTCGCCGCGCAGCACGGCGGGAATCACCTTTGCCTTCATGTCGGGTGAACCCCACTTCGCCACCGGCGGCAGACCGATGCCCAGCGAACCCAGCGATGCGACCAGGCCACCGGAGGTCGAGCGCACGACTTCCTCGGTGAAGGCCACCGCCATGAACACGTCCTCGCCCAGACCGCCGTATTCCTCCGGGAAACCGATGCCCAGCAGGCCGGCGTCGCCGGCTTTCCGGTACAGCTCGCGTGGGAAGGTGCCTTCCTCTTCCCATTGCGCCACGTACGGCAGGATTTCCTTCTCCACGAATTTGCGCGCGGTCAGGCGCATCTGTTCGTGGGTGTCGTTGAAGTAGGACAGCGAGGCGGCCATGCAACGGCTCCGGGCAGGCGGGAGGGCGGGAAAATGAAGCGCGGCCACGTTACCAAGCAAGTGCTTGGTCGGCAACGCGGCTCCCGGCGGCCCCGCCGTCAGTGTTCGTCGGACGACAGGCACCCGGTACTAGGTAGTCCTACTGATGCCGCACGGAACCTGCCCAATTAACGTCGGACAATGCGCGTATACACGGCGTTCACGCCCTTTTTGCTGCTGTTCCTGCTCCTGCCGATCCTGCCAATGACGGCCGCATCGGCCGGCACGCTCACCATTGCCGCGCCGCCGGACGTGATCGCCGACCATGACCGCCTGCTCGCCGGCCGCAAGCCGGCGGCCGTTACCCGCTACGACGGGCCCGGCTCGCGCCGCGACGTGGTCGAGCTGATCCTGGTACAGCAGGCCCTGATCCTGGCCGGCAACCAGCGGCCGGTGGAGCTGGTTCCTGCCCCCACCTACATGCGGATGCTGGCCATGGTGGCCGATGGCCATGCCGAACTCACCGGCACCTCGGTCTGGGCCAGCGACATCGACAACGACGCCGAGCGGCTGCAGGCCTCCACCCCGCTGATTGCCGAGGGCGAATTCCACGCCGCCTTCTTCCATGCCCACAACAACAGCACCGGTGTGCGCGAGCGCATCCGCAACGGAGACTGGGAACATCTGGCCGCGGTTTCCAGCCGCAGCTGGAAACCGGACTGGAAGGCCCTGCATCACCTTGGACTGGCACAGGTCTACGACGTGCCCGAATGGCCGGCCATGGTGCGCATGGTCAGCGCCGGCCGTGCCGACTTCCTGCTGGCTCCCTTCCCCGCCGACCGGTCCGGCAGCCTGCAGTTCGACGGCATGCAGCTGGATGCCGTGCCGGGCGTCTGCCTGCCGCTGGCCGGCAGCCGCCATCTGGCCGTGGCACGCAGCCGGCCGGAAACCCTGAGCCAGCTCGAACGCGGCCTGAACCTGCTGCGCCAGAAGGCCGTGATACGCCGGGCCTATACCGAGGCCGGGTTCTGGAGCGAGGAATCCCGCTCCTGCCGGCCGGTTGCCGGCAAGCGCCGGGACTGACCCGGATCCCCGTCCTGCCGGAACCCGGCAGTCACAGATTTCTGCTGTTGCGGCACCTCCGGACTGGCAACATACCGGCCGGTATGTCATATACCCGCCGGTATGTTGAATCCTGACTCCCCCCACACCGCCCCCGATACCCGTGACCGCATCCTGGCGGCTGCCGGGCGCGTGTTCGCGCGCAAGGGTTTCCGCGCCGCCTCGCTGGACGAGGTCGCCCAGGACGCCGGGCTGACCAAGGGTGCGATCTACTGGCACTTCCGCAGCAAGAACGACCTGTTCTTTGCCCTGCTGGATCACAAGTTCGACCAGTACACGGCACCGGTACCGGAAGAGCTGCGCATCGCCATCTCATCCACCGCCGACCCGCGCGTGGCGCTGACCATGCTGCTGAAAGCGAATTTTGCGCGCCTGCGTGCCGATCCGGACTGGCCGCGCCTGTATCTCGAATTCATCGCGCAGGCACGTGACGACAGCCTGCGTGCACAGCTGGCGAAATTCCACGAGGCGAGCCTGGCACTGGTGGCCGGCTACATGCGCGCCATGCAGGACGCCGGCCTCGCACCGGCCGACCAGGACGCCAACACGCTGGCCGTGTTCTGGAGTGCGCTGTACGACGGCCTGCTGCTGAAATGGATCATCGACCGCGACGCCGATCTCGACAGCGAGATCGAACAGATCGTGGCATTGCTGGCGCGCGGCATCCTGCCGCCGCCCCGCGCCTGAGTTTTTCAACGGGGAGCCGTACATGATCGACCTCGGCAACACGCGTGTCCGCATCGGGATCGGCATCGCCGCAGCGGCGGCCATCGCCCTGCTGATGGCACCGGGCAAGAAAGAAGAAGCCGTCGCCGAAGATACCGGCGCACCGCGGCCGCTGCTGCTGGTGCCGGCCGACCTGGTCACGGCCAGCATCGGCAGCGTGGCCGGCGGCGTGAAACTGACCGGCACGCTGGAACCGCTCAACCAGACTGCCGTGAACGCCCGCGTGGGTGGCGTGGTGCTGGCCGTACCGGTGCGCGAAGGCGAGGCCGTGGCGCAGAACCAGCTGCTGGTGCAGCAGGACGCCAGCGACGTGCGTGCCCAGCTGGCCCAGGCCGAGGCACAGCTGCACAGTGCAGACGTCGACCTGAAACTGGTCGAAGCCTACGAGAAGAAGAAAACCGAGCTGTACGAGAAGAAATACCTGTCGGAAGTCGACTGGGTCGCAGCGAAAGGCGAAACCGAAGTCAAACGCGCCCAGGTGCAGATCCAGCAAGCGGCGGTCGACATGGCACGCAAGGCATTGGCCGATGCGGATGTGACCGCGCCGATTGCCGGCATTGTTGCCGAACGGCATGTGGAACCGGGTACGCGCGTAGCGCCCGGCCAGGCGCTGATCACGCTGGTCGACCTGGGCGAACTGGAACTGGCTGCGGCGATTCCGGCGCGCGACGTGCCGCAGGTGAAAACGGGCAGCGAGGTGCTGTTCACCGTCGACGGCCACGGCACACGGGAATTCCGTGGCCGCATCGTGCGGGTCAATCCCATGGCCACCAGCGGCTCGCGCACCATTACCGTGTACGCGCGGGTAGGCAATGCCGACCGCGCACTGCGTGGCGGCATGTTCGCCAGTGGCCGCATCGCGATCGGCAACGTGCGCAAGGGTGTGCTGCGCATTCCCGCCGCGGCCGTGCGCCGCATCGATGGCCAGGACCAGGTCTGGGTGATCCGCAACGACGCACTGGCCCTGCAACCGGTAAAGACCGGGGTGCGCGACACCGGCACCGGCCTGCTGGAAATCACCGACGGACTCAGGGAAGGAGAGCGCGTGGTGCTTACCGAGCTCGGCAACCGGACACCCGGCATGCCGGTACTGGTGTCCGACCCGCAGCCGGCAAGGCCGTAGGGAGCACTGCGCATGCTGCTCACGCGCATCAGCGTCAACAACCCGGTCTTCGCCGCCATGATGATGATGGCGCTGATGGTACTGGGTGCATTCTCCTTCAAGTCATTGTCGGTCGAGGAATTCCCGAACGTCGAGCTGCCGTTCGTGGTGATCTCCACCAGCTGGCCCGGCGCCGCGCCGGAATCGATGGAAAGCGACGTCACCCGGCCGATCGAGGATGCCGTCAACACGGTGAACGGCATCAAACGGGTGTTCTCCACGTCCTACGAGAGCCTGTCGCTGGTCATCATCGAGTTCAATCTCGAGGTCGACCCGGCCACTGCCGTGCAGGACGTGCGCGACAAGATCGCGGTGGTGAAGACGAAGTTCCGCGACGAGGTCGACGAGCCGGTGATCGAACGCTGGAATCCCGGTGCCGTGCCGGTGCTGTCGGTGGCGTTCACCAGCGACACGCTGCCACCGCGAGAACTGACCACCTTCATCGACCAGCGGGTAGTGAAGCGTGTGCAGGTCATCCAGGGTGTGGGCAAGGTCGACCTGCTCGGCGGCGTCAAACGCGAGATCCGGATCTATCCGCGCCCGTCCGACCTGCTGGCCCGCTCCATCGGCGTCGACCAGCTGATTGCCGCCATACGCGCCGACAACCAGGACCTGCCAACCGGCAGTGTCGAATACGACAACCGCGAACAGATCGTGCAGGTGAAGGCACGCCTGCTGCGCCCGGAGGATTTCGAACGGCTGGTGGTGGGCGTACGCAACGGCACGCCGGTGCATCTGGGCGACGTCGCCGATGTGGTCGACGGCCAGGAAGAGCTGCAGTCGGTAGCGCTGGTGAACGGCCGCCGCGCGGTCGCGCTGGATGTGGTGAAGATTTCCGGTGCCAACACCATCGAAGTGGCGGAAGCTGCCCGCGCTGCGCTGGAAGGCATGGAGGCCGAACTGCCGCCCGGCATGAGCATGACCATCGTCTCCGACACCTCGCGCTCGATCCGGGCCTCGCTGGACGATGTGAAGAAGACCCTGCTGGAAGGCGCCATCCTCGCCGTCCTGATCGTGCTGCTTTTCCTGGGCTCCTGGCGCAGCACGGTCATCACCGGCCTGACCCTGCCGATCTCGCTGCTGGGCACCGTGTTCGGCCTGTGGGTGTTCGACTTCACCATCAACATGATGACGCTGATGGCGATGAGCCTGTGCATCGGTCTGCTGGTGGACGACGCCATCGTGGTGCGCGAGAACATCGTCCGCCATGGCACGCTGGGCAAGGATCCGCGCACCGCCGCGCTGGACGGCACGAAGGAGATCGGCCTGGCCGTGCTGGCCACCACCCTGTCCATCGTCGCCGTGTTCCTGCCGGTGGCGTTCATGGGCGGCATCATCGGCAAGTTCTTCTTCCAGTTCGGTGTCACCGTCACCTGCGCCGTGCTGTTGTCCATGTTCGTGAGCTTCACGCTGGACCCGATGCTTTCCTCGGTCTGGCATGATCCGCACGTACACGGCCAGCGCAGCAACAACCGCGCGGCGCGCTTTCTCGACGGGTTCGCGGAGAAGCTTGACCAGCTCTCCGACATCTACACCCGGGTGATCCGCTGGGCCCTGGTCTGGCGGAAATCGACGCTGGCCATCGCGGTCGGCACGCTGTTCGTCGCCTTCGGCATGAGCGCCTTCATCGGCAAGGAGTTCGTGCCGGAGCCGGACCTGTCCCAGATCGGCGTCAAGTTCTCCTCCCCGATCGGCTCCAGTCTGGAGTACACCGAGCAGAAGGTCCTGCAGGTGGACGCGATCATCCGCGCCCACGAGGAAGTGATCGCCACCTATGCCTCGGTGAACGGCGCCATCGGCTTCGAAGCCGGCAAGAACGAAGCCAGCATCCAGATCGTGCTGAAACCCAAGGACCAGCGCGAACTCAGCCAGAAGCAGCTGGTCTCGCAGCTGCGCCGCGAGCTGGGCCAGGTCGGCGGCATCGACCTGAAATCCGTGGCGGCCGCCAAGGAGGCCGTATCGGGCGGCATGAAGCCGATCATGATTTCCATCCAGGGCTCGGACCTGAATGAACTGCAGCGCATCTCGGATGAATTCACTGCCGGCATGCGGAAGATCCCCGGGCTGGTCGACATCGAATCCTCGCTGAAGGCACCCAAGCCCACCTTCAACGTGGTGGTGGACCGCGACCGCGCTGCCGATCTCGGCCTGAACGTCAGCGCCATCGGCAACACGCTGCGCCCGTTCCTGGCCGGCGATGCGATTTCCACCTGGAAGGCAGAGGACGGCGAGACCTACGACGTGACCGTGCAGCTGCCGCAGAGCGGCCGCAATTCAGCCGCTCAGCTGGACAACCTCTGGTTCACCGGCAGCGCCATCGATCCGGATACCGGCGCGCCGAAGATGGTGCCGCTGGCACAGGTGAGCACACTGGAGGAAGGCTGGGGCGCAGCCCAGATCAAGCGCCGCAACCTGTTCCGGGAAGTGCTGATCCAGGCAAACGTGGAAGGCCGCGCCTCCGGCGACGTGGGTGCGGACATCCTGAAACTGCAGGCAGAAATGACGAAGAAACTTCCACCCGGCTACCGCTTCGAGACGGAAGGCCAGAACAAGGACATGGAAGAATCAGCCTACTACGCCGGCATCGCCATCTCGCTGGCGGTCATCTTCATCTACATGGTGCTGGCGTCGCAGTTCAACAGCTTCCTGCATCCGGTCGCGATCATGACCTCGCTGCCGCTGTCGCTGATCGGGGTCTTCCTGGCACTGGCGCTGTTCCGCAGCACACTGAACATTTTCTCGATCATCGGCATCGTGATGCTGATGGGTCTGGTCACCAAGAATGCGATCCTGCTGATCGATTTCATCAAGGTGGCGACCGAGAACGGCATGGAGCGTACCGAAGCGATCCTGCAAGCAGGACGCACGCGGCTGCGGCCGATCCTGATGACGACGGCGGCGATGGTGATGGGCATGGTGCCGCTGGCACTGGGCCTGGGCGAAGGTGCCGAGCAGCGCGCGCCGATGGCACACGCGATCATCGGCGGGATCATCACCTCGACGCTGCTGACGCTGGTGGTGGTGCCGGTGATCTACACCTATCTGGACGATCTGACGCAGTGGCTGAAACGCCTGCTGCGGATTGGTGTGCCGGCGCAGCCCTGATGGAGCATATACGGTAGTCCGTGCCCGCCACGGCGGGGCAAGCGCCTCCGCGGGCTGAGCGCTCCGGCGCGGCGCGTCCACTCGCGTACGAACCGGCAACCGGGAGTGACTTACCGCGCTCTTCGCTTATGCCCGCTATGGCGTTGCCCCGTCGTGGCGGCACGAAAACGCATGGTGTGTGCCGTCAGGCCTTGACGACATACGTGCGCACCGGATGGTGCACACCTTTCACCGTGATCTCGCCCGCGTCCTCCGTGCCGATCTCGTCGCGCACCAGCGCCCAGGTCGTGTGGCTGATGATCACCTTGCCCGGCGGGCAGGCGCCCTGCAGCCGGGCCGCCAGATTCACCTGCTTGCCGATCGCGGTGTAGTCCTTGCGCCCTTCCGAACCGAAGCTGCCCACGTTCGCCACACCGGTGTTGATCCCGATACGGATACGGAACGGTTCCTGTACGCCTTCGTGGAACCACTTCGACTCCAGCTCCTGCATGCGCCGCTGCATCGCCGCGCCCATGCGCACCGCCTGCAGCGCATCCTCCTGGGTACCGCGCGACACCGGCGCCCCGAAGAAGATCATGATGGCGTCACCCACGAACTTGTCGATGGTGCCGCCGTACTGCTCGGCGATGTTGGCCATCTCCGACAGGTATTCGTTCAGCAGTGCCGCGAATTCTTCCGCCTCCATCTGGTCGGCGGTGTCGGTGAAGCCGCGGATATCGGTGAACACCACCGTCAGCTTGCGACGCTCCGTCTCCCGCTGGTAGTTGTGTTTGCCGGCCAGGATCTCGTCGGCCAGCTGCCGGGGCACATAGCGGCGAATGGCATCGTTGGCGCGGGCTACTTCGTACTCACGATGCTGCAGCGGACCGAACAGGTAATTGAAGACGACCCAGCTGCCCGGCAGCAGCACCACCGTGAAAACCGCCGCCGAGCCGAGCAGTACCGGGTTGCGCAACACGTCCTCGCCCAGCCCGGTACGTGCCGCCAGCGCGCCGGGCGCAACGCCCGACCACAGCGCCCACAGCTCGCCGAGCAGGATCGCTGTCGTCAGCAAGGTCAGCAGGCCGGCCCACCGCGGCTGCAGCAGATAGACCATCGCCACGATGATGATCGGGAAAAACAGGATCACCCAGGCGCTGATCACGCCCACCTGCCAGACCATGAAGGACGCGGCGAGGATATCCAGCAGGAACAGGAAAATGCAGAGCTCGCGGAACCAGGCAACCCGGCGCAGCAGGTACAGGCTGACCGTGCTCACCGTGATCATCAGGGCAGCCATCTGCCAGAACACTTCGATGTAAATGCTCCGGAAGGCAACCGCGAACAGCAGGGCCGGCACGATGTACGAAAAGATCCGGAACACATGCACCTGCAGCGTGCGCTGGCGGTGCAGGTCGTTGATCAGCTGGTCGACATTGCCCGGCATGGCCGCGCCCACAGCCATGGCGTCCTGCACGACCAGATAGCGGGCAATCCGCTGCCTGGCCTCCAGTTCGCTTTCCGGCTGCATGTATGACCTCAGACCGGACGCCGGCCGGCAAAGGCGTGCGCCAGGGTGCCGGAATCGACGAATTCCAGTTCACCACCCATGGGCACACCGTGGGCAATGCGAGAGACCGCGATATTGAACGGCGCCAGCGTCTCCGCGATGTAGTGCGAGGTTGCCTCGCCTTCCACGGTCGGGTTGGTGGCGACGATCACCTCCGTCACCCCCTCGCGCACGCGGGCGATCAGCTGGGGCATGCCGATCTCGTCCGGACCAAGCCCGTCCAGCGGCGACAACCGGCCCATCAGCACGAAGTAACGGCCACGAAAGGTGCCGGCCTGCTCGATGGCGATCACGTCCGCGGGTGTTTCCACCACGCACAACAGCGCATCGTCGCGCGAACGGTCGATGCACACCGGGCACAGCTCGTCCTCGGTGAAATTGCGGCAACGCCTGCAGTGGCGCACGTTGTCCATGGCCGCCAGCAAGGCGGCCGACAGGCGCCGGCCACCGTCACGATCACGCTCCAGCAGCTGCAGCGTCATGCGCTGGGCCGATTTCGGGCCGACGCCGGGCAGCGCGGTGAGCGCGCGTACCAGTTCCTGGATAAGGGGGGAATGCTTCACGTCAGAACAGTTTCATCCCGGGCGGCAGCGGCAGGCCACCGGTGACGTTGGCCATGCGTTCTTCCTTGTACTTCTCGACCTTGCGCACACCGTCGTTCATGGCAGCGGCGATCAGGTCCTCCAGCACTTCGCGGTCTTCCTTCATCAGCGAGTCGTCGATGGACACGCGCTTGATCTCGCAGCGGCCGGTCATGGTGATCTTCACCAGCCCGGCACCGGATTCGCCGGTCACTTCGTGCCGGAGGGTTTCCTCATTGGCCTTCTGCACCTTTTCCTGGAGCATCTGGGCCTGCTTCATCAACTGGTTGATGTTCATCTCGTCTCTCCTGCCACCTCAGTCGGCGGGCTTGATGGAACCGGGCACGAGCCGGGCATCGAACAGCCGGATCAGATCCCGTACGTTGTCGTCGTTGCGGATCGCCTGCTCGGCGTTCGCAATCCTTTCCTTCTGGCGCCGCACTGCCGCCATGCCGGGGGTTTCACCCAGCAGCGGCCGGTTCACGAACACCAGCTTCACCGGCGAACCGACCCGGGCGGATACCGCAGCAGTGATCGCGGCAGTGGTGCTGTCGCGCAGCAGGATGTCGCTGCCGGGTGCCACCACCAGTTCCCAGCGCTCGCCGTCGCGCGCTTCCAGCGCGCAGTTGCGGACCAGGCCCTGGGCATCGCGGGGCAGATCCGTGAGCCCTGCCACCAGGGCGTCCCACTCGCGCGAGAGCGCGGCCAGATTGCCGCCCGGCACAGAAGGTGTTTCCGCCGCGGGCTGTTCTGCGGCAGGCACGGCCACCGGCCTGGCAACCGTTCTCTCGGCCACCGGCACCACCACCGGCGCCTTCTGCGCCGCCGGCGCAATCGGCACCACGTCGGCCAGCGGTCTGGCGGCGATTTCCGTGGCCGGCAGGGCTACGGCAGACACCGCGGTGGAGCCACGCACATCGGCGCGGGTCTCGGCGCGCGGCGCGGTGACGGCCGGGCGCGGATCAGGCTTTTTTCCCGGCACATCTCCGGCACCGCCACCACCGGAAGCCGCCGACGGCGGCGTGCCCGCAGGCCGGAAAGCGAGCATGCGCAACAACGTCATTTCCAGCCCGGCGCGCGCATCCGGTGCCAGCGGCAGATCACGGCGCCCGAGCAGGGCCGTCTGGTAATACAACTGCACGTCGGCCGACGAAATCCGCTCCGCGAGTGCCGTGACCACCGCGCGGTCGCCGCGACTGTCATCGATGGCGTCGGGCACCACCTGCGCCACCGACACGCGATGCAGCAGGGAAATCAGCCCGGCGAGCAGATCGGACCAGTCCGGCGCGTTTTCGGAAATTGCGTCCACCGCGGCCAGCACGGCCTTCGCGTCGCCGGAGGCCAGCGCCTCGCCGATCTGCCAGACATACTGGCGATCGACCGTGCCCAGCATCGCGCGCACTTCCGCTTCGTCGAGCGTGCCGTTGCCGTGGGCGATGGCCTGGTCGGTGAGCGAGAGCGCATCGCGCATGGAACCCTGCGCGGCCCGCGCCAGCTCCCACAGTGCGCCGTCGGCAAACGCGATTTTCTCGTTGCCCAGCACCGTCTTCAGGTGCGCGACGATACGCTCGGCGGTCATGGCCTTGAGATTGAACTGCAGGCAGCGCGACAGCACCGTCACCGGCAGCTTCTGCGGGTCGGTGGTGGCCAGCAGGAACTTCACGTGCGGCGGCGGCTCTTCCAGCGTTTTCAGCAGCGCATTGAAACTGTGGCCGGACAACATGTGCACCTCGTCGATCAGGTACACCTTGTAACGGCCGCGCGTGGGCGCGTACTGCACATTGTCCAGCAGCTCGCGGGTGTCTTCCACCCTGGTGCGGCTGGCGGCGTCGACCTCGATCAGGTCGACGAAGCGGCCCTCGTCGATCTCCCGGCAGGTGGCGCATTCGCCACAGGGATTCGAACCGACACCGCGCTCGCAGTTCAGGCAGCGCGACAGGATGCGGGCAATGGTGGTCTTGCCCACGCCGCGGGTACCGGTGAACAGGTAGGCGTGGTGCAGACGATCCTGGTCCAGCGCGTTCTTCAGCGCCTTCTGCACATGCTCCTGGCCGACGAGTTCCTCGAAACGGCGCGGGCGGTATTTGCGGGCGAGGACCTGGTAGCTCACGGGCGGGTACGGACCGGTAAAAGTAAGCCGTCCATGCTACCGGAAGCACCCCGGGGCCGGCAGCACACGGACCCGGCCCGGCCTTCCCGCCGCGGGTCGCCGGGCGGGCATGAAGACAGGGAGTCCGGGCTGCCCCGCCAATAGCCATCGACTATTCACCCGATCGGATCAATTGCCTTTGCCCGGCCCCTCCCCCAGGCGTAGCGTTGCCTTCAGCAGCCGCGGACACGGTGCGGGGCAGCAGTCATTTGCTCCGGGGAATTGCCCGCCCGACGGGCGCTGCCATGCGGGTCCATGCATCGGACCCGGACGCCTTTATTGACCAGGGAGAAAGGAGAACATCATGTCGAACGAAGCCAGATGCCCGTTCAACCATGCGGCCGGCACCGGCACGCAGAACCGTGACTGGTGGCCGAACCAGCTGAAGCTCGGAATCCTCCGCCAGCATTCGGACAAGTCCGATCCGCTGGACGACGGGTTCAACTACGCGCAGGCCTTCAGGAAACTCGACTACAAGGCGCTGAAGAAAGACCTCGCGGCACTGATGACCGATTCGCAGGACTGGTGGCCCGCCGACTTCGGCCATTACGGTCCGTTTTTCATCCGCATGTCCTGGCATGCCGCCGGTACCTACCGCACCGGTGACGGCCGCGGCGGCGCCGGCGCCGGCCAGCAACGCTTCGCGCCGCTCAACAGCTGGCCGGACAACGGCAACCTCGACAAGGCACGCCGCCTGCTCTGGCCGATCAAGCAGAAATACGGCCAGGCCATCTCCTGGGCAGACCTGATGGTGCTCGCCGGCAACGTCGCGCTGGAAACCATGGGCTTCAAGACGTTCGGTTTCGGCGGCGGCCGCCCGGACGTGTGGGAGCCGGAGCAGGATGTGTACTGGGGCGCCGAAAGCAAATGGCTGGACGACAAGCGCTACAGCGGTGACCGCGATCTCGAGAATCCGCTCGCCGCCGTGCAGATGGGCCTGATCTACGTGAACCCGGAAGGCCCCAACGGCAATCCCGATCCGGTTGCCGCCGCACGCGACATCCGCGAAACCTTCGCACGCATGGCGATGAACGACGAGGAGACCGTGGCACTGATCGCCGGTGGTCACACCTTCGGCAAGGCGCACGGCGCCGGGCCCGCCTCGCACGTGGGCCCGGAACCGGAAGCAGCACCGATCGAAGCCCAGGGCTTCGGCTGGCTGAGCAGCTACAAGTCCGGCAAGGGCGCCGACGCCATCACCAGCGGTCTCGAGGTCACCTGGACGCAGACGCCGGCGAAATGGAGCAACCATTTCTTCGACAACCTGTTCGGCTACGAGTGGGAACTGACGAAGAGCCCGGCCGGCGCACACCAGTGGGTGGCAAAGGGCGCGAAGGAAGTCATTCCGGATGCGCACGACCCGTCGAAAAAACGCCTGCCGACCATGCTCACCACCGATCTCTCGCTGCGCATGGATCCTGCCTACGAGAAAATCTCGCGCCGCTTCCATAAACATCCGGAGCAGTTCGCCGATGCCTTCGCCCGTGCCTGGTTCAAGCTCACGCACCGCGACATGGGCCCGCGCGCGCGCTACCTCGGCCCGGAAGTGCCGGGCGAGGAGCTGATCTGGCAGGACCCGCTCCCGGCCGCAAGCGGGCCGGTCATCGATGCGAAGGACGTTGCCGCGCTGAAAACGAAAATCGTGACGGCCGGCCTCAGCGTTTCCGAACTGGTGGCCACGGCCTGGGCCTCGGCCTCCACCTTCCGTGGATCCGACAAGCGCGGCGGCGCCAATGGCGCACGCATCCGCCTGGCGCCACAGAAGGACTGGGAAGCCAACCAGCCGAAGCAGTTGTCGAAAGTGCTGAAGGTTCTGGAAGGCATCCAGAAGGAATTCAACACCGGCGCCCGGAAAGTCTCGCTCGCGGACCTGATCGTGCTGGCCGGCGGCGTCGGCGTGGAACAGGCAGCGAAAGCCGCCGGCCACAACGTCACCGTGCCCTTCTCGCCGGGCCGCGTGGATGCCACCCCGGAACAGACCGACACCGATTCCTTTGCCGTGCTGGAACCGGTGTCCGACGGCTTCCGCAACTACCAGAAGAAAAAGTTCAGCATCCCCGCCGAGGAGCTGCTGGTCGACAAGGCCCAGCTGCTGACATTGACCGCCCCGGAAATGACCGTACTGGTGGGCGGCCTGCGCGTGCTGGGCAACAACGTCAACGGCAGCAAACACGGCGTGTTCACACAGAAGCCCGGCGTGCTGACCAATGACTTCTTCGTCAACCTGCTCGACATGGCCACCGAATGGAAGCCGGTTTCGAAGGACGAGTTCGAGGGCCGCGACCGCAAGACCGGCAAGGTCACCTGGACTGCCACCCGTGTTGACCTGGTGTTCGGCTCCAACTCCGAGCTGCGCGCGCTGGCCGAGGTGTACGCGAGCAACGACGCGAAGGAGAAATTCGTGAACGACTTCGTGGCTGCGTGGGCGAAAGTGATGAACCTGGATCGCTACGATCTCGCCTGAAGCACCTGCAGGCACGAAACGGCCCGGCACCTGCCGGGCCGTTTTTTTTGCCGGCAGTCCACCGGCCGGCATCTCCGGGCAGACCACCGGAACGCTCCGCCGCCACGGAACCGGCTACAGTCCTCCGGCAACCCGGGATGTGCCCGGGCAGGCCACATCAAAGGACTGCATCAATGGACGGCTACTTCGACCCGACCGTATTCATCAAGGAAATCTCGGAAATCCCCGTCGATATTTCCGAAACGCCGTACTTCTTCAACGACGGCGGAAAACCCGTCTACCTGAAGACACCGCCGGCCGGCGTATCGGTCATGGGCCCGGCACCGACCAACCCTGAACTCGCCATGGGTTACGAATACATCGTGCCGGAAATCGTCGGGGTGAAGCAGACACCGCCGTACGGCGTGGAAACGCAGCTGGGCTTTGTCGGCGACGAAATTGCCTACCAGCCGCTGTGGGCCACACGCGCCGTCGCCGAGGCATTCGGCATCACGCTGGTAGAAAAAGGCGAATGCCTGCAGATGAGCAGCCCGTTCAAGGCGCTGCACCAGGTGGAATATGAATACGGTGTGTTCGCCGGCCACTGGTCGCCCTATCAGAACACCGGCAATGCCCTGCTCACCGTGGTCTGCACCGACCTCGAACACCACGACTTCCCGCACGTGTTCGCATCGACCGATCCGGATTTCCCGCTGGTGGTTTCCGTGGCGCGCTACTGGCCGAAGCTGTCGAAAATCCGGCTGGCCGATCTCTGGGTGCCACAGGGCAGTGCGCTGTACATCCCGCCCAAGCCGGCGCTGCTGGGCGCGCCGGTGATCGATCTGCACAACAACCGCAACTCCGCGCGCGCCTGCTGGGGCGACATCCACAAGGGCAGCGTGCGCACGCACACGCTGCTGCAGACCGACGGCGGTTTCTTCTACTGGTACTGGAACCCGACACCGACCGTGCACAGGAACCTGACCGTCAGGAAGTGAACCGGCACCCGCCCGATGCGGCCGGGCATCGGGCGGGCGCGGACCCTCAAATCCGGTGCAATGCGGGGCTACCACCAGCCCTGGTTACGGCGCATCTTCATCAGCCCGCGGAAATCCGATTTGACGGCATAGAACGTATGCCAATCATCTTCTCCAGCCGTTGGATTCTTAACGAAATCAGCCCATGAAATATCGTGATTCTTTCTTTTGACGTCACCAATAACGCCACTGTTGTAAAGATTCGACATGCGGGAAACGACCATGCCCAGCTCTATTTTGTCCAGGGAGCTCAAGGTCTCCTTGATATCACCCAGTTGCTGTGAGGATCCTGAAATCTTGCCCTCGATCAGGGACTCCAGATCGGCAGACGAGACATAGGCCACGTACTGCGCCTGCATGACGAACGTCGTCATTTCGAACCGGTTCCGGTAGTTCTTCGGGAACCGGAACGTCAGGTCAAGGCTCCCCCAGGAATCCGGAAAATCATCACCGACATGCAGTGTCTTGGTCCGGATACCGCTGATCAGCGCAAACCCGTTGTAGATCTTCGACTTCTTTCCGCCGAAGGAAAGAAAGCTGCCGGCCTCCCCTTTTCCCTGCGCGCTGTCCGATGACGTCCAGCGGTAGATCATGACCCCGCTGTTCTTGATCAGTTTGGTGACGTTTTCCTGGGCTTCGGCAAATTCCCCCGATTTCGTCGCATAACCGGTCATGGCCTGACTGTAATCCGATTGCGCCGTGGCTTTTACCGCCGCATCCAGATCCGGGTTCTCGGCATGGGCGCGCAACGCAGACAGCTGCATGCGCATGGTGATCAGATTCTCGGCCTTTTTCTGGACCGTCAGCAGCTGATCACGAATGCCGATCAGGCATTCCTGCTTGCAGGTGGTGGCTTCTATTTTCGCCTCTGCCACATAACTCTTGTTGGGACTCAGCCCAACGGCGGTCGAGGGATAACGGTTCGGCTTGTAGAAATCCACCAGGCCGACATCCGGAAACGGCAGCATGCCGGGTATGGAAAGCGTGCGGTATTGCGGCACTTTCCAGCGCCCCTCCTTCGCGGATTCCGCGTTGATATCTTCTAGGGAACTGATCAACCCGCGGCTGCTGCAACCGGATATCACGGCAACCGACAAAAGAAATGCCACACACGTCATGATGCGCATATGTCTACACCCCTGTAATGAATATCCATGAACAAGCGCGCCACGCGTCAACGACGCGCACATCCACCGGAAAAATCCGGGCGTGCCGGCGCGGGGCCAATGCCCGCCCGGGATTTCATCCGAAATCGATAATCAAAAACCGGAATGTCAGGAAATTTTCCTGACCGGTTTTTTTATCAGGGTCGGCCATGCAAGGGTGGAGAACCCTGTCAGCCACACCCCGGCACACGCCTGACCGTTACCGTTGCTGCCTTCCGGCCCTGGCGGGGTTCACGGCTGGTCGTTGCGGGGGGACCGACAGGGCCTCCATAACGCAGACCCGGACCTTGCCGGCACCCGTTGCGGGCACCCTTCCGGGAGGCCGGCATTGTCGTGGCCGGCCCCGCACCTTGCAAGGCGCATCTGCCGGTCGTCGGCCGTACGCCCCTTGACCGTTACGGATACCGCGGCTGGCCTGAGTCGGGCCCGGGCCGGCGGCAACCCGCACGCAGAATCCCGCCTGTCCGCCGTCATGGCGTGTCTGCAACCCACACAACAACAACGACACAGGGACTGCCCGATGAGCCTGTTCCGCCTGCCCCTGCTTTCCTTCGCTGCACTGGCACTGACCGCACTGTCCGGCACCGCTTCCGCGCTGGGCAACGGTTTCGGCATCACCGTCACCGGTACCGAATCCGTGAGTGCACGCATCACCGACGTGAACCTGCGCTCCACCGCGCTGGTGATACCGGCCACGGTGCGGGTGATGCTGCCCGACGGCTACGACGACGACCCGAACCGCCGCTATCCCGTGCTCTATCTGCTGCACGGCGGCGGTGGCACACATGAGGACTGGACCCACCTGGGCGCGGAATCGGCCACCGCCGGCCTGCCGGTGATCGTGGTGCAGCCGGACGGTGACCGCGGCGGCTGGTGGGCGGATGCGCTCACGCCGGGCCTGGACGGCCTGCCGCGCTGGGAGACGTTTGCGATCCGCCAGATGATTCCGTGGATCGACGCCAACTTCCGCACCCTTGCCACGCGCGAGGGCCGCGCCATCGCCGGTCTCTCCATGGGCGGCTACGGCACCATGAGCTACGCCGCGCGCCATCCGGACCTGTTTGTATCGGCGTCGAGCTTCTCCGGCGCGGTCGACACCAGCGGCGCCATCGTCGCCAACTGGATCGGCGTGTCGCCGCTGATCGAGGCGCGGCTGCCGTCATCGATCTTCGGCGTGTTCCCGTTCGACACCGACCGCCGGCAGGCGCACAACCCGACCCGGCTCGCCGCCAACCTGCGCGGCATGCATCTGGCGTTCTATTTCGGCAACGGCCAGCCGGGCCCGCTGGACGGCAACGTGCCGAACGATCCGGTCAGCCAGTTCATGGGCTGGATCCAGGAGGACCAGGTGCACGCGATGAACCTGGCCATGCACGCGAAACTGGACAGCCTGGGCATCGCCCATGACATGCGCGGCTACGGCAACGGTCTGCACACCGCCGGCTACTGGGCGCGCAGCCTGCGCGAGGAACTGCCGGCGATCATGGCGACCTTTGCCAACCCGCCGGCGGCGGGCAACGCCCTGGCCGATGCCGGCTTCGAGGGCAGCGGCGGAAATACGGGTGTGGCCCCCTGGGAGTGCCTGCGTTCCTGCGGCGTTGACCGCTACCTCGGCTACGCCCGCAGCGGCGTCGGCAACGGCTGGGTGCGCAACCGCCGGGCCGGCTGGAACGACATCCACCAGACCGTGCAGGTGGCGGCCAACACCCGCTACACGCTGACCGGCTGGGTCCGCACCTCGGCCAACAGCGACAACGGTTTCTTCGGCGTGCGCACCAACGGCGGCACGGTGATCGGCGAGCGGCAGTTCACCCGTCTGGATGGCTACACGAAGCTCACCGTCAACGTGAACACCGGCAACAACACACAGCTGGTGGTCTTCGGCGGCGTATGGACCGACCACGGCGACATCTGGCTGCAGATCGACGATGTGTCCCTGACGCCGGGCGGCTGAACCCGGACCATTGCCACGGGAACCGGCGACCCGGCCGGTTCCCGCCTTCGGCCGGGTCGCCATTTCCCGGCCGGGATTGCGGCATGTCCCCGGGACGCCCCGGAGGGGCTGCGCTAAACTGCGCGGCCCTGCCGTCCCCTGCCCGCCACGATGTCCAAAGCCCAACCGAAAGTCGGATTCGTCAGCCTCGGCTGCCCCAAGGCGCTGGTTGATTCCGAGCGCATCCTCACCCAGCTGCGGCTGGAGGGTTACCAGGTGTCTGCCAGCTACGAGGACGCCGATCTCGTGGTGGTGAACACCTGCGGCTTCATCGATGCCGCGAAACAGGAATCCCTGGATGCCATCGGCGAAGCGCTGAAGGAAAACGGCAAGGTCATCGTCACCGGCTGCATGGGCAAGGACGCCGAACAGATCACGAAAGTGCATCCCGGCGTGCTGGCCGTGAGCGGCCCGCAGCAGTACGAGGCCGTGGTCGGTGCCGTGCACCAGTACCTGCCGCCGAAAAAGAACCACGATCCGTTCATCGATCTGGTGCCGCCGCAGGGCATCAAGCTCACGCCGCGGCATTACGCGTATCTGAAGATTTCCGAAGGCTGCAACCACCGCTGCACCTTCTGCATCATCCCGTCCATGCGCGGCGACCTGGTGTCGCGTCCGGCCGGCAACGTGCTGGACGAAGCCGAGCGGCTGGTGAAGGCCGGCGTGAAGGAGCTGCTGGTGATCTCGCAGGACACCAGCGCCTACGGCGTCGACCTGAAATACAAGACCGATTTCTGGAACGGCCGGCCGGTGAAGTCGAAGATGTACGACCTGTGCGAAGCACTCGGCGACATGGGCGTGTGGGTACGCCTGCACTACGTGTACCCGTATCCGCACGTCGACGACATCATGCCGCTGATGCAGCGCGGCCGGATCCTGCCCTACCTCGACATTCCGTTCCAGCACGCCAGCCCGCGCATCCTGCAGTTGATGAAACGCCCGGGCAGCGCCGAAAAAACACTGGAGCGCATCAAGCGCTGGCGGGCGGAAGTGCCGGGCCTGACCATCCGCTCCACGTTCATCGTCGGCTTCCCGGGCGAAACCGAGGCCGAATTCGCCGAGCTGCTGGATTTCCTGGGAGAAGCGGAGATCGATCGCGCCGGCGCCTTCATCTATTCACCGGTCGAGGGCGCGAAGGCCAACGAACTGCCCGATCACGTCGACAAGGACATCCAGGAAGAGCGCCTGCAGGCATTCATGGACGTGCAGGCACGCATCAGCGAACGCAAGCTGGAACGCAAGCTCGGCAAGACCCTGACCGTGCTGGTGGACGAGATCGATGAGGAAGGCGCCATCTGCCGTTCCGGCGCCGATGCACCCGATATCGACGGCCACGTGTACGTGGACGATGCCGCCGGCCTGAAACCCGGTGATTTCGTGGACGTGAAGATCGTCGACAGCGACGAGCACGACCTGTGGGGCGAGCGCACGGCATGAGTCCGGACGGCACCCGTCGCCAGCTGATCGCCGGCACCCTCGCCGGCCGTTTCCGCTGGCTGCAGTTTCCGACGGCACTGGAGCGGGATTTCCGTGCCGACTATGCCCGCCGTTCGCTGGCGGTGGTGCAGCGGGTACTGCCCTGGATCACGCTGCTGTACGGCAGCGTGGCCCTGACCATGTCGGGCACGGCCGGCGACGCCGCCTTCGCCCTGTGGCGGGACAACGCCATGCTGCCGGTGTTGCTGGTCCTGGCGTGGCTGTGGATCGCAACCTACACCGGCCTGCTCGGACGCCGGATCCACCTGCAGACCGGCATCGTCATGGCCGTCGCGCTCACGGCGACGACACGCACCGTGTTCCTGCTCGGCGACGACCCGGCGGCGATTGCCACCAGCTATCAGGTGATCTACCTGCTGATCATCACCGGCACGACCCTGCGCCTGCGCTTCTTCCCCGCGATCGGCTGGATGCTGCTGGCCGCCATGCTGGCCATCCTCGGCGCACTGGCCGCCGGCCGCGCCATCGACTGGCCGGCATTCGTGCAGTACGGGCTGGCACCCGGCCTCATGGCGGCCGTGATCGCCTACGTGATGGAATACCGGGACCGTACCGACTGGCTGAAATCGCAGCGCATGGATCTCGACCTGCGCGAGATGAATGCCATGCGCGAGCGCGCCGATGCCGACAACCGGCGGCAACGCATCACCGGTGAATACCTGCAGCGCGTCGGCGGCAACCTGACGGCCACGGAAATCGCGGGACGCACGCTGTCGTTCCTGATCGAGCACACCGGCGCGCAGGTGGGCGTGGTGTTTCTGGTGCGCGGCGACCGTCTGCGTCGCGCCGCCGTGTGGGGACTGGAAGGCGAGACCGTATCGCCGGACGATCTCGGCCGCGGCGAAACGCTGATCGGCCAGGCGGCGGAAAACCGCCGCCGCCTGCGGCTGACACATCTGCCGCCCGACTACCATGTGATCCGCACTGCCACCGGCGAAGCCTCGCCGGCCGAGCTGCTGGTGCTGCCGGTCTGCCACGAACAGAAAGCACTGGCCGTGCTGGAACTGGCGGCGCTGTCGCCGCTGCCGGATGCCGACGTGGAACTCGCCGGGCGCATCACCGACGCCATGGCGGGTGTGCTGGTGGCCGCACAGGCGCGCGAAGCACTGGCACGGGTCGATCTCGACGACTTTTCGCTGACCTGACGGAGCCGGCAAACGTCCTGCTGCGTCAGCCGGTTGTGCCGGCACCGGCATCCGGACGGGTTCCGGCCGATGTTGACCTGGAGCACGCCGGCAGCACACGGTACGGCGCATACTCGGCCGACTGTCTCCGGAGGGCCATATCATGGACTACCGATTCCGCCGCCGTACCGATCTCTCCTTCGAGGATGCGGTACGGGCCGTGACGAAGTCGCTCGCAAAGGAAGGTTTCGGCATCGTCAGCGAGGTCAACATCACCGATACGCTGCGCAAGAAACTCGGTACCGAGTTCCGGCCCTACAAGATCCTCGGTGCCTGCAATCCGCAGTTCGCACTGCATGCCATCGAGGCCGAGCCGGACATCGGCGTGATGATGCCCTGCAACGTGGTGGTACAGGATTACGGCGATCGCGTGGAGGTGGCGGCCATCGATCCGCTGGCTGTCATGAAGACGGTCGGCAACGCCGATCTCACCGAATTCGCCACCACCGTGAGCGCGCGCCTGAAACGCGCCATAGAGAGCTTCTGATATCGCGGGCGCGGTTCAGGTACGGTGGAAGATGTCGCGGTAGGCCGCGTGTATCGACGCCAGCCCCACCGGCAGCAGCACCAGCAGGCCCAGCCCGAAGGTCACCAGCACCAGCAGCGGGAACACCACCAGCCCGACCAGGCCGTAGGCGAGATACGGCCAGAAATTGCGCAGGCAGCCGACAAAGCTGTGCTTCATCGCGGACGCCGCACTTTCGCCCTCCAGCACCACCAGCGCCGGCGCGAACCACACCAGCATGGTGATCGGCATCATCAGGGCCACGAACAGCAACACGCCCGCCAGCAGACTGATGCCGTAGGTGAGCTCCTGTCCGGCGGCCAGCATCTCCAGCGTCATGGCATGTTCGGTGATGGCCTGACTGGAAGAAAACGCAATCACGAACACGAGCGATGCCAGCAGCGCCATCGCCACCAGCGCCAGCCATGCGAAACCGATCAACAGCAGCGGCTTCAACGACGGCCCGGAAAACGCGCGGAACAGATCCGGCACGGCGAGACGACGGCCACTCGCGGCTTCTTCGTCCAGCCCCTGCATCAAGCCGCCGATGAACACCGGCGTGCACAGGAACACCGCCAGCGTGCCCAGCAGCGGCAGCACGAACTGCAGCACGGAGCCCAGCAGCGAGATCAGCACGATCACGATCCAAGCCGGCCAGTCCTGCCGGAAAGAACGGAAGCCGGCACCAATCCAGCCGACACCACGCGCCGGCGGCGCCGTACGCGCCGCCAGTACGCCCTTGTTGTCCGTTGCCGTCATGCCGCTCATGCGCTGCCCTCCCGTGCCCGACCGATCATAGCGGTGCCCGGGAGACTGCGGACAACCGCAGGTCAGCCCGGGCAACGCATGTGGACGGACGTCCTCAGGGCAACGGACACCAGGCGGGCCAGCCCACCGTCAGCGTGAAGGCCTGCACCGAACTGCCTCCGCAGCCGTCGTCCACCCGGATACGGACCGGGTATTCGCCGCGTACAGGATTGCCCCAGCGCAACATGCCGTCTGCATCCAGCGTCATGCCGGTCGGCGCCTGTTCAAGCATCAGGCTGTAGCCGTCCGGCGCATCCGCAACATCCGGCACGTACTGCCAGGGCTCGCCCGTCATGGCATCGGTCAACGGCGCGGACACGATGCGCGGCAGCACGTCGGCAGCGGTCAGCTGTACGTTGTCGATCAGGCCGCCGAAGCTGTCGCTGCGACCGGCCGCACGGAACGTCAGCCGGGTCGTGGCCGTCGTCGCCGTCACCCGGAAGGCGTACTCCTTCCAGCCCGGCACCTGGCCGGACAGCGTGGCGATGCGCTCGCTGCCCCACCACACCTCGACGTTGCTGCTATCGGTGAACAGCGGGATCAGACGCGGGCTGTACTGGAAGCGCAGCGTGTAGCCACGACCCGCTTCCGTCACGACATCCTGGTATGCGCCGCTGTTGGCATTCGCGTCCAGTTCCAGCAGCGCATTGCCGTGCGCACAGGAGAAGCCGCGGATGAAGCCCTGTTCCTGGATCTCGAACGGCACGGCCGTTTCCGCCGTCCAGCCGGCAATGGCGGTGAACGTACCCCACAGGCCGTACGGCAACACCGGATGGCTCTCGAAGGAACCGTTCACGATCAGGTTCGGTGTCGCCGGCATTGCACAGCCCAGCTGCACGTTGTCGATCACCCCGCCGCGGCCGTCGCTCGTGCCGGCGCCGCGGAACTCCAGCCGGGAACTGCCGTCACCGGCCGTGACGCGATAACGCTTCATGTACCAGCCGGTCCGGGTTTGCTGGACGGTGTCGATCTTCTGCCCTTCCCACCAGATCTCCACCGGATTGCCGGCGGCGTTCACCGGCACGTCGGCGGCATAGAACAGGTCCAGACCGTACTGCCGGCCGGCGCGGGTCGGGATGTCCTGCATGGCGCCGGCATTGGCACGCGCATCCGGCTGCAGCTGCGCGTGACCGTCCAGCACATTCACCTGGTGATCGCTGTCGTGCTGCACTTCGAACGGCTCGCCTGAAACTGCACGCCAGCCGGGAATGGCAGTGAAATAGTCACTCGCCTCGCCGGCGAAGCGCGGGTGTCGCTCGAACGAACCGTTGTTGACCAGATTGGCGCGCCGGCAGGCAATGCAGTACAGACGCACCTGGTCGACGAGGCCGCCGAGCTTGTCGCTCCGTCCCGCCGCCTTCAGCTTCAGTTCGGTCAGCCCCTTGTCGGCCACCAGCTCGATCCGCACTTCGCGCCAGCCCTGGACATCGCCGCCCAGGGTCTGCACACGCCGCCCGTCCCACCAGATCTCGACATCGTTGGTGTTGGTGCCGGCACTGGCGATACGCGGGCTGTACCAGAGCAGGAGCTCATAGTGCCCGTCGATATCGGTCGCGACCCACTGGCTGATCTCGCTGTTGTTGTTCGAGTCCAGTTCCAGACGTGCGCTGCCGTGCTTCTGCACGATGCCGTCGATGGCCGTGGTCTGGATTTCCAGCGGGCCGTATTTGGCCTCCCAGCCCGGGATCGAGGCGAACGTGCCCCAGATGCCCTGGTTCAGACGACCGTATTCCTCGAAGGAACCGTTGACGATCAGGTCGCGGTCATCACGCAGGTCGACTGCGGACGGTACCGGTTCCGGCACCGGGCAGGCCCGCGGCAGCAGATTCCAGGCCGCTTCGCCGTGCGTCACGCGCTGATTGTTCCAGATCGTTTCCAGAAGACAGCGGTAACCGCCTTCCGGCAGACCCTGCGTGTTGTAGCTCTGCACGAAGCTCTGGCTGGCATTGCCGGCCAGCGCCACCGTGGACGATTGCTGTGCCACCACCGCGCCGCCGGCATCCAGCAGGCTGCGCTCGATCACCAGGTTCTGCGCCGTGCCGCCACCACTGTTGGTCACCGTGAAAGTGCACACCTGCGGATCGCCCTGCTGCACGTCCGCATGTGACGCACCGACGCTGCCACCCAGGATCACCGGCGGCACCTGCAGTACGAACGGCTGCCAGGCAAGCGTCTGCCAGTTGCCGTTGTCCTGATACTGCAGCGCGCAGGCGTAATCGCCGGGTATCTGGTCCGACGTTCCGAAGGACGCCGCGATCGCCTGGTTGCCGCCGGCCGGCAGCGTGACGGTCTGCGCGGCCAGCGTGACGACGGCAGAGCCACCGGACAACGGCACCGCTGCCAGACGTACCGGCAGATCGCTGATGCCCTGTGTGCCCGCCGCGCCGACCATACCGGTGCATTCCTGCGTCTGGCCAACGTAAAGCGCGGCCAGCGCCCGCTGCAGTTCACCGGTCAGCGAACGTGACAGCACTTCCTGTACCGTGAAGGTTGCTTCCGCCGAGGCCAGTTCGGCCCCGGTGGCCGAACGCAGAACCGCGCGCACCGTGTAGTCGCCCTGTGCAGCCGCCGTCAGCGGCAGTGCGACTTCATAGGTACGGCCGGCACCGGCCGGCAGATCGGCCGCAGTGTCGCTCCACTCGCCGGCCGGCGTACCGCCGGCGGTACGCATCTCGACGGCAATCGATGCTCCGGCCAGCAGCATGTTGGTGGACAGGTTGCGTGCCAGACCCTCGATGCCCACCGTGTCGGTCGTGCTGTACGACGGTTTGTCGGTGGCCACGGACATGTCGGCCAGCTCCACACCATCCGCCGGATTGATACGGAAACCGGCGCGCGCTTCGGTGATCAGCGTGCCGTCGGCGGCGTACAGCTCGGTGACAACCTCATAGTCGCCGACCAGGATGTCGCCGGTATTCCAGAGGCGTTCGATCGTTGCCGTGGCATCGCCAGACAGGGCCGGCAGATTTTCGACCGGCAGTTCCGCCACCACGACACCGTTCACGTCGACGATGCGGACCGCCACGGAGAACGACGCGCCCAGGGCACCGGTATTGTGCGCGGTCACGGTAATCGCGACATCGTCTTCCGGCCCGTAGGCCGACGCATCGGTCGCCACCGTCACGTCGCCCTGCTGGTCGCTGACCGTCAGCTGCCAGGCGTGGCGGTCGTCGCCGGTCCGGCAATCCAGCTCACCGGCTTTTGGCACTACCACCACCGTGATCAGCGCTCCGGACGACAGGCCTGTCACGTTGTCCAGACGCACGTCCATGGACTGATCGGGCGCCAGCGCCGGCAGCGTTTGCGTGCCCAGCAGCGTGCCGGTGTCCGGCGTACCGGCGTAGAAGCGCACCGTACCGCCGGCCCGCGCGTCGAGCAGACCCGCATTGCCCACCCGCGCCAGCAGCGACAGCGGCTGACCGACACCCGCATCCAGCGCACGCAGATGGCCTACGGTGAGATTGGCCGATTCCAGTGGATCACGGTCAATCATCAAACTCTGGCGGAAAGTCTTGTGCGTTTGCCAGGAAGGCACTTCCGTGGCCGGGATCTGCAGGTCGTCGCCGACGTTGTCGACGTGATACAGGTACTGGTTCCAGACTTTGCGGGTCGGCAGCCAGTCGTCGTTCAGCCCTTCCCAGGCATGCAGGCCGCGGCCGTTGCTGACGAGATGCGTACCGACAAACAGGAACTCGGTGTGACCGTCGTCGTCGATGTCGGCCACCACCGGATATTCGAGGGCGGTGGCGGAAACATTTGCGATTTTCACCAGCTCGGCACCGGTCATGCCGTCGAAAATACGGAGGAACGCGTCATCGCCGTAAAATACTTCCGGCCGTTTGTCGCCCTGGATATCGAACGCCGATGCGCTCGTGCGCAGGCTGACGTCGGACGTGCTCTTCGACCACAGCAGGCTGCCGTCGGCGCGATAGACGCGGAAATTGCTGCCGGTGGCTACGCCGATCTCCGGCACGCCGTCGCCGTTGGCGTCGAACACCACCGGCGCACCGCCGCCCTGCGACATGTTGACCTGCCAGATGCGCTGGCCGGTTGCACTTACCAGCGCCAGAATGCCCGGGCTCGACGGATGCGACATGACGATTTCCGGTTGACCGTCGCCGGTGAAATCGCCCACAGCCAGCGCCGACATGAAGCGCGAGTACTGCCACAGCAGCGTACCGTCGGCACGGAACGCACGATGGCCGATCAGTATCTCCGGCCGACCATCGCCGGTGATGTCAACCACCATCGTGTGATGCTCCGGCTCAAAGGGAGCCGGCAGCACGGTGCGCAACGTGCCGTCGTGGTTGAGCACGGTGTTGCGGGCAATGACTTCCGACTTGCCGTCACCGTCGAGATCGGCCAGCGACATATGCTGGTAGGTATAGCGGCCCGGATACGCCGGACTGCTACTGGTCCACTTGATGGTGCCGGTGTTGTTCAGCGCCACCACGCCACCGCCGTAGCGGAAATAAACAATCTCCGGCTTGCCGTCACCGTCGATGTCGCCCATGGCCGGTGTCTGCGAGGCTTCCGTGCTGGCAGCATTGGTCATGTTCTGCCAGATCAGCGACCCGTCATCACCCCACAGGGCACGGATGAAGGCGCGGCCACCGTCCGGCGAACCCGTGTATGCCACGAACACCACCGCGGTGCGGTCATGGCGATCAACCTTGCCGTCACCGTTGGTATCCAGCAGCGGGCCCACCAGCGGCACCGTGATCACGGCTGCGTCGTCCCACCACCATTTCTGCTTGACCTGCCGGCTGGACGCCGCCAGCGGCGCCGCGCGGCAATCGTCACAGGAGTAGCGCACGTTGTTGGTCTTGTCACTCTCGATCACCACACCTTCGCTGTCTGCCAGCGCGCGCAGCGGTGCATCGCGGAACGGCAGCACGCCATTGACCGCAATCACCAGCGGTGCGGATTCACCGATGGCCAGCGCCGCCACCGGCGCGCTCCAGGCGGTGCCGGCGGGCGTGCCGCCATCGACCAGCACCGTGAACGGACCGGCATCGGCCGTGCCGTTGTTCTGCACGGTCACGGTGACGTGGCCGGACACCGCCAGCGTCTGCGGATCGCTGCTGACGGCGCTCATGTCCAGGGCAGTCACCGTGAGGTCCGGCACCAGCGCCACCACATCGGTCGGGTGCAGGCGGATGTCGCCCATGTCGGTGGCCAGCAACGCCGGCAGCTTCATGGTGGTGATGTAGGGATCAAAGCCCGCCGCCGTGATCTCGATGCTCACGTCGAAAGCGCGGATGCCGGTCTGCCGGAACACACCGTCAGCTCCGACCGTCTGCACCACGTCGTGCGCGGTATCGGTACCGTCCAGATCCACCCACTGCAGGCGCACCTGCGCACCGGCAATCACATCACCGCTCGCAGCACTGACCACGCGTCCGGCCAGTGACGAGGAACTGGCATCCGCCGGCGAGGTGCCGGTGGCATACATCTTCGGCGAGAAGGCGATCGTGGTGCCGGACGACGCCTGGAAGCCCATGAATATATCGTCGAAGCCGTTGGCGCTGACCTTGATCAGCACATGGCCAGGCTGGATGCCATCGAGCACATAGCGGCCACGCGCATCAGTCCAGTTCCAGCGGTAGTTCGGCTGATAGACGAACATGAAGGCATCGGCTACCGGCGCGCCGGTCACCGCGCTGGTGACCGTGCCCTGCATGCTCACCGTTAGCGGGTCGTTCACCAGCTCCATGCGCGGCGAGAAATACAGCGTGCTGCCGGCCACCACCGTGCCATCGGCCGTCACGGTGCGATAGCCGTTGGCGAACGCGTTCAGCTGGATCGCACCGGCCGGCACATTCTCGATCAGGTAGCTGCCATCGGCGCCGGTCGTCACCACATCGAAACCGGGAATGTTGACGTTGGCGCCGGCCAGCGCCACGCCGTTCAGGGCATCGGTCACCACGCCGCGCACGCTGCCGGTGGTGGCACCGGTATCCGGTGCCGACAGGCGCAGCGTGCCCAGGGCCACGACCACGCCCAGCGGCACCTGCACGGTGGCGGTCACATCGCTGTAGCCGGCGGCAGTCGCGGTGAGCGTGTAACTGCCCTCAACCATCGCCGTCACCGCGAACAGGCCGTTTGCAGCCGTGGTCGCGCTGTAGGTCTGCGGCCCCTGCAGGGTAATCGTCACGCCGGCGAGCGCCGTGCCGGTCGCGTCATCGATCACCTTGCCGGACACGGCGGTCGCGTCCGGGTCCGGCAGTTCCACGCGCACCAGCACCGGCGAATACACCACGAAGGTGCCGGCCGTGATGGCGGCATCGTCAGTCGCAGCGCGATAGCCCGCTGCGCTCACGCGCAGCTGCACGCTGCCGGGCAGCACATCGTTGAGCTGATAGCTGCCGTCGGCCGCTGTAGTCACCGAAGCGCCGCCCTCGATGCTGACGGTGGCACCGGCAACCGGTTGCCCGTTGCCGGCATCGGTGACCACGCCGCGCAGCGCACCGGTGGTGGCCGTGGCGGTGTCCCTGAGCATCTTCACGTCGCCCAGATCCAGATAGCTGCCGCGGACCGCCGACATGGTGGCCGTGAGCGTGCCGAAGCCGGCCCGTGACAGCGTGGCCGTGTAGTTGCCGGCCAGCAGATTCCGGAACGCAAAAGAGCCGTCCGCCGTGGTGGTGAGGGTGCCGGACTGCGCGCCGGTCAGCGCCACCGAAACGCCGGCCAGCGGCAGCAGCGAATCGCCGTCCAGCACGCGGCCACGGATCACGATTTCATCCGGGTTGGTGCGCAACTGGCGGCCGAGGAACAGGGCACGCAACGCCCAGGCGGTATCCCAGGCGTCGTTGCTGAAAGAGCCATCAGCGGCCCGCTGTGCCGTCAGGGCCTCGAGCGCGGGCCGCAGGGGAACGGCATCGGTATAGGTGGGGATCAGTGCCGACAACACCTGCCCGGACAGGGCCGCGTCTTGCCACAGACCGTTGCTGCCCCGCTGCGCCAGCAGCCAGTCGCGCGCGGCCTCGATCTGCAGGCTGACGTTGCGGCTGTTGCGCACCTGATGCAGGCCATGCAGCGCCAGTGCCGTGACATACACCGGCGACTCCGTTGAATCCGAACCCCAGCTGCCATCGGCCTGCTGGGTATTACTCAGATAGGTCACCGCGCTGCCAACCGAGCGGTCGTTGGCCTTGCCGGCTGCAGCCAGCGCGGTGAGCGCGAACGCGGTATCCAGCGGCGTCGACTGCCAGCCGGCGAATTCGCCGAAGCCGCCGTCTTTCGGGTGCTGCGACGCGATCAGGTCTTCAATGCGCGACAGCACGTTGTCGCCCCCGGCAACGCCCGCCACGATCTGGCGGGACAGGTTCTCGGTATTGCGGAACGGCTCGGCCAGCACGTGACTGCGGGCGAGCGGAATTTTGGGCGACGCGGTTTCGCCGAGGATGGTCAGGGTGGCGAGGGTTTCCGCCGTGGCCTGGTACGGGGTAGCCGCCGCCACGCGTGCAGCATCGACCGAACCGGACGGGCCGATGTTGGCGAGCAGCCATTCGCCGTCGGCAGCGTGCGATAGGCAGGCTGCGGCGGATGCCAGCAGGAAGATCAGGGCTGAAACTGGTCGCAACATGGAATTACACCGTATCCGCTTGATTTCTGTGCTGCGCAAGACAATTACATCAATAACGATCAATGTTTTAATTTCCAGAACGAATGACCACGACCCAATATCGATTCTTTTCTGGAAAGCCGACCCAGAATCGAAGCACGACGTAAGCCAACACGAGGCAGATCGATATCAAAATCAAATCACTCAACCCAAGGTGCAAGGAGAGCACGATGAACGGGATAGAAACCAAGGAGGCAATAGTGGCTTTAAAGGACGACTCCACAACAGAAATTGCCAAAACAGACTTGCACGAGTGACAGAGATAACGATTTCGACCCATCCGTCTCATCGTTTCGCGCAAAAGATCGGAACCGCACACAGGGCATGTCGACATCAAGAGAGCGTTCATTGTTGTCCAGGCCGCTTACCGGAAATTAACATTAATGGCGGCAAAACAGAGGCAATAAAAACTTCCACAGAAAAGGAAATCCAATCAATCATCACGCCACCAAAAACCCAATGGGTCGCATACAACCATAAAACATAGCCAGCAGAGATCATCGACACCGGAGCCGGAGGCATAACCTCCAAATTATTTCTGTTTACAATGCGAGATATCACAAAAGAAACGACGACATGGAACGTGGCCCCGAGAGAGATCCCATTAGAGTAAAAAACAACCCCATCAGCAGAAAAAAAACACGCTAATAAAATTACAAATAACCTCATGGGACACCATTTTTATTTAGATCATAGATAGATTCCGCTTAAGGACACACCCTAAGCGCATAATTCAATACTTCCTCGGCGCCTTTAGAGTACGCAACGCTCGCAGCTATTCCCGCAACAGCAGCGCCCAATGGCCCACCCACGGATAAACCGCCAAGAGCAGCGTACTCCGTGACAAAAACACCAAGAATAACCAACTCAACATACAGAACAATATTTCCGAATCTAGATGCAGGATCCTTACACTCAGAAACTATTCTTTGAATCCAGTATTTCGCATCCAATATCTTTAAAACGCTTTTTAAAAGCGGAAATACGCGCTCGGTGAGTATTTCAATTAGGCCCACCACAGCCTCAAGATCCGACGAGTGCTTTCCGATTTTGTCAATCATTCCATAACCATAGAAAGCATCATCGATCTCAGATCCATTCGAGTTAGAACCATTAAGACCACCGCTAATTTTGTATGCGCCCGCCCCCGTATTCGGATCAAGGACGACATAGCCCTCACCCGTCCAGCCAGCGTTGATGATCGGGCCCTGATGCACCGTCACTTCCTTGCCAGCATTGAGCGCCGCCGCGATATCGATCTTCGCAGTCTGGCTGATCGTCAACGTATTCAGCTGTGCGGCATTGGCTTTCGTAAGCGTGTAGATCTTCTGACCCTGCTGCGCGGCAATGGCCAGTGCCTTCACGGCACTCACGGCCTGTGCCGGCGCTTCCGCCGTGGAGAACAACTGCTCCGGCACCAGATGCTCGAAGGCTGACTTGCGCGGCCCGGTCGCCCGGAAGAAGACGATGTTCTTCTGGTTGCTGCCGTCCTTTGCCATGGCCAGCGTCGAGATACGGTCCACGTCCATGCTGAGGCCGGCCAGCTTCACGTTGCGCGGGATGCTGCCGAACAGGTACTGCGGCTCCAGGCTGGTGGCAAAGGTGCCAAAGCTGGGCAGGCGCTGCGTCACCACGCCCATGCTGCGGGCATCCAGCTGGTCCAGGCTGTCGTTGATGGCAAAGTAGCCGAGGATGCCGGTCTGCAGCAGGTTGCCGGTGAGAGTGTGTTTGGTCAGGAAGTCGCTGATGGCGGGGGTCTGGTTGTTGTCCAGTTGCGCCTTGATCGCTTCCAGTTCGGATTTTGCCTGCTCCAGTTGCGTTTTGGTTTTGGTGAGCAGGTTCAGGTTGATCTGGCCACCGTCCACGCCAATGGCGTGATACTCGCCCGCAATCACGTTCGAGGAAACCGGCTTCACCGTCCGGCGCGGGTCGGTGAAGTAATGGGTGAGGTTCAGCTCGGTGCCCATGGGGAACACACCGCCCTCGCCCACCACTTCGCCGTCCAGCGTCAGCTGGGCTTTCATGTCGATCAGGTAGCCGGGCAGCTCGGCGGGCAGGTTGGAACTGCCGTCCTGCGGCAGGTAGGACAACAGCACATCCTCATCCGCCTGCGTCGCCGGCACGAACGACAGCGCCAGCGCCTTGCGCGTGACCACGCTCAGCGGAATGCTCACGTCGATCACGGTGGCGCCGGTGCTGGTGGCGAGCGGGGTCTTTTCCGCCAGAGTGACGCGGTAGGTGTGGCGCAACGGTTGCGGGATTTCGCTGTAGCGGGCGGTGACGGCCTGCAGGGTGTATGGCAGGCCGGAGGCCAGCTGCATGGGCGCGAACACGATGGTCTGGCGGGTGCCCAGCACCTCGCCCACCGTGGCGTCCGGGTTGGCGTTGGTGATGTAGTTTTCCACCTGCGCGCGGTACTGCTCGAAGCGCTGCTGGATCAGCGCCTGGTCCACGTTCTGCACCCAGCCTTCGCTCTCGTTGCTGGTGGCGCTGGCCTGCAGGTCGTTGATCAGGCCCTCGGCGTCGAACGGCACGTTGGTGGCCAGGTCGTAGCCGGCCGCGTGGTTGTACTGCTTGAAGCTGGCGTCCAGCGCCACCCAGGCATCCGGCTGGCCGTGCTTCGCGCCGCGGCTGGGCACGAAGTCGACAAAGGCTTCCACCCAGATGTGCTCCATGCGCACCGCGGTGAGGCGGCCGCCCTCCACCACGCCGGCATTCGGGATGCCGCCCTGGTACAGCACGCTGAGCGCGGCGTTGGGGTGGGTGGTACCACCCACCCAGTTCTGCGCCTGCGCCATCGGCACCTCGATCACGCCATAGGCGTAACGCGCACTCACGCCGGCTGCGCGCAGCAGCGCGATCAGCAGCGAGGACACCGCAAAGGCGTTGCCGCGCTGTGCGGCCAGCGTGGCGTCGGCATCCTGCACGGAGCCGTAGGTGGGCACCCATTCAACGTTGTTGCGTACCCAGTTGTAGATTGCCACCGGGTTGTTGTTGAGTTCGGCGGCTTTGGCGCGAATGGCCGGCGACAGCGCGATTTCCGGCGACTCGCCCAGGTCGGCCGCGCCCGGCGGCACGAAGGCCGCGTGGGCCGGGGCGACCAGGGCATCACCAAAACAGCGCAGCAGAGTTGGCGGGAGCGCAATACTCATCAGGCGGCCTCAGCTTCCGGCCACGGTTTAGTTGCTACGCCAGTGCAGGAAACATCGCTGTCGCCAGTCATGACGCCACGACCGGGAGGGACAGGTGCTCGGTATTACGGAACGGCTCGGCCAGCACGCGAGTGCGGGCGAGCGGAATCTTGGGCGACGCGGTTTCGCCGAGAATGGTCAGGGTGGCGAGGGTTTCCGCCGTTGCCTGGTACGGGGTAGCCGCCGCCACGCGCGCGGCGTCGACGGAACCGGACGGGCCGATGCCGGCCAGCAGCCAGTCGCCCTCGGCAGCGTGCGACATGCAGGCTGCGGCGGAAGCCAGCAGGAGAATCAGGGCTGAAACTGGTCGCAACATTTAAACCTCACCGAACAGGGAGCTCCCATTTCTCGGAACAATAAGAATCCAAGGAAATTCCAAATCCGCGACGACCAAGACAAATAGATATTTTAAATTACCTTTTTCTGCCAACCCCAAACCCCACAAGAAAGTAGATCACCATAAAAATAGAGGCCAATGTAATTGTTTCGAAAATCAGGGCGGAAATCCAAAATTCGTAGAATCCGGAAAATAAAGCTTCAAAAATTCTTAGGGACAGGAACGCAGGGATAGCAAGGAGTGAGAAATTTCTAAAATCACTTTTGGCCTTATCTTTATCGGAATTCATGACAACAACGTAAACCGAAGCATGCAGCGTAGCGAAAACCATAAGCGTGTATACGGGGATTATTTTTTTCCCGGTGGCCACAAAAACGAAAGCAATAAAAGACCACAACAAGGCAAGCCCGGACACCTTATTTACAAGCCGGCTCACGACATGCATCCGATTGCCTTCGCAGCTGTCAATTCAGAGATAGAGGTGACCATGGCCATTCTCATTCAATCATAAAATCAAAAAGTAACCCCGACAGCAAAGATAGATCCAAGAATAATCAGAACATGCGATCGATCGATTCTGAACATGGAGGAAATACCCTGATCCGGCGTAAAGGCTACTATCACGGAAATCCATGAAACGTACCTCACAAGAACTTCTGGGCTATGGACGAAAAAGAAGGTCGCCAAATAAATCGAAAAATATTTCCACGAAACGCTTGAACATATATCGCACCACACCACAATTACGATTATTCCTAATATCCTTGAATATCTGATCCGCAATCAACCCACCCGCCGCTATTATCGCGAGGCTAGGCAAACGGCAGGCCGGAGACCAGCTGCATAGGCACGAGCACAATGGTCTGGCGGTGCCCACCACTTCGCCCACCGTGGCATCTGGATAGGCGCTTAGGTTCGAGTATTCTCAACAGGGAATTCATATAAAATTCGGCGATACGGGTTCCGGGAAATCTACTTTCTGATCGAAAGAAAAAGATAAATCAAAATAACCACAAAAAAACAAACAATAATGCTCAACTTTGCATCGACCCCAAACGCAAGAAGAACAACCATAAGAGGGGCAGAAACAAATCCAATTACCCTTCCCTTCAAGAAAGGGCCAAGCATCTTCACAGGCTCACTTTGCTTTTTCACTGCCTTATCACCCATACAAGATTTATTGGAAAATCATGCAGCTGCGTTTTATCTGAAATTTCCCACATCAATCATGCCAAAACTCATGGGGTTTTAATAACAGCCATCGACCATCTCACCTAGCACATAATCGCTCGTTTTCCCCCAGATATAGGCTGCGGAGGCAGCCCCTACCGCTATCCCTACCGGCCCCGCCCAAGCCCCCGCGATCCCACCAAGAATAGATAGCGCTATCGAGTTCAAAAAAGCTGTCGCATAAGCAGATAAAACAAGGGATCTCAACAAGATATCCTTACACCTTTCAACGATTTTCGGGATCCAGTTATAAACGTCTAGAACCTGAATTAATTCACCAACACCCGGAATTGCTTTCAGTTGCTCAAAGTACTGCGCCAACGTCGCAGCCGTGGTCAATTCAGTTGCATTTTCAGAAATCGAATCAAATGCAGCTCCAATCCCTGCCAATGTCGCCATCACCTGCCCGCTTTCTTCCATTGATCGACTGCCATTCATCCCACCACTGATCTTGTACGCCCCCGCTCCCGTGTTCGGATCAAGGACGATATATCCCTCCCCCGTCCAGCCGGCATAAGTGATCGGATTCTGGTGCACCGTCACTTCCTTGCCCGCATTGAGCGCCGCTGCGATATCGGTCTTTGCGGTCTGGCTGATCGTCAGCGCATTCAGCTGTGCCTGATTGGCCTTGGTGAGGGTGTAGATCTTCTGGCCCTGCTGCGCGGCAATAGCCAGTGCCTTCACGGCACTCACGGCCTGTGCCGGGGCTTCTGCCGTGGAGAACAACTGCTCCGGCACCAGATGCTCGAAGGCTGACTTGCGCGGCCCGGTCGCTCGGAAGAACACGATGTTCTTCGGGTTGCTGCCGTCCTTTGCCATGGTCAGCGTCGAGAAGCGGTCCACGTCCATACTGAGACCCGCGAGCTTCACGTTGCGCGGGATGCTGCCGAACAGGTATTGCGGTTCCAGGCTGGTGGCGAAGGTGCCGAAGCTGGGCAGGCGCTGTGTCACCACGCCCATGCTGCGGGCATCCAGCTGGTCCAGGCTGTCGTTGAGGGCGAAGTAGCCGAGGATGCCGGTCTGCAGCAGATTGCCGGTGAGGGTGTGCTTGCTCAGGAAGGTACCGATGGTGGGGGTCTGGTTGTTGTCCAGTTGCGCCTTGATCGCTTCCAGTTCGGTTTTGGCCTGATCCAGTTGCGCTTTGGTTTTGGTGAGCAGGTTCAGGTTGATCTGGCCGCCATCCACGCCGATGGCGTGATACTCGCCCGCAATCACATTCGAGGAAACCGGCTTCACCGTCCGGCGCGGGTCAGTGAAGTAATGGGTGAGGTTCAGCTCGGTGCCCATGGGGAACACACCGCCCTCGCCCACCACCTCGCCATCCAGCGTCAGCTGCGCCTTCATGTCGATCAGGTAGCCGGGCAGCTCGGTGGGCAGGCTGGCATTGCCGTCCTGCGGCAAGTACGACAGCAGCACATCCTCATCCGCCTGCGTCGCCGGCACGAACGACAGCGCCAGCGCCTTGCGCGTGACCACACTCAGCGGAATGCTCACGTCGATCACGGTGGCGCCGGTGCTGGTGGCGAGCGGGGTCTTTTCCGCCAGGGTGACGCGGTAGGTGTGGCGCAGCGGTTGCGGGATTTCGCTGTAGCGGGCGGTGACGGCCTGCAGGGTGTACGGCAGGCCGGAGGCCAGCTGCAGGGGCGCGAACACGATGGTCTGGCGGGTGCCCAGCACCTCGCCCACCGTGGCGTCCGGGTTGGCGTTGGTGATGTAGTTTTCCACCTGCGCGCGGTACTGCTCGAAGCGCTGCTGGATCAGCGCCTGGTCCACGTTCTGCACCCAGCCTTCGCTCTCGTTGCTGGTGGCGCTGGCCTGCAGGTCGTTGATCAGGCCCTCGGCGTCGAACGGCACGTTGGTGGCCAGGTCGTAGCCGGCCGCGTGGTTGTACTGCTTGAAGCTGGCGTCCAGCGCCACCCAGGCATCCGGCTGGCCGTGCTTCGCGCCGCGGCTGGGCACGAAGTCGACAAAGGCTTCCACCCAGATGTGCTCCATGCGCACCGCGGTGAGGCGGCCGCCCTCCACCACGCCGGCATTCGGGATGCCGCCCTGGTACAGCACGCTGAGCGCGGCGTTGGGGTGGGTGGTACCACCCACCCAGTTCTGCGCCTGCGCCATCGGCACCTCGATCACGCCATAGGCGTAACGCGCACTCACGCCGGCTGCGCGCAGCAGCGCGATCAGCAGCGAGGACACCGCAAAGGCGTTGCCGCGCTGTGCGGCCAGCGTGGCGTCGGCATCCTGCACGGAGCCGTAGGTGGGCACCCATTCAACGTTGTTGCGTACCCAGTTGTAGATTGCCACCGGGTTGTTGTTGAGTTCGGCGGCTTTGGCGCGAATGGCCGGCGACAGCGCGATTTCCGGCGACTCGCCCAGGTCGGCCGCGCCCGGCGGCACGAAGGCCGCGTGGGCCGGGGCGACCAGGGCATCACCCACGGCACCGACGGCACCCAGCAGGCGTTCGCCGCTGCGCTGCAGCGGGGATTTCAGCGCCGAAACAGGATCCAGCACGGTGCTGGGCTCGCGCTCGCTCGCCGCTTCCGCCGGGCCGAACGGCAACGGCGCCGCCGGATCAAACGGTTCCTGGCTGCGTTCGAACTGCTGGTTCCGGAAGAAGTCCGCCAGCGCGGCCAGCGCGGCCTGCTGATCGGGCAGGCTGTCGCTGATCTGCAGGGCCTGCATCTGCTGTTGCAGTTCGGCGTAACCGGCGAGATACGCCGCCCGGGCCTCGGCCACCCGGGCCGTCAGCCTGGCCCGCGCCGGCGCACTCAGCGCCATCTGCTGCAGGCGGTTTTCGGTAGCGGCAAAGCCGGCCAGCTCGGCGGCGTGCCACGCGTCAATGGCGGCCAGCGTGGCGGCGACGTCATCGGTCGCTTCCAGCGCGAGCGAACTGGCGCCCACGAAGGCGCGGATGCGCTGCCACAGGCCGCCGTCGTCGATGCGCTGATCGACGACCTGCTGCTTGACCTGCACCTGCTCTTTCAGGTGGGCCAGCAACCGGGGAATGTTGTCGAGCTTCTTGCCGGCAAAGGGCGCCGCGTGCGGCAGCGCCGCTGCCGAGACCTCGCCCTGCGCATGCACCAGGGTTACGCCGGTAAACAGGAAAACGGCAACAAGAGCCGCGACGCACAGGCGCGAAAAAACGCGCGCGTGGCGAATAAGGTCGAGCATGGATATCCCCTGAATAATCAGGGCGGGTTAAACCTAACCTGCCACTGCCGTGTGAACAGGGTCGGAAGTTCGCATTACCCGGGGGCGGGCTGCAACCGCCGTTCGGCGGATGTCAGCAGTCAATCCTGCGCATCAACCCGGGCAGCGCACGCCGGTGCCGCCGAGGCCGCAGTAACCGCCCGGATTCTTGTGCAGGTACTGCTGGTGGTATTCCTCGGCGTAGTAAAACGCCGGTGCCGGCAGGATTTCCGTGGTGATGCCGCCGAGACCGGCCGCCTTCAGCGCGGCCGCGAAACGTTCGCGCGAGGCTTCCGCCGCCACGCGCTGCGCATCGTCGAACACATAGATGCCGGAACGGTACTGCGTGCCCGTGTCGTTGCCCTGGCGCATGCCCTGGGTGGGATCGTGCGCCTCCCAGAAGGTTTTCAGCAGCGCGTCGTAGCTGACTGCCGCCGGATCGAACACCACCAGCACCACTTCGTTGTGGCCGGTGAAGCCGGTGCAGACCTCTTCGTAGGTCGGGTTCGGCGTGATACCGGCGGCATAGCCCACCGCGGTGGAATACACCCCGGGCAGTTGCCAGAACTTGCGTTCGGCCCCCCAGAAACAGCCCAGCCCGAACAGGGCGGTCTGCAGGCCCGCCGGCCAGGGACCGGTCAGGGGATGGCCGTTGACCGCGTGCGCGGGCGGCACCGGCATGGTCCGGCTGCGCCCGGGCAAGGCTTCGGCGGCGGTCGGCATCCGGGTCTTGAGGCGGGAAAGTCCGAACATGGCGTGCTCCTCCGGGGAAGCATTATGCTCGCGCGGTTTTCATTTTCCGCCGTGGCCGCCTCCCGTGACCTCCGACCGTCCGTACCTGTCCTCCGTTCCGCAGGACCCGACACCGCAGGACCAGGCCCCGACACTGCGGGCCCGCTTCCTGGGTGTGGGCAACGCCGGCAACGCGCGCCTGGGCAGCGCCGCGCTGGCACTGGAACGTGACGGCACACCGCTGCTGCTGATCGACTGCGGCCCGGACACACTGCACGTGTGGCTGACCCGCTATGGCGCGCTGCCGCCTGCCCTGTTCGTCACCCACACGCATCTGGACCACGTGGGCGGGCTGGAAAACCTGTTCTACCGCGCCTGCTTCGCCGACGGTGGCCGACGCAGCGACATCCGCCTGTTCGTGCCGGCACCGCTGGTGCCGCACCTGCACCGCCGCATCGCCGACTACCCGGACAACCTCGCCGAGGGGGGCACCAATTTCTGGGACGTACTGCGCATCGTGCCGGTGGCCGACCACTTCTGGCTGGACGGCCTGCGTTTCTCGGTCTGGCCGGTGCGCCATCACGCGCCCGGCACCGCTTTCGGGCTGCACCTGCCCGGCGCATTTTTCTACAGCGGCGACACCCGGCCGCTGCCGGAACTGATGGGCACGGTCGCCGCGCAGGGCGAAACCGTGTTCCACGATTGCAGCCGCCGCGGCAATCCGTCGCACACCGGTCTGGACGACATCCTGCGCGACTACGATGCTGCGCTGCGCGCGCGTCTGGTCGCCTACCATTACGGCAGCACCGGCGACGCCGCCTTCATCGCGGACGCCGGCCTGCGCGTGGCCACCACGGACGACGTATTCGAACTGCCGGCACCGGCACGGAGACAGCCTGCATGAACAGCCCCTACCGCCCCGGCAAGGAACTGGTCGAGATCAACGACTTCGACGGCGCACGCAACGCAGCCGCACCGGCCACGCGGCTGGCCGAGGTGCGCCGGCGCGCGGAACACTTCCGCGAGAAGATGCTGGCGGAGAGCAACGTCATCTATTACCGCAGCATCAACCTGATCACCGCGCCCTACCCGGTGCGCTACGGCCTGCGCGACGCCACCGACGTGCTGTCGCCGTACATGAACATCTTCAACCGCCTGTTCGTGGTCCAGTACGACACGCCGGTGGGCGTGAAGACACTCCTGTTCAGCCCGTCCGACGTCGAAGGCAACGCGAAGACGCCTTTCTTCCACCACCTGGCCGACACGCCGATGCGGCCGCTGCTGGAGAAGGTGATCGTGCCGTTCAAGCGCACGGTGGAGGAAGCGCTGGCCATGACCGGCATCAGCCCGGCGCAGGTCGACTACATTTCCTATGACCACCTGCATACCCAGGACGTACGCAAGTGGCTGGGTACCAAGGGCCGCAAGGGTTATTTCCCGAACGCCAAACTGCTGGTGATGCGCCAGGAATGGGAATCGGCGAAGGCACTGATGCCGATGCAGTCCATGTGGTACTGCCCGGACGGCATCGCCGATGTCGACCCGCAGAAGGTGATCCTGCTCGACTCCAGCGTAAAACTCGGCACCGGCGTTGCCTTCATCCAGACGCCCGGACACACCGAAGGCAACCACTCGCTGGTGGCGAAAACGCCGGAAGGCCTGCTGGTCACCAGCGAGAACGGGGTGTGCGCGGACGCCTATGCGCCCCTGGAATCGAAAATTTCCGGCGTGAAGGAATACGCGGAAAAATACGGCGTGGAAGTGATCATGAACGCCAACACACTGGAAAATTCCAACGACCAGTACATTTCCATGGTGCTGGAGAAGACCATTGCCGGGCCTTCGAAGCGCGACCCGGCGTTCTTCAACTTCGTGCCCAGCTCGGAGCTGACACCGAACCTGTTCTTCCCCGGCCTGAAAGCCACGTTCACCTTCGGTGAACTGGAATTCGGCCAGCCGGTACTGGTCTGAGCGCGGCTCAGTCGCGCCCGGCGGTACGCCGCAGCATCAGCACCAGAGCGACCACCACGGCAATCACCACCGGCACCGAAGCCGCAGTGACCACGGTGACGTCGAGCGGCACGCCGGCATGCTGCAGGCCTTCCGCCAGCGTGTGCACCAGCTGCACCGTGTAGTAGCTGATGGCCACCACGGACAGCCCCTCCACCGCCTGCTGCAGGCGCAGTTGCATGCGGCTGCGCCGGTCCATGGAGGTGAGCAGCGCCTGGTTCTGCTCCTCGATGGTGAGCTCGACCCGGGTACGTATCAGCTCCGCGGCACGGTCGATACGCAGCGAAAGATCATCCATACGCGCACCGGCCGCATCACAGGTACGCACCGCCGGCGTCAACCGGCGATCAAGGAAATACGACAGTGTCTGCAGGCCGCGGATTTCGCGGATACGCAGCTGCTCAAGGCGCCGCGTCACCAGCGCGTAATAGGCACGCGTAGCGGCAAGACGATAGTTCAGGCGTGCACGCAGCTGCTCCAGCCGTGCCGCGTGCCCGGACAGGCGATCCAGCAGCACGCGCCCGGAATCGCCGGCGCCGTCATCGCCGGCATGCAGGCGCCCGACCACGCTGGCCAGATCCAGATCCATCGCCGACAGTTCGGCCTGCGACTCGCGCACCAGCGGCAGCGTGACCAGTGCCATCAGGCGATACGTTTCCACTTCCAGCAGCTGCTGTACCAGACGGCCGGTCTCGCAGGCATTGAGATCGTCCTGGAACACCAGAAAACGGCCGGCGCCGTCCGCGTGCAGGCGGAACGCGGTCCAGACTTCGGCACGGCCGTCGTACACCCCGCAGCCGATCATGCGCTGGCCTTCAAAGTGCGTGCGCAATTCGTCGCGGCTGGGCATCGTTGCCGGTTTCGGCAACACCGCCAGGTGCACCGCGGCCACCACCCGCCCCGGCAGTGCGGCCAGCCAGTCCGGCGGCAAGGCCGAGAGCGGCGTATTGATCAGCGGTGCGGCATCCGTGCCTTTCTGCAGCACGGTCCAGGTGCAGAACTCGGTATGACGCTCCCAGCGCAGCTCGAAAGCGCCGAAGTCGCGGTAGAAACAGGATTCGCCGGTCGCCGGTGCCGGCAGGCCGGCGCGTGCGCACAGTGCCGCCAGATGGCGGACATCGTCGTCACCGCGGCCGGATTCCGCCGGCAGCACGGCCAGGTGCGAGACGCGCACCGGTGTCGACAGCACCGGGAACGGTCGCGCGTGCAGTTCGTCGTACAGCGCCGCACGCCATTCCGGCACCGCCAGCTGCAACGGATCATCCGGCAACGCAGCCCTGACGGCCGAGGTACCGGCCAGATGTTCGAGATGACGGACGCCCACGACAACCTCCGGATGGCCGCGCTCATCACGGCCGCTGTGCACGAACGGCCGGCAGCCTGCCCAAGGCCTGCTGCTGCATCAATGGCTGTTGCGGCCGCTTTCCGGGATTTTTCGCGACGCGCCGGTCACGTATCCTGTACGCCCCGACGGAGGGCACCATGACCCCGCAGACAACGCCCGGCACCGCAGCGGTGCGCACAGGCCCGGTACGTGTGGGCATCGTGCAATGGGAAATGCGCCGCCACGGCTCGCCCGAGGCCCTGCTCGCACACATGCTCTGGCATGTCGACACGCTGGCCGACGCCGGCGCGGAACTGGTGCTGCTGCCGGAATTCTTTTCCATTCCGCTGCTGGCCGGCCGTGGCGAGATGAGCGCACGCGCGGCGATGGAACAGCTGGCCGACCGCACACCGGCGCTGGTCGATGCACTGGCAGAACGTGCCCGGACGCGTGACCTGTGGCTGGTGGCCGGCAGCCTGCCGACCCGGCACGGCACGCAGCTGCTCAACAGCGCCTTCGTGCTGGCACCGGACGGCAGCCGTCACGTACAGCACAAGCTGCACGTGACGCCGGGCGAGCATGCACAGTGGGGCATCACCGGCGGCAACGCACTCATGGCGGTGGACACGCCGTACGGAAGACTCGGCGTGCTGATCTGCTACGACGTGGAATTCCCGGAAGCCTCGCGCGCACTGGCCGATCTCGGCGTCGACATCCTGTGCGTGCCCAGCTGGACCGATACCCGTGCCGGCTACCTGCGCGTGCGTCACTGCGCAGCGGCTCGCGCCATCGAGAACGAATGCTATGTGCTCCTGTCCGGCTCCTGCGGCTTCCTGGCCGGCATCGAGGGCGTGGACAGCCAGTACACCCGCTCGGCCGTGCTGACACCGTCCGACGTGCCGTTCCCGGAGGGCGCCGTGCTGGCGGAAGCCGATGCCAACGTCGAGCAGTACCTGCTGGCGGACCTGGACATGGAAAAGCTTGCCCTGCTGCGCCGTGCCGGCGCGGTGCGCAACGGTGCCGACCGGCGCCGCGACCTGTTCGAACTGCGCACGAAAAAATGAGTCAGGGCATGCGCGCCTTGCGCAGCCAGTCCCGGCAGGTGCGCAGGAAGGCGCGGGTCTGCAGCGGTTTGGCGATGAAATCGTCGCAGCCGGCATGCAGGGCGCGTTCGCGCTCGCCGGCCATGGCACTGGCGGTGAGCGCCACCACGATGCCGCGGTAATTGGCGATGCGCAGACGCCGCACGATCCCGTAGCCGTCCAGCGACGGCAGGTGCATGTCCAGCAGCACCAGGTCGTAGCGCTCGCCGGACTTCAGCAGGTGATCCAGCGCCGCCATGCCGTCACCTTCGCTGGTGACCGCCACATCCAGACGCTGCAGCAGTTTTTCCACCAGCAGCCGGTTGACCGGATTGTCTTCCACCAGGAACACGCGGCGCCCGGAAAACAGTTCGGCATCGTCCGGTTCTGCGCTGTCTTCCGGCACAGGATCTTCCCGCGTGCCGGCCAGCGGCACCCCGGTGAGATCGCCCAGCGGCAGTTCGAGCGTGAAGGTGCTGCCCTGGCCCGGCACGCTCTGCACGGCAATGCGGCCACCCATGGCGCGCGCGAATTCCTGCGACAGCGCCAGGCCGAGGCCGGTGCCGCCGGCGCGGCGTGCACCGCCGTAGCCGAGCTGGGTGAACGGGCGGAACAGTTGCGCGACCTGGCTGGCGTCCATGCCGACACCGGTGTCGCGCACGTCGACAAACAGGCGCGCGTTCACCGGATTGCCGCGATCGACCAGACAGTGCACCGACACGCGGCCCCGGTCGGTGTAGCGGATGCCGTTGCCGATCAGGTTGACCATGATCTGGCGGAAGCGGACCGGATCGATGAATGCCCTCGCCGGCAGGTTCTCGTCGCCGGTCAGCTCCAGCGCCAGGCCGCGCGCATCCGCTTTCACCCGCAGCAGCGACAGCACGCCGACGATCACCGCGCGGATGTCCGACTTCTCCCAGGACAGGTCCAGCCGCCCCGCCTCGATCTTCGACAGGTCGAGGATGTCGTTGAGGATGCCGAGCAGGTCCTCGCCGTTGCTGCGGATGGTGTTCAGGTAACTGGTGTATTCCTCGTCCGACAGCCGCCGGTCCTTCAGCAGTTCGGCATAGCCGAGGATGGCGGTGAGCGGCGTGCGGATCTCGTGGCTGGCACCGGCCAGGAATTCACTCTTGGCACGGTTGGCGCGGTCGGCCTGCTCGCGCGCGGCCTCGACATCCTTCTGCACGTTGTTCAGGTGCGCGGCCATGCCGGCAATGGAACGCGTCAGCTCGCCGATCTCGTCGCCGCCGTCCGCCTGCGGCGGCGCCAGCGCACCGCCCGCCGCGATGCCGGCCGCCCAGTCGCGGACCCGGCGTACCCGCGAGACCACCAGCCGGTCGATCACGAATTCCGCCGCCAGCGGCGCCAGCAGCACGATCAGCACAACGATGACAGCGATGAGGGCGAGCGCCTCCCGCGCCTGCGCATGGATCTCGCGGGCCACGCCCACCCGCCCGGTCAGCAGGGTCCGGCCGTCCGCAGCGTCGATGCGGAACCAGCCCCAGGCATCGCGTTCGCCGGCCAGTTCCACCCACACCGGCTCGACCTGGCCCGGCGGCACATGCCCGGGTCCGAACAGTTCCACCGGCCGCTTCAGCTGCACCGCCAGCTCGGCAGCCAGCGTCTCCTGCGGCCCGGCCAGGCGCGCTTCGCCGTAGCGGACCACGGCCGCGCGCGCACGCTCGGCTTCCGCGCGCACGGCGTTCTGCTCCAGTGCCAGAAAGCTGCCGGACAGGACCTGTTCGATGGCGATATAGGCCAGCAGCCCGCTGACCATGGCCGCCGTCAGCACGAGCAGGAAAACACGGGTTCTCAGACGCATGAACGCTCTTCCGTGGCGCGATCCCCGGGAGCCGGTTTCCGGGGGGTCTGTAGCCTTGTACGGTCGTTACTTCGCGTCAAGCGCCAGACGGGTCGGAATGCCGTCGGGCGACGCCGTACCGGCCACTATTTCGCCGTCCACCACGAACAGCCGGGCTTCCGGCACACCGGCCGCCAGCAACGCGTCCTTCACCCGCTGTGCCCGCTGGCGTGCCAGTTCGCGCAGGGCGCCGTCATCGATCGCGATACCGTCGCGCAGCACGGCTTCCGCCTGCGCCTGCTGGCCGGACGGTGGCAATGGCAGGCCATCGGCACCGGCCAGTTCCGCCAGCCGCTTGCCGGTACGGCGCTGGTACAGCGTGGCCAGCAGGCCGGCGCGCTGCTCGGCGGTCAGTACCACGTCATCCGGGTTCTGGCCGCGCCGGAACGGACTGTCCAGGTATTCCGTTTTCAGCTGCCGCTCCAGGGCAGCCTGCTGCAGGGCGTCGCGATCGCCGGCCGCCGACGCCGTGCCGGTCACCGACAGCGACAACATCGGCCGGTCCAGCAGCGACTGCGCGATTTTCGCCAGCTTGTCGGCCTCCGTGGCCGCGTAACGGCTGCTGCCCGGCGCATACAGCACCTGCCCCGCCTTGTCGCCGTCACCACCGCCGCCCAGCATCGCGAACGGTGCGGTGGCGGCACGGGTGACCAGATTGCCCAGTGCGGCCAGGATGACGCGGCCGATGCGGAATTTCGGATCGTCCAGCTCGCCGTAGGCCGGCACGCTGAGGTCGGCGTCGCCGTCGCGGTTGGTCAGCAGTGCGATGCCCAGCTTCACCGGCAGTTTCGTGGCGCGCGGCGCTTCGCGTTTCTCGCCCAGTGCGAGACCGTCCAGCAGCAGGCGGTTCTGCGACTCGAACTTGCGTTCCGCAATTTTCCAGTCCAGCTCCACGCCCATCTTGCCGCGCTCCAGCGGGTAGGCAATCCAGGTGACCGTATAGGGCGTGAGTGCACTCAGGTCGAGACTGGCCAGCCGCACGCGCACGTCGGAATAGCTGACCGCCGCCAGCGGGTTGATCTCGCCGGTGATGGCGAGCGGCGCATAGCGGTCGATGGTGCCGGACAGGTCCACTTTTGCGCGCTTCGACGGATCGGACGAGAGGCCGTCGATACGGCCGCCGAACCCGGCCAGCTGCATGCTGAAGGAAATGTCCGGCGAGGCATCGCGGACGTTCACCGTGGTATCGCGGATCACCAGACTGTCCAGGCGCATCGCCATCGGCTTTTCCGTCGCCGGTTTCTGTGCGGCGACGGCAGGCGATGTTGCCGCCGCCGTCGTGACGGCTGCCGGTGATACCGGTTCCCCGGCCGGCACGGCAAAGACATCCTGCAGGTTCAGCACGCCGTTGCGGTCCACCACCACGTCCACGTCCAGCCCGGCCAGGGTGAGGCGGCGCAGCGCGAGACGCGGCACGCGGTCTTCGTACACGAAGCCCTCGATACCCAGCTCGCCCAGCCGCAGCAGCTTCGCCTTGCGGATCTCGTCCAGCACCAGCAGGCGCTGCAGTTTTCCGCTGCCCTCGAATTTCAGGTCACGCGTGCCGTTTTCCAGCGCGCTGAGCCTGCCGCTCCAGTTGACCCGGCCATCGCCCAGCGAAATGCGGCCGACACTGCCCAGGTAGGGCGAGAACGGTTTCAGGGCGATGTCTTTCAGCGCGAGCTCCGCGGCCAGTGCACCGCCGTCCAGCGTGTAGCTGCCTTTCACCGACAGCGAGCCGGCATCGCCGGCGGCGCCCAGCACGGCTTCCAGTGTGAACGGCACCGGCGCAGTATCCGGCAGGCGCAGGTTTTCCGCGGTGAACGCCACCGGGCCCAGCGTCAGATCGGCAGCCGGCACCGTGCTGTTGTCCACCAGGTGCAGCACATAGTCGCGCAGCGCTGCACGGGTGACGGTGATCGTCCACACCGGCGCGGCCGGTGCAGTATCGGTCTTGCCGTCAGCGGCCTTGCCGGCAGCCGGCGGTTCCTGCGCCGGTGCCGGGGGAGCCGGCGGCGTTTCCGCTGTCACGGCAAGCAGCGGCTCTGCACCCGGCGGTGGCAGCAGCGCACGCTCGATGTTGGTGGAGCCGTCGGCATTGACCACGGCTTCCACCCGGCCGCCCAGCGTTTCCACCAGCCCGACCGTCAGCGTTGAGCGCATCAGGTCCGCCACGATGCCGGTGGCCTGGGTCTTGTCGAAGGCGAACAACGGATTTTCCGCCGTGTCGGTGATCGCCAGCCTGTCGATCGACACCGAACCGTCGGTAATGCGCAGCACGCTCTGCGTGCCGGAGAAATCGGCCAGATAGTCCACACGCACATCCATGGTCCCGGACGGCAGCGAGAACGCGAATTGCGACTTCATGTAGTCGTGCACCGCCTTCAGGCCGAAGCCGCGCAGTTCCAGCCGCCCCTGTGAACGCAGCGGCTGCAGCGACAGGTCGCCACGCCAGCCGATCGCACCGCCGGAACCGATGGTGGCTTCCAGGTCATAGGGCGCTTCGCGGTCCGGGCGCGAGGTGAGATCCTCCATGGCCATGTTGATCGGACGCAGCCAGTTCTCGAACGCCGGCACGTGGGTGTGGTCCACGAAACGGAAAGCCGCATCGGTGAGCGCGGTTTTCCGGATCAGGAAATGCACGGCCGGTTCCGCGGTTTCCGCCGTGGCTGCAGGCGCGGCCGGTGCCGCTTTTTCCGCAGCGGCCGCACGCGCTGCCAGCCGGTCGGCCAGGTCGGAGAAGTTGAAACGGTCGGCGCCCAGCCGCTCCACGTTCAGCACCAGACCGTCCAGGCTGAATTCGTCCAGCACCACCATGCCGCGCACCAGTGTCTGGATGTCGACGTCCACCACCATTTCACGGAACGACACCAGCGAACGGTGCTGGCTGTCGCGCAGATCGAGCTCACGCAGGGTCAGCGCCAGCAGCACGGGGTTGACCTTCACCTCGCCGAGCGCCAGATCGTGACCGAATTCATCGCGCACATACTGCACGGCGTAATCGCGGATGAAGCCCGGCGCCAGCAGCCAGACCAGCAGGCACAGCAGCAACCAGACCGTCAGCACGATGCCGGTCACTTTCAGCCAGCGACGCCGGCGCGGCGTGGCCATCAGCTGCTCCCGAAGCTGCACGGCCCTTGCCCTGATCCGTTCCATGTCCATGTGCGCGTCCGGGGTTCCGGGTTGAAGGGGATATCACGGGACCGGCGATTCTAGGGAACCGGCCGACAATTCCGCCACCGCTGTTGTCCTGCCCCCGCATGACCGCCCGGCAGCGTGGCGGTTTTCGTCATGGTCCGGCCCTTGAGGCCGGCATGGCATTCTGCGACATAATCGGACCCGACCAGCCGGCCACATCCATCACCCTGCGACACGCCGGCGCGGTCATACAGCCGGCACAAGAACAACGATACGCAACCGGAATACCCCATGTCCCTGCTGCATCGCCTGTCCTGCCTCCGGTTCCTCCTGCCAACCCTGGTGCTGCTGTGTGCCACCTCCGTGCAGGCCCGGGCCGCGGAAGCCGCTGCAACCCCGGCCGCCGGCAAGGTCACGATCCTGATCTGGGAAGAATTCCTGTCGCCCAAGGTGATCAAGACGCTGAAAAACCGGCACGCGCTGGATGTCCGGCTGATCACCTTCACCACACCGGACGAGCGCGATGACCTGCTGGCGAAACATGCCCGCAGCATCGACCTGGTGGTGGCCGACAGCAGCTCACTCGGCAGCTACATGGAACGCGGCATCCTGCAGCCGATCGATGCCCGCCGCATTCCCAACCTGAAACGGGTGCTGACCCGCTGGCAGGAAGGCATGAACTTCTCCGTGCCCTATCTGTGGGGGCACACCGGCATCGCCTGGCGCACCGACAAGGTGAAGCAGCCGCTCACCGGCTATCGTGACCTGCTGGCACTGGCGAAACTGCAGCCCGGCAAGGTCAGCCTGCTGGATGACCCGCACGAGGCGCTGATGGCGCTGAAGTTCGCCGCCGGCAAGCCGCCGTACGAAATCACCAGTGCCGGCGACGTGCAGGCCGCGGCGAAACTGCTGCCGCCCTGGCGGGGCAAGCTGCGCTTCGTGGGTGCGGAACTGACCGAGAAATCGCCGCTGGTCACCGGCGAGATCATCGCTGCCCAGGCCTACAACGGCGACATCGCCTTCCTGCGCGACCATTTCAAGGCGCCACTGGCATTTGCCGTGCCCAGTACCGGCTGCATGATCTGGCAGGAAAGCTTCCTGCTGCTCAAAAGCGCGCCGGGCAAGGACGCGGCCTACAAATTCCTGAACCTGATCAACGAAGCCACACTGTCGGCACGCAACGCTTCGGAAGTGCGCTACGCAACGTCCAATGCCCTGGCCATTCCCTATCTGGAACCGGCCTTCCGCGACGATCCGATCATCCGCCCGACTCTGGACGGACTGGAGAACTGCTACTTCTATCCGGTGTTCGACGCCGCAACGCAGGGCGCACTGGATGCCGTCCGGCTCACACCCTGAAATCCTGCGGAAACTGCGTACCTGTGCCACGGTGCGACGGTGGCGGACCTTCGGATAAGGTCCACCCTTTCCCTGCCCCGATACGGAGTCTGCGGTCATGTCCCCGTTCCGCATCCTGTCGACCGCCCTGCTGCTGGCAGGTCTGTTCGCCACCGGCAGCGCTGCCGCCGCCGGGCGCGTGCTGACCATCATCAACTGGGAAGAATTCCTGTCGCCGGCCGCCATCCAGACGTTCGAGAAGCGGGAGAACGCGAAGATCGTCCAGCTGCATTTCTCCACCGTCGAGGAAAGCCTGAAGCTGGCACAGGCCAATGCCGGCAAGGCCGACCTGATGGTCGGCGGCATGGTGGTGGCGCAGCAACTGAAGGCGAAAGGCCTGCTGCAGAAACTGGACCGCGCAAAACTCACCAACGTGAAGCATGCGCTGCCACAGTTCGAGCTCGATCCGGACCACGTGGTGCCCTACCTCTGGGGCTACACCGGAATCGCCTGGCGCACCGACAAGGTGAAGGAACCGGTGGACAGCTACGCGAAGCTGCTGGAGCTGGCGCGGAAAAATCCCGGCAAGGTCACCCTGACCGACGACGGCATGGAGTTCGCGCACGCCGCACTGCTGATGTACGGCAAGCCCCCCTACAATCCCGATGACCTGCCGGCGGTGAAGGCCGCGCTGGCCGCCTACGCGAAGGAAGGCAGCAAGCTGTTCCGTATACAGCCCTCGGTGTACGAACCAGGCTGGCCGCTGACCAGCGGCGAGGCCATTGCTGCGCAGGTCTACAACGGCGACATCCATTATCACCGCGTCAACCACAAGGCGCCGCTGGCCTACACCAACCCGAAGGAAGGCTGCTTCTTCTGGCAGGAAGGCATGATGGTGATGGCACGTGCGCCGCAGGTCGAGCTGGCGCACGCGTTCCTGAACTATCTGAACGAAGGCCGGGTGGCGGCGCGCAATGCCGAATACATCAGCTACGCCTCGGCCAATCCGTTTGCCGTGCAGTACTACAGCCGGGAATTCCTCGACAATCCCTACATCCGGCCCAAGCTGGAAGGCACCACCGGCTGCCGGGTGAACAAGCCGCTGTCGCCGGCCACACAGAAATTCCTCGACACCCTGAAGCCCTACGGCATCAAACCCTGACGCTCAGGCGCAGACCACGCGATCACGGCCTTCGTGCTTGGCACGGTACAGGGCCGCGTCCGCCATCTGCAGCACCCGCTCGCCTTCCCCATGGTTGCCGGCGGCCACGCCGGCACTGAGCGTCACCGAGAACGTGTGTCCACCGTCGCCGGCGAAACGATGCGCACGCAGATCCCCGGCCACGCGGGCGGCGATGCGTGCCGCATCCACCGGTGCGGTATCCGGCAGCAGCAGCGCAAACTCTTCGCCGCCCAGTCTGGCCACCACATCGGTGGGTCCGCGCACACCGGCCTGCAGGCGCGCACCGATTTCGGCGAGCACGACATCGCCGGCGTGATGGCCCCAGGTGTCGTTGATGCGCTTGAAGTGATCGGCGTCGAACAGCACCACGCTGTACTCCCGGCCGGTGCGCAGTGCACGACGCGATTCCTCGTGCAGACGCTCCATGAAATGCCGGCGGTTGCGCAGGCCGGTCAGCGCGTCCGTGCGCGACAGCTGTTCCAGCTGCAACTGCTGGCGTGCCAGTGCCGACGCCAGCGCGAACAGGATGCCGGCCAGCACCAGCAGGCCCATGTAGAACAGGAAACGCATGTAGAAGAGCCACCAGCCCGGCAAGGGTGCGGTCTCGTCCACCGCCAGCAAGGGCAGATCGTCGGTGTAGCCGCCCAGACGCAGCAATTCGTACAGCAACACAAACACGCTGCACACCACGAAGCCCTTGAGTACCGGCACCGCCTCGAACAGCAGCAGACCGACCGCCAGCACGCCCAGCGCCACCAGGCTCATCGGCGATGAATAGGGGCCGGTCAGCACCATCAGCACGGTGTAGACCGAGCCGACAACGGAGGTCACGGCCAGCGACAGCCGCGGCAGCGGCGTCCGCGAATGGCGGCGCGGCCACAGCCAGGCGATCACCGCCAGCTCGAACAGGACGCCGGTCAGCACGGCACCCACCGCCAGTGCAAACGCCGTGCGATCGAGATCGGCCCGGATTTCCGGAATGGCCCAGGCCAGCAGGTGTGCCGCGAGGAACAACAGCAGGAACGGCAGCGACACCAGCACCGCCGTCAGGCAACGCCATGCCGGTGAAGGCCGGTCGAGAAAATCGGGCAGGGGCAGGTTCAATCCGTGGTCCGCAACGGTGCCGGGCAGAGAGCCGGGAGTCGCCGAAGCAGAACACGGGCTGCGCCGGCGCGTCCACGGGGTCAGGGCACCGGCGGTCGCCCGCCGGCGGCGCGGAGAAGGCTGTCCGCAATGGACACAACTGCGGTTAGACTGCCGGCCCCATGAACCCCGTCGATTTCATCCTGCACGTCGATACCCACCTGCTGGAACTGGTGCGCGACTACGGCACCTGGGTCTACGCCATCCTGTTCCTGATCGTGTTCTGCGAGACCGGCCTGGTGGTGACACCGTTCCTGCCCGGCGACTCGCTGCTGTTCGCCGCCGGTGCACTGGCCGCCGCCGGTGCGCTCGACCCCTGGCTGGTGAGCGTGCTGATCGTTGTCGCCGCCTTCTGCGGCGACAACGTCAACTACTGGGCCGGACGGATCATCGGGCCGCGCATCTTCAGCCGCGAGGATTCCTTTTTCTTCCGGCGCTCGTACCTGGAAAAAACGGAGCAGTACTACAACCGCTACGGCTCACGCACGGTGATCATCGCGCGCTTCGTGCCCATCGTGCGCACCTTCGCGCCGTTCGTGGCCGGCATCGGCCGCATGCCCTACGGCCGGTACATCGGCTTCAGCGCGCTGGGCTCGCTGCTGTGGGTGGCGGTGTGCGTGGGCGGCGGCTACCTGTTCGGCAACCTGCCGGTGGTGCGCGACAACTTCACGCTGGTGGTTCTCGGCATCATCGGCATTTCGGTACTGCCCGCCGCCATCGAGTATCTGCGTCACCGGCGCTGACACGTGCCGGCAACGGCCAGACGGCCGTCACCGGCACCTGCAGGGCTTCAGGCGACTGCTGCATGCCGCAGCAGTTTCAGACCACGCCACTCCAGCGCGGCCAGCACGGTGACGGCCACGGCCTGCGCCGCCACGAAGGCCATGCCGGCCGTGGTGATGCCCGGCCACAGTTCCAGCACCGCGATGCTGGCCAGCACCCAGGCCACGTTGCCGGCCACGATCAGGCCCGTCAGCGCGCGGTTCTGCGTGCGGGCGGCGGCCACCATCAGCGCGGCACAGGGGAACAGCGCCAGACCGGCCACCAGCAGCAGCGTCTGCGACAGGCCGAGTGGTGCGGCCAGCAGGCCGGCACCGGCCGTCAGCAGCACACCCATGCCGATGCTGCTGGCGGCGTCGGCCAGCAGCACCTGTCGCAGGAAGCGGGAATTGCGGTCGGACATCGCGATCGAATGGCTCATGACAACCTCCGGTGGATGGGCCTGCCTCATGGCAGTGGCGGCATTGTTCGGCGCGACCCGGCCGCGCGTCGATTACCCCGGAGGTAATGGTCCGGCCGCAGGGCCGGCCGGGATAATCTGCGGCAGGAAATGCGCATCCCGGAGGCATGCATGACAAGCACCGCAACGGCAGCAACGGCACAGCCCGGTGTCGGCCCGCAGATCCGCGAGTGGCGCACCCTGCGCCGGCTCAGCCAGATGGATCTGGCGCTGGAAGTCGGCATCTCGCCCCGGCACCTGAGCTTCGTCGAAACCGGCCGCTCCCGGCCCGGCGCCGATGTACTGCTGGCCATCGCGGACCGGCTCGAGCTGCCGCTGCGCATGCGCAACGGCTGGCTGCTGGCGGCCGGCTACGCACCGCGCTACAGCGAGCACCGTCTGGATTCGGACGTGATGAACCAGGTGCGTGAACCGCTGCAGCGCCTGCTCGATGCACACCACCCCTACCCCGGCATCGTCGTCGACCGGCACTGGAACGTGGTGCTGGTCAACCGCGCCGCCGGCAACCTGATGTCCATGCTGCCGGAACATCTGCGGCAACCGGTACCGAACGTGTTCCGCACCAGTCTGCATCCGGACGGCTTCGCACGCATGACGCGCAACTTTCCCGACTGGGGTCATTACCTGCTTCAGGAACTGCAGCGCCTGCTGGTGGATGACCGCGACCCGGCCATCGTCGCGCTGGCCGGGGAAGTGCGCGCGTATCCGAATGTGCAGGAACTGCTGCGCAGCACGACCACGCCGGCCATGCAGGCCGGCCGGGCCCTGCTGGTGCCCTGCATCATGGACATGGGAGGCCACACGCTGTCGCTGTTCACCACGCTGACACGCTTCGGCACGCCGCTGGACATCACGCTGGCGGAACTGTGCGTGGAGCTGTTCTATCCGGCCGACGACGCAACCGGGCAACTGCTGCGGGCCATGGGTTGAAAACAGGTCCGCCGAAACACACAAAACACGCCGGAACGAAACGGGGCACGCCATGCGTGCCCCGTTTCGTTCATGTCCGTGACAACACCCTGGCCCGGGCGCCGCGCCTCAGGGCGCGTTGTGCGGCACCGGGCCACGCTCCGGTTTCGGCCGGCTGATCTTCTGGTTCCAGCGCTCGATCAGCGCGTAGAACAGGGGCACGAACAGCGTGGCGATGAAGGTCGCTGCCAGCATGCCGCCGATCACCGCCGTGCCGATCGAGTGCCGGCTTGCCGAACCGGCACCGGAAGCCAGCGCCAGCGGAATGCAGCCGCAGATGAAGGCGATCGAGGTCATCACGATCGGCCGGAAACGCAGCTTCATGCCTTCCAGTGCCGCGCTGGCCGCATCCAGGCCCTCCCGGTAGCGGATGGCCGCGAACTCCACGATCAGGATCGCGTTCTTCGCCGCCAGACCGATCAGCGTCAGCATGCCCACCTGGAAATAGACGTCGTTGGCCAGCTGCGGCGGCGGCGGACCACCGGGATTGCCCAGCACCATCATGCCGAACAGCCAGGCGCCGAAATCAAAGATGTTGCGCGCGTAGACGGCCAGCACCGCACCCAGCATGGCGAACGGCACCGCGGTGATCACCGCCAGCGGCATGGTCCAGCGTTCGTACTGCGCCGCCAGGATCAGGAACACCACCAGCAGGCCCAGCAGGTACATCAGCCCGGCGGTGTTGCCGGCGCGGATCTCGTGGAAGGCCGCGCCGGTCCAGCCGAAGGAATAGCCCTCGCCGGCGGCCGTCTGCACGGCCTCCTCCATGACCTTGATGGCATCGCCCGAACTCACGCCCGGCAGCGGCGAACCCATGATGCGGGCGCCGGAGAACAGGTTCAGGCGCTCGATCAGTTCCGGTCCGGATACGCGGCGGATAGTCACCACCGTCTCGATGGGCACCGAACGACCGCTGTCGGTTTTCACATAGATGTAGCGCAGGTCTTCCGGTTTGGCGCGGTAGAAATCGTCGGCCTGCAGTGTCACCCGGAACGGACGGCCGCCGATGGTGAAGTCGTTGACATACAGCGAGCCGAAGGTCGATTGCAGCGTGGCATACAGCTCATCCAGGCGTATGCCCAGCGTTTTCGCTTTCTCGATGTCGACGTCGGCACGGTACTGCGGCACGTTGGCATCGTAGGTGGCGTGCACACTGGAGAAGATGTCCGTGCGCTTCGAGGCTTCGGCCACGACGCGGTTGGTGGCCTCGGCCAGCGCCGCCGGGTCGTAGTCGCCACGCTGCTGCAGGTACAGCTCGAAACCGCCGGTGACCGAGATGCCCATGATCGGCGGCGGGTTCATGAAGAACACGAAGCCTTCCCGGTTCCCGCCCATCTTGCCCATGAAGGGACCGGCAATGACGCGCGCATCCTGGTCGGCACGGGTGCGCTCGCTCCAGTCCTTGAGGGGAATGAAGATGATGCCGGTGTTGGTCTTGAGCGAATTGCTGAGGAAGTCGTAGCCGGTGAACGACACCACGTGGGCCACCGTGTCCTCCTCCATCATGACCTTGCTGACGTCGTCGGCCACGGCCCGCGTGCGGGAAAGGGACGCCGCCGAAGGCAGGATGGGCGCAGCCATGACCCAGCCCACGTCCTCGTCCGGCACCAGGGCGCCGGGCAGTTTCCAGAACAGGGCGCCACCGATCAGCGTCAGGACCACAAACAGGCTGAGACCCAGCGTCACGCGCCGCAGCAGCACCGCCGACCAGCCGGCGAAACGGTCACGCACGCGATCGAACTTCGTGTTGAACCAGCGGAAGAAGGCATTCGGCTCGGCGTCCAGGTGGTGCGCATCCAGCAGCGTGGCGCACAGTGCCGGCGTCAGGGTCAGGGCGACGATGCCGGAGATCACCACCGACACCGCGATGGTGATGGCGAACTGGGCGTACATCACGCCGGTCAGGCCGGACAGGAAACCCACCGGCACGAACACCGCGCACAGCACCAGCACGATGGCGATGATGGGACTGGCCACCTCCTCCATGGACTGGATGGCGGCTTCCTTCGCCCCTTTTTTCTCATCGCGCATGATGCGCTCGGTGTTCTCCAGCACCACGATGGCATCGTCGACCACGATGCCGATCGCCAGCACCATGGCGAACAGCGTCAGCAGGTTGATGGAGAAACCCATCAGGTACAGGCCGGCGAACGTACCGATGATGGACACCGGAATGGCCAGCACCGGGATCAGCGTGGCGCGCCAGTTCTGCAGGAACAGGTAGACCACCAGCACGACCAGCAGCAGCGCCTCGATGAAAGTCTTGACGACCTCCTCGATGGATACCCGCACGTAGTCCGAGGTATCAAAGGGGATTTCCCAGGCCAGACCGGCCGGGAAGCGGTCATCCAGCTTTTCCATCACGCGGTGGATCGCGTCGGAGGTCTCGATGGCGTTGGCGCCCGGCGCCAGGAAAATGCCGACGCCGACCCCGGTCTTGCCGTCATAGGTGGCATTGAGCGAGTAGTCCTGTGCACCCAGCTCGATGCGTGCCACATCCTTGAGCCGCAGCGCACCGCCGTTCGCGTTGCTGCGCAGGATGATGTTGCCGAACTCTTCCGGCCGGGTGTAACGGCCGGCCGTGGTGATGTTGTAGGTGAAGGGCGCGTCCAGGGTCATCGGTTCGGCGCCGATGCTGCCCGCAGCGTATTGCGCGTTCTGCTCGCGGATGGCGTTGGCCACGTCCATCGGCGACAGGCCGTAACGTACCAGTTGCTCGGGGCGGACCCAGACCCGCATCGAGTAGTCGCGGGCACCGAACAGCATGGCCTCGCCGACACCGGGCACGCGCTTCAGCTCATCGACGATGTTGAACAGCGCGTAGTTGGACACGAACACCGGGTCCCGGCTGTTGTCCGGCGAGAACACGAACAGTGCCATCAGGATGGCGCTGGACTGTTTCTGCACGGTCACGCCCAGCCGGCGCGTTTCCTCCGGCAACTTGGCCAGTGCCGCCTGCACCCGGTTGTTGACGTCGATGGTGGCCTGGTCGGGATCGGTACCGACATCGAAGGTCACCGTCATCACCATCTGGCCGTTGGCGTTCGAGCTCTTGGCGTACAGCATGTTCTCGATGCCGTTGACCGCCTGTTCCAGCGGTGCGGCAACGGTGTTGGCGATGGTTTCCGAACTGGCACCCGGCAACAGCGCGGTGACGTTCACCTCCGGCGGCACGATGGCCGGATACTGCTCGATGGGCAGCTGACGCATGGCGGCGAGGCCGGCGATCACGATGACGATCGCGATCACCGACGCCAGCACCGGGCGTTCGATAAAGGTACGGATGTTCATCGGCGTTTACTTCCCGGCCGTTGCCGCAGCGCCGGCCGCCGGTGACGCGGCGGCAGCCGGTGCTTCCGGCTTGAGCACTTCCACCACGGCCCCGGGCTGCACCTTCATCAGGTTGTCGATGATCACCTTGTCGCCCGCGGCAAGACCGGATTCGATGGCGCGGCCACCGTTCGCCGGCAGGCCCAGCACCACCGGCCGCACCTCGGCCTTGTTGTCGGCACCCACCACGTAAACAAAGGCGCCCTGCGGCCCCTGCAGCACCGCTTTCTCCGGGACCACGATGGCCTTTTTCAGCGTGTAACCCTCAAGGATCACCCGCACGAACTGCCCGGGCAGCAGTTCCTGTTTCGGGTTGGCGAACTCGGCACGGCCCAGCAGCGTGCCGGTCTGCCGGTCGAGCACCACGTCCAGGTACTCGACCTTGCCGGACAGCGGATAGATCTCGCTGCCGTACAGGCCCAGCTTCGCCTTGCCGGCACCACGCTTCGGACCCACCAGCCTGCCGCTGCCCAGCAGCCGGCGCAGCTGCACGTTGTCGCTTTCGGACACCGAGAAATCGACGGTGACCGGATCAATCGGCGTGATGGTGGTCAACAGGCTTTCTTCCGGCGCCGGCGATACATAACTGCCTTCCGGTTTCGTCTCGATACTGGTGATGCCGGACACCGGCGCGGTGACACGGGTATAGCCAAGGTCGATGTCGCGGCGTTTTGCGTCGGCCTGGGCCCGCGCCAGCGCGGCCCGCGCCTGGTCACGCTGACTCACCGCGAGGTCGCGGTCGCGCATGCTGATCAGCCCCTTGGCATACACTTCCTCCGCGCGCGCAGCCTCACGCTCGGCCTGCGCGGCGGCGACGCGCGCCTCCTCCAGTTGCGCGGCGGCCGAGTTGGACTCGGCCGAGAGCGGTGCCGGATCGATCACGAACAGCAGGTCGCCGCGTTTCACGTAGGCGCCTTCGGCGTAGGCACGCTTCTGCAGGATGCCGGTAACCCGTGCGCGCACTTCCACCTGCCGCGAATCGGACACGCGGCCGGCGTAGGAGAAACTCATGGGCACATCGACTGCGCTGGCTTCCAGCACGGCCACCGGGGGTGGCGGCATGGTCCAGCCGCCGCCGTCACCGCCACAGGCAGCCAGCGTCAGTACAGCGGCAACAAGAAACGGAGCGCGGGAAACACGGACAAAACGGAGGGGGTTCATGCCGGAAATCCTTGACACGGTAAGGGAGTTACCGCCGAACGGCGAACCAGCGTTTGTAGACCTGCAAGCCCTTCCTGTAAAGAAAGGAGTTTCCGCAATTCCGTGAAATACCGGACGGTCACGGATACAAAAACGCCGGCATCGCGCCGGCGTATGGAAAATTTGGCGGAGAGGGAGGGATTTGAACCCTCGGTGCGCTTGCGCGCACTCCGGTTTTCGAGACCGGCCCGATCGACCACTCTGGCACCTCTCCGGAAGTGCCGCGCCGGGCAAGCCGGCGCGGGGGCGCAATCATACCCGAACAGCCCGCACGCGAAAGACCCTTCTTTGCACCGGAGTATCCGGTCTGCCGGGTACCGTTCGAGGACACCGGAAAATGAAAAGGGCCCCGTTCGGGGCCCTTTTCATTTCTGGCGGTGAGGGAGGGAGTCGAACCCTCGATACCTTGCGGTATACACACTTTCCAGGCGTGCTCCTTCGGCCACTCGGACACCTCACCAAACCCGGGGAAATCTGCCGCGAAAGGTCCGGAGGGCGATCAACCGGCCGGATGGGCCGGAAGCAACACTCGGGATGCCCTCCGGGGCCGCTTTGTGAGCGGGCGCGTAGGGTATACGGGCAGGCAGGCTCCCGCAATCGTCGACGGGGAAACGATCAGAAAGGCTGCGCACCCGCGGGCCAGACCGCATAGCGGCCGAGAAAACGCACCGCCGGATCGGCCTCCTCGCCCAGCCGGGCATGTATCTCCAGCTTCGCCCGGCGGCCGGCCAGCAGCAGCCGCTGCACGGCCGCTGTGGCGGCCGGATCCGCCAGCCACGCCTCGGCACGCAGTTCCGTGCGCACCGGCCGCAGGAAATCCAGTTCCGAGCGATACACCGCCGCCTCGCAACGTGTTTCGCCGCTGTCGTCCAGCAGGCCTTCCGCCACCAGCGTGGCCAGACTCCAGCCGGCCAGCGTCACCAGCGTGGACAGGCTGCCGGCAAAACCGGTGCCCTTGTCGTTGAGGTTCGGCGCCAGGGGGGCCGCCAGCACGACGCGCGTGCCGTCGAACGAAACCACCGACACCTGCATCGCCGTCGTCAGCGGAATCCGCGTGAGGATGCGCTGCTGCAGTCCGGCGGCGCGGCCTGCGTGATCGCTCATGCCGCGGGCCATTCCGTCACGAAGCCTGCCGGCGACAGCGGCTCGGGCGCACGACGCTCGCCGTCCACACTGCCCACGTAGAGAAAAGCCACGATCTCGTCGCCGGGTTTCGCGCCCAGCGCCTGTTTGACGGCGGGGTCCGCCGCCATCGGGCCGGTGCGCCACATGGCGCCGTAGCCCAGCGCATCGGCAGCCAGCTGCAGGTTCTGCACGGCCGCCGCCATGGACGCAATCTGCTCCACCGCCGGCACCTTTGGGTGATCGGGGACGATGGCCGCCACACAGGCAATCACCAGCGGCGCCCGCAGCGGATTGCGGCGCAGCTTGTCGAGCGCTTCCGCCGATACCGCCGGGTTGCGTGTCCGCTCCGCCTTGACGAACAGCTCGCCCAGCGCGGCGCGCGCGGCGCCCCGGAACACCACAAAGCGCCACGGCCGCAGCAAACCGTGGTCCGGTGCCCGCAGGGCACAGCGGAACAGGGTGTCGAGTTCGGCATCGGTCGGCCCCGGGTCACGCAACTTCGGACAGGACACGCGCATGCGCAGCGCAGTGAGGACATCCATGGGCAAGGACTCCGCGGTCGGGACGGCAACGACAGGATGGCGGCACACGGCGACCGGTGACGCCGCCGGCCACTCGGGCCGCGGGTTAAGATAGTCGCCACTCCCTGCCCTGCCAACCTGAAATACGGAAGCGATCCGCCGCATGCCGGAAACCTATTACGAATCACCCAGGACACCCGGCTCCGACGTCGGGAGCAAACAGGCCCGCTACGCACGCTTCCTGGCATTCCTGGTGATCGCCGCCACCATCGCCGCCGGCGTCATGACCGCGGCCTACCCGCGCATTCTCGCCGCCTTCATCGTGGTGCCCCTGCTGTACCCGGCCATCGCCCATGCGATCAGCGACCAGCTGGGCCGCAGCAATCGTCCGGCGGCATCCGCAAACGCCGTGGTGCTCGTGCTGGATGCCATCATGCTTGGCATCTGCATTGCCGCCATGCAGTTCGCCGTGGTGCCCAGCCTGATGGTGATGATGATCGTGGCCGCCAACGCCATGGCCCTGGGCGGCGTCCAGAACTTCCTGATGAGCCTGGCCGTCAGCGTCCTCGGCGCCATCGTCGGCGCCCTGCTGCTCGGGTTCAACGTGCTCAATTACGGTGAAACGCCGGCACTGCTGACCGTGGTGCCGATCATGGGCATGTTCATCTACCTAGCCATCAATTCGTACTTCAGCGGCGAACAGCGCAACATCCTGATCCGTGCGCAGCAGGAAGTACGCGCCCAGCGGGAACAGGCCATCGCGCTGACCCGGCGCCTGTCCAAATACCTGCCGCCGCAGGTCTACGGCGCGCTGTTCTCGGGCCGTCGCGAGGCGAAGCTGGAAACCCGCCGCAAGAAACTCACCGTGTTCTTCTCCGACGTGCGCGGCTTCACCAGCCTGTCGGACGAGATCCCGCTGGAACAGCTGACCACCATCCTCAACCAGTACCTGAACGAGATGACCCGCATCGCGCTCAAGTATGGCGGCACCATCGACAAGTTCATGGGTGACGGCATCATGATCTTCTTCGGTGATCCGGTTTCACAGGGCACGCGCGAGGATGCGATCGCCTGCGTTTCCATGTCCATAGAAATGCAGAAGCACATGCATCTGCTGCGTCAGCGCTGGAAGGAACAGGGTATCAACAGCCAGCTGGAAATCCGCATCGGCATCAACTCCGGCGTGTGCACGGTGGGCAACTTCGGTGCCGAATCGCGCATGGACTACACCATCCTCGGCCGTGAGGTGAACCTGGCCAGCCGGCTGGAACAGGCCACCGCCCCCGGCACCATCCTGATTTCCGAGGGCACACACCAGCTGATCAAGGACACCATCCAGTGCCGCTCCAAGGGCAACATCACGGTCAAGGGCATCCACAACGAGCTGACCGTATACGAAGTGCTGGATTTCCGCCGCAACATGGGCGGCGGTGCCAATGCCGTGTCGGTGCAGCAGCCGGGCCTCACGCTGATGTTCGAACTGGACCAGATCCGCAACTATGACCAGACCAAGGTTATCGATGCGCTGGTCAGCGCCGTGAAGATCATGCGCACCACGACCGGTCAGACCCTGGAATCCGAGACCACCGGTTTCCTGCTGCGCCTGCGCAACGGCGACATTGACCCCGAGGACCGGGAAAAACTGACGCATCTGGTTGACCGCTGTGCCAAGCGCCTGAAGGAACGCATCGTCTGACGGCAGGCCTGACAAACAAAAAAGCCGCCTCTCAGGCGGCTTTTTTGTTTGTTGCCAGAGACCGGCGCGGAAAATTACTGGCGCCAGAGCCGCACATTCGGCAGCGGCTCCTCGAAATTGGAGCGGAACGGGTTGATGTCGATGCCGCCACGGCGGGTAAAGCGTGCGTACACGGTCAGACCTTTCGGTTCGCAGGTGCGCAGGATGTCCACGAACATCTGCTCCACCACCTGCTCATGGAAACCCTTGTGCTGACGGAACGAGACGATGTACCTGAGCACGCTCTTCGGGCTGATGGCGGCGCCGTTCCAGCGGATGAACACGCTGGCATGATCCGGCTGGCCGGTGACCGGGCACAGGCTGCGCAACAGGTGGCTGTGCACTGCACCGCGCTCGGGCGAGGCATTGTCCAGTTGCAGCAGTTCCGGATCCGGATGGTAGACGTCGCATTCGACGTCGAGGTTGTCGATGAGGTCGCCCGGCATTTCCGAGAACTCGCCGTCGGTGCCGCGCACATCGTGCAGGGTCACCATGGCCGGGCCGCCGGCACAGGCAGCCACATCGTTCTCGACGGTACGCTGCACTTCCTGCCGGCTCTTGAATTTCGACTGGCTGAACGAGGCCAGATACAGCTTGAGCGATTTCGACTCGACGATGTTCTTGCTGTTGCAGGGGATCTCGATGCTGGCGGTCGCGGCCAGCGGCTTGCCTTTCGGGTCCAGCCAGGTCAGTTCATGGCAGGTCCAGAGGTCGACACCCCGGAAAGGCATGTCCGCACTCTCCCACTCCAGGGCCTCGCGGGAGTCCCAGCGCGGGATAGGGCAAAGCAGTGAAGGCGTGTAGGTGTCCCGGAACTCGGACTTCCGTCCCAGCGGGCTCTCCCTCAACGTGACTTCCATGGCTTTCCTCCATGCCGGTTTTTCGTTTTGCGCCCACAGGTTAAGAAGCCTGCCTCAGGCGATCCCTGAACCCTATCACAGCACCGGCGGCCGGCCGTCGGCAGGGCGGGGAGGCGGCCTGCCGCGGGCGCCGGGCGGTACCACCCGGCAGACTTCATTTGCGGATGCCGACACCCCGGTCGAGCAGGCTGATCGCCCAGAAGTACAGGCCGGCCGACAGGGCAAACAGCATGCCGACCGACAGCAACACATCAACGTCCGAAACCCCGAGGATGCCGTACCGGTAGGCATTGACCATGTAGACAATGGGGTTGGCCAGCGACACGGCCTGCCAGAACTCCGGCAGCAGGCTGAGCGAGTAGAACACCCCGCCGAAGTAGGTCAGCGGCGTCAGCACGAAGGTCGGCACGATCGAGATGTCGTCGAACTTGGTGGCATACATGGCATTGATGAAGCCGCCCAGCGAGAACACCACGGCAGTCAGCGTCACCACCAGCATCATGATGCCGATGTGATGCACGGACAGGTGGGTGAAGAACAGCGACAGCAGGGTCACGATCACGCCGACCATGACGCCGCGCAGCACGCCGCCGATCACAAAACCCCACAGGATCACCCAGTTCGGCACCGGCGACACCAGCAGCTCCTCGATCGAGTGCTGGAACTTGATGGAAAAGAACGAGGACACCACGTTGGCGTAGGAATTGGTGATCACCGCCATCATGACCAGGCCGGGCACGATGTACTGCATGTAATCCTGCCCATCCATGGTGCCAATCCGCGAGCCGATCAGGCTGCCGAAGATCACGAAGTACAACGCCATGGTGATGGCCGGCGGCAGCAGGGTCTGCACCCAGATGCGCAGGAAGCGGCGAACTTCCCGGATCACGATGGTGGCAAATGCCACCCACAGTTCACGCGGATTCATGCGGCACCTCCGCCGGAGGCCGGCAACGACTGCTGGACCAGCGACACAAACAGCTCTTCCAGCCGGTTGGCGCGGTTGCGCAGACTGAGCACCCGGATGCCGGAGGCCGACAGCTGCGCGAACAGCGCGTTCATGTCACGCCCGCGCGGCAGGTCGACTTCCAGCGTGTGGGGGTCGGTCAGCCGGCAGGCGTAACCGTCCAGGGCCGGCGGCGCCGCCAGCGTGCCTTCGATGTCCAGGATGAAGGTCTCCATCGAGAGTTTGCCGAGCAGCGAACGGGTGTCGGTGTCCTCGACGATGTCACCCTTGTCGATGATGCACACGCGCCGGCACAGGCTCTCGGCTTCTTCCAGGTAATGGGTGGTGAGGATGATGGTGGTTCCCTGACGATTGATCTCGCGCAGGAAATCCCACATCGAACGGCGCAGCTCGATGTCGACACCGGCCGTGGGCTCATCGAGGATCAGCAGTCTCGGCTCGTGCACCAGCGCACGCGCGATCATCAACCGTCGTTTCATGCCACCGGACAGGGTGCGCGACTGCTCGTTGCGCTTCTCCCACAGGCCCAGCCGGCGCAGGTATTTTTCTGCACGCTGCTCGCCGATTTTCGCCGGAATTCCGTAGTAGCCGGCCTGCGTCACGCAGATATCGAACACCTTCTCGAACTGGCTGAAATTGAATTCCTGCGGCACCAGGCCGACATTCTGCTTGGCACGCGGGAAATCAGTATCGATGTCGTGACCGAACACCTGCACCTGACCGCCGGTCTTGTTCACCAGCCCGCAGATCACACCGATGGTGGTGGACTTGCCGGCCCCGTTGGGTCCGAGCAGGGCGACAAATTCGCCTTCGCTGACCGAGAAGGAAATCCCCTTGAGCGCCTGTGCGCTGCCATAACGTTTTTCGAGCTGGCTGACCTTGAGCGCGATGGTCATGAAGGCAATGGCTCCGGACGATGGATCGTGGCGGCGAGTCTAGGGAAGCCCCGATTCGCTGTCGAACAGGTCGAGGCGGCAGGCAAACTGTTCGCCGCGCCACAGGCCATGCACCTGCTCGTCGTCGAACCAGAGAAAGGCGCCTTCCATCATCCATGGCCAGTCCGCCTCGCCGATGCGGCCGATGCCCAGCAGGGTGTAGATGAACGCCGCGAGGATGGTGTCGTGCGACACCAGCAGGCTGAGCGTGCCGGGCGCACCCAGGCTCGCGCGCATGACGCCGAGCAGGCGGCCGGCCCCCTCACGCGGCGAACGCACACCCGGCACCGGTTCCCGGAAATGCAGGTTCGCGAACTCCACCGGCCCGAGCCGGCCGAAAGTCGGTGCCACGGCACGGATGTCGTGCACGTAGCAGCCGGGCTCGACCAGCTGTGCGTGGATGTCCACGGACAGCCCGCCCTGCCCGGAGCCGGCCACCATGGCACGCGCGGTGTCCACGCAGCGGCCGACCGGGCTGGTCAGCACCGTGTGCAGGGGCCGGTCCAGCCGGGCACCCCAGGCCTCGGCAAGGGCCACGCCCTCGGGCGTCAGCGGCAGGCTGTAGCTGCCGAAACCGTTGGCAGACTGCTCGCGGATCGAATGCCGGGTGAACAGCACCACCGGACGGTCGGACGGCAGGCGGGCCAGGGCGGGCAGCAACAGGGGATGCAGGGACTCCATGGCGCGCAGTATCGCAATTTCCCGGCCGGTTCATGACCCCTGCCCGACCGGCACCCGCCGCCGGCACTCCGTACAAACCGAAATGCCGGTCATGCCCCGCACCGACCAGCCGACACCACTTGTCCAACAAGCAGGGCCGTGTACGCCCGTGCCGCCGATATAGTGGGATCCGCCCGCCGGCACCGGCCGGGTACAACAAGAATGACGTTCGCGCATGGCTGCGCACTTGAGTCCGGGAGCATTGATGAAGAAGTCCCTGAAGGCCCTCGAACGCGACATGCAGCACGCGCTCACCTATGCCGAGTGGCGGGAAGCCGGTCTGCAGCATGATCGTGTGTCCGGAGCAGCCGACTGGAAGGCCGACGACCGTTCCGCCTCCTACGATTACGAATTGATCCGCCTGCGACTGGCCGAGATCCGCAACGCGCGCGAACGCCACGACGTCAACCGGCTGGTGTTCCACCTGCACGAAGGCCTGCACGGCAACCTCGGCAACATCGCCAACCCCGCGCTCTACACCCAGAGCAAGGTCGGCACCAAACATCTGATCGAAACCTATCTGGACGAAGTTGCCTGCTCGCTGGAATACCTGTGCCGCGGCGATTTCATCGAATTCGGATTCCGTGAAAAGCTCGATTTCTTCAAGACCACCGGCGCCGCCTACGGCCGCTCCGCGCTGATGCTGTCCGGCGGCGCCGCGCTCGGCCTGTTCCACATGGGCGTGCTCAAGGCACTGCATGAAGAGCGCCTGCTGCCCTGGGTGATTTCCGGCTCCAGCGCCGGCTCGATCATGGCCTCCGTGGTCGGCGCGCATACCGACGACGAGTTGCTGGAAATGCTCCGGCCGGAAAACCTGTACCTGAATGCCTTCAAGTACATCGGCTTTCGCGGCATCTTCAAGGGCAAGCCCATGCTGGACGGCTCGCACCTGGAAGCCTGTCTGGAGGAAAACATTCCCGACATCACCTTCGAGGAAGCCTTCCGCAAGACCGGACGCGCCATCAACATCACCGTGTCGCCCTATGACCGCCACCAGGATGCGCGCCTGCTCAATGCGCGGACGTCCCCGAACGTGCTGATACGCAAGGCCACCCTCGCCTCCTGCGCCGTACCGGCCGTGTTCCCGCCGGTGACGTTGTGGGCCAAGAACGTCAACGGCGAGAAAGTGCCGTACATCCCCACCCGCAAGTGGGTCGACGGCTCGATCAAGGACGACCTGCCGATCCGCCGGCTGCAGCGGCTGTACGGCGTCAACCACTCCATCGTCAGCCAGACCAATCCGCACGTGGTGCCGTTCATGTCGCGCGACGACGACCAGCGCGGTGTTCAGCACCAGCTGCGCCGGGTGGTCTATGCCAACATTTCCCTGAACGTCAACTTTGCCCTGGAGTTCGTGCAGAAAGGCATCAAGTGGTCGAACGACCTCGGCCTGGTTGTGGACAAGGCGCAATCCGTCATGGCCCAGAAGTACGTGGGCGACATCAACATCATCCCGCCGCGCCGGCCCACCAACGTGCTGCGCATCTTCAGCAACCCGAGTGTCGACGACGTCCGCGAGTTCATCGAGACCGGTGAGCGCGCCACCTGGCCGCGGCTGGACATGATCCGCAACACCACCCGCATCAGCCGCACCTTCCACGACTGTGTGGAAATCCTGCGCACCCAGGAAATGGAACGGCTGGCGAGGCCGAGGCTGGCCAGCGTACGCTGACCTGCCCCGCAACAAAAAGGCCGCAGTTGCGGCCTTTTTGTTGCTCCGGAACTACGCGTTCAGAATGGCATCGGCGATTTGTGTACGTTGTTGCCCCACAGGTTGCACCACAGGTTCGAGTGCCACAGGGCCGCATCGCGGGTGCGGGCGAACTCGCCACCGCCACGTGCGGTGAACGTATCGACCACCGTGCCGTCGGCACGTTTGATGGTGCCGTTGACCCAGGTGAAATGCTCCTGGATGAAGAAGATGGCGGTACCCACCGTCTGGTTGGACAGCATCGGGCGCTGGCGATCGCCGATATTCACAAAGGCATCGATGGTGTAGTTGCCCTTCTTGCCGCGGATGCGGGTATTGGTCGGCACGCAGCTGCGCGCCTCGCCGTCCCATTTCCAGTCCGGGTGGTCCCAGCCCAGTTCACCCTTCTTCGCCTCGAACCGCACCGATTGCAGCTGGCCATTGTCGTAGAAGCTGACGTCGAGGTTATCCATGTCCTTCGACTTGTGGTACGTCTGGAACGACGCGACCACACCCTTGCCCTGCGGATCGTTCTCGCCCCACACGGCGAAGTCCCAGCCATCCAGCGACAGCATGTAGCGGCCGAAGGAATCCTCGCGATAACCCTTGCCGTTGACGTTCACCACCTGACCGGTTTTCAGCACCTTCACCTGACCGGTGACGTTGGTGCGCGGCCAGCCCATGTCGACGTTCCACTGCTCGTCGCCGGACACCACACCCACGTCATTGCCATATGCCGTGAGGAAAGCGCCGGTGACCGGGCGCTGCCAGTCGCGGTCGGCCAGATCCTGGGTAACCAGGAAATCCCATTCGAAGTCGGCAGTGCGACCTTTCAGCTGCATGGCCGGCACACCGCCCGGACCGCCGTTCGGCAGCGCCTGATAAGCGGAGTAGGTACCGTTCGGGCCGGTGGCATGCATGGCACGCAACGAGCCGTTGATCGACGAATTGTCGTAGCCGAAGTTCACGTAGTTGGCGACCGGCTTCTGCCCCGGCAGCTCACCGACGATACCGATGTTGTTGCCACCCGGCAGCAGCGCCCAGTCGAGCGGTGCCGCCTTGTGACGCGGATTGGCCAGCACATAGCCGACGATGCCGTTGAAGGTATCCGAATGGATCATGTAGTAATCCCATTCGAACGAAATCGCATCCAGCCAGTTCGAGCTGTCGTACGCCGGCTGCATGATCTTCCAGCCCTGCGTCGGATCGACGTAGCCTTCGGTATACGTGGCCGCCTGTGCGGCCGGCGCGAACATCGCGCCGGCCAGACAGAGGCTGCCGAACTTCTTCAGCATACTGCCCATGGATTGCCTTCCTGCTTCAGTTGATGGTCTTTGCTTTCTTGCCCGTGATCAGACCCTGCACGTAGGCGCCACCCGGATAGGCGTTCGCATCGCGGGTACCGCGGGCCAGATCGTTTGCCCAGGCTGCGGACAGATCGCGCAGGTAACCGGTATTGGACGATTTCGGCGGCAGGCTCAGGCAGGCGGCAACGCCGAGCACGTCGGTGTTGTTGCCCTCCGAATCCACGTGCGTGGAACCGCTGGTGAGCTGCAGGCCGACAAACCCGTCGCGGCCGTTCAGGCGTGCGGTGTCACTGATCTGGCGCAGCGCGCCGTAGGCGTTGTTGAGCGAGTTGCAGATGCTGGCGTTGGCCGTGATGGCGTAGACCGGACGCTGGCCGTAGTTGGAAATCGCCACCAGGTTGTTGGTGAAACCGCCGGCGGCGACCGGATCGAACAGGACTGCGCCCCGCAGGTCCGGATAGCCGGTGATGGCCAGGCGTGCACCGACCTCGGAAGCAAAGTGTCCACCGGCGGAATGACCGCCGACGATGACGGCAGACGGCACCGCAACACCACCCGGCGCGATCATCGTGCGCGCAGCAATCAGGTCGGCCAGCTGCCCGGCCAGGGTCGGGTTGCCGCCGGTAACGTTCGCGTTCACGCACAGCACCATCAGCCCCCGGCCCATGATGCGTTTGCTGGTGTCGCGCAGGTTGCCGCAGCCGCGCGTGAAGCCGTGTTCAACCAGCATCAGTGCCGCCGCCGGCGTGGCCGGCAGGTACCAGTCGACGTTGTAGGAAGTGCCGGCAATCGACAGCTGGCTGTTGATGACCTTGCCGTCGGCACCGCTGTAAACGGTGGTATCCGCAAAGGCACTGTTGATGCCGGTGGCAAGCACCGCGGCGACAAGCCATTTGTAGACGGAAATACGCATGATGTTCTCCCTGGTGTCCGGCCTGGCCGGTTCTTGTTGTTTCCCTGCGCCCGCTGCGCCGGTGAAGCCACGGCGGGCGTGCCGCATTGAACACAGACCGGCCGGTCACGGGCTTGATAGGCCGCGACATCAACATTTGACTCTGGGAGAAGCCTGACGAACGGTCAGGCTGCATGGCCGCCGCCGGCGACCGTCAGTTGCGGGCGTTGCGCTCGCGGTATTCCAGCGGGGTGAGACTGAACCAGCGCCTGAACGCGCGGTTGAACGCACTCTGCTCGGAATAGCCGAGACTGACCGCGATATCGCTCACCGTGCGCGACGAGGTGGTCAGCCAGTCCACCGCCATCTCGCGGCGCACCTCGTCCAGCAACGTCGTGAAATCGAGATTCTCGACTTTCAGCATGCGGCGCAGTGTCCAGGGCTTCAGCCCGAGCTGCCCGGAGACCGAATCGATCGAGGGAGCCCCGTTGCCCAGATCCTCACGCAACGCATGGCGCACCTGTTCCAGCAGGTTTCCCCGTGCGCTGTAGCTCGACAGCTCCTGCTTCACGCGGCCGACCATCACCCGGTGCACTTCCGGATCGGCATCGCGCAGTTTCAGGGCCAGCACGTGCATGGGCAGCGAGATCGAGTTTTCCCCTGCATTGAAGCGTACCGGGCAACGGAAGATGCGCGTGTACTCGTCGGCAGCACAGGGCGCTTCATGGGCAAAGCGGATTTCCGCAGGGTTCTCCTGCGAGCCGGTGATCCAGCGGCCGAAGGTGATGCAGGCTGCGAAATAGTTTTCGACCCGGTGCCGTGCGTGACTGACATCGCGGGTTTCCGGCACATCATCCCAGCGGATCACATAGCGGTCGCCACGGGTGGCGGCAGTCGTGATGCCGAACTCGGTGGTAACCCGCTGGTAGGGCAGCATCATGGCCATGGCATCGCCCAGCGTCGCACTGGACATGCTGGCGTAGCCCAGCGGCCCCATGAAGCGCGGCCGGATGGCCTCGCCCATGTGCAACCCGAACAGGATATCGCCGGTCTGCACGATGCTGCGCTCGAACAGCACGCTTTCCACGGACAGCGGAATGCGCGCGCCGGCATTGTCCAGCTGTTCGGCCGTCACGCCCAGCTCGATCAGCACATCGGTGAGGTCACAGCCCTGCGACAGGGCATGATCAAGGATGTATTCGATATAGAGGGTGGAGGCCGTCAGCGCCTGAAGCCCGGAAGGCGGATGATCGCTGCTGCGCTGGCGCACGGTCATTCGAACCCGATTGAACGCATGAAAGCCAGCATTTCCTTCAGGTAACGACCCTGATCGAGATGCAGCACATGATTGCCCGGGAACCAGTGAATGCGGCAGCGATCCCAGTGATCCCACAGCAGGCGGGAATGTTTCGGCGGTGCGAGCCGGTCACCGGCGCCACCGATGATCATCAGCCGTTCCCGGGGCAGTTTCGGCGTCCAGGTCAGCGGGCAGTGCACCGCCATGGCATGGCGGGCATCGCGCACGGAAATGTCGGACAGCCTCAGCAGCGACTTCACCACCGCACCGGCCGGGAACCACTGGAAGATCAGGTCGACCATGCTCACCACCGGCACGTTCGGTATGGCGAACTCCAGATCGTCCATCACGGATGCCGCCAGCGCGGTGGTGTAGCCGCCCAGCGAGATGCCGGTCACCCCGATCTTTTCCGAGCCGTGCCGGCGCAGGTAGTCGGTGAAGATGCGCAGGTCGAAGATCGACTGCGCCACGGTTTCATTGATATGGGAAATGCCATGCGCGAAGTAGCCGTGGCCGCTGAACGGCGCCAGGCGGCCACGGCGGCGACCGTGGTGCGGCAATGTGTACAGCAGGATGTCGTAGCCCTGCCGGAAGAACCACGGCAACGCGAAAAAGCGGCGGTTCAGCCAGTAGGGATCGGCGGCGAATCCATGTATCACCACGATGGTTGGCCGTGGCCGGTCGCCATGCCGCCAGTACTGCGCCCAGGCAGTCCGGTTGCGTTCGTGGCTGCGGTAACGGTCACGCAGGCGTGGATTCACCGTTTCAAACGGCGACTCGAAACACAACATCAGGCTTTCGCCATCATCCGGCCGGAAGGCAAACGGCCCCATCGGCAATTCGTCGACAGGCACACCGGCAGGCGGTGCGCGGAAAAAGGCGCCGGGATCATCGGTCTCCGCCATGGCCTGATAGAAAGGGCGGTCCTCGTGATCAGTCAGCAAACGGCGTGGATTCAGGCTCATTGGCATGGCCAGGGTCGCCAGCAGCGTGGCGGCGCCGGTACGCAGCAGCAGATCGGCACCGGCCGTGGCATCCACCATCAGCTGCGTGCGCAAATCGAGGTAGAAGTCGTCCGGGAACTTGTGAAAGCCGGGCTCGAGATTGTCCCACCAGGGCTGTTCCGGCATGATCCGCCGCGCATGCCCGTAAGTGTCACTGGCCACGCGGGAAACCACGGTCGACATCGGTTCCATGCAGCGCCCCCCGGCACGTCGTATGCGGCCCGCCCGATGATAGCCGCCCCGCCCCGGGCCGCCGCAACCTCCGGTCCGCACACCGGGACTGAGGCCTGATTCACAGCCCGGCGCTCCGGCCGTCGGCAATGCAGGCACCGTCGGCAACGGCCGCAGCGACTGCCTATAATGCGGCGCTTCCGGTTTCGAGCCCGGCCCCGAGGATCAAGGAATGACGCGCTGGTTTGCCGCCCTGCTTGCCCTGCTGCTGCTGTTGCCGCTGTCGGCTTCGGCCAACGACCTGAAGGTCGACAACCGTCAATGGAAACTGGTGTCGGACCGGGACGGCATACAGGTCTACATGGCGCACAACGACGACTCGCGCATCAAGACCTTCCGCGGCGTCACCGTGGTCGAGCTGAATGACTTCTACTCGCCGATGGCCATCCTGGACGATGAAAAATACCTGTCGCGCTGGCTGTACCTGATCAAGGACGTCCGCGAGATCAAGCGTCGCACGCCCCTGGACCGCGATTACCAGGTGATCACCGGCTTGCCCTGGCCGGTCGCCGACCGCGATGCCGGCCTGCATTTCCAGCTGGGCCAGGATCCGAAGACTGGCGCCTTCGAAATCCATTTCCGCGCAAGGGACGGCATCGTGCCGGTCAGTGACGACTACGTGCGCATTCCGGAAATGACCGGGCACTTTTCCTCGGTGCCGATCGGCGGCAAGAAAATCCAGGTCAGCTTCGAAGTATTGCTGGACCCGGGTGGCTACATCCCGGCCTTTCTCGTGAATTTCATCCTGAAGGACATTCCGTACCGCTCGCTGCTGAAATTCCAGCGGCTGATCAACACCGAGCGTTTTGCCGGCTACTACGTGGATTACGTGACAGTGCCGGAACCCTGGGCAAGTGAGCCGCCGATAGCCCGCTCGCCGGTATTGCCGGCGAAACGTCTGGGGCTGGAGTAGGCGGAAAGCGCGCACGGACGTGCGCGTCGGGGGGAAGAAGAAAGTTGGTCGGAGCGGCGGGATTCGAACCCGCGACACCCACCCCCCCAGAGTGGTGCGCTACCAGGCTGCGCTACGCTCCGACTGGCCGCGCGGGCTGCGCGCGGGAGCGGGCATCTTAGCGGAATCGGGGGTGTCTGCAACTGCGCGTGCGAAACGCGCAGTCACGGAACATCAGGTGCGCAGTACGCGCAGTACGTCTTCCAGCTCGACGATCATCTGGCGTACCAGCTGGTTCACCTGAGACTGTTCGTCAGCGCTCTGGCCGGTGAGCTGCTGGCGGGCACCACCGATGGTGTAGCCCTGATCGTACAGAAGGCTGCGGATCTGCCGGATCATCAGCACGTCCTGGCGCTGGTAATAGCGGCGGTTGCCGCGACGCTTCACCGGCTTGAGCTGGGGAAACTCCTGCTCCCAGTAACGCAGGACGTGCGGCTTCACATCGCACAGGTCGCTGACCTCACCGATGGTGAAGTAGCGCTTCCCGGGGATGACGGGCAGCTGGTCGTTATTGCTTGGTTCCAGCATATGCCTCGACTCGTTGCTTCAGCTTCTGCCCGGGCCGGAACGTCACCACGCGACGGGCAGTAATCGGAATCTCTTCGCCGGTCTTGGGGTTGCGCCCCGGACGCTGGCTCTTGTCGCGCAGGTCGAAGTTGCCGAATCCGGACAGTTTCACTTGCCGGTTGGTCTCCAGCGACACGCGGACTTCCTCGAAGAACATCTCCACCAGTTCCTTGGCTTCACGCTTGTTCAGCCCGAGCTCCTGGAAAAGGCGTTCGGCCATGTCGGCCTTGGTCAGCGCACCCATTTCACTCCCTCAGCGAAGCACTAACCCTTTGTTTCAAAAGGTCTATCACCCTGTCCATCAAGGCGTTGACCTCATCGTCGGTAAGGGTGCGGGAAGCATGCTGCAAGGTCAAGCCCAAAGCGACACTTCGACTTGAAGTCCCGATGTTATCCCCTTGATAAACGTCAAAAATCACCAGCTCGCGCAGGAGTTCGCCGGCCACCTCCCGGATCAGGCCGTCCATCCGGGCGGCCGGTACGTCCCGGCCCACCACCACGGCAATGTCACGCCGGACGGCCGGGAAGCGGGACACTTCCGTAAAGCGTGGCAGGCGGGCTTCCAGAAGGGCCGCCAGCCGGATCTCGAACAGATAGACCGTCCCCGGCAGGTCCAGGGCCTGCTGCAGGCGGGGATGCAGGGCGCCCAGAGCGCCGACCGGATGGCCGGCATGCCGGATCAGCGCAGACTGCCCCGGGTGCAGGGCCGGATGGCCGCCGGCTTCGATCCCGAAGGTTTCCGCCTGACCGGTCAGGGCCAGCAGGGCCTCCAGATCGCCCTTGGCATCGAAGAAGTCCACCTTGCGGGCACCGCCGTTGGCCCAGCCTTCGGGCGCTGCCGGGCCGAACAGGAGGCCGGCGAGGAAAGGCTCCTGCTTCAGGCCGTCCTTGCCCGGCATGAAACGCAGGCCGGTCTCGAACAGGCGCAGACGGTTCTGCTGACGATTCAGGTTGAAGCGTGCCGTGTTGAGCAGACCCGCCCACAGCGTGGTGCGCATCGCCGCCATATCGGCCGAAATCGGGTTCGCCAGCAACAGCGGCACCTGCTCCGGATCCAGCAGCCGCTGCAGCTCCGGATCCACGAAACTGTAGGTAACGACTTCCTGATAGCCGCGCGCGACCAGCGTGCGGCGCACGCGCGCCAGATCCAGCGTCGACTCACGTGCCACCGCCATCTTCAGGCTGCCCTGCGGCGAACGCGTGGGCAGACGGTCGTAACCGTACAGGCGCGCCAGCTCCTCGATCAGGTCCTGTTCGATGGCGATGTCGAAACGATGCCGCGGCGCAATCACGGTCCAGCCGTGGCCGTTCGCGTTCGTGCCCACTTCCATGCCCAGACGCGCCAGCATGTCCTCGACATCCGACGCCTTCAGCTCCAGCCCGAGCAGGCGGTTGATCGCCGCTGCACGCAATTCGATTTCTGCGGCACCCGGTACATCCGCCTTGCTCTCGATCACTGTCAACGGACCTGCCTGGCCGCCACAGATGTCGACGATCAGTTGCGTGGCACGCTCGATCGCCGCCTCCTGCAGGGACGGGTCCACGCCGCGTTCGAAGCGGTGCGAGGAATCGGTGTGCAAGCCATGCCGGCGTGCTCGGCCGGCCAGCGCCAGTGGCGCAAAAAACGCCGATTCCAGCATCAGGTTCTGCGTGTTGCCGGACACGCCGGATCCGGCGCCGCCCATGATGCCTGCCAGCGCCAGCGGCTTCTTCGCGTCGGCAATCAGCAACGTGTCGGCCTGCAGCACCAGCTCCTTGCCATCCAGCAACGTCAGTTTCTCGTGCTCGCGCGCCAGCCGCACCTCGATGCCGCCATCCAGCGTATCGAGATCGAAGGCATGCATGGGCTGGCCCAGCTCGAGCATCACGAAATTGGTGATGTCGACCACGGCATCGATGGAACGGATACCGCTGCGCCGCAGCTTCTCCTGCAACCAGAGCGGGCTGCCCTTCGAGAGATCGACATGGCGCACGACACGGCCGACGTAACGCGGGCAGGCTTCCGGTGCCGTCACCTTCACCGGGAAAACATCCCTGATCGCGGCCGGCACAGTCACCGTCGGCAGGCCGGCAAACGGCAGCCCGGAGAAAGCGGCCACTTCACGCGCCAGTCCCAGGGCACCCAGGCAATCGCCACGGTTCGGCGTGAGCCCGAGCTCCAGCGTGACGTCGTCCAGCTTCAGATAATCACGCAGGTCGCTGCCGACCGGTGCATCGGCCGGCAGCTCGAGCAGCCCGTCGCCGGGAATGTCGATGCCGAGCTCATCGGCACCGCACAACATGCCGAACGATTCCACACCACGCAGTTTCGCGCGGGTAATCGCCTTGCCGCCCGGCAATGCCGCGCCCACCACTGCCAGCGGCGCTTTCAGGCCGGTACGCGCATTCGGCGCGCCGCAGACGATGGTAAGCGGCTCGCCGCTGCCGGCGTCCACGCGGCACACGCGCAGCTTGTCGGCCTCCGGGTGCTTGTCGCAGGCGACGATCTGCCCGATGACAACACCGGTGAACTCGCCGGCGACCGGGATGGCCGCATCGACTTCCAGGCCCGCCATCGTCAGGCGGGCCACCAGTTCCGGGCGGCCGTACGGCGGGTTGACCCACTCGCGCAGCCACTGTTCGCTGATTTTCATGTTCGGATGATTCCCGGTAAACGGTCAGCGAAACTGCGCGAGGAAGCGCAGATCGTTCTCGAAGAACAGCCTCAGATCGTTGACGCCGTAGCGCAGCATGGCCAAGCGCTCGACACCCATGCCGAAGGCAAAGCCACGGTACTTCCCGGCATCGATACCGCAGGCGGCGAGCACCTTCGGATGCACCATGCCGCAGCCCAGCACTTCCAGCCAGCCGGTGTTCTTGCACACGCGGCAGCCGGGGCCGCCGCAGATCATGCACTGGATGTCGACTTCGGCACTTGGCTCGGTGAACGGGAAATAGGACGGCCGGAACCGCACCTGCAGGTCGGCCTCGAAGAAAGACCGCAGGAAATCCGCGAGCAGGCCACGCAGCTCGGCGAAACTCGACTCTTCGTCGATCAGCAGGCCTTCCACCTGATGGAACATCGGCGTGTGTGTCACGTCCGAATCGCATCGGTATACCCGGCCCGGGCAGATAACCCGGAACGGCGGCTTGCCGCTCTTCATGGTGCGGATCTGCACCGGCGAGGTATGCGTGCGCAGCAGCGTGGTCGCGTCGAAATAGAACGTGTCGTGCATCGCCCGCGCCGGGTGCGTGGACGGAATGTTCAGTGCCTCGAAGTTATGCCAGTCGTCCTCGACTTCCGGACCTTCCACCACCTCGAAACCGGCGCCGGCGAAAAATGCCGTCATGCGCTCGATGGTACGGGTAACCGGATGCAGACCGCCGGTCTGCACAAAACGTCCGGGCAAGGTGACATCGACCGCTTCCGAAGCCAGCCGGGCATTCAGCGCCGACTCTTCCAGCACCAGCTTCTTCGCCTCCACCGCCGCCTGCACGCGGTCGCGCGCCTCGTTGATCACGGCTCCGAAACGGGGCCGTTCTTCCGGCGGCAGATTGCCCAGTGATTTCAGCTGGGCAGAAATCTCGCCCTTCTTGCCCAGATACTGCACGCGCACCTGGTCGAGCGCGGCAAGATCGGCCGCCGCTGCCGTCGCTTTCAGCGCGGCATCCACAACGACATCCAGATCAGACATCCCGCTAACCTCGATCCGTGAAAAGAGTCCCGAAACGTCAAAAAAAGAGGGGAAGGGCTTACGCCGCTTCCCCTCTTCCGCTTGTTGCCTGCGTATCGATCAGGAGAGAGCGGCTTTCGCCTCTTTGGCGAGAGCAGCAAACGCACCCTGATCAAACACCGCCAGATCGGCCAGCATCTTGCGGTCCACTTCCACGGCGGCCTTTTTCAGGCCATCGATGAGGCGGCTGTACGACAGGCCGTTGAGACGGGCTGCCGCGTTGATGCGGGTGATCCACAGCGCACGGAACTGACGCTTGCGCTGACGACGGTCGCGGTACTGGTACTGGCCGGCCTTGATGACCGCCTGGATGGCCAGGCGATACGAGCGCGAGCGCGCACCGTAATAGCCTTTGGCTTTCGCCAGGATTTTCTTGTGACGGCGGCGGGCAATAACGCCGCGTTTTACACGTGCCATGTCTGGTCTCCGTTAACTGGGGCGGCTCAAAGATTCGGAAGCATGCGCTCGACCAGGCCCTGGTCGGACGGATGCACCATCGTCATCGGTCGCAGTTGACGGATACGCTTGCCGGACTTCTTGGTCAGGATGTGACGTTTGAAGGCCTGTTTACGCTTGAAGCCGGAGGCGGTTTTACGAAAACGCTTGGCTGCCCCTCGGTTGGTCTTCATTTTCGGCATTGCTGCAAACTCTCGCTATTGGTGTTACTCGCATTCAGAAGCAAGCGAACTCACTTCTTCTTCTTCGGCGCCACCACCATGACCATCGCCCTGCCCTCGAGGTTCGGTTCCTGCTCGACCTGGCCGACTTCAGCCAGATCCGCAGTGATCCTCTTCAGCATTTCGAGGCCCAACTCCTGGTGTGCCATTTCCCGGCCGCGGAACCGCAAGGTTACCTTGGCCTTGTCTCCCTCCGTGAGGAACCGGATCAGGTTGCGAAGTTTTACCTGATAGTCCCCATCGTCCGTCCCTGGGCGAATCTTGATTTCCTTGATCTGCATCTGCCGCTGTTTTTTCTTGGCTTCCTTTTCGCTTCGCTTCTTCTCGAAAACGAACTTGCCATAGTCCATCAGGCGGCAAACCGGAGGCTGCGCATCCGGTGATATCTCGACGAGATCAAGGGCCAGCTCTTCGGCCTTGGCGAGGGCTTCGCGGGTGGACACGATGCCCAGCTGCTCGCCCTCTGGATCAATCAAACGCACCTGCGGAACATTGATCTCGCCGTTGATACGAGTGCGCTTCTCACGCGGCGCACTCTTTGGATTTTCGCGCTTGATACCTCAACCCTCCGAAACAACGCGGCCGCGACGCGCCACATCGGCACCGAGTCTGTCGATGAATGCCTGGAGAGGCATCACACCGAGATCGGCGCCTTCGCGCGTACGCACGGCCACGGACTGGGATTCCACTTCTTTGTCCCCGACCACGATCAGGTAGGGGATACGCTGGAGCGTGTGCTCGCGGATCTTAAAGCCGATCTTCTCGTTTCTCAAGTCGATTTCGGCCCGGAACCCCTTGTTTTTCAAGGCTTCCTGTACCTCCCGGACCCAGCCCTCCTGGCGGTCGGTGATGTTCAGGACCACCGCCTGCACCGGCGCCAGCCAGGGCGGGAAGGCCCCGGCGTAGTTCTCGATGAGGATGCCGATGAAGCGCTCGAAGGACCCCAGGATGGCCCGGTGCAGCATCACCGGCGGGTGCCGGTTGCCATCCTCGCCCACGTACTCCGCCCCCAGCCGTTCCGGCAGGGCAAAGTCCAGCTGGATGGTGCCGCACTGCCAGAGCCGGCCCAGGCAGTCCTTGAGGGTGAACTCGATCTTGGGACCGTAGAACGCCCCCTCCCCCGGCTGGTAGTCGAAGGCCAGCCCGGCCCGGTTCAGGGCCTCGGCCAGGGCCTGCTCGGCCGCGTCCCACTGGGCATCGCTGCCGATGCGCTTGGCCGGCCGGGTCGACAGCTTGACCAGGATCTCGGTGAAGCCGAAGTCCAGGTAGACGTCCCGCAACAGGTCAATGAAGGCCGCGGTTTCCGCACCGACCTGCTCGTGGGTACAGAAGATGTGGGCATCGTCCTGGGTAAAGGCGCGCACGCGCATCAGGCCATGCAGGGCGCCCGACGGCTCGAAGCGGTGGCAGGAGCCGAACTCGGCCATGCGCAGCGGCAGTTCGCGGTAGCTCTTGATGCCCTGGTTGAAAATCTGCACGTGGCAGGGGCAGTTCATCGGCTTGACCGCGAACTGGCGCTCTTCCGCCGTGGTGATGAACATGTTCTCGCGGTAGTTCTCCCAGTGCCCGGACTGCTTCCAGAGCGACAGGTCGACCACCTGCGGTGTCCGCACTTCCTGATAACCGCCGGCCTGCAGCCGGGCGCGCATGTACTGCTCGATGGTCTGCCAGATCGACCAGCCCTTCGGGTGCCAGAACACCGTACCCGGCGCCTCTTCCTGCATGTGGTAGAGGTCCAGCTGGCGGCCGATCTTGCGGTGGTCGCGTTTCGCCGCTTCCTCCAGCCGTTTCAGGTAGACCTCAAGATCCTTCCTGTTCGCCCAGCAGGTGCCGTAGATGCGCTGCAACATGGCGTTGTTCGAATCGCCACGCCAGTAGGCACCGGCCACCTTGGTCAGCTTGAAGGCCTGCAGCTTGCCGGTACTCGGTACGTGCGGGCCGCGGCAGAGGTCGATGAAATCGCCCTGCCGGTAAAAACTGAGGTCTTCCGCGGACGGGATGTCACGGATGATCTCGACCTTGTACTTCTCGCCCATCGAATCGAACAGCTTCACCGCCTCGTCACGCGACATCAGCGAGCGCGAGACCGGCAAGTCCTGCGCGGCCAGCTCGACCATGCGCGCCTCGATCTTCTCGAGATCTTCCGGCGTGAAGGCCCGCTCGAAGGCGAAGTCGTAGTAGAAGCCATCCTCGATCACCGGACCGATGGTGACCTGGGCGCCGGGGAACAGCTGCTGTACCGCCATGGCCAGCAGGTGGGCACAGGAGTGGCGCAACACCTCGACGCCCTCGGCATCGCGGCCGGTGACGATACTGAGCGTGGCATCGCGCTCGATGCGGTATGAGGTATCGACCAGCTTGCCGTCGACCTTGCCGGCCAGGGCTGCCTTCGCAAGGCCCGCGCCGATGCTGGCGGCCACCTCGGCAACCGTGACCGGGCCGGGGAATTCGCGCTTGCTGCCGTCGGGAAGGGTGATGAAGATGCTGTTTGCAGAAGACATGGGACTGCAGACTCCTCAGTGGCGACCCCTACGCCAGGCCGCGTGATCAACGTCCGGAAGACGCCGGCGGAACAATTCCGCCCGAAACAGCGAGGGCCGCGCAAGCGGCCCTCGGGGTATCTGGTAGGCACAAGTGGATTCGAACCACCGACCCCCACCATGTCAAGGTGGTGCTCTAACCAACTGAGCTATGTGCCTGAAGAGGGCGCACAGGATAGCGGCGCCCCCCGCCAGTGACAAGGCCGGCTTCTACGGAAAAACCGGGGTCAGAGCCGGGCGTCGACCGAGTCCCGGGGAAACAGCCCCTTCACGTCGAACAGCACAGCACCCGGCTTGCCGAAACTGCGCACCTTCGACGCACCCCAGGCGACGAACTCGCGGTGTCCGACCGCGGCAATGATGCCGTCGTAGCGGCCGGCCGCCGGTTCGGCCGCCAGCACGTCCAGGCCGTACTCGTGTTTCGCCTCGGCCGCGTCGATCCACGGGTCGTAGACATCGACCGCCACGCCCCAGCCGCGCAGGTGTTCGACCAGATCGATGACACGCGTGTTGCGGATGTCCGGGCAGTTTTCCTTGAACGCGAGCCCCAGGATCAGCACGCGCGAAGAGCCGATCGTGGCACCCTTGCGGCTCATCAGGCGCACCACACGGTTGACGATGTGCTCGCCGATGCCGTCGTTGACGCGCCGGCCGGCCGCGATCACATCCGGGTAATAACCGGCTTCCCGCGCCTTGTGGATCAGGTAGTAGGGATCGACGCCGATGCAGTGGCCACCGACCAGACCCGGACGGAACGGCAGGAAGTTCCATTTGGTACCGGCGGCTTCCAGCACTTCCAGCGTGTCGATGCCGAGACGATCGAAGATCAGTGCCAGCTCGTTCACCAGCGAGATGTTGAGATCCCGCTGGGTATTCTCGATCACCTTCGCCGCTTCCGCCACGCGGATCGAGCTCGCCTTGTGGGTGGGCACTTCCAGGATCGAACGGTACAGGGCGTCGACGAAGTCGGCCACGGCCGGTGTCGAACCCGACGTGATCTTGACGATATTCTTCAACCGGCGCTGCTTGTCGCCGGGGTTGATGCGTTCCGGCGAATAGCCGGCGAAGAAATCGGCGTTGTACTTCAGACCGGACACCTTCTCGATTTCCGGAATGCAGACCTCTTCCGTGGCACCCGGATACACCGTCGATTCGTACACCACGATGTCGCCCTTGCGCACATGCCGGCCGATGGTGCGGCTGGCCGCGATCAGCGGGCCGAAATCGGGCACATGACCACGATCGACCGGGGTCGGCACGGTGACAATGAACACATTGCAGTCATCCAGCACGGCTTCGTCGGCGCTGAAGCGCAGCTGTTTCGCGGCAGCGATCTCCGCCGGCGACACTTCCAGCGTGGCGTCCTCGCCGCGCGCCAGCGCCGCCACCCGCTCGCGGTTGATGTCGAAACCGGTCGTTTCGTACTTCTCGCCGAATGCCACCGACAGCGGCAGGCCGACATAGCCCAGCCCGATCACGGCAATCTTCGCCTGCTCCGGTCTCATCCGAACTCCCCGTCCCGCTCAGGAAATGAACGCCGCGGCACGCAACCGGGCAATCTCGTCGCGCAGGCGCGCGGCCTCCTCGAACTCGAGGTTGCGCGCATGCGCCAGCATTTTCTCTTCCAGGGCCGCCAGCGTGCGTGCCGCAGCGGCCGGATCCTTCAGCTCGGCAGTGTACGTGGCCGGCGCGTCCTCGGCGACCTTGCGGCTCTTCGCCCGGCCACGCACCTGCGGCGCGGCCGCATACGCACCTTCCATGATGTCGGCCACCTGCTTGCGGATGGTCTTCGGCACGATGCCGTGTTCGGCGTTGTACGCCAGCTGTTTCTGCCGCCGCCGCCCGGTCTCGGCGATGGCACGCTCCATGGAGCCGGTCATGCGGTCGGCATACAGGATGGCCTTGCCGTTGACGTTGCGGGCCGCCCGGCCAATGGTCTGGATCAGCGAGCGCTCGGAACGCAGGAAGCCTTCCTTGTCACCGTCCAGGATCGCCACCAGCGACACCTCGGGCATGTCCAGGCCCTCACGCAGCAGGTTGATGCCGACCAGCACATCGAATTCGCCCAGTCGCAGGTCGCGGATGATCTCCACCCGCTCGACGGTGTCGATGTCCGAGTGCAGGTAGCGCACACGGATACCGTGCTCGGCCAGGTATTCGGTCAGGTCCTCGGCCATGCGCTTGGTCAACGTGGTAACCAGCACGCGCTCGTCGACGGCAATGCGCAGGCGGATTTCCGACAACACGTCGTCGACCTGGTTCAGTGCCGGACGCACTTCCACCACCGGGTCGACCAGGCCCGTGGGGCGCACCACCTGCTCGACGACCTGTCCGGCGTGTTTCGCCTCGTAATCGGCCGGCGTGGCCGACACGAAGATCATCTGCGGTGCGCGCGCCTCCCATTCCTCGAAGCGCAGCGGCCGGTTGTCCAGCGCACTGGGCAGCCGGAAACCGTATTCGACCAGCGTCTCCTTGCGCGAACGGTCGCCCTTGTACATGGCGCCGATCTGCGGAACCGTCACGTGCGATTCGTCGATCACCAGCAGTGCGTTGTCCGGCAGGTAGCTGAACAGCGTCGGCGGCGGCTCGCCCGGCTGCTGCCCGGAAAAGTGTCTCGAATAGTTCTCGATGCCGTTGCAGTAGCCCAGTTCCTGCAGCATTTCCAGGTCGAACCGGGTGCGCTGCTCCAGCCGCTGGGCTTCCACCAGTTTATCGGCCGCGCGCAGCTGCTCCAGCCGCTCCTTCAGCTCGGCCTTGATGGTGTCGATGGCGTGCAGCACGGTCTCGCGCGGCGTGACGTAGTGACTCTTCGGAAAGATGGTTGCCTTCTGCACCTTGCGCTGCACGGCACCGGTCAGCGGGTCGAACAGCGAGATATTCTCCACCTCGTCATCGAACAGCTCGACACGCACCGCGAGGTCGTCGGAATCGGCAGGGAAAATGTCGATCACCTCGCCACGCGCACGGTAGGTGCCGCGGTGAAAATCCATGTCGTTGCGCTCGTACTGCATGGCCGCCAGCCGGCGCAGGATCTCGCGCTGGTCGATCTTCAGGCCGCGCGACAGGTGCAGCACCATCGCCAGGTACTGTGTCGGGTCACCCAGGCCGTAGATGGCAGACACGGTGGCGACGATGATGACGTCCGGCCGCTCCAGCAGCGCCTTGGTGGCCGACAGCCGCATCTGCTCGATGTGTTCGTTCACCGACGAATCCTTCTCGATGAAGGTGTCGGACGACGGCACGTAGGCTTCCGGCTGGTAGTAGTCGTAGTAGGAAACGAAGTACTCGACCGCATTGTCCGGAAAGAAACTCCGGAATTCGCCGTACAGCTGCGCCGCCAGGGTCTTGTTGTGCGCCATGACCAGCGTCGGCCGCTGCACCTGCTGCACGACGTTGGCGATGGTGTAGGTCTTGCCCGAACCGGTGACGCCCAGCAGGGTCTGGGCCGCCAGCCCTTCGCCCAGGCCAGCCACCAGCCGGCGGATTGCCTCCGGCTGGTCGCCGGCAGGGGCGTAATCGGCTTTCAGTTCGAACATGGGCGGGGTCCGTGACAGCGGAGGCGGGATTTTACACAGCGGGCCCGGATCGCCGTTGAACGGCGATGGCCAATCATTAGAATGGCGCCCCGCCTGCCGTCCCGGTCCGGGTTTCCCGGGCGCCGGGGTGCACACCCTCCCCCGCACCGAGGTCCTCCGTGGATATCCGCCTGTCCAACCGCGTCAACGCCATCAAGCCGTCACCGACCCTGGCCGTTTCCAACCGTGCCGCCGAGCTGAAGGCCGCCGGCAAGGACATCATCGGCCTGGGCGTGGGCGAGCCCGATTTCGACACGCCGGACCACATCAAGGCTGCCGCCATCGAGGCCATCCACAAGGGATTCACCAAGTACACCGCCGTGGACGGCACCCCGTCGCTGAAGAAAGCCATCATCAACAAGCTGTCGCGCGACAACGGCCTGGCCTACAAACCCGAGCAGATCCTGGTCTCCAGCGGCGGCAAGCAGAGCTTCTTCAACATGGCGCTGGCCCTGCTGGACGCCGGCGACGAAGTCATCATCCCGGCACCCTACTGGGTGAGCTACCCGGACATGGTGATCATTGCCGACGCCACGCCGGTGATCGTGCAGACCACCGACGAGACCCGCTTCAAGATCACCCCGGAACAGCTGGAAAAGGCCATCACCCCGAAGACCCGCCTGTTCGTGCTGTGCTCGCCGTCCAACCCGACCGGCGTCGCCTACACCCGCAAGGATCTGGAAGCCCTCGGCGCCGTACTGCGCCGGCATCCGCACGTCATGGTCGCGACCGACGACATGTACGAGAAGATCTGGTGGGCGAACGAGCCCTTCGTGAACATCGTGACCGTCTGCCCGGACCTCTATGACCGCGCCATCGTGCTCAACGGCGTGTCCAAGGCCTATGCCATGACCGGCTGGCGCATCGGCTACGCGGCCGGCCCGGTGAAACTGATCAAGGCCATGAACAAGGTCCAGAGCCAGAGCACGTCCAACCCGACGTCGATCTCGCAGGTCGCGGCCGAGGCCGCGCTGAACGGCGACCAGTCCTGCCTGCTGCCGATGGTGAAGGCCTTCCGGGAACGCCACGACTACGTGATCGCCGAGCTGAACAGCATGCCGGGCGTGAGCTGCGTGCCGGCCGACGGCGCATTCTATGCCTTCGCCAACTTCCGGGGCGTGATCGGGAAGAAGCCGGGCATCAGCAACGACATCGAACTGTGCGAATACCTGCTGAACGAGGTGGGCGTGGCGCTGGTGCCGGGTTCGGCCTTCGGTTCCGAGGGCTACGCCCGCATCTCGATCGCCACCAGCATGAAGAACCTGCAGGACGCGATGGCCCGCATCCGCAAGGCGCTGGAGAAGAAGTAGAAGCCTGCGCGGGCGGCCCGATACGGCCGCCCCCGGAGCTTCCACCGGTTGACCCTGTTCCACCCCGTCACTAACATACGCGCCCTCACGCTCCTCCGGCCCTGCCGGCACCGGAGCGCCGGCCCGCCCACCGAGCGGCCACCGGCAAGACGAGTTCCATTCCGCCTTAGCTCAGTCGGTAGAGCAACGGACTGTTAATCCGTGGGTCGCTGGTTCGAGCCCAGCAGGCGGAGCCAAATAAATCAAGCAGTTAGGCTTGAACTACCAAGGGCGCCTCAGGGCGCCCTTCGTTTATGTGCCCGTTTGGTGCCCGTTTCTTTTTTGCTAGGGCACCATTTCGCCCGGCCACCTATACGCAGCGCGCATCTGGCTCAGCCACAAGGCTCTCCTGTCGCGCCACACACCTGCAGACCCAGCCCGCC
>JBMOOO010000004.1:130076-173939 GCA_049324475.1 Pseudomonadota bacterium | reverse complement strand
TACAATAAAATCATGTGGTTGTGTGTTTTATCCGTGGGTCTGCAGGCCTGTGATTTCTCTTGAAACAAGAGTTTTACGGACTGTTAATCCGTGGGTCGCTGGTTCGAGCCCAGCAGGCGGAGCCAATTCACGGCCAGTCACCAATCTGGCCAATCAGGGGCGCCCGGGGCGCCCTTGTTTTTTCCGGCGCCGTCTCGCCACCATGCGCTCCTCGACCGGAGGAGCCCAGGATGACCCAGACCACCCGTCGCCCGGCGCCGGAACATGCCGTCGCCGTCATCGGTGCCGGCTTCTCCGGCATCGGCACAGCCATCGCCCTCGACAAGGCCGGCATACACGACTACACGATCCTGGAAGCCGGTGACGGCTTCGGTGGCGTCTGGCACTGGAACACCTACCCCGGCGTTGCCGTCGACATTCCGTCGTTCAGTTACCAGTTTTCCTTCGAGCAGCGGCCGGACTGGAGCCGCAGTTACGCACCCGGCCGCGAACTGAAAGCCTATGCAGAATACTGCGCGGAAAAATACCGCCTGCACGGGCGCACACGGTTCGGCACGCAGGTGGAGGAAGCCGCCTGGGACAACACCGGCGATTTCTGGCGCATCCGTACCCGTGCCGGCACCGAGATCACGGCCCGCCACCTGATCAACGGCAGCGGACCGCTCAACGTGCCGAAACTGCCCGACATCGCCGGCGTGGAATCCTTCGCCGGCACCACCATGCATACCGCGCGCTGGGACCACACCGTGCAGCTCGACGGCAAACGCATTGCCGTGATCGGCACCGGCGCCTCTGCCGTACAGGTGATCCCGGAAATCGCACCGCTGGCCGCCCAGCTCACCGTGTTCCAGCGTACGCCGATCTGGTGTTTCCCGAAGCTGGACGTTCCGCTGTCCGGCGTACTGAAAACCGGCATGCGTCTGCCCGGCGTCAAATCGGCGCTGCGAGCAGCCAGCCAGGCTTTCGTGGAAGTCACCTTCCCGCTCGCCGCGCAGTACGCCGGCAAGCTGCCGATGCTGCCGAAACAGGGCGCAGCCTTCGGCAAGGCCTGGCTGCGCAGCCAGGTACACGATCCGGAAGTGCGCAGGAAGCTCACCCCGGATTACGCCATCGGCTGCAAGCGGCCGAGTTTCCACAACAGTTACCTGGCCACTTTCAACCGCGACAACGTGCTGTTGGAAACAACGCCGATCGGGGAAATCACCGCCGACGGCGTGCGCACCAGGGACGGCACGCTGCACGGGTTCGACGTGATCATCTACGCCACCGGCTTCAGGGTCGCCGAGGGCGAAGGCAGCTATCGTATCCGCGGCGCCGACGGCACCACGATGGGCGAGTTCTTCAGCCGTCACCGCTCACAATCCTACCTGGGCATCACCCTGCCGAACTTCCCGAACTTCTTCAACATCATCGGGCCCTACGGCTACAACGGAGGCTCCTTTTTCACGCTGATCGAGATCCAGCTACAGCACATCCTGCGCTGCCTGAAGGAAGCACAGCGCCGTGGCGCTACCCGGGTCGAGGTGAGGGAAGAAGCAAACCGGCGCTACTTCGAGCAAATGCTGGCCCGCCGGCATACCCAGATTTTCTGGCAGGACTCCTGCTCGAAGGCCAACAGCTACTATTTCGACGCCAACGGCGACGTGCCGCTGCGCCGTGCCTCGACGCCCCAGATGATCTGGGAGGCCAGGACTTTGCCGCTGACGGACTACCGGTTCGATGCCGGGCGCGCTTTGGCCCACAGGCGCGACTGACGATCCCCGACAACAAAAAAGCCGGCGCATGCGCCGGCTCTTTTGTTGTGACGCCCGGATCAGGACACCGGAATCTTGCCGATCTTCGCCTGCCAGATCTTTGGCGCGATGTCGTGCACCGATTCACCGTTCACGTCCACCGCCACCGATACCGGCATGTCCTTGACCTCGAACTCGTAGATCGCCTCCATGCCGAGTTCCGGAAAGCCAACCACCTTCGATTTACGGATCGCTTTCGAGACGAGATACGCCGCGCCGCCGACCGCCATCAGGTAGACCGCCTTGTTGTCCCGGATGGCACTGATCGCCGTCGGGCCGCGCTCGGACTTGCCGATCATGCCGATCAGACCGGTCTTTTCGAGCATGGTGCGGGTGAACTTGTCCATGCGCGTGGCCGTGGTCGGGCCGGCCGGCCCCACAACCTCGTCACGCACCGGATCGACCGGGCCCACGTAGTAGATGAACTTGCCGGTGAAATCGACCGGCAGTTTCTCGCCCTTCGCGATCATGTCGGTCATTTTCTTGTGGGCGGCATCCCGGCCGGTGTACATCCTGCCGGACAGCAGCAACGTCTCGCCGGTTTTCCAGCCGGCGATCTCTTCCTTCGTGACCGTGTCGAGATTCACGCGGCGCGACTTCGAGACATCCCAGGTGATCTTCGGCCAGTCCTCGATGCTCGGCGGCTCGATGTCGGCCGGGCCGGAACCGTCCAGCTCGAAATGGACATGGCGGGTTGCCGCACAGTTCGGGATGATCGCCACCGGCAACGAGGCGGCGTGCGTCGGGTAATCGCGGATCTTCACGTCGACGACGGTGGTGAGACCACCGAGGCCCTGTGCACCGATGCCCAGCGCATTCACTTTCTCGTAGAGCTCGATGCGCAACTCTTCCACACGGTTTTGCGGGCCGCGGGCGATGAGTTCCTGGATGTCGACCGGATCCATCAGCGATTCCTTGGCCAGCATCATCGCCTTCTCGGCGGTGCCGCCGATGCCGATGCCCAGCATGCCCGGCGGGCACCAGCCGGCGCCCATGGTCGGCACCGTTTTCAGCACCCAGTCGACGATCGAATCGCTGGGGTTAAGCATCGCCATCTTCGACTTGTTCTCCGAACCGCCACCCTTGGCCGCGATCTGGATGTCGACGGTGTTGCCGGGCACGATCTCGTAGTGGATCACAGCCGGCGTGTTGTCCTTCGTGTTGGTGCGCTTGCCGGCCGGATCGCTGAGGATGGATGCACGCAGCACGTTGTCCGGGTTCAGGTAACCGCGGCGAACGCCCTCGTTGATCATGTCGGTGACGCTCATCGTGGCGCCGTCCCAGCGCACGTTCATGCCGACCTTGATGAACACGGTGACGATGCCGGTGTCCTGGCAGATCGGTCGATGGCCTTCCGCGCTCATGCGCGAGTTGATCAGGATCTGCGCCATGGCATCTTTCGCCGCCTGGCTTTCTTCCTTCTCGTAGGCGGCATTCACGGCCTGGATGAAATCGACCGGGTGGTAATAGGAGATGTACTGCAGGGCGTCGGCGACGGACTGGATCAGGTCGTCCTGCTTGATGACGGTCATGCGAGGGGCCTCGGGGCAGCGCAGGGGCATTCGGGGCCGCGATTCTACCGCACGATGTACCGGAAGACCGGTGATCCCGACGGTACTTCCTCCGCCCGCGGAGTGCCGATGGGCCCGATCCGGGTGGCGGTGTTTCCATAGCCCGCCTGTGCCGGGGGAAGGTTGCGCAGCGGTGCCACAGCCCGGGACATTCTTCCAGCGCAACCGACGAGGCACTCCGCGGGCGGAGGAAATACCGCCATCCGGGCCGGAACTAGACCCCGTGACCGCGCACGAAATCCAGCAGCAGCGTGTTCACCTTCGCCGGCTGCTCCTGGTGCAGGAAATGGCCGGCATCGTCCACCGTCACCAGCCGGATTCCGGCCGGGAACTGCTTCGGGTCCACCGCCGCCGCCGGCAGCCGCGAATCCATGCAGCCATCGTTGTGCCCGTGCAGCACCAGGACCGGTACCCGCACCAGTTGCCGGATCAGCATCTGCGCACGCCGGTTCGGTGCCGCGAACACATCGAACAGGCAGCGGTAGTAGCCCAGCGCGGCACGCGGCACACCCGGCTGCCGGAAAGTCTCCTTGACCCGTTCCATGGTCGCCTGCGGCCGGTCCCAGCCCGGCGACCAGTCACGCCACAGTTTGTCCACGAATGCGAAATCGTTGCGCGCCAGCACACGGTCGGCCAGGCCGCGCAGCTGGAAGAACGCCATGTACCAGCTCTTGCGCAACTGCACCGGATAGCGCAGCGCGGCACGCGCCAGCCCGCCCACCGGCGGAATCGCCAGGCTGGCAAACGAGAAGAAACGCTGCGGATGTTCCGCCACGGCCAGCCAGCCGACGGCAGCACCCCAGTCGTGACCGATCAGGTGCGCGCGCGGAATGGCCATCGCGTCCATCAGACCGACCAGGTCCTTCACCAGCGTGGTGAGGTAGTAATCGCCATCGTCGGCAAGGTTGGTGGCGGCGTAGCCGCGCAGTGCCGGCACGATCACACGGAAACCCGCCTGCGCGAACGCGTCCAGCTGCGCGTCATAGCTGTGAAAGCAATCAGGAAAGCCGTGCAGCATCAGGACCGGCATGCCCTGCTCCGCCCCGATCTCGCGCACCGGGAACTGCAGCGCACCGACAATCACCACCTGCTCGCGAACCTTCATGGACTGCTCCGGAAATCCTGCTCAGTACAATTTTCCTGTCACGACATCATGCCGTGCCGAAACCGGACAGGCCGGCCGGCACCGCAACATCCGTCACTTCCAGGGTATCGACCCGCGCCTGTGGCGGGCCCTGTTTCAGCCAGACCAGCAACGCCGCCACGGCAGTCGCGTCACCGCACGCCAGCACCTCGACCCGGCCGTCGACCAGGTTGCGCGCGTGGCCGGCCAGACCCAGGCGCAGCGCCTCACGGCGTGTCGAGGCGCGGAAGCCCACGCCCTGCACACGGCCGCTGACCAGCACACGGCAGGCGCGGCTCATGGTACCGATCCACCTTTCGCCGGCGGAAATGCGCGTTCCAGCACGCTCGCCACCGGTTCGTCGAGTCCGGCATCGAACGCCGCCACCGCCGCGCGCAGACGTTCCGCCATGGCCGCGGCAAATTCGTCCGGTTCGGTGCTGCCGTTGCGGCGCAGTGCACTGTCCCAGTTCAGCACGCGCGCCAGATCGGCCAGCCGCAGTGCATGCAGGTCGCGCACCAGCAGCAGGCCGCCACGTTCGTCACGGTCGAGAATGCGGCGTGCGAGGAAGCGCTCGCGGTATTCATGCCAGTTATCGATGCCGGCGCGACGCGCCTCCAGACGGGCTTCGTAGTCCTGGACTGCCAGCCCTTCGCGCTGCCGGGCCTGGAACAGCGCCAGGACTTTCAGCAGGGCCGGAAATGCCGTGGCCGGGCGGATCTCTTCATCGTCACGGTTGACCAGCACATAGACCAGCACCAGCCCGAACAGGGTGATTGCCCAGGAAATGTAGAGCCACAGCAGGAACAGCGGTACCGCAGCGAAAGCACCGTACACCAGCTGATAGGAGGAGAAGCCGCCGACGAAAAAGGTGAAGGTATGGCGCGCCGCTTCCATCAGTGCCGACGCGACCACGCCGCCGATCACGCCCTCGCGGGCCGGCACGTGGCAGTTGGGCACGGCGATGTACACCAGCGAGAAGAACACCGCGCCGAGCAGGAACGGCAGCACCGACAGCAGTTCGCTCCACAGGCCGATGCGGCCGACCGTGTCGCTGAACGTCTGCGTGGTCGCCAGCCAGGTGCTCACCGCCAGCCCGGTGCCCAGCAGCAGCGGCCCCAGCGTCAGCAGCGCCCAGTACACCAGCAGGCTGGACAGCAGCCGGCGCGGACGGTGCACGCGCCAGACGCGGTTGAAGGCGCGTTCCACCGTCACCAGCATCATCACCGACGTGACCAGCAGGAACAGCACGCCGACACCGGTGAGGCTGGCCGCCTGCTCCGCGAAAACGGCCAGGTAGGTCTTCACCTGCTCGCCGGTGGCCGGCACGAAATTCTCGAAGATCAGCCCTTCGATGCGGTCGCCGATGCCGTGCAGCTGCGGCGCCAGCTTCAGCAGCGCGAACGCCACGGTCATCATCGGCACCACGGCAAACAGCGTGGTGTAGGTGAGCGAGGCGGCGCTGTCCTTGCAGCCGGAATCGCGGTACTCGCGCACGACCGCCTTCAGCAGGCGCCAGCCGTGCCACAGCCGCGTGATCGGGGTCATCCGCTAGAATCCTTCCGCATGCCAAAGGCCGGATCATACCGGCCGCCCGTTGCCCCCCTCCATCTCCGGCAAGGCCGAACCATGTCCCGATCGCCCTATGTGCTTGTCCTCTACTACTCCCGCCACGGCGCCACCCGCGACATGGCGCTGCGCATTGCCCGCGGCGTGGAAGCCGCCGGGCTGGAGGCACGGGTGCGCACGGTGCCCGCCGTGGCCCCGGTCACCACCGCCAGCGAGCCGGCCGTACCGGCCGAAGGCGCGCTGTACGCCGGGCCGGACGACCTGCGGCACTGCGCCGGCCTGGCACTCGGCAGCCCGACCCGCTTCGGCAACATGGCCGCACCGCTGAAACACTTTCTCGACGGCACCGGCGAGCTCTGGCAACAGGGCGCACTGATCGGCAAGCCGGCACTGGTGTTCACCTCCACCTCCAGCCTGCACGGCGGCCAGGAAAGCACGCTGCTGAGCATGATGCTGCCCCTGCTGCACCACGGCATGGTGGTGGCCGGGCTGCCCTACAGCGCTCCGGAACTGATGACCACCACCGCCGGCGGCACCCCCTACGGCCCCAGCCATCACGCCGGCCCGGCCGGCAACCTGCCCTTCACGCCGGACGAGGAAAGGCTCTGCCTGCTGGCCGGCCGCCGCCTTGCCACCCTGGCCGGGAAGCTGGTCCCGTGAGCGCGCGGGAAGCCCTGCCGGAGGCCCGCCGGTACCTCGCCTTCAAGATCGCGCTGACCATGACGCTGGCGGAAATCCTGCTGGTGGCGGCCATCGCCATCCAGCGCGCCGGCAACGATGCGCCGGCCCTGGCCGGCCTGTTCTTTATCGGCCTGAAGAGCCTGCCGCTGCTGCTCCTGCTGCCCGGCCTGCTGCGGGGCAGCGCAAAAGCCGCGATCTGGCTGTGTTTCCTGCTCTGCTTCTACTTCCTCGGCGCCGTGCTGAGTGTGATGGAACCACCGCCGCTGCGCTGGCTGGGGCTGGCGGACATTGCCGTGATCGCCACCGGCTTCACGGCGGCCCTGCTGGCCGCCCGCCCTGCTCCACCGGCCAGCCACGACAGCTGAGCACGGCCCCGGCCCGACCCTGTAAACTCGGGCCGGTTCGCCCGTCCCGGGCTTTCAGTCGCATGGATCCGTGCATGTCCCGTCTTCTGCCCCTCCGTCCGCTTGCGTTCGCCGCCCTGCTGCTCGTTCCGGTCCTGCCTGTTCACGCGGCCAAGCCGCTGGTCACGGACGCCGAACTCGCGGCCGCGGAGGCCACCGGCAACCTGCCTGCGCTGTACAACCAGGCGAAAGCCGAACTGGTCGGCAAGGACCGCAACAACAAGCGGCACGCACCCCTGTTCGCGCAACTGGACAGCATCGGCCGCACCCTGGCCGGCCGCCTCGACAGCGAGCTGCGCGGCCAGGTGGACAAGGCCCGCATGCACAACGGCATCGTGCCGCTGAACGTGCTCAACGACGTGAAGGCCGCCGGCGAGCCGATGCGCACCTGGCAGCCGGACAAGCACGACATCTTCGTCAAGGACATCGACCGTGATCTCGCCGTCACGGAGAAAGCCGTCTCCGACATCCAGGCCTATGTCGCCAACCTGGCACCCACCGCACTGCGCAAGCACATGGAAGCCCTCCGGCAGCTGGCGCTGGTGACCGGCGACACGAGCTACAGCGAAAAGCGTGAAACCATGCTCAACACGCTGCGCGGCGGCTTCGAACAGGCACGCAGTACCGACGATTTCGAGAAGGCACTGGCACTGCTGGACGAACTGCCGGCGGATGACAGCACCGAACCGACCCGCATGGAACTGCAGGCACGGCTTTTCGAACGCCGTTTCAACGAGGCACTGGCCGACGACCGCCCGGACGAAGCCTACAAACTGTTCGATGCGCTGGCGAAATCGCCGCGCTTCGCCGACGTGAAGGCACGCATCGCGCCCACCGCCAACGACATGGCCAATTATTTCGTGGCACTGGCCGCCAAAGCCGTCGCGGAGAACAACATGCGCGAGGGCTACCACTGGTTCGCCCAGGCCCGCGACGTGCACATGAAGCTGAACGGCCGCGCCGAAGGCGTGCCGGAAGAGAAACCCTTCGTGGACCGCATCTACCGCGGCTACGAAAAGGCACGCACGGAGAGCCTCTGGCCGCTGGCGCTGGGGCACCTGCTGCTGGTACAGGAATTCGACCCGACCCGGCCCGATCTTTCGCGCGCGCTGCGGGGCGCCGAAGAAGAAGTGGCGAAACTGGCCATCCGCAGCGCCACTGTCGCGCCGTTCAACAGCGCCGCCGGCAACGCCGACTACTCCGGCGCCATCGCCACCCGCATCACCGAGAACCTGTTCCAGAACATCCCGTACGACCTGCGCATCATCGCCTACGATGCCACCCAGGCCGCCAGCGTCGACTACGTGATCAGCGGCAACATCGACGAAGCCCGGGTCGAGTCCAGCCAGAACGTCACCCGCAAGACCACGCGCGCGGTCACCGAGGCCGGCATGCTGGTGCGCAATCCGAAATACGACGAGTGGCTGAAGCTGTCCGAACGCCAGCGCCGCGACATTCCGCAACCGGCACCTCAGCTGCCGGTCGACAAGAAAGAAGACATTTCCTACAACGTCACCACCCTGCGCAAGGTCGGCTATTTCTCGGTGGCCTTCCGCATCGTCGAGGCAACCTCCGGCAAGGTCGTGCACACGGACTCGCTGACCCTCAAGCGCGAACTCACCGATGAAGGCAATGAAGGCGTCGAGCTGGGCGACTTCCAGCTGCCGGCGAAAACGCCCAACCTGCCCACCGATCTGGAAATCCTCAACAAGCTGTCGGGCGAGGCGTCGCAGGAAATCGGCAACCGGCTCGGCAAGCGCCTGGGCAATCTCGAACAGCGCTACGCCGATGTCGGCAAGAAAGCCGCCACCAACAGCAATCCGCTGGAAGCCGCACAGAATTACGGCATGGCCGTGGTGGTGGCCCAGCGCAAGGGGGTCAACGCCGAGGCCCTGCGGGACGAGCTGAAAAACCAGACCGTGCTGGCCGGCTACGCACGCTGACCGGTGCAGCACTCCGAACAGGAACGGCGCCCGCGGGCGCCGTTTTCATTGCACTGCCCCGCAGATCAGATGCCGAGCTGCCGGAGCTGGGCCAGACCGTCCTGTGCCGCCTTGTTGGCGGGGTCCAGTGCCAGTGCCTGCTCGAAATGGGAGCGTGCACCCGCGTAATCGCCCTGCTTGAACAGCGTGGTGCCACGGCTGGCCAGTCCGCTGGCGCGCAGGCGGATGCGCACGGTGTTGGGATCAACCGTCGGCGCCGCTTCCGGCGCGGCTTCCACCACCGGTGCAGGCACCGGTGCGGCAGGTGCAGGTGCGGGCGCCTTCGGCGCACTGGCGTTTGCCTCGTAGTTGACGATGCGGGTTGCGGCATCCGCCAGCGGCGGATAACCGGGTGACACGCGCTCGCCCGCAGAAAGGAATTTCTTCGCCTGCGCCACGTTGCCACCGCTCAGCGATTCGTCGACCAGTTGCACGAAGCGATCGGCGATCCGGCGAATGCCGTCCTTTGCCTTCTTGTTCTTCGGATCGGCCGCGAGCACCAGCCGGTAGTAATCCCAGGCGTTGTCGCCGGACGGCGCATCGAGGCGGTCGGCCGCCAGTGCGCTGTTGGCCTTGTTGAGCAGCGCCGTCACATCGACCGCCGGTTTTGCCGCCACCGGTGCCGGCGGCGGCGGTGGCGGCGGTTCAACCGCAACCGCTTCGGGTTCGGGTTCAGGCACCGGCTCGGGTTCGGGCTGCACGACCGGTTCCGGCGCCGCAACCGGTGGCGGTGCAACCGGCTCCGCTTCAACCACCGGTTCCGGCGGCGGCATCGCGGCACCCGGACCCAGCAGGAAATACCAGCCGGCGGCGCCGCCGCCCGCCAGCAACAGGGCCAGCACGGCCATCAGGCCGGCACGTGAACCGCCGGCAGCCGCCAGGTCGGCATCGCTGATCGCGGAACGCACCTGGGTCGTTTCCTGCACGGCAGGCACGGCCTTGAGATTGCGTACGGCGCCGCTGGCCACGATCTGCTCCAGCACCTGTGCCACTTCGCCGCCGCGGTGATAGCGCTTGGCGGGCTCCTTGGCGAGCAACCGGTCGAGGAACGGCTGAAAACGTTTCAGCGGCGCCGGCAAGGGCGGCGGCGGGTCTTTCAGATGCTTGATGGCCAGCGCAATCGAATCATCGGCATTGAACGGCACGTTGCCGGTCAGCATTTCGTAGAAAACGATGCCAAGACTGTACAGGTCGCTTTCCGGATGCAGCGGCTGGCCGCGCGCCTGCTCCGGACTCATGTACTTGGGTGTACCGGCCACCATGCCCATCTGCGTGAACTGGGTGTTGGCGTCCCCCTGCTTGGCAATGCCGAAGTCCGTGAGCACGGCACTGCCGTCACTGCGGAACAGGATGTTGTCCGGCTTGATGTCGCGGTGTATCACGCCCTTGGCATGCGCGAATTCCAGCGCACGCGCGATCTCGATGGTGACCTTCACCGCATCCAGCGGCGTCATGCCGGCCTTGATGCGCGCCTTCAGGTCGCCACCGGTGTGGTACTCCATCGCCATGTACAGCTGGTCGTCGTGCTCGCCGACGTCGAACACCGCCACGATATTGGGATGGGACAGCTTGGCGACCAGCTTGGCTTCACGGATGAAGCGATCCTTGTAGCCGGCGTCGGCGTTCAGCGACGGCGCCATCACCTTGAGGGCGATCTGCCGCTCGAACTTGGTCTGCTCGGCCAGGTACACCGTGGCCATGCCGCCACGCCCGAGCTCACGAACGACTTTGTAACCCGGAAGTTCCATGTCCTGCCTGAATGCTGCGAAAAACGGCTGACGGCGAGTATAGGGGGGGCTCCGGCCACCCGCTACCGGGAAGGTTCAGGACGGGCCCGGTTCCGACAGCGCCTTGCGGTAGGCACCGGGCGTCCGGCCTTCCCAGCGCCGGAATGCATGGTAGAAGTTGGCCGTGTCGGAAAAGCCCAGGCGCTGCGCCAGCGTATCCATGTCGATCTCGGGCTGGCCCAGCAGCCGGCAGGCCACCCGGTGCCGGACCTGGTCCCGCAGGTCGCCGAAGGTGACCGATTCGTCACGCAGCCGCCGCTGCAGGGTGCGTGCGGTCATATTGAACAGGCGTGCAATGTCGTCGATGCCGACCGTCTGCTCGCCCAGCCGCTGCTCCAGCAACACCATCACCTGCTCACTCATGCGATGGCCACGTGCCAGCCGTGACAACTGCTGCTCGGCCAGTTGCTCGACCCGCTGGTGGTAACGCGGATAGGCCGTACTCAGACGGCGATCCAGCAGTTCCGCATCGAAATGGACCTCGTTGCAGGGCGAACCGAAAGCCATGGGCACGTCGCCGAAGGCCTTGCGGTATTCCGTCATGTCGGCCGGCTGCGCGTGACGCAGCACAATTTTCCGTACACCCAGGTCACCGCCTGCCAGCGAGCGGCCGATGTTGAAGATGGTTGCCACGACCAGATCGTTGTGGTGGCGCGATTCGGTGAACTTCACCGAACCGTCCGGTGTCACCGCCAGTATCGCGACCCCTCCCTGCTCGCACAGTTCGAAACGCAGGAACGGCGCCAGCAGGTCCTTGAAACGCAGCAGCTCGTCGACGGCATCGCGCAGCGTGCTGCTGGTGGCCATCAGGCGGCCCAGCAGATCCAGCGAGGTGTACTGGTTGCTCAGGCCGACATGCAGGCCGAACCAGGGGTCCTCCACCCGGGCAAAGGCCAGGCTGAACAGGCGGTCGATACTGTCGACGTCAACCAGCGCATCCTGGCGGCCGACCATGTCCGGGTCGATTTCCGCCTCGCCGAACAGCTCTTCGAGATTGAGCCGGCTGCGCAGCGCAATCTCGATCAGGTTCTGCAGGATGGATGCGGGAACGACGTGTTTCGCCATGACCGGTTCTCAGGAGGCCGCGAACAGCGGCAACTCGATCCGGTAGAGCGTACCGGCGCCGGAGGAAGACTGCACCCCGAACCGCCCCCCCATCAGGGCGATCAGCCGCCGTGCGGTCGCCAGGGCATGACCACCGTCGGCATTCTCCCCCGACCAGGCCCCGCCGTGCCCGACCTCGAAACAGAGACCACCGGTACCGTCGATCAGGCGGATGCGCAGCTCCACCGGGCCACTGGCCGCACCACGGAAGGCCTGCAGCAGGACATTCAGCAGGATCTGCCGCAGGCGCTGGGCGTCGCCGACCACCACGCGCGACACGCCCGGGCGGATATCGATATGCAGATTGATCCCGCTGTCGCGCGGCTGCTGCTGGAACAGCATCCGGCATTCGTCCACCAGCCGCAGCAGGTCGAACGCCTCGCTGCGCAACTGCAGACGACCGGCCTCCATTCGGGCGTGGTCGAGCACATCGTTGATCAGGTTGAGCAGGATCTCGCCGGAGTAACGCAACGTCTGCAGATAACGCCGCTGGCGCGTGTCCAGCTCGGTGTGATCCAGCAACTCGGCCATGCCCAGCACACCGGTCATGGGCGTGCGCAGTTCATGGCTCATGCGCGACAGGAATTCGTTGCGGGCCCGGTTGTCGGCACTGGCCTGCAGGATGTTCTCGCCGACCCGGCGACGCTCTTCATCCAGCAGGCGCAGGCGCTGCCCCAGCGCCAGCGTGAAGCACCCCAGATTGAACACGAAACCGAGCCGGTGCACGTTGTCCGCCAGCGCGAACAGCCCCGGCACTTCCAGCAGCGCCCCGCACGACAGCAGCGCGATGCTGGCCAGGTGCACGACGATGGCCAGCACGAACAGCCGGGCCGGCACATAACCCTGCCGCATCACCCGGATGCCGGCCACCAGCATCAGTGCCGACATGGCCAGGCTGAGCAGCATTGCCATCAACATCGACACCAGTGCCGGCAACATCAGCACCAGCGCAGTCGCCAGCAGGGCGATGACCGCCAGCACGCGCATCGTACGGTCCAGCATCGGCGCACGCCGGGCCGTGTCGAGAAAGCCGGCCGCAAACAGCAACGTGAAGGTGATCGACAGGATGCTGGCGAAAAACAGCAGGGTCTGCTGCAGCCAGGTCGTCTCCGGAAACCAGCCGGCCACCAGCCCGTCCATGGCGACGAAATAACCGGAGGCCAGCAGGATGGCGATGCCGAAATCGAAAAAGGTGCGATCGCGGGTGATCCACCAGATGAAACCGGCAAACAGCAGGCTGGCCGCAATCGCGCCGTAGAAGAAACCGTGCAGTGCCCAGGTGCCGCTGGCGGCAACGATGTAGCCGCGCTCTCCCTGCACGGTCAACGGCAGGTTGACCACGGTGGCCGAAAGCACGCGCAGATACACGGTCACGGACTCGCCCGGGGCCAGCGTGAACGGGAACAGGAAATCCGGCGTTGCCAGTGGCCGCGTGGCGAACGGCCGCGCAGCACCGGTCTGCCACTGTTCGCTCACGGCACCGTCGCGCACGAGGTAGACATCGAGCAGGTCGATGTTGGCGAACGACGAACGCAGCAGGAACTGACGCGCCTCCCCGGCCTCATTGACCAGCGTGGTGCGGAACCAGACCGGCTGCGCATGCACGCCGAACGAGGAACCGGCCGGCGCCCGCACGAAAGGCTGACCGGCAAGCGGCACGGTGCCCGGATCCGCATGCAGCCATTCCAGATGGCCATCCAGCACCGTCACATCCTCGCCGACCGGCACCGGCGCAATCGCGGCCTGCGCGCCGCCAGGCAGCAACCCGGCGAGCACGAACAGCAGGAACCGGAAATGTCGCAGCAGCGTCATGCGGGCACTCGCAACGGTTCTGGACGGCAACAACGGCGGGTTTCAACCATACCCCGGTCGACGCCGGGACGCACCCTCGGCTACCCTGAACGCCATCCACGTTGGTCGGGAACCGGTCATGACTCCAGCAACGCCGCATTGCCATGCACGGCAACACCACGCGCAGCACCGCGAAACGCCCCGCCGGACAACCGCAGGCCCGGCCATGCCGTTCCGGCTGCTGCCCCTCATCGCCCTGGTCCTGGCCACCACGGCCTGCACCACGCGCGCGCCGGATCAGGCACGCAACGATGCATTTGCCGTGCTGGCACTCAGTCATGCCGAAGACCGTTTCAATCTCGCCATGCGTGAGTTCGCCCAGGGCCAGATCGAACGCAATCCCGAAATGAAACCCATGTACGGCGCCATCGACAATTTCTGGCGCGAGCAGGTCCGCTGGCCCGACGTGCGTGAACGTCTGGCCGACAAATACCTCACCCTCTACACGCCGGAAGAACTGCATGCGATACGCCGCGTGCTGGAAAGCCCGAACGGGGACCGGATACTGGGCCACGCCGACGTGCTGAACCGGGAGCTGGCCGGCCAGGCCGTCTCGGCCGTGCATGAAAAAATGCCGGCGCTCGACCAGCATCTGCGCGCCATGAAAAATGCCGTCAACGCCGGCCAGGCCGGCGCACTGTCGCCGGCACAGGATTTCGCCGCCGTACGTGCACGCGCCGAAGCCGGCGATGCCGGCGCGCAACTGCTGCTGGCGGAAAAGCTGGTGGCCGGTGCCGGCACGGCACGCGATCTGCCACAGGCCCTGCAGTGGCTGGAAAAGGCATCGGCGCAGGACCACGCACCGGCGCAGGACATGCTGGCCTCGTTCCACTACCGCGGTGTGGGCGTGCCACGTGATTACCGGCGCGCCCGCGAGCTGTTCGAAAAGGCCGCGGTCCGCAGCTATCTGCCATCGGTCAACAATCTGGCCTGGTTGCTGGCCACCTGCCCGGACGACACCCTGCGTGATGGCAAGCGCGCCGTCGCCCTGCTGGCGCCGGTCATGGACCAGAGCGTGCAGATGCTCGACACGATGGCCGCGGCGCAGGCAGAAGCCGGCAACTTCACCGAAGCGGTGAACCTGCAGAAACGGGCCATTGCCGGCATCGGCAATACCGGAGATCCCCGCCTGTCCGCCTTCCTGGAAAGGCTGCAGCACTACGCGGCAGGAAAACCGTGGCGCGATCCGGTGCCGGTGAAAATTCCCGGCACACCCTGATCAGGCCTCGAGCAGCAGGCTGCGGCAACCGTCCCGGAGTGCGCGCAGGGAGTCCTGTATCTCGTGCATGACGTTCAGCAGGGTCGATACCGCCACGGCATCCAGCCCGTGTGACATCACTTCCTCGTACAGGCGGCGGCGCAGGGCTTCATGGCTGCTGGCTGTCAGCGCATCGAAACGGTCCAGGCATGCCGGCACGGCCCCGGCACCCGCCGGCAGGGCTGACAGCGCTTCTGCTTCTGCATACAGGCGACGCAACGCCGTTGCGTAATCGGCCAGCCACTCCTGCAGCCAGCGGTTGCCGTCCCGGCGGAACTCCGCCAGCTCCAGCCGCACGTCCTTGACGCCCTTGGCCGCCTGCACGGCCTCGCGCGCACAGGACTGCAGTGCCCCCAGCCGCCTCGCCTCGTCATCCGACAACGGCTGCGCCTGGATCTGCCGCACGTAGGCCAGGATTTCGCCTTCCAGGCGTTTCACCGCATCGTAACGTTCCCCGAAGGCGCTGCCGCCGGCGTCTCCGGTCAGGCCCAGCGCATCGCGGTTGAGTGACAGCACGCGCCCGTACAGGGCCCGCATTTCCTGCTCGAGCGCCGTGAAGGCGGCATCACGGGCATTCCACGGCACACGCGGCAGGTATATCGCCAGCGCCTGCGCTTCCCGGCGGAAACGGTGTTCCAGCCAGTCGCCGATCCGGGCCGTGAACGGCATGAACAACAGCACGCCCAGCAGATTGATGGTGGTGTGGAATGCCGGCAGCGCCAGCAGCGGATCATCGATGCCGTACCAGCCGGTGATCGTACGGGCATGCGGCAACAGGACCAGCAGGGCGATGCCGTTGCTGACCGCGTTGAACAGGACATGGAACAGCGCCACCTGCTTCTTGGCGGCAACACCGCGCAACGCCGCCATGGCCATGGTGCTGGTGGTGCCGAGATCGGCACCGATCGCAATCGCCGCGGCCTGTTCGAACGTCAGCAGACCGGCATTCATCGCCGACAGCGCCATGAGTATGGTGGCGGCACTGGTCCGCACCAGCACCGTGACGACGATGCCGACAGCAAAAAACACCAGTGGATGCCTGCCGGCCAGCAATGCCGGGTCGACAGCTTCGGCGACATCGCTGGCCGCCGACGTCATGTAGCCGATGCCCAGCAGGAGCAGACCGCACGCCAGCAGGAAGCCGCTCCAGGCATGCCGGCGCGTTTCCGCCAGCGTGAACAGCACCGCGATGGCACCGATACCCACCAGCGGCAGCGCCAGCGCTTCCACGTCCACGCTGAATCCGATCGAGGCGACGATCCAGCCGGTGAACGTGCTGCCGATATTGGAACCGAGAATCACGCCGATGGCGTTGCGCATCGGCAACACACCGGCCCCGACGAAAGCCAGCACCATCAGGCCGAGAATCGAACTGCTCTGCAGGATGCCGGTGGCAACCATGCCGAACAGTACCGACAGCAGCGGATGCCCGGTCACCTGTCGCAGCAGACGGTTGAAACTGTGGCCGGCCAGTGTGTGCAGGGATTTTTCCAGGCGGTCCATGCCGTACAGGAACAGACCCAGCCCGGCCAGCAATTGCCAGCCATCCAGCGGCGGCAGACCGTCCACGCGTCAGCCTGGCCCGGCCGGCAACGGCGCCGGGTCCTCATGCACGATCACGTCGCTGCCGGGAAAGTGCCCGCGGATGGCGTTCTCGACGCCTTCTGCCACTTCGTGGGCCTGCCACAGCGGCATGTCGCGATCCAGCTCCAGATGCATCTGCACGAACAGTTGCTGGCCGGACAGACGCGTACGCAGATCGTGCACGCCGATCACCCCGGGATGGTTGCGCGCCAGCTGCAGGATCTGCTCGCGCACGGTGTCGTCGGCTTCCCGGTCCAGCAGGTGATCGAGCGCCTGCGCGGCAATGCCCCAGGCACTCCAGGCGATATACACGGCAATGCCGATGCCGAACCAGGCGTCAACGGCCATGTGGCCGGCCGCTGCCGCCAGCAGCGCAATGATGATGCTGACGTTGACCAGCAGGTCGCCGACATAATGCAGCGAGTCGGCACGGATGGCGGTGGAACCGGTGACGCGGATCGCCCGGCGCTGCAACAGCACCAGCGCGGCGGTGACCACGATGGAAAACACCATCACGCCGATGCCCGTGTTCGTGTCGTGCACCGTTACCGGATACTGCAGGCGCTCCGCGGCATGCAGCACCAGGAAGGCCGCCGAGCCGGCAATGAAAGCGGCCTGCACCAGCGCCGCCACCGCTTCCGCCTTGCCATGCCCGAACCGGTGCTCGCGATCGGCCGGCACCAGCGCATAGCGGATCGCCACGAAACTGATCAGCGAGGCGGCAGCATCCATCGAGGAGTCGACCAGCGACGCCAGCATGCTCACCGAATCGGTCATTTGCCAGGCCACCGCCTTCACCACGATCAGCAGCACCGCCACGAACACGGACGCCGCACTGGCCAGGCGCAGCATGCGCTCGACGTGTCGGGGGTCGGCATGGCGTGGGTCGACAGGAGGCGTGGCAGAGGGTGTGTGCGGGGTCATGGCAGCCAGTCTAGCGAGTCGCGTCGGGACGCAGCGTATCAATAATTGATTGCAGCGGCGGCAGGTCACTGCCCGCATCCACGATGACCTCGACCCGGCTGTCCCGCACCGCACCCTGCAGGTCGGCGCGCTCGCGCCATTCGCCAAGCTCCGGCGTGGTATTGATTTCCAGCCAGCCGCGTTCGGTACGCAGCAGTGCCTTCAGGCGGCGCGCCGGCAGCGACAGCAGCAGCGACAGCAGATCGTCATGCGGGAACACAACCTCGCCGGGCCACACCGCACCGGCATGACGCAGGCCCGGGTCGGCCGGCAGCGGCAACAACTGCCAGAAGCGCGGCCGGCGCGGTGCATCGAGGAGGGCCGGATCGATGGCCCCCCGCACGGCCGTCACGCGCGGTACGCCGGCCAGCCCCCGCCGCGCCAGCAGGGCGTCCAGTGCCGCCAGATCATCGGGCCCGGCCCGGTCGCCGTGGTTGCAGACCATCAGATCGGCACTGGCCAGTTGCTGCAGGAACAACTCGCTGCCGGCCACGCGCGGATCACGCATGGCCACCGGATCCAGCACGCAGAGCGTGGCCCGCAGGTCGAGCACGCCCGCATATTCCGGTGCCGCCAGCTGGTCGAGCAGTTGCAGCGGATGCCCCAGCCCGGTCGGCTCGATCAGCACCCGTTCCGGCTGCGCCTGCTTCAGCAACTGGTTCAGGGCCACCCGGAACGGCAGCCCGTTGGCACAGCACAGGCAGCCCCCCGGCACCTCCCGTACGCTCACCCCTTCCGCGCCTGACAGCAGCGCGCCGTCGATGCCGACATCGCCGAATTCATTGACCAGCACGGCCCAGCGCGCACCGTCCGGACGCCGGCCCAGCAGGTGCCGGATCAGGGTGGTCTTGCCGGCACCCAGGAAACCGGTAACGAGGTTGGCGGGAATGTCCCTGAGCATGTCGGATTCCGGAACCGGGCAGGCCGGCGGCCCGCTTGACCCGGCAGCATACCGCCACCAGACTTCCGCCTTCCTGTCCGGGGCATCACATCCGCGCCTGCTGCCCTTTCTCTCCCCGTCCGCAAGGAGGCCGCGTGCGCAACGTCCTGTTTCTCTACGGCATCGATGACACCAACAAGGTGATAGTGCGTTCCCTGACACCACAGGGCGTCAATTACGTACTGCGCGGCAACATCGACATCTTCAAGGATCTCAGCAACGACCCGCGCCTGCAGGTGGATCGCACGCTGCTCGGCGGCGTAAAACCGCTGCCGCTGCAAACCGGCCGGCCACACGTCGTGTTCAACTGCATTGCCGACGCCGATACCAACCGCAAGACCCTGGAAATGGCCGCACAGGCCCTGCAGGGAACCGGCCTGCACGTCCTGAACGCACCCGGACGGGTGCTTGTGACACGGCGTGACGAAGTGGCGGACAAGCTGCGCGACATTCCCGGCCTGTTCCTGCCGGCCGTGGTGCGCATCCAGCCGAAGTCCCGTCGGGAAATCCTCGAAGCGCTGGAACGCGGCCCCGTCACCTACCCGGCCATCGTACGCAGCGCCGGCACGCACGGCGGCGAATCCATGGCACTGCTGCATTCGGCCGCCGATGCCGAGTTGCTGGATGTCTTCCCCTGCGACGGCAGCGAGTTCTACCTGATTTCCTTTGTCGATTACCGGTCGACCGACGGCTGGTACCGGAAAATGCGCATCGTGCTCATCGACGGCCGCCCCTACGCACGCCACATGCTGTTCCACGACGACTGGAAGGTGAACGCGCGGGTCCGCAAGATCACCATGACGCAGCACGAGACCACCCGGCAGGAGGAGCAGGTCTTCCTCGACAGTTTCGACAGCGAACTGCTGCCGCTGTGGCGGGATCGTCTGGCGGCCATCCATGCCCGCCTGGGGCTCGACTACTGCATTGTCGACTGCACACTGCTGCCTGACGGGCGCCTGATGGTGTTCGAGGCCAACGCCGGCGGCAACACGCTGCGGCACGGGGACCCGCAACGGTTCCCGTACCTGTCTGCACATGTACACCGCCTGCGCGAAGCCGTGTTCCACATGCTGCTGCGCCCGCGCTGATGGCGAATCCGGATTACACGGAACTCTTCAATGTACGCGGTCGGCAGTACCATGCCGCCATGGCCCGCTACCCCGCGGCGCGCGACGCGGAGTTCGGCACCGTTGTCGAGGTTGCCGGTGTACGTCCCGGCGAGTCGGTAGCCGACATTCCCTGCGGTGGCGGCTATCTCGCCGGCTATCTGCCACCCGGCACGCCACTGTGGTCGATCGACAGTTCGGACGTGTTCGCGGACTGTTTCCGGCAGACACGGCAGGACCGCTTCCTGCTGTGTCCGATAGACCGGGTACCGCTGGCCGACGCCGCGTTCGACCACATCATCAGCATTGCCGGGCTTCATCATGTGGAAGACCGGCGTCCGTTCTGGCGGGAATGCGCCCGGCTGCTGCGCGCGGGCGGCACGCTGACGGTGGCAGATGTGCGCGCCGGCTCTCCGGCTGCCCTCTTTCTCGACAGCACGGTCGATCGCCACACGAGCACCGGCCACAAGGGCATCTACTTCGACCGGCAGACTGTCGATGAGCTGGATGCCGCCGGCTTCCGGGTTGAACTCGCGGAACCCCGACGCATCGGCTGGCGCGCGGAGACCCGCGCAGCACTGGGCGAGTTCTGCCATTTGCTGTTCGGTCTCGAGAACATCGATGTGGCCACCCTGACCGGCATACTGCAGAGCGACATCGGCATGCGCGACGTGCCGGGCGGCGTCGAGCTGGACTGGGAGCTGATGCTGTTCCGCGCGATCAGGGCACCATGATCAGCGACGAGGCATGGCTCCGGGACACGGCCCCGCAGGCACTGGCCATGGCGAGTGAACATTGCGTCGATTGCGGCTGGTACCACGGGCCCTGGCCCTATTTCCGCCGGCTCGGCGTGGTGTCGACCGCCGCCGTCCACGAGGATTTCCTGACCGGACACATACGCGATCTGGCCTGCGACCGGCCGGCACTGCAGGTGCTGGTTTCCGGCACCACCGATCACGCCATGCTGGCGATGGTGCTGGATGCCTGTGGCAGCCGCAGCGCCGCCATCACCGTGGCCGACATCTGCCCGACACCGCTGGCCCTGTGCCGGCGCTATGCGGAGGCGCGCGGCACCGGCATCGACACGTTCTGCGGCAACATTCTCGAATTTCCGGCGGAGCAGCGCTTCGACCTCATCTGCACGCATGCCTTCATGGGCTACTTCGACGACACAGAGCGCGCACGGCTGATACGGCGCTGGTACGGGCTGCTGCGCCCCGGCGGCTCGGTGGTGACGGTGCAACGGTTGCGGGAAAACCACCCGCCGGGTCTGGCCCGCTTCTCGCCGGGGCAAGCCGGGGCATTCCGTGCCCAGGTCCTGCAGGCAGCCCGCGACCGACAGGACGAATTCGACATGCCTGCCGCACAACTGGCTGACTACGCCGCGGAGTTCGCAGCACGCTTCGTCAGCCACCCGGTACGCTCGCGGACTGACCTGCGACACATGTTTGTCGACGCCGGCTTTGCCCTGCCGGTATTCGCCATCCATGATGTCGGGCACCAGGCGGCGGGTGCCGTCAGCGGCCCGTCGGTACCGGCACAGGCGGAATACGTCCACATCATGGCCACCCGCACCTGAACACCACAGCCTCGACGGAGGACACGCCCATGGAACAGGCCACACCACACCGCTTCGTGGTCAGCGAAGGATTCCGTCGTCTGGTCGAACGCAACGCGCCGCTCTGGGGCGGGGAAGCCGAAGTCATCGGCACCTATTTCCGCTCGCCGCAGCGCAACGCGGCCAGTGACCGGCTGTGGATACTGCGCCAGATGTACAAGGAGTACTGGGACGGCATCGTGCCGCCACTGGCCGCCATCCAGCGCGCCCTGCCGCAGCTGGAACGGGAAACCACCCGCGCGCAGCTGCTGGAACTCACCGAGGTACTGCACGAGGAAGTCGAGCATTACGGCATGTTCGCGGAGCTGCACGACCGCCTGCGCGACCCCGGGCAGCCGGCCCCGGACCCGGAAACCCTGAAACGCGAGGGCGGCTGGCCGGAGAACGACACCCTGATGGGCGTGCGCGCCCGCCACCGCCGGGAACACGGTGCACTCGGACATCGCGCCTACCAGTTCACCGAGGGCGGCTACTGCACGCTCTTTTCCGAGGGCATGAAGCTGAAGGGCCAGGGCGGCATCAACGACCTGATCGCGCGGGTCTGCACCCACATCTACCACGATGAATTCGAGCACATGCTGCTGGGCATCACCGGTGTCGATGACAGCAGCATGAGCAGCGCCGACTGGCAGCGGCTTGCCGACATGACTGTCGAGCAGCTGCAGTACCGCATCCGCATGCGCAACGCGCAGTTCGGTTTCCCGGTACCGGAGGCGCGCATCGTCGAACTGCTGGCGGGCAAGGCCGCTCCGATGCCGTTCGATTACGCGCTGGCGGAGAAGCTGCGCGGCCGGCGCTGACCGGGTACGCGGCAGCGGGTGAGGTTATTCCGCGCTGCCCTGACGCGGGCCGGCGGCCGACTCGATCCAGGCGCGGGCGCGCTCGGTGAGGGCCTTGGCGTTCAGGCCGTCCGGCTTGATCAGCGGGCCGAAGACCACGCGTATCACGCCCGGCCGCTTGATCAGCGTGCCGCGTGGCCAGCAGTCGCCGGAATTGAGTGCCACCGGCAGCACCGGCACCTGGGCTTTCACCGCCAGCATCGCACCGCCGGCCGAGTATTCGCGCTGTTCGCCCGGCAGGGTGCGGGTGCCTTCCGGGAAAATGATCACGCGGTAGCCTTCGCGCAGGCGCGCGATCCCCTGGTGTATCACCTGCTTCAGGGCCTGGGCCGGACGCGCGCGGTTGATCGCGATCGGCTTCATCAGCGCCATGCCCCAGCCGAAGAACGGGATGCGCAGCAGCTCGCGCTTGGCCACGGTGGTGGCCGGCTGCAGCCAGGTCTGCAGGAACAGCGTTTCCCAGGCGCTCTGGTGCTTGGAGAGCACCACGCAGGGCGTGGACGGAATGTTCTCGATGCCGATCACTTCGTAGCGGATGCCGCAGGACACCCGCGCCCACCACACGGCGAGATGGCAGCCGGACAGCATGTAGCGGCGGAACCACTCATAGGGCAGCAGCGGCCACGCCAGCAGCGAGCCGAGCGACTGCTGGATCACGATCAGGGCGTAGCCGGCGTAGAACACCAGCGAACGGATGGCGTACCAGGCGGTCAGCACGGGTGCGGCTCCGGAACGGGAAAGACGGAAGCATAGGCGCGTGGCCCCGGGCCTGCCATCGGAGGAAACGCTTAAGACGGGCAACACGGGCAAAAGAAAACCCCGGACGGTTGCCCGGCCGGGGTTTCTCGGTAGCGGGGTCCGCGATTACTCGAAGATCTCGCCTTTCTTCGCCATTTCCAGCAGCAGCTTCGGCGGGTTGAAGCGCTCGCCGTACTTCTTCGCCAGCTCCTGGCTGCGGGCCACGAAGCCGTTGAGGCCGCCCGGGTAGTTGTTGATGTACTGGATGACGCCGCCGGTCCAGGCCGGGAAGCCGATACCCATGATCGAACCGATGTTGGCGTCGGCCGCGTTGCGGATCACGTCCTCTTCCCAGCACTTGACGGTCTCGATGGCCTCGATGAAGAGCATGCGCTCCTTCATGTCTTCCATCGGGATGTCCGTACCCGGCTTCCAGAACTGCTTGATGACCTCGGCCGCGATGGTCTTCTTGCCGCCTTCCGGATAGTCGTAGAAGCCGGCACCGGTCGACTTACCCTTGCGGCCGAACTTGTCGATCATGGTGTCGATGATGGCGTCGGATGCCGGTGCGTTGTATTTGCCGCCGGCAGCGACGATGGCCGCCTTCGTTTCCTCACGCAGCTTGCGCGGCAGGGTCAGCGTCAGCTCGTCCATGATGGCCAGCGGGCCGACCGGGTAACCGGCCTGGGCTGCCGCCTGCTCGATGGAGTACGGATGCACGCCCTCGGCCAGCATGCCGATGCCTTCGTTGATCTGGGTGCCGATGACGCGCGTGGTGTAGAAGCCGCGCGCATCGTTGACCACGATCGGTACCTTCTTGATCTGCAGCACCACGTCGATGGCACGCGCCAGCGCTTCTTTCGAGGTTTTCTTGCCGGCGATGATCTCGACCAGCGGCATCTTGTCGACCGGCGAGAAGAAGTGCAGGCCCACGAAGTTCGGCTGGTCCTTCACGCCTTCGGCCAGGCCGGTGATCGGCAGCGACGACGTGTTGGAAGCCAGCAGTGCGCCCTTGGCGACCACGTCCTGGATTTCCTGGAACACCTTGTGCTTCAGTTCCTGCGACTCGAACACAGCCTCGATCACCAGATCGCAACCGGCCAGGTCGGCAGCGGTGGCGGTCGGCTTGATCTTCGCCAGCTGGGCGTCACGCTTCTCGGCAGTCAGACGGCCCTTCTTCACCTGCTTGTCCAGCAGGTCGGCCGAATACTTCTTGCCCTTCTCCGCGGCTTCCAGCGACACGTCCTTCAGGACCACGTCCATGCCGGCCTTCATGCACGAATAGGCAATGCCCGCGCCCATCATGCCGGCGCCCAGCACGCCCACTTTCTTCGCCTCGAACTTGTCGACGCCCTTCGGACGCGAACCGCCCTTGTTGATCGCCTGCAGATCGAAGAAGAACGCCTTGATCATGTTCTTGGCAACGAGGCCAACCGCCAGCTCGGTGAAGTACCGGCCTTCGATCTTCAGTGCGTTGTCGAAATCGACCTGGGTGCCTTCCACCGCCGCGAACATGATGTTCTTCGGTGCCGGATAGTTGGCGCCCTTCAGCTGCTTGCGCAGGTTGGCCGGGAAGGCCGGCAGGTTCATGGCGAACGCCGGTACCGACGGCGTACCGCCCGGGATCTTGTAGCCCTTCACGTCCCACGGCTGCTGCGCGGACGGATTCGCCTTGATCCAGGCCCTGGCCTTGGCGGCCATCTCTTCACGGTCTTTTGCCAGGTCGTTGACCAGGCCCACGCCCTTCGCGCCGGCCGGATCATACTCGTTGCCCTGCATCAGCACGCTCATCAGCGCGGTCTGGATACCCAGCATGCGCACCACGCGGGTGACGCCACCGCCGCCCGGCAGCAGGCCGAGCTTCACTTCCGGCAGGCCGATTTTCGTTTTCGGGTTCTCGATGGCAATGCGGTAGTGCGTGGCCAGGGCAATTTCCAGGCCGCCGCCCAGGGCGTGACCGTTGATGCCGGCCACCACCGGCTTGCCGAGGGTCTCCAGCACGCGCAGCTGACGCTTCACTTCGGTAACTCCGTCCTCGAATTTCTTGGCGTCTTCCGGTCTGGCCTTGATCAGGTCGTTCAGATCGCCGCCGGCAAAGAACATGTCCTTGCCGGAAGTGATGTACACGCCCGCGATCTGGTCTTTCTCTTTTGCCAGGCGAGCAACCGTCGCCGCCATCGAACGGCCGTACAGCTCGTTCATGGTGTTGGCGTTCTGGGTCGGATCGTCGATGGTCAGGGTGACGATATTGTCCGCATCCTTTTCCCAGCGGATCGAAGTCTGTTCAGTCATTTCAAATTCCTCGAATTCTGCCGTGGACGCTCAAACGCGCTCGATGATGGTGGCAATACCCATGCCGCCGCCGACACACAGGGTGCACAGGCCGCGCTTGAGCTTGCGACGCTCGAGCTCGTCGAGCACGGTGCCGACGATCATGGCACCGGTGGCACCCAGCGGGTGACCCAGTGCGATCGCACCGCCGTTCACGTTGGTGATCTCGTGCGAGATGCCCATGTCCTTCATGAAGCGCATGGCCACCGACGCAAACGCTTCGTTGATTTCCCACAGATCGATATCGGAAACCTTCAGGCCGGCAATGGCCAGCGCCTTGCGGGCAGCCGGTGCCGGGCCGGTCAGCATGATGGTCGGATCGGCGCCGGAAACGGCGGTGGCGATAACGCGTGCGCGCGGCGTCAGGCCGTTCTGCTTGCCGGCCTTCTCGGAACCGATCATGACCAGCGACGCACCGTCGACGATGCCCGAGCTGTTGCCCGGCGTATGCACGTGGTTGATCTTCTCCAGCCAGTGGTACTTCTGCAGCGCCACCGCATCGAAGCCGCCCATTTCACCCATGACGGCGAACGACGGCTGCAGGGCGCCCAGGCCCTCCAGCGTGGTGTTGGCGCGGTAGTACTCGTCCTTGTCGAGGATGGTGAGACCGCTCTGGTCGGTCACCGGCACCACGGACTTGCGCACGTAGCCCTTGTCCCAGGCATTGGCGGCGCGCTTCTGCGATTCCAGCGCGTACTTGTCCACGTCCTCGCGGCTCCAGCCCTCGACCGTCGCGATCAGGTCGGCACCGATGCCCTGCGGCACGAAACCGGTGTTGAAATTGGTCTGCGGGTCCATCGCCCAGGCACCGCCGGTGGAACCCATCGCCACGCGCGACATGGATTCGACGCCGCCGGCCAGCACCAGCTGGTCGAAACCGGCACGCACTTTCTGTGCGGCCATGTTCACGGCTTCCAGACCCGAGGCGCAGTAACGGTCGATCTGGACGCCGGCAACCGTGTCCGGCAGACCGGCCTTCAGGGCCACCGTCTTGGCAATGCACGAACCCTGGTCGCCCACCGGGCTGACGCAACCCAGGACGATGTCGTCGATGGTGTTGACGTCGAGGTTGGGAAAGCGGCGGCGCATCTCGTTGATCAGCACGATCGGCAGGTCGACGGGCTTCACGGTGTGCAGCGAACCGTCTTTCTTGCCCTTGCCGCGCGGGGTGCGGATGGCTTCGTACACGAAGGCTTCGGTCATGGGTGCCTCTGGCGTTTCGGGTGGCAGGAGAAGAGCCCGGGCGGACTTGCAGTACATGCGGGGGCAGTGCAAAGGGCGCCGGCCCGGGGTCGAGCGGCGCACAGGGTCGCCGAGGGGGTCCCCCGCGACAATGACGGGACTGCTCAAATTCGTTGACTGGGGCTGCCACGGGCCGGGCCCGGCAGGCCGGCACTACAGTGCGAACCAGAGCAGCAGCGGCAGGCTGGCAAAGGACAGCAGCGTCGAGACCAGCACCAGACCGGCCACCTCGTCCGGCACCCGGCCGTAGCGCTGGGCGAACAGGTAGTTGAACACCGCCACCGGCATGGTGGACTGGATCAGCACGATGCCGCGCTCGGCACCGGTCAGGCCGAACAGTTCCACTACCAGCAGGCCGGCCAGGAAACCGCCGGCGATGCGCAGCACGCTGAATGCCAGTATCCGGCCGGAAAAGCGCAGCACGATCCGGGCCAGCGCCGCACCCAGGGCAAACACCATCAGCGGAATGGTCATGCTGCCCAGCAGTTCCAGGGTATTGCCCAGCCACACCGGCAGACGGGTGTCGGTGGCCACCAGCAGCACGGCCACGAACACGCTCCAGACGATCGGGTTGGCCAGCAGCTCCCGGTGCACACGGCCGCCGCTGAACGCCGCCAGCCCGAGCGAGAAATGCGCCACCGACGCCACCATGTACCAGGCCAGCGCCAGCGCCAGTCCGCGATCGCCGAACGCCAGCAGACCCAGCGGCAGCCCCATGTTGCCGACGTTGGAAAACACCAGGCTGGCCACCCAGGCGCGGACATCGACCTTCAGCATCCGCGCCAGCGCGTACCCGCAGGCCAGCATCAGCACGAAGGTGACGGCCCAGTAACCGGCCATGGCCAGCAGCTCGCCGGTGTCGAGCCGCACCTTGCCCAGCGCCGACACGGTCAGGCAGGGCGCCGCCACCGTCAGCACCAGCCGGCCGACGAAATCGCCGTCGTACGGCCGGCCCGTGCGTATCCACAGGTAACCGGCCGCGGCGCAGACCACGACCGGCATCACGATGGCGAGAATGGCGTCGAACATGCCGCGGGTTACCAACTGCTAGACTGCGCGCACTATCCGTTTGCCGGCCCGACCCTGTCCAGCCCGATGCCTGCCGCACTGCCGCCCTTTCCGGAACGCGTGAGCACCGCCCTGCTCGACTGGCGCGACGACACGCCGGTGGCCAGCGCGTTCGGCGACGTGTATTTCTCGCGCGACGGCGGCATTGCCGAAACCGCGCATGTGTTCCTCGACGGCAACGGTTTGCCGGCACGGTTCTCCGCCGGCGGCTTCCGTGCATTCACCGTCGGCGAAACCGGTTTCGGCACAGGCCTCAATTTCCTTGTGGCCGCCGATACCTTCCTGCGGCTGGCACCGGCCGATGCCGTACTGCACTTCGTGTCCGTGGAAAGGTTTCCGCTCGCGCCGGAAGATCTGGCGCGCGCGCACGCGCACTGGCCGTCGCTCGCCGCGCTGTCGGAGGAATTGCGCCGCGTGCATCCGCCGGCCGTTGCCGGCTTCCACCGCCGCGAGCTGTGCCACGGCCGCATCCGGCTCACGCTGCTGCTGGGCGAGGCTGCCGCCCTGCTGCCGCGACTGGAAGCACGCATTGACGCCTGGTTCCTCGATGGCTTCGCGCCGGCGAAGAACAGCGACCTGTGGACGCCGGAACTGTTCGGCAACCTCGCCAGGCTCAGTGCACCCGGCGCAACATTCGCAACCTTCACGGCAGCCGGCGAGGTGAAGCGCGGACTGGCTGCAGCCGGCTTCACGGTGGAAAAAGTCCCCGGTTTCGGCCGCAAGCGGGACATGCTGCGCGGGCAACGGACGGCAACCGTCCCGGCGGAGCCCGGCCGCCACCCGGTCACCGCCGCCGTGATCGGCGGTGGCCTGGCCGGCTGCGCCGCCGCACGCGCGCTGGCCGGGCGCGGCATGACCGTCAGCCTGTACGAGCAGCACGCGGCACTGGCAACCGAAACCAGCGGCAACATCGCCGGCGCAGTCCATCCGAAATTTTCCGTGCACGAAACCGCACAGAACCGCTGGTACCGGGACAGTTACCTGTACGCACTGGCACGACTGCCGCAACTGCTCGGTACGCCGGACGGTGAACGCTGGCAGGCCTGTGGCCTGCTGCAGTTGCCGGACGAGGCCGGACGCATCGCCGCCGTGGCGGCCAGCGAGCGCTGGCCACCCGGCGTGCTGCAAGCGGTCGCGGCCGGCGACACCGCCGCCCTCACCGGCATCGCCCTGGAACGCGGCGGCATATGGTTTCCCGGCGCGGCCTGGGTACACCCGCCGGCGCTGTGCCGGGCACTGGCCGATCATCCCGGCATCACGCTGCGTGCCGGCGTTGCCGTGCAGTCCGTGCAGCACACGCCCGACGGCGTGCTGGTCGATGGCGAGCGTTTTGATGTCGCGGTGATCGCCAACGCACTGGCCGCAACAACCTTCCCGGTTGCCGCCGGCCTGCCGCTGCGGCGCGTGCGGGGGCAGGTATCGCATGTGCGCGCCACGCCGGCCTCCACCGCACTGCACGCCGTGATCTGCCACGAAGGCTATCTGACACCGGCGCGCAGCGGCCTGCACAGCGTCGGCGCCACCTTCGCGCCACGCGATGCCGATCCGTCGGTGCGCAGCGACGACCATGCGGAAAACCTCGACACCCTGCGCGCGGCGAGCCCGGTGCTGCATGCCCTGCTGGGCGGCGATGACGCCGCGATCGAGGGCGGCCGCACCGGTTTCCGCACCCAGACACCGGACTACCTGCCCGTGATCGGTGCCGTGCCGGACGCACACGGCAGGCCCCTGCCCGGCCTGTACGTGCTGGCCGCACTGGGCGCGCGCGGCATTGCCTGCTCGCTGCTGGGCGCGGAAATGCTGGCGGCGCACATCGGCGGCGAGCCGCTGCCGGTGGACAGCGAGGTGGCCGCCACGCTGGCGCCGGCGCGGTTCGCGCAGCGCGCCATGAGAACGGGCAGGCACTGAGTCATGCAGTTCGATTCACTGACCTTCGTGGTGTTCTTCGCCCTGGTGCTGGCGCTGTACGCCCTGCTGCGCGGCAACGCACCCAAGAAAAACCTGCTGCTGGTGTCCAGCTATCTGTTCTACATGGCCTGGAGCCCGGTGTTCGTGCTGCTGCTCATGGCCACCACCGCCGTCGACTGGGCGATCGCCAGGCGCATGGACATCGAACAGCGCGAGACCATCCGCCGGCGCTGGCTGATGGCCAGTCTGGTATCCAATCTCGGTGTGCTGGGCTATTTCAAGTACGGCGGTTTCCTGCAGGAAAACACCCGCCTGCTGTTCGAGGCCGCCGGCATCGGCTGGCAGCCCGCGCAATGGGACATCGTGCTGCCGGTAGGTATTTCGTTCTACACCTTCCAGTCGCTGTCCTACACCATCGACGTCTGGCGCCGACGGATACCGGCCACGCGTTCGCTGCGCGATTTCGCCCTGTTCGTCACGTTCTTCCCGCAGCTGGTGGCCGGGCCCATCGTGCGTGCCTCGCAGTTCCTGCCGCAGCTCGAGCGCGAGCGTTTGATCCGGCGCGACCGGCTGGCGCGCGGCCTGACACTGCTGGTGTTCGGCCTGTTCGCCAAGGTGGTGCTGGCGGACTTCGTGATGGCACCGGTGGCCGATCGCGGTTTCGATACGGCGGATGCCGGCACGGCCGCCACCTGGCTGGCCGTGCTCGCCTTCAGCGGCCAGATCTTTTTCGACTTCTCCGCCTACAGCAGTTGCGCCATCGGCGCCGCCATGTGCCTGGGCTACAGCCTGCCCGCCAACTTCCGTGCGCCCTACGCCGCAGCGGGTTTCAGCGATTTCTGGCGGCGCTGGCACATTTCCCTGTCGAGCTGGCTGCGCGATTACCTGTACGTGGCACTCGGCGGCAATCGCGGCACAGCAGCACGCACACGCCGCAACCTGATGCTGACCATGCTGCTGGGCGGACTCTGGCACGGTGCGGCCTGGGGTTTCGTGATCTGGGGTGCCATGCACGGCGCCCTGCTGATTGCCGAACGCATGCTGCGCGAGACTGGCCGTGTCACCTCGGCCTTCTGGCGCACGACCGGCGGCCGTCTGCTCACCTTCGCACTGGTGACCCTGGCCTGGATTCCGTTCCGTGCACCCTCGCAGGAGCAATTGCTGCCGGTACTGGATCGCCTCGCCGGCAACGGCGGCACGGAGTCCCTGGCCACGGGCGATGCCATCGCCGTCACCGGCACCCTGCTGCTGCTCCTGCTCTGGCACCGGATCACCTGCGATCACCCGTCCATGCATCGTTTCCTGGCGCTGCACGCCTGGCTGCGTGCCGCACTGGTCGCCGCCGCCCTGCTGGCCACGCTGCTGCTGGCCAAGAGTGACAACAATGCGTTCATTTATTTTCAGTTCTGATCCGCGCCATGACTGGCTGCGGCCGCTGGCCGCCGGCGCCCTGCTGGCGCTGCTTGCGTTTGCCGCGCTCGACTGGCAGGTGCGGCAGCACGGACTGCATGTCGGCGTCGTCGATAACCAGGATCTCTGGGCCTTCCACCGGGCACGCGCCAGCGAACCCGGCACGCATCCGCTGGTGCTGGTCGGATCGTCGCGCATGCTGCTGGGCGTGGACACCGCAGAACTGGCCAGGCTCTCGGCGCGGCCGGTGGTGCAACTGGCCATCGACGGCGAGCCTTTCGTGCCGGTACTGGCCGATCTCGCCCGTGACGAGCATTTCCGCGGCGACGTGCTGGTGGCACTCCTGGGTGCCCAGATGACGTTGCAGTTGCCGAAAGACGAACGCGCCAGCGCCTGGGTTGCGCACTGGCAACGGCACTACCGCACCGGATCGCCCTCGGGCTGGCTGGACCGGCAGCTGGCACAGGCGGCCCAGTCGCTGTCGGCCTGGTACGGTTCGGAACTGCCGGCGACGGTGTTGCTGACACGGCTGCTGGAAAACCGCGCCACGGGCTCGCCTGTCACCACGCTCACGGACCGCAGCCGGCGCATGATCATGGCCAGCGATGCCGCACGCGATTCCGCCTACCTGGCGCGCATCCGGCGCGACGCGCCCGACATCGACGGCGTGGCAACCGCCGCCACCGTCGCCGATGCAGAAAGGATCGTGCGCGCTGCCCTGCCCGCACTGCCGGCCAGGCAAGGCGCCGGCTTCGATGCATTCCTGGCACGCATGCAGGAAAACGTGAGCGCCATCGAGCGGCGCGGCGGCCGGGTGATCTTCATGGAATTTCCCACCGACGGCGTGATCCGCGAGCTGGAACAGGCTCGCTGGCCCCGGCATGCATACCGGGACCGCCTCGATGCCGCACTGCCGGGCCGTACGCTGTACGCCAGCGATGAACCCCGGCTGTCCCGTTACCGGACCACCGACGGTTCGCACCTGGACGGACGGGACGTCACCGCCTTCACCCGTGACCTGCATGAGGTCCTGACGGGCCGCGGCCTGCTGCCGCCTCCCTGAAAACGACGGGCCTGGCATCCCGCAATGCCGGATGGCTCAGGGAAGCAGCTCCACCATCACCTGCCATTCCCGCGCCGTCGCGGCACTGCGCTGCTCCAGACGCACGCGGCCACCGCTGTCGGCATGATCGCCGGCCTGCCGGCCGGCGCTGTCGACCGCACCGAGGGCGGTCCACTCGCCCGGCATCAGCATCAGCACTGACTGCACGCCGGCCGCATCGATCACATCACCGTTCATGCGCGCCTGACGCTGGCGGATTTCCAGGCGCACCTGGTCGCCGGACAGCTGCGGTTCCAGTTCCAGCACGTTGCCCAGTGGCAGGAACGCGGTCGTGGATGCGCCCGACGGCAACACCGTCAGCACCGGAATCTCCCGGTCCAGCGCCAGCATCGCCACCGTACCTTCCGCCATCACCAGTTGCTGGTTGCCATTGTCGATGGCCTGTTCCGTCCGTTGCTGCAGGGACCACTGCCCCTGCCGGTGTTCCAGCGTGCGGCTCCCGCGGCGTGCCGCATCGCGCTGCCGCACGCTCACGCGCAGGTTCCGGGCCGGGCGATCCAGTTGTGCCAGTACCGCCCGCAATTGCGCGATGCGCTCCGCCGGGCCGCTCAGCACCAGCTGACCGCGGAAGGCCTGCACGGACACATCGGGAGCCGCCAGCGGCTGCAGCACCGGCAACAGTTCTTCCGCCGGGCGCTGCGTGGCAATCACTTCGGTTTCCGCCCGCGCCAGGGCAGACAGGCACAGCAACAGCACCGCCGTGAGCCGCACCACGGCGTGGATCACGACGGCAGCTTCCGGAAATCGTCGCGGGTCATGACATTGACGCTTTCGCTCGCCTCGTCGAACACCACCAGCACCAGACCGCGCCGCAACTGCGCCATCACCTGCTGCACTTTCCGCTCCTGCGGGACTTCCTGGTCCCCGTAATCGGTGCCGTCGCGGCTGACGAATTCCTCCAGCAGGCGCTGCAGCGTTTCCGGCGCGATGTCCTGCCAGGGCACTTCAATCATGGCCAGCCACCGGCACGAAGGGTCACGAAGGCCGGCCCGGCGGCCGGTACGCGGCGCCGAACACGGTTTCACGCTCCCACTCGCAGCGCACGTTCAGCGGGCCGTCGCCGGGGCGGAAAATCCCGCCTTTCGGCTCGTAGACGAACGTATGGTTGCCGGAGAGTTCTGTCTGCAGGTGCACCACGGCATTCACCCAGTACATGCGGCCCAGCAGCGCCTCGAAACGCGCCAGCCACTGCTCCCATTCGTACTCGATGGCCCGGTAGCTGGCACCGAAGTGGATCACCTGGGTGTGATAGGTACCTTCGAACAGGTCCCGCCCGGACGAACCGAACATTTCCCGCGCCAGCAGCGGAAAACCGTCGTCTTCCGGCAAGCCGGCAATGGCCGCCAGGTTGGCGCGGTAACGCAGCTCCCGCTCGGCGCTGTTGCCGGGCTGGTCCTTGATGCAACCGTAGACTATCGATTCCTGATCCATGCTCAGAACCAGCCGTCCAGCCCGTCGCGGCATTTCGCGAGCTGGCCGGCCCAGGTTTTCGAACGGCCGTCGACTTTCGCCGCCACGTCGATCAGCCACTTCTTGTTTTTCCAGGTGCCGCGCGAATAGCCGCCGTGGCCTTCATGGTAGGCCAGATACAGGTTGCGGGCATCGCCGCGGGCAATGCCGAGTTTCTTCGCGCTGCGGTCGTGGTACCAGCCGACAAAATCGATGGAGTCACCGAAGTCCTTTCGGTTGGCGAACGAATTGCCGGTGTCACTGACGTAGACATCCCAGGTTTCATCCAGAACCTGCGCATAACCGTAGGCGGACGACGGCCGCTTCCAGGGGATGATCCACAGGATGCGTTTGCGCGGCGGCTTTGCCTTCGCCTGGAATTTCGATTCCTGGTACAGGGTCGCCATCATGACCGGAATCGGGATGCGCCAGTGTTCTTCGGCCTCTTCGGCCTCGTCGAACCAGTCCTCCATGAACCAGCCCTGCTTTTCCTCGAAGATGGCGCAGATGTTCTCGACATTGCGCGGCGGCGCGCCGGCGCAGCCGGCCAGCAGCAGGACCGCCAGTGCCGCCAGGGCCAGACGCAGTCCGCGCCTCATGCGCCCTGCTCCTCCAGGAAGGCCAGGAAGCGGGCTTCATCCCACACGTCCACGCCCAGCTCGCGCGCGGCATCCAGCTTGGAACCGGCCTCTTCCCCGGCCACCACGACGGCCGTTTTCTTCGACACGCTGCCGCTCACTTTCGCGCCCAGCGCCTGCAGCTTCGCTTTCGCCTCGTCGCGGCCCATGGATGACAGCGTGCCGGTCAGTACGAAGGTCTTGCCGGCCAGCGGCAATGCCGCCGGCAGCTCCACCGGATCGGATTCCGGCCAGTGCACCCCGGCCGCCTGCAGTGCCGCAACCACGTCGCGGTTGTGCGGCTCCCGGAAAAATCCCGCAATCGCTGCCGCCACCACCGGCCCCACATCCGGCACCCGCTGCAAACGGGCCTCGTCGGCCACCAGCAGGTTCTCCAGCCGGCCGAAATGCCGGGCCAGCGCCAGCGCAGTTGCTTCGCCGACCTCGCGGATGCCCAGCGCATACAGGAAACGCTGCAGCGTGGTGCCCTTGCTGCGCTCGATGGCGTCGACCAGATTCTGCGCAGACTTCTCGCCCATGCGTTCCATGTCCGCCAGCTCCGGCATGGTGAGCGTGTAGATGTCCTGCAGGGATTTCACCCGGCCGCTGTCCACCAGCTGGTCGATGATCTTCTCGCCCAGCTTGTCGATGTTCATGGCCAGCCGGGAGGCATAGTGCCGGATCGCTTCCTTGCGCTGTGCCGGGCAGCGCAGGCCGCCGGTACAGCGCGCGATCGCCTCGCCCTCCGGTTTTTCCACCGGCGAACCGCAGACCGGGCACTGCGTCGGCAGCACCGGCGCGCGCGCGCCGGCCGGACGGCGGTCCACCACCACGCCGACCACCTTCGGAATGACGTCACCGGCCCGGTACACGATCACCGTGTCGCCGATGCGGATGTCCATGCGCGCCACTTCGTCCATGTTGTGCAGCGTCGCGTTGCTGACCGTCACACCGCCGACGAACACCGGTTTCAGGCGCGCCACCGGTGTGATCGCGCCGGTGCGGCCGACCTGGAACTCCACGTCCAGCAGTTCGGTGAGTTCTTCCTGGGCCGGAAACTTGTGGGCCGTGGCCCAGCGGGGCGCGCGGGAAACGAAACCGAGCTTTTCCTGCAGGGCGAGGTCGTTGACCTTGTAGACAATGCCGTCGATCTCGTAGGGCAGCGCCGGCCGCAGTTGTTCGAGACGATGGAAATACGCCAGTGCCTGTTCGATGCCATCGGCCACGGCAATGTGCTCGTTGACCCGGAAACCCCAGTCGCGCAGGCGCAGCAGGATGTCGTGATGGCGTGCCGGCAGCTCGCCGCCTTCCACCGCACCGACGCCGTAGGCATACAGCACCAGCGGGCGCGACGCGGTGATCTTCGGGTCCAGCTGACGCAGGCTGCCGGCCGCGGCGTTGCGCGGATTGACGAAGGTTTTCTCGCCCGCCTCCAGCTGGCGCCGGTTCACGGCCTCGAAACCGGCGCGCGGCAGCAGGACCTCGCCGCGCACCTCCAGCCGGCGTGGCCAGCCGTCTCCCCGCAGGTGCAGGGGCACGGAGGGAATGGTGCGCACGTTGAGCGTGATGTCCTCGCCGGTGTAGCCGTCACCCCGGGTGGCCGCGCGCACCAGCAGGCCATCCTCGTACAGGACGCTGAGCGCGATGCCGTCCAGCTTGGGCTCGCAGTTGTAGCTCACGCCGGCCACGGCTTCCCCCAGACGTTCGCGAACGCGGCGGTCGAAATCGCGGGCTTCGTCGTCACTGAACACGTTGTCCAGGGACAGCATGGGCAATGCGTGTTTCACCTCGGCAAAACCGGATGCCGGTTTCTCCCCGACGCGCTGCGTCGGGGAATCCGGCGTCACCAGCTCCGGATGTTCATGCTCGATCTGCTTCAGGCGATGAAAGGCCCGGTCGTACTCGGCGTCCGGCACCGAGGGATCATCCAGCACGTAATAGCGGTGGCTCCAGTCGGCCAGCTGTTTGCGCAGGCGTGCTGCCTCGGCGGCAGGACCGGGCGGAGACATGGGTTCGGCGTCGGGAGAAAACAGATCCCCGGTCGTCATCGGCTCAGCCGTTCACCCGTTGCTGGGCCAGCCGGCGCCGTTCGAATTCCATCACCCGCTGGCGCAGGTGCTCGGCAGTCTGCACGGTCAGCACGCTGTGCTGCTGGTCGTGCAGCTCGCCGCCGACATCGCGGGCCACGCGACGCGCGGCCTCGATCATCAGATCCAGCGCCTGCTTGCTGTTGGGCCCCGGCAGCATCAGGAAGAAGCTCACGCCGACATAGGTCTGGCTTTCCATGGCATCGAGATCGAACACGCCCGGCTCGACGGCATTGGCCATGGAAAACATGGCGGCGGCATCGTGGGCACCGCTCTCGTAGCGGTGGAAAATGTTGTACTCGCCGAAACGCAGCCCGCAGTCCAGCACAGACTGCAGCAGCGATTTGCCGGCAATGCGCGCTTCGCCGCCCATCACATGCACCACCACCACTTCTTCCGGCGCGGAACGTTTCGCCTCCGGTGCCGGTTCGGTGCGGCGCGGCGGCTCACGGTCGCGCAGCAGACCGCCGCCCAGCGGCGGCTCGCGGCGCGGCAGCTCACCGCGTGACTGGATTTCCCGTGCCGGTGCCGGCTCGGCAGCCGGAATCTCGACATCGCCGAACATGTCGGTCTGCTCGACCTTGCGCACCACGGGCACCGGCTCGGGTGCCGGTGCGGCAGGGACGGTTTCCGTCCGGGAATCGACCCGCGGCTCGCGGCGGATCACCCGGGCACCGCCGGCCGGCAGTTCCGGGTTGAAGTCCTCGATGATCTGCCGCGGGCTGCGCAGATTCGGCACCGGCGGCGCCTTCGGGTTCAGCACACGCCACGCAATGAATGCGATGGCAGCGAGTACCAGCAACCCGCCCAACGCCATCAGTATCGTGCCGGTTTCCACCTCGCCCTGCCTCCTGCCGCGTCAGACCGCTGCCAGTTCCGCCGCTTCGTCGACATCCACCGCCACCAGGCGCGACACGCCCGGCTCGTGCATGGTCACGCCCATGAGCGAGCTGGCCATTTCCATCGCGATCTTGTTGTGGGTGATGTAGATGAACTGCACCTTGTCGCTCATGCTGCGCACCAGATTGCAGTAACGGCCGACGTTGGCGTCGTCCAGCGGCGCGTCCACCTCGTCCAGCATGCAGAACGGTGCCGGGTTGAGCTGGAAGATGGAGAACACCAGCGACAGCGCGGTCAGTGCCTTCTCGCCGCCGGACAGCAGGTGGATGGTGCTGTTCTTCTTGCCGGGCGGGCGCGCCATGATGGCCACGCCGGTTTCCAGCAGATCCTCGCCGGTGAGTTCGAGATAGGCGTGACCGCCACCGAACACCCTCGGGAACAGGTCCTGCAGCCCCTTGTTGATCTTGTCGAAGGTTTCCTTGAAGCGGGTGCGGGTCTCCCGGTCGATCTTGCGGATCGCGTTCTCCAGGGTCTTGAGCGCTTCTTCCAGATCCGCGTTCTGCGCATCGAGGTAGGTCTTGCGCTCGCTCTGTGCCGCGTATTCGTCGATGGCCGCGAGGTTGATCGGGCCGAGCCGCACGATCTTCTGCGCCAGATCCTCGGCGCGCTGCGCCCATTCCGGCTCGTTGGCACCGGCCGGCATGCCGGCCAGCACGTCCTCGATGGTCACCTCCGCCTCGCGCAGACGTTCGAGAATGGTGGTGCGCTGCACCTGCAGACCCTGCCATTCCATACGCTGCTGTTCGAGGTTGGTGCGCACCACCAGCGCACCCTGCTCGAAGCGCGAGCGCTGCTGCTCCAGTTCCCGCAGGTCGTGCTCGACACCCTCGACCTTGCGGCGGGCACCGCGCAGTTCTTCTTCCACTTCGGCGCGCTTGCCCAGCAGCTCTTCCAGCTGGGCTTTCGCTTCCGCCGCCGGATCGTTGCCGCCCGACAGCTGCGTCTCGAGATAGTTGCGCCGCTCTTCCAGCTGACGCACCTGCATGGCCAGGCGGTCCAGACCCTGCTGCAGCGAGGTCTGCCGGGTCTTCATGCCCTGGATTTCCAGCTCCTTGCGATGCGCGGCGTCACGGTCGTGCCGCGCCTTCTGACGGGCCTCGTCCAGACGGGCACGCAGTTCGTCGCGCCGGCGCAGCAGATCCTCGCGCTCTTTCGATGAACCTTCCATCGCATCGACGGCACCCTGCAGGGCATTGCGCGACTCGCTGATCTGGTCACGCTCCTCGCCCTGCTGACGCTGCGCCTCGGCCAGCTCGCGCTCGATGCGCTCGCGCCGGGCGGTGAACTGCTCCAGCCGCACCTGCCGCGCACTCACTTCCGCGCCGAGATTGCTCGATTCCCGGTTCAGCGTCGCCATGTCGCGCTGGACCTGTTCGCGACCCTGCTCCAGTTCGCGCAGTTTCTCGCGACCGGCCGACAGTTTCTCCGCCAGCTCGGCGATCACCGCATCGGCTTCGGCGATGCGCTCGTCCAGCTGTTCCAGTTCCTGCTTGCGCGCAATCAGGCCGCTGGCTGCGTCCTTTTCGCCGGTCACGCGCAGCCAGTTGGCGCCGATCCAGATGCCGTCGCGGGTGACGATGGATTCGCCGGCAGACAGCTCGCTGCGTTTCTTCAGCGCATCGGCCAGGGTATCGGTGACATAGATGCCGGCCAGCAGGCCGCGCACATCGACACCGGAGGCACGTACCTTGTCGGCCAGACGCGGAAAACGGCTGCCGGCATCGCCGCCGGCGGCGCGGTTCTCGATCAGCACCAGATGGCCGTGCTGCACACCGCCCAGCACACCGGCCAGCGGGTCCAGGCCGTCCACGCACACCGCTTGCAGGGTGTCGCCCAGCACGGTGCCGACCGCCTTCTCCCAGCCGCCATCGACCTCGATGCTGTCGGCCAGACGCTTGCGGTTGTCGAGGCGGCGCTCGCGCAGCCATTCGGTCACGCCGCCCTTCACGTCGCCGGCTGCCGCCTGCTGCAGCGCTTCCAGCGAGGCATGGCGACCACGCAGCGACTGCATCTCGCCACGCCGGCTGTCCAGCTCGGTGCTGATGCGGTTGTTCTCGTCGCGCTGGCGGTTGATCGCCGAACCGGTCTCGTCGGCGCGCGCCTGCTGCTGGTCGATGCGGGCCTGCAGCTCGGCGGTCTGCCGCAGCAGATTCTCGACTTCCTGCGCCAGCGGGCCGGCGGTCAGCGACTTCCTTTCCTGCTCCAGCCGCTCGATGCGGTCATCCAGCATGCGGATGGATTTCTCCAGATGCTGGATGCGCGACTGCTCGACCTGTGCCCGCTGCTGCGGCGCGGCAGCGCCCTGGCTGAAGGTGTCCCAGGACAGCTGCCACTGCTGCATGCGCTCTTCGGCTTCGGCCGCGGCATCGGAGGACGCCTCGTCGGCCATCTTCAGGCGTTCGAATTCCGGCTCCAGCTCGATCATCAGGGCGGCGATTTCCTCGATGCCCTCGCGATCCTTGGCCAGGTGGTCGGCCATTTCCTGGCGGTTGCGCTCGGCCTGCTGCAGTTCCGCCGAGTACTGGGCGTGCTGCTGGCGCAGGCTGTCGATGCGGGTTTCCACCCGTGCAATGTCGGCCCCCAGCCCGTAGAAACGGGCCTGCACTTCGTTGAAGGCCTCGATCAGGTCGTGGTTGGCCTCACGGTATTTCTCGATCTCGGCTTCCACCCGGCGCTGCTCGGCGATCTGCGCTTCCAGCTTCACTTCCAGTTCGCGGATGGCGGCCTCGCGTTCGCCGACCGTGGCATCGATGCCCTGCCAGCGCAGCGCGTGCAACTGTGCCTTGACCGTGCGCTCTTCCTCGCGCAGCTGCTTGTAGCGCTCGGCTGCAGCGGCCTGGCGCTGCAGGTGCGACAGCTGCCGCTCCAGCTCCTCGCGCAGGTCGGACAGCCGCTCCAGGTTCTCGCGCGTGCGACGCATGCGCGATTCGGTTTCCTTGCGGCGCTCCTTGTAGCGGGAAATGCCGGCCGCTTCCTCGATGGTGTTGCGCAGGTCGTCCGGCTTGGCCTCGACCAGGCGCGAGATCATGCCTTGCTCGATGATGGCGTAGCTGCGCGGACCGAGACCGGTACCGAGGAAGATGTCGGTGATGTCCTTGCGCCGGCATTTGGTGCCGTTCAGGTAGTAGTTGGACTGGCCGTCGCGGGTGACCTGGCGCTTCACCGAGATCTCGGCGTACTTCGCGTACTCACCGCCCAGCTGGCCGTCGGAGTTGTCGAACACCAGCTCGACCGAGGCCTGCGCCACCGGTTTGCGCGCGGTGGAGCCGTTGAAGATGACGTCCGCCATGCTCTCGCCGCGCAGGTGCTTGGCGGAGATCTCGCCCATCACCCAGCGGGCGGCGTCGATGATGTTGGACTTGCCACAGCCGTTCGGGCCGACGATGGCCGCCAGGTTGTCCGGAAAGGTGGTGACGGTCGGGTCAACGAAAGACTTGAAGCCGACCAGCTTGATGCTCTTCAGGCGCATGGTTTGTCGTTCTGATCCCTGGCTCGGACACCGGGGTCAGGGCGCCCCGGCAGGCCCGCCGGGGCTGCTTGCCGGCCTTCCCGGCCGGCCCGGATACCCCCGGCACGATGAGGCGGAAGTGTAGCGGACGGGACCCGGTCCGGCACTAGCGCCGGACACTATCCGTTGTGTCTGCGCCGGGCGAACAACACTAGGACTGCGACCGAGCAGACCCCGATCAGGGCCCACTTGGCCAGTGCCGACCCGTTCGCCAGCAGGACCAGCGGGGGCGCGATGTTGGCGGTATCGACCACCATGTAGATGTGCAGGCTGTTCTCGACCAGGTCCAGCAGGCCGGCCAGGAAAGGCAGCAGCAGCCAGCGGTTGCCGGCGGCCGGCAGGGCCAGCCGGTTCATGGCCCGGGCCAGCAGCAGGGCCAGCAGGGTCGCGTACCAGACCGGGTGCAGGAAGTCGTAATAGAAGTGCCCGAGGTAGGACTCGACCGCCCCGCGCCGGTACAGGTCCGCCACCAGCGCGGCAAAGGTGTCCGGCGACAGCGTGGTCTGCAGGGCCAGGAAAAGGTCCATGCCCACCGGCGCCACCATCACCAGGATCGACACTTCCGACAGCAGGAAGATGACGGCAAAGAACCACAGGACGGACGGCATCCCCGCGCGCTCGCGCAGGAAGGCACAGAAACGGTCGGTGGCAGCAGTGATCATGAGCGACGGTGCCGCTGGTTCCAGGCTTCCTCGACCTGCCGGGCCCGCATGATGGACTCCAGCACGAGGTCACGCTGGTGGTCGACGAACTCGCCGATGACCTCGCGGGCCGCCTCGGCGTCCTGCTGCAGCAGGCTCTCGATCAGCGCCTTGAAGAACGCCAGCGATTCCTGCATTTCGTCCCGGTTGATGTGCAGGGCAAGGTAGAAGGCACGGCGGATGGCCGGCTGCACGTTGTCGAGGATCTCCTCGATGAAACTGTTGCCGGAGAAACGGGTGGCCTGCATCAGGAACTGGAAGGCCGACTCGTGGAATTCGTCCACCTGGCGGGCCGCCACCTGCGTCTGCATGACGCGGATCAGCTCGATGAAGGGCGCCAGCTCGTCCTCCTGGAAGCGGCCCATGGCTTTCTCGGCCACGAAGCCGAACAGCAGGTTCACGATCTCGTACAGCGAGCGCACATGCTCTTCCGACATGTCCTTCACCACGGCGCCACGCCGCGGAAGGATGTCGATCAGGTGCCAGCGCTCCAGGATCAGCAGCGCCTCGCGCACCGAACCACGGCTGACCTCCAGCTCGCCGGCAATGCGCAGCTCCTGGATGCGGTCGCCGGCCAGCAGGTCGCCGTGGATGATCTGGCGGGCCAGATGCTGGGCGATCTGTTCGGAGAGGCTTTCCTGGGCTTTGAAGGAGGACATGCTGACGGGGTCGCTGACGGACTGTCGGGCAACTGTAGCCCAGCCCCGGGCTTTCAGTCCAATTGTCCGACGAGGCTACAAAATGGTGCGACCCCGATCCTCAGGGCGCCGCCAGCCACGCCGCCAGCCGGGCCTGCGCCGGCGCGTACCAGTAGCCGCCGGTGACCGGCCTGGAGAAGTCGGTGAGCCGGTCACGGATACCGCCCTGACCGTTGCCGGCCATGCTCTGCAGCAGCACGTCGTAACGGCCGGGGCGGCAGCTGAAGGCCAGGAAATAGAGCCCGTGTTCGCGGGCCGTGCCGTACGGCATGCTGCGGCGCCAGATCTTCATCGCCTCGCCGTCGATCTTGAGGTCGGTACGCGCCACGTGCGCATCCTTCGGCATGCGCGCCTCATCGAATTCTTCGGCATCCGCCTTCGTGCGGCCGATCACCGCCTCCTGGGCCGCCACCGGCAGCGCATGGAAAGCCGTGAGGTCATGTACCCAGCGCTGGGTCAGCACGAAACTGCCACCGGCACCGGGCTGCCCGTCCGGAACCCGTGCGGCATGGCGCGCGGCCCTGCCCTGCGGATTGCCGATGCCGTCCACGAAGCCGGTGAGATCGCGCGAGTCGTGATACGTGAAGCAGGGCAGGTCCAGCGTGGCCTCGCCCAGCGGGGCCAGCGCGCCGTGCAGCCTGTGCACGGCATCGAACAACACGTCGGTGTCACTGCCCTGCAGCCAGAGCATCAGGTCCGCGTGCGTGGCCGGCATGGTGAAGCCGTCACGGCCGTGCACCTCGCGGAACGGCTCGAACACGGGCACGTCACCACCCAGCGTCTGCGTCCAGGCGGCACCAAAAGCCGCCACCGTGGCCAGGGTGTCGCCGTCCGGCGTCAGGCCGGCGCGCAACGCCTGCAGCAGCGCGGCACGGGTGGTGCCGGCCGCGAGGCGGTATTCGAGCATGTGGAAGTGGCGAAAACCGTTGCGGAAAATGCCGGGCTGTTCCGGCTGCACATTCTCTGCAGTCACGGCGCGCTGTTCCCTTCCTGCACGGCCGGCGGCGCCGGGACTGCGCCGGCACCGGGGTGACCGGCTTTCTCCAGCGCATCCTTCACTTCCGGCGGCATGTAGTTCTCGTCGTGCTTGGCGAGGATCTCCTCGGCAGCGAAACGGCCGTCAGCGGCCAGCCTGCCGGTGGCGAGGATGCCCTGCCCTTCGCGGAACAGGTCCGGGAGGATGCCGTCGTGAACGACCTTCACCTCACCCTTGCCGTCGGTGAGCACGAATTCCACATGCAGCGAGTCCGTGGCGCGCTGCACCGAACCGGTCACCACCAGCCCCCCGACGCGGATACGGCGATCGACCGGCGCCTTGCCCGCCGCCACATCGGCCGGCGTATAGAACGCGTTGAGATTCTCGCGCAGCGCCCAGGCGGTGAGCGCCACCGCCACACCGACCAGCGCCAGCGCGCCCAGAACGATCAGCAGCCGTTGCCGGCGAACCGGATGCATCAGTATTTCCCCTCTTCGTCATGCAATGGCCGTGCACCGTCGCGGCGCGCCTGCCGGGCGATGTCGGCCAGCAGTTTTTTCTGCCGCAGCACCGGCATCACCACCAGCGCGATCAACGCCAACACCGCCACACCGTAGGATGCCCATACGTAGGCACCGTGGCCGTTCATGTGCAGCAGCTGGTCCATGTTCTCGAACACCATATCAGCGGCCCTCTGTCTTCGCGGCACCGGTTGCCAGCTCGCGCACCCAGCGGGCGCCGGCCTCGCGTTCCAGCACGATATTGCGCGTGCGCAGCAGCACCACCAGCGCAAACAGCAGATAGAAGCCGAGCGCACACACGATCAGCGGCAGGTACATTTCCGGCGCCATGGCCGGCTTTTCCGTCAGCCTGAACGTGGCCGGCTGGTGCAGCGTGTTCCACCATTCCACCGAGTACTTGATGATCGGGATGT
>JBMOOO010000004.1:54659-129976 GCA_049324475.1 Pseudomonadota bacterium | reverse complement strand
CGCCGGCCACCGCCATCGCGAAGTAACCGGTGAGCGCAAGGCTTGCCGCCGGCACATGCACGTAGATGATGCGGAAGCTGTGGCCCTGCTGGTAATCCGGCGGCGCACACAGCAGGCCCCACGCCAGGCCGCCACTGCACAGCAGCACGGCCGGCACCGCGATCCATGGCAGCCAGCTGCCACTCAGTTCATGGAAATGCCGTGGCGAGCCCAGACGGTGCCAGAGGCGCTCCAGCCAGTTCCACATGCTTGTTGCCATTGTCATTGACTCCCGCCGATGCGCAGCGCACCGGCAATCGCAAAAGGTGCCAGCGCCGTCGACAACGCCAGCAACGCGCCGAGCACCGCAAGCTGGCCCGCGTACGGCATGCCGATCGCCGCGCTCCAGGCCGCACCGGCGCCGAACACCAGCACCGGCACGTACAGCGGCAACACGATCAGCGCCACCAGCATACCGCCGCGCGCGATACCGGCAGTGAGCGCGGCGCCGATTGCGCCGACCATGCACAGCACCGGCACACCCAGCAGCAGGCTGCCCAGCAGCGCGACCCGTGCATCACCGTCAATGCCCAGCATCACCGCCAGCACCGGCGTGACGATCACCAGCGGCAAACCCACCGTCAGCACATGCGCCGCCACGCGCGCCAGCACCAGCAGGGGCAGCGGCTGCGGCGACATCAGCATCTGCTCCAGCGAACCGTCGTCGCGGTCGGCGCGGAACAGCGATTCCAGCGACAGCAGCACGGCCAGCAGCGCCGCCACCCAGACCAGCCCGGGACCGATCTGTGCCAGCAGCGCCGGTTCCGGACTCATGCCCAGCGGGAACAACGCCACCACCATCAGGTAAAAACCGAGCGGATTCACCAGGTCGCCGCGCGCATGCCAGGCCAGGGCAAGGTCGCGGCGGAACACGGCAGCAAACGCACTCATGCCGCGGCTCCCAGCGTCAGGCTGCGCGCCGGCACGCCGGCCAGTGCGTGGTGCGTGGTCAGCAGCACGGCACCGCCACCGGCCGCGTGCGCCGCCAGCAGCTGCTCCAGGGCCGCCACGCCATCGCGGTCGATCGCGGTGAAGGGCTCATCCAGCACCCAGACCGGCGCCGGCTCCAGATACAGGCGCGCCAGTGCGACCCGGCGGCGCTGGCCGGCCGACAGGGCCGCCGCCGGCAGGTCTTCATGGCCACGCAGGCCGACCCGGGCCAGGGCATCGCCGGCATCCATGCGCAGCGGCAACCCGCGCAGCCGGGTCAGCCAGTCCAGGTTCTGCCGCGCCGTCAGCGCCGGCTTCAGGCCGGGCAGGTGCCCCAGATACAGGAAATCCTCGCGCCAGGGGCGGCCGGCCGAGTCCGCCGCCGGGAAACGCAGCTCGCCCTCGAAGTCCTGGTCCAGGCCACATAGGACGCGCAGCAGGGTGGTCTTGCCGGCCCCGTTCGGGCCTTCCACCCGCAGCACCTCGCCGGCACGCAGACTGACCGCCAGATCCCGGAACAACGGCCGGGCATCTCGGACGGCCAGCAGTCCACCGGCTTGCAGGAAGGGAAGTTCGGACATCGGTTCGGGCAGGCCCGGATTGGCGGGCCACGAGTATAGCGTGCAGCCCCTGCGCTGCCCCCGGCCCCGGGCGGGTTCAGTGACTGCGCGGATCCACCGCCAGCAGGGTGGCCACCAGCTTCAGCTCGGCATCCACCTCCGTGAGCAGGGCCATGGCGGCGGCCAGATCGTCGGCACGCGCGCACTGCTCGACGTCATAGCAGAGCGCAGCCAGATGCCGGGCACCGATGTTCAGGCTGGAACCCTTGAAGGAGTGCGCGGTTTCCCGCAGGGCACGGGCATCGCCGGTCACCGCGGCGACCCGCAGCGCCGACATCCGGGCATCGCTGTCGGCGAGGAAAGTCCGGACCAGCACGGGAAAATCATCGCCGAGCACGCCTTGCAGCTCGCGCAGTGCTTCCTGATCGAGGTGTGCCTGCAGTGGCAAGGAAAGTCCTCCGGCTCGCGGACCGCGCCTTGGAGACTGCAGTGCGGCCCGCCTAGAATACCGGCCCACGCCCCGGTGGCACAGCGGATAGCGCGTCCCCCTCCTAAGGGGAAGGTCACAGGTTCAATTCCTGTCCGGGGCACCAAATTCCTGCGATTTCCCGCCCGTTTTCGTTGCTTTTTCGCCGTCATGCGCCGCCCGTCCGGGCCACTCAGCTTTTCGTCTGATACGTATCATTCGCAATCGCATGCGGCATCGCCGACATCAACACGCCACGATGCCGGTGCTATAAAACGCGCACTCCCTGCCCGTTACCCACACCGACACGACGAGACCGCCATGACCGGTGCCGACGAAGAACTGCATCGCGCCAAACGTGAACTCGACCAGCTGGTGGCGCGCATGCGCGACAGCGAGCATGCACGTGCTTTCCTGTGCTATGCCGATGCGGTCGTGTTCGGCGCCCTGCGGGATCTGCCCCGCAACCAGTGGGAAAGCCCGAAAGTCTCCACGCCGCAGGAATTCAGCGAACGCCTTGCGGCTTCCTGATCCGGGGCAGACACAAACAGAAACGCCGGCGGCATGCCGGCGTTTCTGTTTGTGTCTGCCCCGGAATGAAAAACGCCGGCAAAAGCCGGCGTTTTGAAGATGGCGCGCCCGGAGAGATTCGAACTCCCGACCACCTGGTTCGTAGCCAGGTACTCTATCCAACTGAGCTACGGGCGCGTGGTGCTGCAGAAACCCGCCTGTGCGGGAGGCGCGCATTATCGTGACCGTGCCGGGGGGCGTCAAGGATGAAGCACGCCGGCCTCCGGCCCCCCGGAGGCAATCACATCGGGTGCTCCCGGGCGCCGAATTCCAGTATCATGCGCGCCTTCCGGAGAAGTGCCCGAGTGGCCGAAGGGGCTCCCCTGCTAAGGGAGTATATGGGCTTAAACCCGTATCGAGGGTTCGACTCCCTCCTTCTCCGCCAGACCCTTCCGGGGCCGCCGCCAGGCCTGCCCCGAAACGAAAAATCCCGGGCATGCCCGGGATTTTTCGTTCTGGTGCCGCCATGCCGGGGAGACAGCCGGCCGCACCGTATCAAACCGTCGGGGCCCGGCGTCAGGCCCCCTCGTGACCGTTGCCGTCGCCGGACTTCTCGGTCTGGATCCGGCGATAGATCTCCTCGCGGTGCACGGCCACTTCCTTTGGCGCATTCACTCCCAGGCGGACCTGGTTTCCCTTCACGCCGAGCACCGTGACAGTGACCTGGTCACCGATCATCAGTGTCTCGCCGACCCTGCGGGTCAAGATGAGCATGAGCGTATCTCCTGTTCATGGTACCGACGGCGAAGTGGCCTTCCGCCGGAACCGTACTGCCTGTGGATGCGCTGCGTCCCTTCCCCCTTGCTTCCCTTTCTCCCTGAACCGGTGTCTCCCCTTGGTATCAGGGCTTCCTGTCCAGCTCGAACGCGGCGTGGAGCGCACGCACCGCCAGTTCGAGGTACTTCTCGTCGATGATGACCGAAATCTTGATCTCGCTGGTGGAGATCATCTGGATGTTGATGTTCTCGCCAGCCAGCGTCTTGAACATGCGGGCCGCCACGCCAGCGTGCGAGCGCATGCCCACCCCGACCAGCGACACCTTGGCGATGCGGTCGTCCGCCATCAGCTCGCGGGCACCGAGGTCCTTCTGCACCTTCTCCAGCACGCGCTGGGCCTTCTGGAACTCGCCGCGGGCGACCGTGAAGGTGAAATCGGTGCTGCCGTCGGTACCGACGTTCTGCACGATCATGTCCACTTCCACATTGGCCTCGCCGACCGGGCCGAGGATGTGGGAGGCAATGCCCGGCTTGTCGGGCACGCCGCGCAGGGTGAACTTGGCTTCGTCGCGGGTGAAGGCGATACCGGAAATCAGTGGCGCTTCCATGGTGTCCTCATCGAGCGTGATCAGCGTGCCGGGGCCGTCCTGGAAGCTGTGCAGGACGCGCAGGGGAACCTTGTACTTGCCGGCAAATTCTACGGAACGGATCTGCAGGACCTTGGAGCCGAGGCTCGCCATTTCCAGCATTTCCTCGAAGGTGATGCGGTCCAGGCGACGGGCACGCGGCTCGACGCGCGGGTCGGTGGTGTAGACGCCGTCCACATCGGTATAGATCTGGCACTCGTCGGCCTTGAGGGCTGCCGCCAGCGCCACACCGGTGGTGTCGGAACCGCCGCGGCCCAGCGTGGTGATGTTGCCGCCGGCATCGATGCCCTGGAAACCGGCGACCACGACGACCTTGCCGGCCTTGAGTTCGGCGCGCATGCGCGCGTCGTCGATCTCGAGGATGCGCGCCTTGGCATAGGCATTGTCGGTTTTCACGGCGACCTGGAAGCCGGTGAACGACACCGCCGGCACACCGCGCTTCTGCAGTGCCAGCGCCAGCAGGGCAATGGTCACCTGCTCGCCGGTGGACACCATCTGGTCCAGTTCGCGCTTGTCCGGATCGGGCGTGATCTGTTTCGCCAGATCGATCAGGCGGTTGGTCTCGCCTGTCATCGCGGAAACCACAACCACCATATCGTGGCCCTGGTCACGGAACGACTTCACTTTCTCGGCAACTTTTTCGATGCGGTCGACGGAGCCGACCGAGGTGCCGCCGTACTTCTGGACAATAAGCGCCATAAGGCTTCAGGGACGTGATACGTGGGAGTGACTGGCAGCGGGCGCCCACGAGGGGCGCGCTATTAGACAACAGGAACCGGCGTACAGGGAATAGCGTACGAACACGCACCCCGACTGCGATAAACGTCTGAGCGATCCAGCACGGCAGTACCGGCTGCGCAACGGTCAGCCGACCTTGCCCTGGACGAACGCCTTCGCCGCGGCCAGTGCGGCGGGCAGACCCGCCGCATCCTGTCCGCCGGCCTGGGCAAAGTCGGGTTTGCCCCCTCCCCGCCCGCCCACGTGCACCGCAATGGCACCCACCAGCTCGCCGGCCTTCACCTTGCCGGTGAGATCCGGGGTGACACCGCAGGCCAGGGTCACCTTGCCCTCGGCCACCGTGCCCAGCACCACCACCGCGGACTTCAGCTTGTCGCGCAGCTGGTCGATGGAGGCACGCAATGCCTTCGCGTCCACGTCCTCGACCAGTTCGGCCAGCAGCTTCACGCCGCCGACATCGATGGCCTTTGCCGTGAGATCGGTACCGCCACCGGTAGCCAGCCGCTGCTTGAGCTTGTCGATTTCCTTTTCCAGCTCGCGCGTGCGCTCGACCACCTGTTTCACCTTGTCGGTGAGGCCACCGCGGCCGGACTTCAGCAGGCCGGCGATGGTGTTGAGGTCAGCTTCCAGCGAGCGGTCGTAGGCCAGCGCGCCCTCGCCGGTCACCGCCTCGATGCGGCGCACACCCGCGGCCACGCCGCCCTCGGCGGTGATGCGGAAGAAGCCGATGTCACCGGTGCGGCGGGCATGGGTGCCACCGCAGAGCTCGATGGAGAAGTTGTCCGTGCCCATGCTGAGCACGCGCACGGTGTTGTCGTACTTCTCGCCGAACAGCGCCATGGCGCCCTTGGCGCGCGCCGCATCGATGTTCATCAGCTCGGTCTGTACTTCGGCGTTGGCACGGATCTGGGCGTTGACGATGTCCTCGATCTGCTGCTTCTCGGCGTCGGTGACGGCGGCGCCGTGCGCGAAGTCGAAACGCAGGTAGTCGGGGCCGACCAGCGAGCCTTTCTGCACCACGTGCGTGCCCAGCACCTGGCGCAGCGCGGCGTGCATCAGGTGGGTGGCCGAGTGGTTGGCACGGATGCGGTCGCGACGGGCCACGTCGACACGGGCGGTGAGCGCATCGCCGGTCCTCAGGACACCGAGTTTCACCTTGCCCAGATGCAGGAAGGCGCCCTGTTTTTTCGTGGTGTCGGCGACATCGAAAGCACCGTTGCCGCCGGTCAGCGTGCCGGTGTCACCCACCTGGCCACCGGACTCGGCATAGAACGGCGTGTGGTCGAGCACGACCACGCCCTCCTCGCCGGCCTTCAGTTCGTCCACCTTTGCGCCGGCCCTGAACAGCGCCACGATCCTGCTGCTGTCCTCGGTCTGCTCGTAGCCGCGGAACTCGGTCATGCCGTCGACTTCCAGCTTGTCGTGGTAGTCGGCGGTGAATTTGCCGGCGGCACGCGCCTGCTGCTTCTGCTGCTCCATCGCCGCATCGAAGCCGGCCTGGTCGATGGTCAGGCCGCGCTCGCGGGCGATGTCGGCGGTAAGGTCAGCCGGGAAACCGTAAGTGTCGTACAGCTTGAAGACGGTGGCGCCGGAGATCACCTTGCCACCCTGCAGCGCGGCAATGTCCGCCTCCAGGATCTTCATCCCGGTATCCAGCGTGCGGGCGAACTGCTCTTCCTCGGCCAGCAGCGTCTTCTCCACGCGCGCCTGCTCGGATTTCAGTTCCGGGTAGGCCTCGCCCATCTGCGCGACCAGTGTCGCGTACAACTTGTGGAAGAAGGGCTTCGAAACGCCCAGCTTGTGCCCGTGGCGCAACGCGCGGCGGATGATGCGGCGCAGCACGTAGCCCCGGCCCTCGTTGGACGGCGTCACGCCGTCGGCGATCAGGAAGCCGCCGGAGCGGATGTGGTCGGCGATCACCCGCAGCGACTTGTCCTCGCGGTCCGCAGCGCCGGTGAGTTTCTGCGCGGCGTCGATCAGGGCCACGAACAGGTCGATCTCGTAGTTGGCGTGCACCTTCTGCATCACCGCCGAGATACGCTCCAGACCCATGCCGGTATCCACCGCCGGCTTCGGCAGCGGCACCAGCGTGCCGTCCGGCTGACGGTCGAACTGCATGAACACGACGTTCCAGATCTCGATGTAGCGGTCGCCGTCTTCCTCCGGCGAACCCGGCGGGCCGCCCCAGATGTGCGGGCCGTGGTCGTAGAAGATTTCCGTGCAGGGGCCGCAGGGGCCGGTGTCGCCCATGGTCCAGAAGTTGTCGGAGGCGTACTTCGCGCCCTTGTTGTCGCCGATGCGGATGATGCGCTCCGGCGGCACGCCGACCACGTTGGCCCAGATGGCGTAGGCCTCGTCGTCGTCGTGGTAGATGGTGACGGTCAGCTTCTCTTTCGGGATACCCAGCCACTTCGGGCTGGTGAGGAATTCCCAGGCAAACGGGATGGCCTCCTTCTTGAAGTAGTCGCCGAAGCTGAAGTTGCCCAGCATCTCGAAGAAGGTGTGGTGGCGGGCGGTATAGCCCACGTTTTCCAGATCGTTGTGCTTGCCGCCGGCGCGTACGCATTTCTGCGAGGTGGCGGCACGCACGTATGAACGCTTCTCGCGGCCCAGGAAACAGTCCTTGAACTGGTTCATGCCGGCATTGGTGAACAGCAGCGTCGGGTCGTCGCCGGGAATCAGCGAGCTGGACGCGACGACTTCGTGCCCCTGGCTCTTGAAGTAGTCGAGAAAGGCCTGGCGGATGGCGCTGCTTTTCATGTCGTGGCGGTCTGGTCTTGGGAGCGGACGGGAAGGCCGGCAAGTCTAGCAAGGCGGCACGGGCATCCCAACGGCCGTTCCGGCTGGCTTTCCGGTCTTTCACGGCGGCCGGCGGCGCTGCATTGACCCCGGCCCGGGGCCTCGGCCAGAGTCCGGACAGCACAACAACAGGATTCCTGCCCGCATGCGCATGGTTCCGGCCCTCCTGCTGGCCTGCTCCTTCCTGCTGGCCTGTCCGGCCGGTCACCTGCGGGCGGAAACCGGCGCCCCTGACCTGCCTGCGCCGGCGGAAAGCACCCCTCCGGACTTCGAGCCGGCCTGGATCACCCGGGAGGCCTTCGAGCGGCAGCTGGAAAAAGTGCACGGCAAGGTGCCGGACCCGAACGTCGGCCTGTTCGGGCCGGACTCGATGATGTGGCGCATCACCCGCTACATCGAGCCCGGTGGCCTGGCGACCGGCCGTGCCATCCTCATGCACATCTCCCACCCCTGGGTCACGGCCGGCATCGACGAGCACTCGAAGTCGCGCCGCAACCTGCTGGAGCGCGGGCGGGAAACCTTCATGTATGCGCTGCTGATGGTGTACGGCAGCCGCGACCAGGCGCTGCAAGCGGCGCGCGACGTGCGCACCCTGCACGACCATGTGCAGGGCCGCATGCCCTACCGGGCCGGCACCTTCGCCGAGGGCAGCGAGTACCGCGCCAACGAGGCGCAGGCCATGCTGTGGGTGCACGCCACCATGTGGGAATCCATGATGATGGCCTACGAGCTCATGAACGGGCCGGTCAGCCCCGAAGACAAGGACCGCTTCTACGAGGAAACGAAACTGTTCGCCTTCCTGTTCGGCCTGCCGGAGGACATCCTGCCGGCAGACTGGAATGCCATGATGGCGTACTGCGACCGGATGCGGGCCAGCGGGCAGATCGTGGTGACACCGGCGGCCAGGGAGCTGGCGCAGTTCCTGTACGGCTCGCACAACGTGCTGATGTGGCTGCCGATGAAATACAACAAGCTGGTCACCACGGCGTCGATCCCGCCGGACATGCGCGAAGCCTACGGGTTCAAGTGGGGGCCGGTGCGGCAGGTCGTGCACGATGCCAGCATCGACACGGTCAAGGTCATCCATGTGATCATGCCGAACTATCTGCTGGAGAACCCGGTGCACCGGGAGGCGCGGGCCCGCATCCGCGGCAAGCGCGCCGGCTGGTTCACGCGGCTGGAAATCCGCATGGCGCTCGGTCAATGGCAACTGGTGCAGTAACGATGAAAACAGGCCTGCGTGCATTCGATCCGAAGGACGAATACTGGTTCGAGGAAGGCTGCTGGATCGCGGAGCTGCTCAACGATCCGGACGATCCCGGGGTGTCGATCGCCCGGGTGCGGGTACCGGCCGGCGGCGTCACGCGCTGGCACCGCCTGGCCGGCATCGCCGAGCATTACGTGATCCAGGAAGGCCGCGGGCGGGTGGAAATCGGCGAGCTGCCGCCGCAGGACGTGATGCCCGGCCATGTGGTATCCATCCCGCCCGGCACGCGCCAGCGCATCGCCAACACCGGCGGCGGCGAGCTGGTTTTCCTTGCCGTCTGCACACCGCGCTTCGTGCGCGACGCCTACGAATATCCGGAAGGACACTGAAGCCCATGAGCGACGCGGCACGCGCACTGATCGAGAACTACTACGCCGCCTTCAATGCCGGCGACATGGACCTATTCCTGTCATTGCTGACCGACGACGTGGTGCACGACATCAACCAGGGCGGGCGCGAGACCGGCCGGGCGGCATTTCGCACTTTCATGGACCGGATGAACCGCAACTACCGTGAGCAGCTGGTGGACATCGTGGTGATGACCAGCAGGGACGGCACCCGTGCCGCAGCGGAATTCACGGTACTGGGCGAATACCTCGTGACCGACGAGGGGCTGCCGCCGGCACGCGGACAGAAGTACCGGCTGCCGGCCGGTGCGTTCTTCGAGATCCGCGGCGGCAAGGTCGCGCGCATCAGCAACTACTACAACCTCAGCGACTGGATCGCACAGGTCGGGGGCTGAGCGTCCCGCTGCTCCTGGCGGAACGTCGTCCCTACTTCAGCATGGCCGCGACACACGCGACCACCACCATCACGAACAGGATCCAGCGGAAGGTATCCGGATCGACCTTCATCGCGTAGCGCACGCCCGCGTGCGCGCCAGCCACCGTCGCCACCGCCAGCACCAGCGCCGGCACCCACACGATCAGGCCCGCCCACCAGAACACGCCGATCGACACCGCCCCGAACACGCCGGTGGCCACCATCTTCAGCGCATTGGTGCGCACCACGTCGTAGCGCAGCACGCCGGCCAGTGCCGCGATCAGCAGGAAACCGACACCGCCCTGCACCAGCCCGCCGTAAATGCCGCAACCGAACATGGCGGCAAAGCCGGCCGGCGATTCGCGCAGGGTCAGCGCCCTTGTACCGGCCGGTGGCGCAATCACGTTCGGTGCCAGCAGGGTCAGCAGGGCCATGCCGATCATGGCCGACAGCAATACGTACTTGAGCACGCTGACCGGAATCCAGATCGCCAGCAGCGAGCCGGCCAGCGCCCCGGATACGGTCGGCACCATCAGCGGCAGGACCGCACCGCGATCAAGCTGCCCGTGCCGGTCGAAACCGCGTACCGCTTCCACTGCCTGGGTCAGTACCGATACCCGCATGGTGCCGTTGGCAACATCGGCCGGCATGCCCAGCAGCATCAGGGCCGGCAGTGTCAGCAGACCGCCACCGCCGGCCAGGATGTTGATGAATCCCGCCGCAAACCCTGCCGCCAGAACCAGCGCCAGGGTGAGTGCGGTGAATTCGTACTCCATCAACCGCTCGCGTCGTCGCCGCGTGCCGCCGCTCGATCCATGCGCAGTTTTTCGATGTTCTGCCGACGGCGCGTGTTGAGTATCTCGACCGCCACCGAGAAGCCCATGGCGAAGTAGATGTAGGCCTTGGGAATGTGCATGTCGAGGCCTTCACCGATCAGTGCCACGCCGATCAGGATCAGGAAAGCCAGCGCCAGCACTTTCAGGGTCGGGTTCTTGCTGATGTAGTCGCTGATGGGGCCCGCGGCCACCATCATCACCAGCACGGCCAGCACGATGGCAATCACCATCACCGGGATGTCGTTGGCCATGCCGACTGCAGTGATCACCGAATCCAGCGAGAACACGATGTCGATGATCGCAATCTGGATGATGGTGAGCATGAAGCTGCGGCCGGCCTTCCGGGCCACCGTCGCCTCCTCGTCATCGCCCTCGACATTGGCCTGGATTTCCAGGGTGGCCTTGACCAGCAGGAACAACCCCCCGCCGATCAGCACCGCGTCCCGGCCGGAGATTTCCTCGCCCAGCAGCGTGAACCAGGGCGCCGTCAGCGACGCCAGCCAGGCCAGCGACAGCAGCAGCAGGATGCGGGTCCCCATGGCCAGACCCAGGCCGAACAGGCGGGCCTTCCTCCGCTGCTCCGGTGGCAGCCGGTCCACCAGGATGGCAATGAAGATGATGTTGTCGATGCCGAGCACGATTTCGAGCGCGGTCAGGGTGAACAATGCAACCCAGGCTTCGGGCGAATAGATCCACTCAAACACGGGAGAAAACTCCGGGTAACTGCCGGGGCGCGCATTTAAGCACAGGCCCGGGGGGAACTTCCCCTGTTCCGGCATTTCCCATAGTCACAACAGGCACTTATCCTTTGAGGACACCCCTTCGGACCCCCCTGCATGCCCGCCCGTATCGCCCACGCCAGCATCCGCCCGCACAGCAACCTGAACCTGTTGTCCGCCCGGGAAATCCGCAGCCTGCTGGATTCGGCCAACACCGACGTCTACGGCCTGTTCCGTCGCTGCGCACTGGCCGTGCTCAACACCGGCGGCGAACTGGACGACGCGCAGGCCATCACCGATGCGTACCGCGATTTTTCCATCCATGTGGTGCAACAGCCGCGCGGCCTGAAGATCGATCTGCACAATGCACCGGCATCCGCCTTCGTCGACGGCGTGATGGTGCGCGGCATCCAGGAACACCTGTTCGCAGCCTTGCGTGATGTGGTCTATACCCACCACAAGACGCTGGAAGCCGTGCGCTTCGATCTCACCACCAGCAGCGGCATCACCGACGCCGTGTTCCGCATCCTGCGCAACGCCAACATCGTGCGCCCGAACGTGGCACCGGATCTGGTGATCTGCTGGGGCGGCCACTCGATCCCGCGCGAGGAATACGAATTCACCAAGGAGGTCGGCCACCAGCTCGGACTGCGCGGCTTCAACATCGGCACCGGTTGCGGCATCGGCGCCATGAAGGGGCCGATGAAGGGCGCCGCCATTGCCCACACCAAGCAACAGATCCGCGACGGCCGCTATGTCGGCATTTCCGAACCGGGCATCATCGCCAGCGAACCACCCAACCCGATCGTCAACGAACTGGTGATCCTGCCCGACATCGAAAAGCGCCTTGAGGCTTTCGTGCGGCTGGCGCATGCCATCGTGGTGTTTCCCGGCGGCGTCGGCACGGCCGAGGAAATCCTCTACCTGCTCGGCATCCTGCTGCATCCGGCCAACGCCGACATGCCGTATCCGCTGGTCTTTGCCGCGCCCGCCTCCAGCGGCGACTACTTCGCCAACATCGATCGTTTCCTGGTTGCCGTCCTTGGCGAGCAGGTGCGCGAGCGCTACCGCATCGTGGTCGGCGATCCGCAGGAAGTGGCGCGCAAGGTGCGCGAAGGCGTTGCCGAAGTCCAGCGCTTCCGGCGCCGCACCCAGGAGTCGTACGGTTTCAACTGGCTGCTCAACATCGACTGGCATTTCCAGCAGCCGTTTGCGGCCACCCACGAGGACATGGCCGGGCTGCACCTGTCTGCAGACCTGCCGCCACACGAACTGGCCGCACAGCTGCGGCGCGCGTTCTCCGGCATCGTTGCCGGCAACGTGAAGGAGCCGGGCATACGTGCCATCGAACAGTTCGGGCCCTACGTCATCCGCGGCGAGCCCGCGATCATGCAGCAGCTGGACAATCTGCTGGAAAGCTTCGTGGTCCAGCGCCGGATGAAACTCGGGGCCTACAAACCGTGCTACCGACTGGTGCGCTGATCCGTCGCCTGCTGCTGACCACCTGCCTGCTGGCGTGCGGCACGCAGGCTGCCGAAGTCCGCACCGAAGGCATCGACGGCGAACTGCGCCGCAACGTCATCGCCTATATCGGTCCCGAAGAGGAAACCGGCCGCATGTCGTACCGGGCCCTGGCCCGGCACGCCGAAGAACAGGCCCGGGCAGCCCTGCAGGCGCTCGGCTATTACCACCCGGTCATCACCGTCAGCCGGGAAGGCCGCGAGGACAAGCCCGTGTGTGTGCTGCGTATCGAGGCCGGACCGCCGGTGCTGGTGCGCGATGTCCAGGTGCTGCTGGAAGGCGATCGCGACCCGCGCGAGCTGGGGGAGTTCGTCGCTCTCAACCGCGCGCACCGGGGTGACGTGTTTCACCACGGGAAGTACGAATCCTTCAAGACCCGGCTGCTGCAGCAGGCCCTGATGCTGGGTTACTTCGATGCCGCCTGGACGCGGCAGCAGGTGCGACTGGACACCGACAGCAACACCGCCGACATCGAACTTTCCATGGCACTGGGCGCGCGCTACAAGGTCGGCCAGACCACCATCCATGGCGAAGGCTTCGAGGAAGGGCTGATCGCACGTTTTCCCCGTTTCCGCGCCGGCGACTGGTACGACGCCGGCAAGATGGCCGAGCTGCACCGCGACCTGGTACGCACCGGCTGGTTCGAGAATGTGCGTATCCGCGCCGAACCTTCCGATGCCGTGGACCTGGCCGTACCGGTCGACATCGAATACGAACCGCGCAAGAAAAACCGCATCGGTATCGGCGCCGGCTTCAGCACCGACATCGGACCCCGCGTGCAGCTTCAGTGGGAGAAACCCTGGCTGAATGCGCGCGGACATTCGCTGGCGTCCTATCTGGAAATGTCGGAAGTGCGCAGCCAGTTCGAGGCCAGCTATCTGGTGCCACTGTCGGACCCGGTCACTTCCCAGCTGGCATACTCCTACGGCGTGCAGATGGAGAACCTGAACGACCACGATTACTGGCTGACCACGGCCGGCATCGAGCACCGCAAGCGCCTGCCCAGCAAGTGGCGGCTGATCCGGGCACTGGACATCGAGCGCGAAACCGACGATTTCGGCGAACGCGAAATCTCGTCGACCCTGCTGATTCCCGGTGTGACCTTTTCGCGCACCGATTCCGACGGCGTGCCGCTGGTGACACGGGGCTGGCGTGCGATCGCGCATGTGCAGTTCGCTTCCCGGGATCTGCTGTCGGATGCCGACATGCTGCGCGGCACACTCGATGCCAAGGTCATCCACAGCCTCGGCGAGCGGGTGCGGGTGATCGCCCGCGGCGGCGTGGGCGCCATGGCCACCGACGACATCCTCGACATTCCGGTGTCACTGCGCTTCTATGCCGGCGGCGACCAGAGCGTGCGCGGCTACAAGTACGAATCGATCGCGCCCGAGGACATCAACGGCGATCTGGTCGGCGGACGCTACCGCGCCGAGACCAGCATCGAATTCGACTGGCGATTCGCCGAACGCTGGCTGGTGGCCGTCTTCGCCGACCGCGGCACGGCCTTCGATGACGTCAGTGAATCCGACTTCGTGACCGGCGCCGGCGCCGGCATCCGCTGGCTGAGCCCGATCGGGCCACTGCGCCTGGATTTCGCCCGGGGTATTTCCGAGGACGATCCGCCCTTCAACGTGCACTTCTACATGGGGCCGGAGCTCTGATGACGGCCCGCCGGGCGCAGGCCCAGAAACCGTGGTGGCGCCGCATGATCAGCTGGCAGGCCGCACTGCGCATCCTGCTGCTGGTGCTGACCGGTGTGCTCGGCTTCGGATTCTGGCTGGTCGGCACCGAAACCGGCAGCCGCACCAGCATTGCCTGGGCCAGCGGCCTGCTGCCGAACTTCCGCGTCGAGTACGGAAGCGGCACCGTGCTCGGCCCGCTGCAACTGGAAAAAGTGGTCCTCAAGGGCAGGACCCGCATCGAAGCCGATAACGTCTTTCTGGACTGGTCGCCGGGCAATCTGCTGCTGGGCGAACTGACACTGACCGATATCCGGATCGCGCGGGTAAAGGTGGTGCAGCCGGCACCGGCGGCGACCACCGGCATCCGCACGGCACGGCATCCGGCCGACATGGCGCTGCCGCTGGATCTGCACATCGAACGCCTGGTCATCGACGAGCTGCTGCACCTGCGCGGTGAAAAACAGAATTCCTATACCCGTCTCTCGGCCGGACTGTCCTGGCAGGAACACGATCTGCAGGTACGCCAGCTGGTGATCGGCACCGCACGCTGGGAAACAGCATTCGGCGGATCGCTGCAGACCCGCGGCGACTGGCCACTGGACGCGCGCCTGCGTTTCGTGTTCCCGCGCCCGGCTGCCCCGGACGATGCCGGTTCGCACAACAACACTGCGCACAACAACACCGCGCACGACAGCACAGCGGCTGACGCCACGCCGGAAACCGCGCCCTGGATCCTGGCCGGCACGCTGCGCGGCCCGCTGGCCCGGGTACAGGCTGCACTGGATGTCGACGGCCCGGCACAGGCGCACATCGCCGGTGAACTGGAGCCGCTCGTCACGGGCATACCGTTCCGGGCCACGCTGGCCGCCGACACGCTGCGCCTGCCGCCGCGGGCCACGGCGGATCGTGCGGCCACACTGTCATCCCTGCAGCTGGCCGGACGCGGCGATCTGCTGGGCGCACTCACGCTGGACGGTCACGCAGTGCTCGATACACCCTGGACGCAGCCGGTGGCTGCGAACCTGGCAGCGGCCGGCAGCTGGCGCGGCATGGAGCGCATGGAAGTACGGTTCGACGATCCGCGTTTCCGCGCGGCGCTGGTCACGGATTACCGCTGGCTGGACGGCCAGCAGTTCCGCGGGCGCCTGGAAGTGCAGAATCTGGATCTGGTGCTCACCCATCCCGCACTGCATTCGCAGCTGGCCGGCAGCATGACCATCGACGGTGCCATACCACCGGCCGGCAAGCCCGGCGGACCGGCCGTGGCGCTGGCCATCGACACACTCGCCGGCACGCTGAATGGCCGTCACGACGTTGCCATCGACGGCAGGCTGCGGTGGCAGGAAGCACAGTGGCTGTTCGAGCCGCTGAACCTGCGCCAGGGCGAGAACCGCGCCGGACTCACCGGCTCGCTGGCCACGCAGTGGAATGCGGCGGCCACGCTGGACCTGAAACGCGTTGACACCCTGCTGCCCGGATTCGCCGGCCGCGGTACCGGCCATGCGACCATCCGTGGCTCTCCGACCGAACCGCGCCTTGCCCTGCAACTGGATGCGCAATCGCTGCAATTGCCGGCAGTCACCCTGCCGGCGCCGGTGTCGCGCACCCTGCGCGTTCCGGCTGCCGACTGGCGCATCGAGGGCGACGCCGGCCTGCACGACATCGTGCTGACCGATGCCCACACCGTGGGTGCGCCGTTTTCGCTGCAGGCCACCGGCACGGTCGACTGGGCGCGCGGCATCGTCTGGAACCTGGACACCGCGCTGGGTGATTTCGCGCTGGCACAGCTGCTGCCGGAACTGGGCGGCACCGTCGGCGGCCCGTTTCATACCTCGGGCGTCATGCGCGAAACACTGGAAGCACTGTCCATCAGCACGACGCTGAACGGCGAGCTCTCCGGCATGCCACTGGATTTCTCGACCGGCCTGGACTGGCAACCGCGGCAATTCGACCTGCAACGGCTGGATCTGGTGCACGGCGGGAATGCGTTGCATGCGCAGGCCGCACTGGACGGCAACGACGCGCGGCTGGTCCTCGACATCGATGCCCCGGTGCTCGCCGACAGCCTGCGCGACGTCGGTGGCCGGCTGCGCCTGCAGGCCGATGTCTCGGGCCCCCGACAGGCGCTGGACGCGCGCATCGCCATCGATGCCGGCAGCCTGCGCTGGCGCGATCTGGCACTGACCGGAATCACCGGCACACTGCAACTGGACGATGGCGCGCAATCGTCGTCCATGCTGCAGCTCGATGCCACCGGCCTGCGCCGCGGCGATGCCTTCGTCGACACCGCGCACCTGTCTGCCGCCGGTACGCTCGCCGACCACCGGCTGGAGGCCGGCGCCGCCAGCGGGCCGTTGTCGTTCCTGCTGGCAGCTGCCGGCGAATGGCTGCGCAATCCGGAAAGCAGCGATGCATCCGGCGACAGGGACCCGACACCGCAGGTGCTCTGGCGCGGCAAACTGGACAACGGCGGGTTCGACATGCACCAGTGGCACTGGAGCACCGCCGGCGAAGCCGCCATGGAAATCCTGCGCAGCGCATCCGGCCCGCAACTGGCACTGGCGCCGCATTGCTGGTCGGACAATGCCGCCCGGGTCTGCCTGACGGCTCCGGCACGGCTGGGCAACAGCGGGGAATTCGCCCTGGAAGCCTTCCACCTGCCGCTGGAAGCCTTGCTGGCCGACATCCTGCCGCTGGACACAACCGTGCGGGGCCGTCTCGGTGGCACGCTGTCAGCGCGCTGGCAGGACGGCGTGCTGCAGCAGGCCGATGCCGGATTGCGCAATGCCGAGCCGCTGCAGATCAGCCTGGTCGACGACGAGGACATTGCCCGTGACATTGCCGGCATCGGACAGGTGCTGGCAACGGCCCGGCTGCGCGACAACGCGTGGCATGCCGAAGCCCGGATCGACGGCGCGCAGGACGGCAGCCTGAACGCACGCTTCGACGCTGCTGCACCCGGCGCCGACGGCAGCCGCAGGCTGGATGGCGCGCTGCACGCGGCCGGCCTGCAGCTCGATCTGCTGGAAGCCTTCACCTACCAGATGCATCACATCGGCGGCGCCGCTGACCTCGACATTGCGCTGTCCGGTACCGACCGCCACCCGCAAATGGCCGGCAAGGTGCATCTCGGCGACGGGAAACTGACGTTCTCGCGCGTACCGCTCAGCCTGGTCGACATCAATCTCGATGGCCGTTTCGCCGGCAACGAGCTGCATCTGGACGGCCACTTCCGCACGCCCGATTCGGAGCACGAAGCCCGTGTCGATGGCCTGTTCACACTGACCGGGAAAAACCTGACGGGCCACGCCGGCCTGAGCGGCGAGAAACTCGTGCTGTCGTTCCCGCCACAGTACCAGTTCAGCGTGTCGCCGGATCTGCGCCTGGACGTCGGAACCGACGAAGTCGCGCTCACCGGCAATGTGCGCGTGCCTTACGGACGCATCGAAGTGAAAAAACTTCCGGTGCAGTCGGTCAGCCGCTCGCGCGATGTCGTAGTGATCCGTTCCGAACAGGTGATCGATGAAGGCGGCGTGGGTTTCCGTCAGCGTGTCGACATCAACCTCCTGCTGGGCAACGATGTGCAGTTCAAGGCTTTCGGCGGAGAGGGTTCGCTTACCGGCGAACTGCGGCTGCGCAGCACCCCGGCACTGCCGCTGCTGGTCGATGGTGAACTGCATGTGCAGGATGGCCAGTACCGCGCTCTCGGCCAGCAGCTGAAACTGAAGCAGGCTGACATCATCTTCAATGGCCCGGCCGATCAGCCACTGATCGATGCGCTGGCCGTGCGCACCTTCAGCGATGCCGCTGTACGCGAGGTCGGCGTGCGCCTGACCGGCTCGCTGCGTGCACCGCAGACCACGCTGTGGTCGTCGCCGGACCTGCCACAGGAAGAAGCGCTGTCCTGGCTCACCACCGGCCGGCCGCTGTCCGAGGGACCGATCGATCTGCGCGGCGAGGCCGCCCAGGCGGCACTGTCGCTGGGCGCTGCCCAGGGCAGCGCCCTGCTCACCCAGGCCGGGCAGGAAATCGGCCTGCACGATGTGCAGCTGGCCACCAGCGGCGACGGCGACGAGGCGGAAGTGCAGGTAGGCACCAACCTGAACGAGCGCGTGTTCGTGGGTTACAACCGGCGGGTGTTCACCGGCGAAGCCAGCGTGCTGCTGCGCCTGCAGATGACGCGACGGTTGGTGCTGGAAGCGCTGTCCGGCGTGGAAAGCGCACTCGACATTTTCTACACCTTCGAATTCTGAGGACAGTCATGCAGACATCGACCTGGCTGGGCAACAGCTACGACATCATCGCGGTGTGCTGGTTCTTCGCCGGCTGGCTCATCTACATGCGCTACGTGCAGATCGCCGCGAAGCGGCGAGCCTGCCTGACCCGCGGCATGATCGCGGCACGGCGGGAATGGATGGCGCAGCTGCTGGCGCGCGACAACCGCATCACCGATGCCTCGATCATCGCCAACCTGGAGCGCAACGTGAGTTTCCTGGCTTCGTCGGCGCTGCTGATCATCGCCGCCCTGCTGACCACCCTCGCCAGCACCGAACAGGCGGTAAATCTGCTGGCCAGCATTCCGTTCACCACCCAGGCCTCGCGTGAACTCTGGGAAGCCAAGGTGCTGTTGCTGGCCGTGGTGTTCATCTATGCATTCTTCCAGTTCACCTGGTCGATGCGGCAGTACAGCTTCCTCTCGATCCTGGTCGGCTCTGCGCCGGCGGCACCGAAGGGAGAGTCCGTACCGGAGCCACTGCGCAGCCGGTTCATCGACAACGCCTCGGAAGTGGCGACACTGGCTGCCTTCGCCTTCAACCAGGGGCTGCGTGCTTTCTACTTCGCACTGGCGGTGCTGGCCTGGCTGGTGAACGCGCACCTGTTCATGGTGGCAACCAGTGTGGTGATCTGGGTGTTGTACCGGCGCGAGTTCCACTCACCGGCAGTCAGGGCACTGAAGGCGATTCCGCCGGCGTAGAGGTCCGTCCGGGGTGCGGGGTGGCCTACAGCCAGCGCAGACGACGGAACACGAGGTACTGGATCACCGACCAGCTCACAAGGAAGGCAATCACGCCGGCAAAGCCCCACGGGCTCTGGCTGCCGGGAATGCCGCCCACGTTCATGCCCAGCAGACCCGTGGTGAAGGTCAACGGTACAAAAAACGCCGCCACCACGGAGACTGCGTAGAACGTCCGGTTGGCCCGCGCCACGATGCGCTGGTTCAGGCCGTCCTGCAGGATCTGCACACCCTCGCGCACCACCTCGAGATCCTCGATGTAGCGGTACAGCGTGTTGGTCGCCTCCCGCCACTCTTCCTCTGCCGTGATCCCCAGCCAGGGCAGATGCAGCGAATCAATGGTGACGAACACATCCTTCTGCGGGTTCAGGAAACGGCGCAGTGTGGCTCCACGGCGCCGCACCTGCATCAGGCGTGTCAGGTCGATGCGCCGGCCGGCATCCATGTTTTCTTCCAGCTCGTCGAGCGTATCGCGCAGGGCATCGATGGCCGGCTCCATGCCCGCCACCATGCGGGTCGCAAGGGCAGCCAGCAGCTCGGCGGCGTTCACCGGTGAATACTCGCCACCCAGCATCTTCACCACATCTTCCACCGGCACCATCGGCCGCGAGGAAAAGCTCAGCACACGATGTTTCTCCACCCACAGGCGGATCGACATCAGGTCGTCGTCTTCGCAGCCGGCGCGGTTGTTCACGCCGCGCAGGATCACCATCAGGCTGGCCTGCTGGCGCGGCCGGTAGGCACGCGGCCGGGTTTCTTCGGACAGCAGCGCCTCGACATCGATCTCGTCAATGCCGCTGTGCGCATACAGCCAGGTCAGCACCGCCTCGTTGCGGCGATCCAGATGCAGCCAGACCAGTCCTTCGCCGGGCTGGACCGTAAAAGCCTGCTCGGGCGACAGCACGCGGTGCGTGCCGTCGGGAGAGATCAGGACAGCCGTGAACACGCCCATCGGGGGCGGCCCCTGTACGGCAGACGGTGACGGGAACTCGCTCATGGCCACTCCGGCATCATGGACCGGCGACACAGGCTCCACGCCACCGGCATGCTGCGGAGTCTATGTCATTCCTCGCGCGGCGGCAGGCAGGCCTTGCGGCAGATATCGGAAATGAAACCCCGGCGCAACAGGAAGGCCATCTGCCGGTTGCGCTCCACCGGGCCGGCCGGCAGGTTGTCACCGAACTTGCGGCGGCGCACCTCACGTGCTTCCGCAAGCCAGTCGACCGATTCGGTAGAAGCTGCAGACATCATGCCCAGACCCTTGTTCTTGAGTGTTTGCCGGATTCGTTGCGGACCATAGCCACGGCGCACGTGGCTGCGGGTAACGGATTCGAGATAGCGGGCGGTACTCAGCAGGCCCTCATGCTCGAGCTGGTCGAGCACAGGGCCTATCGCCGCGGTAGCGTCAGGAAAGCGCCGGATCAATTTCTGTTCGATCTCGATCCGGCTGTACTCCCTGCGGGCCAGCCAGTCCATGGCAGCCCGACGGATGCCGGTAGCAGACGGCACCTGGGAGTTCTTGCGCGGCACCGGTTCCGGAGAGTGTGGAACCGGTGCCGATTCTTGCTCGTCACGCATCCAGTTCTTCGTCTTCGTCTTCGTCTTCTTCCGAACCCGCCACGGCCGGCAGGCTGGTTTCCATCAATTTGGTGCGGATCTGCTGCTCGATCTCGAAGGCCACTTCCGGGTGTTCCTTCAGGTACTCGCAAGCGTTGGTCTTGCCCTGGCCGATCTTGTCGCCCTTGTAGGCATACCAGGCGCCGGACTTCTCGATCAGGTTCAGCTTGGAGGCCAGATCGATGATCTCCCCGCGCTTGTTGGAACCCTCGCCGTACAGGATCTGGAACTCGGCCTGCCGGAACGGCGGCGCCACCTTGTTCTTCACCACCTTCACGCGCGTCTCGGAGCCAACCACTTCCTCGCCGACCTTCACCGAGCCGATGCGACGGATGTCGAGGCGCACCGAGGCGTAGAACTTCAGGGCGTTGCCGCCGGTAGTGGTTTCCGGATTGCCGAACATCACACCGATCTTCATGCGCAACTGGTTGATGAAGACCACCAGACAGTTCGCGTTCTTGATGTTGCCGGTCACCTTGCGCAGCGCCTGCGACATCAGGCGGGCCTGCAGGCCGACATGGGAATCGCCCATCTCGCCCTCGATTTCCGCCTTCGGCACCAGGGCCGCCACCGAGTCCACGATGATCACGTCGACCGCATTGGAGCGGACCAGCATGTCGACGATCTCCAGCGCCTGCTCGCCGGTGTCCGGCTGCGACACCAGCAGATCGTCCACGTTCACGCCCAGCTTGCGGGCGTAATCCGGGTCCAGGGCATGCTCGGCATCCACGAAGGCGCAGACGCAGCCTTTCTTCTGGGCCTCGGCCACCACCTGCAGGGTCAGGGTGGTCTTGCCCGAGGACTCCGGCCCGTAGATCTCGACAATCCGGCCACGCGGCAGGCCGCCCACACCGAGGGCGAGGTCCAGGCCCAGCGAGCCGGTGGAGATCACCGGAATGGCCTGCTTCTCGTGGTCGCCCATGCGCATGATCGAGCCCTTGCCGAACTGGCGTTCGATCTGGGCAAGGGCGGCGCTCAGGGCTTTCTGCTTGTTGGCATCCATCTGTTCTGTCCTCTGCTACGTAAGTGCCTGTCTGGCGGGTGGGGGACAACCGGGCTACTGAACCTATGGACAGTATCCTTACCGGCGATGCAGATACTGTCAATAGGGACAGTATTCTTTCCTGCCGGCCCGGCCGCCGTGCAGGGGAGAATGCCCCCGGCCTACGACAGGCGCTGTCGCAAACCGTCCAGGGCAATCACCACGGCCCTGGCCCGGATCACGGCCCGGTCGCCGGTGAGCCGGTGCAGCTCCGCTTCCGCATAGCCGCGTTTCTGCCCCCACGCGAGCCAGACCGTGCCGACCGGCTTGTCCGGCGAACCGCCGCCGGGCCCGGCAATGCCACTGATGGCCACCGACAGGTGCGCACGCGAGTTTTTCACGGCGCCCAGCGCCATTTCCTTCACCACCGCCTCGCTCACGGCACCGTGCTGCGCAATCAGTGCCGCCGGCACGCCGAGCATTTCCGTCTTCGCTTCGTTGGAATAGGTGACAAACCCGCGTTCGAACCAGTCGGAGCTGCCGGTCACGGAGGTGACGGCCTGCGCCACCCAGCCGCCGGTGCAGGATTCGGCAGTGGCGAGCTTCACGCCGGTTTTTTTCAGGAGAGCGCCGACCTCGGTGGCAAGACGGTCGATATCGCGCTGGAGGGACAGGAGCGAAGTGGTGGTCACGGGGATGTCCGCTGGAAGGCCGTTCCCGATTGTTGCCGCCCCCCCCGGGGGATTCAACGCCCGTGCGCAGCCGCCAGGGCCTCCGTTCCCGGCACACCGGACTGGCCTTCCTGCGGGCCACTCCGCACAAAATGTGATTCGCTTCGCAAAAAAGAGAGGAATTTTCCCGTTTTCCAGGAGCCGGTACGGACCCGCTGGCGCCGGCATCACGTCGCCACCGCTGCCGGCGGCGTTGCCCGCGACGGCAGCGTGTTGAATTTGTTTTTCCATGCAGGAATGACCACTGCATTTTTTCCCAATACAGGCGTGAGGAAATTTTCCGCTCCTGGAAAATCCCGACAATCCTGTTCAACAAACCGGCCGGCCATGTGCCGGCGACATCACGCCGCGCCCGTCCCCCTGACGGAATTCCGCCGGAGGAACCGGCTTGCGACATTTTTCCGACCGATGCGCGGCAGGCGTCTTCCGGCAACGGATTGAGCTGCACAGGCATCACCGCCACGGGAAACGAAATTCTGCGAATTGACAGACGCCGGAATCGCTGTCTCCGGAAATTTGCGATGACGCACGGCCTCACGCTATCAATGGCACACCGTCATTTTGCCCGCCAGGCAGGTGTGCCATGAAAACCAGCAGCAACACGATCGCCCGCTCTTCCGCCGACGAAGGATCGCGGCGCGCCCTGCGCAAGGGACTCATGCTGACCGCCATGTGTCTGCTGATCGGTCTTGCGCTGTACACGCCGCCGGCTTCCGCCGCGACCGAAACCGATGGCTACAACCAGACTGCACCTGACGGCAAGGTGGCTGCGGACAAAACCCGCAATGCATCGCTGATCCAAGTACCGCGCGAAGCCTCACGGGCCCTGCGCAAGGCCGCCAGCGACCTGCACAACGCAATGGCGGACTTCCAGGCACTCCTCGCTCCGGCCAGTGGCGACCTGGTGGCATTGGGCAAGTAGCCGGCAAGCCGCAGGACCGTCCGGCCCGGGTCATGCCGGGCCCGGACGGGGCACACGCCCTGCCGGGGTGGTTCGGGGTAGGATTTGCCCCTTCTCCACTCCCGGCCCCGGAACGACTCTGTGACCCAGCCCGAGACCCGTGCGCCCGATCTGTCGCAGCACACGCCGATGATGGCGGCCTATCTCCGCATCAAGGCACAGCATCCGCACGAACTCGTGTTCTACCGGATGGGCGATTTCTACGAGCTGTTCTACGCCGATGCCGAAAAGGCAGCGCGACTGCTGGACATCACGCTCACGGCCCGCGGCAACTCCGCCGGTGCGCCGATCCCGATGGCAGGTGTTCCCTATCACGCCGCCGAAAACTATCTGGCCCGGCTGGTGAAATGCGGCGAGAGCGTGGTGATCTGCGAGCAGGTGGGCGATCCGGCCACCACCAAGGGCCCGATGGAGCGCAAGGTGGCCCGCATCGTCACGCCGGGCACGGTGACCGACGAAGCCCTGCTCGACGACCGTCGGGACAATCTCCTGCTGGCCCTCCAGCACCGCGTGGTGAACGGCGAATCGCAGTTCGGCATCGCCTACGTGGACCTTGCCGGTGGCCGTTTCCCGGTACTGGAAATCACCGGCGTCGACGCGCTGCGCGGCGTGCTGGGCCGGCTCGACCCGGCGGAAGTGCTGGTCGGCGAGGATTTCCCCGGCACCGGGCTGCTGGAAAACCGGGCCGGCGTGCGGCGGCGCGCCCCCTGGGAATTCGACATCGACTCGGCACAGCGAAACCTGGTGACACAGTTCGGCGTGAAGGACCTCACCGGCTTCGGCTGCGCGGACATGCCGCTGGCGATCGGTGCCGCCGGCTGTCTGCTGCAATACCTCAAGGACACCCAGCGCTCGTCGCTGCCGCACCTGACAGGCCTGTCCGTCGAACGCGAGGAAGACACCATCCTTCTGGATGCCGCCACGCGCCGGAATCTCGAACTGACCGAGAACCTGAACGGCGGCCACGAGCACACGCTGGCCTGGGTGCTGGACCGCTGCGGCACGGCCATGGGCTCGCGCCTGCTGCGCCGCTGGCTGCACCGCCCGGTGCGGCGCCGGGACACGGTCAATGCGCGTCTGGACGCGGTCGGCGAGCTGACGCACGACTTCCGTTTCGAAGCACTGGGGGAACTGCTGACCCGCATCGGAGATATCGAACGCATCCTGACCCGCGTGGCGCTGCGCTCGGCACGGCCGCGCGATCTCACACGCCTGCGGGATGCCGTGGGCCTGTTGCCGGATCTGCAGCAGCTGTCCGCCGGCTACACCAGTGCCCGGCTGGCGGAACTGCGCACACAACTCACACCGCAGCCGGCACTGCACGAGCTGCTGGCGCGGGCCCTGATCGACAACCCGCCGATGCTGATCCGAGATGGCGGCGTGATCGCCGACCACTACGACGCCGAGCTGGACGAACTGCGCCAGCTCAGCGAGAACGCCGGGCAATATCTGGTCGATCTGGAAGTCCGGGAAAAGGAACGCACCGGTTTCAAGACGCTCAAGGTCGGCTACAACCGCGTGCATGGCTATTACATCGAACTGTCGCGCACCGAGGCCGACAATGCCCCGCTGGACTACCAGCGCCGGCAGACGCTCAAGGGCTACGAGCGTTTCATCACGCCGGAACTGAAAGCCTTCGAGGACAAGGCCCTGTCCGCCAAAAGCCGTTCCCTGGCGCGCGAGAAGGATCTCTACGACCAGTTGCTGGATTCGGTGAATGCGGAACTCGCGATCCTGCAAAAGGCTTCTGCCGCACTCGCCGAGCTGGACGTACTGGCCACCTTTGCCGCACGTGCCTACCAGCTCGACTATCGCCGCCCCGAGCTGGGTGAGTCACCGGGCATCGAGATCACCGGCGGGCGACATCCGGTGGTGGAGCAGGTGCTGAAGGAAGCCTTCGTCCCGAACGACGTGCTGTTCACCGGCGAGCGCCGGCTGGCCGTCATCACCGGCCCGAACATGGGCGGAAAATCCACCTACATGCGGCAGACTGCGCTGATTGCCCTGCTGGCAAACGTCGGCTCGTTCGTGCCGGCCGAGCGCGCGGTGATCGGGCCGCTGGACCGGATTTTCACCCGCATCGGTTCCAGCGACGATCTGGCCGGCGGCCGTTCGACCTTCATGGTGGAGATGACCGAGACGGCAAACATCCTGCACAACGCCACCGCAGGCTCACTGGTGCTGATGGACGAGATCGGCCGTGGCACCAGCACGTTCGACGGCCTGTCGCTGGCCTGGGCCTGCGCACGCCACCTTGCCCGGACATCGCGTGCCTTCACACTGTTCGCCACCCACTATTTCGAGATCACCGCGCTGGCCGAGGAGATTCCCGGCGTGGTGAACGTGCATCTGGCTGCCAGCGAGCACGGCGACGGTATCGTGTTCCTGCACACGGTACGTGAAGGACCGGCCAGCAAGAGCTACGGTATCGCCGTGGCCCGGCTTGCCGGCGTGCCGCGCGACGTGATCCGTGAGGCCCAGCGCAAGCTGGACGACCTGGAGAACGGTTCGCACCCGGCAGCCGCCCCGGCCCCCGCAAAGGCCGGCCGGCATACACCGCAGCCGGATCTGTTTGCCGCGGCCAGCCCGACACTGGAGCGCCTGCGCACGCTGGACCCGGATACGCTCAGTCCGCGCCAGGCCCAGGACCTGCTGTACGAGCTGATCGAGCAGGCCCGGCAGGAGTAAGCGGCCCGGCAGATATGCCTGTTCGGGAAACTCCGGTTGGCGCCCCCGGGGTCAATCGCTAGACTAGCCGCCGTTTTCCGGCCCCCTCATGAGGTTTTGCCATGACGTTCGTGGTAGGCGAGAACTGCATCAACTGCAAGCACACCGATTGCGTCGAGGTGTGCCCGGTCGACTGTTTCTACGAAGGCCCGAACTTCCTGGTGATCCACCCGGACGAGTGCATCGACTGCGCACTGTGCGAACCGGAATGCCCGGTGAACGCGATCTTCTCCGAAGACGAGCTGCCCGATGGCGAGAAGGAGTTCCTCAAGCTGAACAAGGAACTCGCGGAGAAATGGTCGGCCTCCGGCCACAACATCACGGAAATGAAGGATGCCCCCGCCGACGCCAAGGAGTGGGACGGCAAACCGGGCAAGCGCGCGCTGCTGAAAACCGACTGGTAAGCAGACAGCGCGGACACAAAAAAGCCGGCTTGCGCCGGCTTTTTCGTTGCTGTCCATGCACGCTGTCATCCGTGCATATCCCTGATCCCTGGCTTTCCCTGTACCTCGCGGTACCGCCGAAGAGTGCGGGGGCGGTTGCCCGCCCCCGGGCGCAATCGAGTACTCCCTACCCCATTGCGATCCCTCATCCGTGACCCGGTCTTCCTGACCGACTTCCCTGTGCCCTGTTCGTCCCTGCGGCACGAAGCGAACCTTAACAAAGCCGGCCCCGAATCGTTTCGGGAAATACGTATGAAACCTCACGGAATCTGATTAAGGCGAATGGCTTAGCCTGGAAAAAATCCTTTGCAGTCAATTAATTGGACGTGCCGCCCGAAACGGCCATGGGCGCAGCCTCAGGGCTGGAAACGCCACCGGCCTACACCCTTGTGCGACATATCGCACAAGATGACTGGCCAATCTCCTACAGAGGGCCCCTTCTGAAGCAGGGGAGATCAGCGGCGTGGCAACACCGTGAGGGGGTCGATCGGGTCGCCGTTGCGGCGCACCTCGAAATGCAGCTTGGTGCGATCGGCACCGGAAGAGCCCATCTCCGCGAGCACATCGCCGGCCTTCACCATGTCGCCTTCCTTCACGCGCAGCCGGCTGTTGTGCGCATAAGCGCTCAGATAGACGTCATCGTGCTTGAGAATCACCAGCTGGCCGTAACCGACCAGACTGCTGCCGGTGTAGACGACACGGCCTGCACGGGTGGCACGTACCGGATCGCCGGGATTTCCTGTCAGTGCAATGCCTTTCGGGCCGACACCGTTCGGGTTGAACGCACCGATCACCTGGCCTGGCACCGGCCACAACCAGGCCCCGCGCGACTGATCGCCGCTGCCGTTCAGGCCGGGCGTGGCGGCAGGTTTGGCGATTGCCGGTTTTTCCGGTGCCGATGGCACGGTCGCCGGCGCCTTTGCCGGCTTCGGTGCAACCACCGGTGGCTTCGCCACACCCAGACGCAACCGCTGGCCCGGATAGATGGTGAAGGGCTCGCGGATACCGTTGGCGGCGGCCAGTCCACGGAAATCCAGACCGTAGCTGAACGCGATGGAGTACAGCGTATCGCCGCGGCGCACCACGTGATATTCCGGCCGGGCGGATGCTGTCGCCGGCTTGGTCACCACCAGCGACTCCTCCACCGGCGGCGGCGACTGCGCGCATGCTGCAAGCAGGGCGCCCAGCAGCACCGGCAGAAAACGTGTCACGTGACCGACCCGCGCAGGAACGGGACGAACTTCACTTTTTCCAGCACCTGCTGCTGGAACCCGGTCTCGGTGCGCAGTACGAGCACCAGATCCTGCACGTCATCACGCACGGCCACCGGAATCACCAGACGGCCACCGACCGCGAGCTGGCCCAGCAGCTCCTGCGGAATGATGGCCGGCGCAGCCGCACACAGAATCGCATCGAAGGGCCCTTTCTCCGGCCAGCCGAAACCACCGTCGCTGTGCTTGAACTGCACGTTGCCTATCTTCAGCAGGCGCAGGCGCTGCTTCGCCTGGTCCTGCAGCGGCTTGATGCGCTCGACCGTGTACAGCTCCTCGCACAACGGCGCGAGAATGGACGTCTGGTAACCGGAGCCGGTGCCGATCTCCAGCACCTTCCCCGGTTTGCCACCGGCCAGCACCGCCTGCGTCATCAGCGCCACCACGTAGGGCTGCGAGATGGTCTGGTTGTGACCGATCGGCAGTGCGGTGTCCTCGTAGGCGCGGTGCGCCAGCGCCTCGTCCACGAACAGGTGTCGTGGCGTGGAACGCATGATTTCCAGTACGCGGCGATCGGCAATGCCCTGCTCTTCCAGGCGCTTGATCAGGCGATCACGCGTACGCTGGGAAGTCATGCCGATACCGCTGAGATTCGGTGTCATGGCATCAACCCAGCCAGTCGCCGAGAGTGGCCAGGGCGTCGTGCCGCGTCATGTCGGCATGCAACGGGGTAATCGACACAAAACGGTTGTCGATGGCATGAAAGTCCGTGCCCGGGCCGGCATCCTCGCCCTCTCCGGCCACACCGATCCAGTACACACGATGCCCGCGCGGGTCGGTAACCGGCTGCACATCGCCGGCACGGAAGCGGTGCCCGAGCCGCGTCACGCGGTAACCGCGCAACTCGCCCAGCGGAATGTCGGGAATATTGACGTTCAGGATGGTGCGCGGCGGCAGCACCAGCGTTTCCACACGCTTCAGGATTTCTGCTGCCACTGCCTTCGCGGTAGCCAGATGCTGCGGCACGTGTGCAGTCACCGAGAAGGCGATGCAGGTGCGACCGATGAAACGGCCCTCGATGGCGCCAGCCACCGTACCGGAATACAGCGCGTCATCGCCGAGGTTGGCGCCGGCGTTGATGCCGGTCACCACACGATAGGGATCTTCGTCCAGCAGGCCATTGAGCGCGAGGTGCACGCAATCGGCCGGCGTGCCGTTGACCGCGTGATAGCCGAGCTGGGTGCGCGACACACGCAGCGGCTTGTCCAGCGTGAGTGCATTGCTGAAGCCGGAACGATTGCTGTCCGGTGCCACCACCACCACTTCGCCCATGGCCTGCGCGCATTCGACCAGCGCCTGCAGACCCGGCGCATGCACGCCGTCGTCGTTGCTTACAAGGTAAACAGGTCTCTGCTCGGCCATGGCCTGGGCGATCACTCGGAATCCGTTTCTCGGGTCACCGCGAACCCTGCTGCGTCGTTCACGTCGAACAGTTCGCGCAGCACCGCGGTGGCATAGCTGCCGCGCCCGAGTGTGAAAGCCAGGCGCAGCACGCCGGGCTCGGGCCACTCGTGGCGTAGCTCCCGGACGCGGCAACGCAACGCACGTCGCCCGGATTCCACCCGCCACTGATGCAGGGCAGCAAGCTCGCCATCATAGCGGCCCGTCAAACGCCCCTCCAGTTCAGCCACGGCGCCGGTTGGCTGCGCACCGCCGGAACCGGCCAGCGGCCCCCCGGGATGCACATCGAGCACCCGGCAGCGATCAGCCAGCGTCGGGTCCCCGTCCCCGGCGAACCAGCGGCCACCGGTGCCGTCCAGCATCACCAGTTCACCCGGCAGGATGCGGTTCCAGCTGCCATCCCGGACGCGGGCATCCAGCACCTCGTTGAAGATCAGGCTGCGCAGCGTCGAGATCACCATGCCGCGCTTCTCGGGGCGGGAGGGCAACCGGCCCGTGGCCACCGCTTCCCTCGCCAGGGCGACATTGCCGTCGTCGAGGCCGAAACGCTGCTCACCGAAATAGTCCGGTATGCCCTGCTCCGCGATCAGCGCCAGCCGGGCCTCGACTGCAGCAGCGTCTGCCCGGATACCGCGCAGCACCAGCACAAAACGGTTGATGCGGTGCGTGCCGGTGCGCAGCTTGCGCGAATGGCGATGACTGGCCAGCACGCGGACACCGTCCAGTGCCAGTTGCGACCAGTCCGGATCCGGCCTTGCCGTCAGCTGGATCGAGAACCACTGACGGGTCACGGCGTGCCGGTCCTTGCGTCCGGAAAAACTCACCAGCCGCGGGTGCACGCCGGCAAAGCGCGACAGTTCCTGGGCCACCCAGCCGGTGTTCTGGCCACGCTTTTCCACCTGCACCAGCAGATGCTCACCGGCGCCGTCCGGCACGAACGGCAGTTCCTCGTCGACGAAGAAATCCTCGGGAACGGTCCGTATCGTGGCCGTGCCCAGCGGCTCGCCGTGGGCGCGGGCCAGAGGGGCCGGCATCAGCTGCGCACGAGCAGGGCCACCGCCATGGCGGCAATGCCCTCGCCACGCCCCAGCGTGCCGAGCTTCTCGTGTGTGGTCGCCTTGACGCTCACGGCGTCCATGCCGACGCCCAGATCGGCAGCAATATGCGCGCGCATGGCATCGGCATGTGCAGCAATGCGCGGCGCTTCCGCAATGATGGTGATGTCGGCATTGCCGGCATGCCAGCCACGCTCGCGCAGCATGGCAACCACCGCACGCAACAGGGTACGGCTGTCCGCACCTTTCCAGCGCGGATCGGTATCGGGAAAATGCTTGCCGATATCACCCAGTGCCAGCGCGCCCAGCAGGGCGTCGCACAGGGCATGCAGCGGGATATCGCCATCGGAATGCGCGACGATGCCCTGCGTGTGTGGAATGCGCACACCGCACAGGGTCACGTGCGTGCCTTCACCGAACCGGTGCACATCGTAGCCCTGGCCGATGCGGATGTTCGGGCTGCTCATGGAAGCGTCTCCTGCCGGTCCCGGTCCGGATCACGCGCATCGAGCGCAGCCTGTTGCTGGCGTTCCAGCCAGAACGCCGCGAGCGCCAGATCTTCCGGGCGGGTGATCTTGATGTTGTCGCGCGCACACTCGACCAGCAGCGGTGTGCGTCCCAGGCGCTCCACGGCCTGCGCCTCATCAGTCACGGCAATGCCGTCGCGGCGCGCAGCCCCCAGCGCATCGCGCAGCAGGCCGAAGCGGATCAGTTGCGGCGTGGCCGCCAGCCATACCGTGCGGCGGTCCAGCGTGCCGGTGATGCGCCGGTCCGCCCCGGCCTGTTTGACGGTGTCCGTGGCCGGCACGGCAAGGATGGCGCCGGTCTCGTCATCGTGCGCCGCTTCCACCAGCCGGGCAATGTCGGAGAGACGCACGCAGGGCCGGGCGATGTCGTGCACCAGCACGTAATCGTCGGCACGCGCCTCGGCCGCCAGCGCATTGAGCGCGTTCAGCACGGAATCGGAACGCTCGCTGCCACCATGGCAGACCTGCACGCGCGGATCGGTGGATACCGGCAGCCGCGCAAAATACGGATCGTCCTGCGCAATCGCCACCACGGCACGTCGCACCCGCGCATACGACAGCAGACGCGCCAGCGTATGCTCGGCCACGGTGCGTCCGGCAATCGAGAGGTACTGCTTCGGCAGGGATGCTCCCATGCGGCTGCCGACACCGGCCGCCGGCACCACTGCCCACAGACGCGCACTCACGGTGCCGTCTCCTCGCCGGGCGCGGGCTTGTCCTGTCCGGGATCGGTCACCAGGAAGAACGTCTCGCCCTGACGGATCATGCCCAGATCGCCGCGGGCAAGCCCCTCCACCGAATCCACGTTTTCCTTGAGGCTGCGCACCTGTGCCTCCAGGATTTCGTTGCGGGCCTTGAGCTTCGCCAGTTCATCCTGCTGCGTCGCGATCTGCTTCTTCAGCTGATGGATGTGCATGAGCGAGCCGTCACCGAACCACAGCGTCACCTGCAGCACCAGCGTGATCGCCAGCGCAGCAAGCGTCAGCAGGCGGATCAGGCGGGCGTTGTCCAATCAGACGAGACCCTTGAACTCGTCCCGGCCGTGGTAGCGGGCGCGGCCGAACTTCTCTTCGATGCGGATCAGGCGGTTGTATTTCTCCACCCGGTCGGAACGACACAGCGAGCCGGTCTTGATCTGGCCGGCGGCGGTAGCGACCGCAAGATCAGCGATGGTGCTGTCGGCCGTTTCACCCGAACGGTGCGAGATGACCGTGCGATAACCGGCCTTCTTCGCCATGTAGATGGCGTCCAGCGTCTCGGTCAGCGTGCCGATCTGGTTGAACTTGATCAGGATGGCATTGGCCACGCCCTGATCAATGCCCTTCTTCAGGATCGCCGGGTTGGTCACGAACAGGTCGTCACCCACCAGCTGGCAGCGCTTGCCGAGCTTGTCGGTCAGCAGTTTCCAGCCGGCCCAGTCGGATTCGTCGAGGCCATCCTCGATGGAAATGATCGGGTACTTGTCGCACAGCTTCGCCAGGTAATCGACGAATTCGGCAGAGCTGAGCACCTTGCCTTCGCCGTGCAGGTTGTACTTGCCGTCCTTGTAGAACTCGGTCGCCGCGCAATCGAGTGCCAGCGTGACGTCCTTGCCCGCCTTGTAGCCGGCCTTGTCGATGGCCTGCATGATCGCTTCCAGCGCTGCCTCGTTGGACGCCAGGTTCGGCGCGAAGCCGCCCTCATCGCCCACCGCGGTGTTCAGGCCCTGCGACTTCAGCACGGCCTTCAGCGCGTGGAAGATTTCCGCGCCGCAGCGCACCGCTTCCGCCAGGGTCGGCGCACCGACCGGCTGCACCATGAATTCCTGGATATCGACGTTGTTGTCGGCGTGTGCACCACCGTTGATGATGTTCATCATCGGCACCGGCATCGAATAAGGACCGTCTTCACCATTGAGCAGCGAGATGTGTTCGTACAGCGGCTTTCCGGAGGCAATCGCCGCCGCCTTCGCCGTCGCCAGCGACACCGCCAGCATGGCATTGGCGCCCAGGCGGCCTTTGTTTTCGGTGCCATCGAGCTTGATCATGGCGTTGTCGATGGCCGCCTGGTCCATCGGATCACGGCCCAGCAGAAGCTCCCGGATTTCCGTGTTGGCGTTGATCACCGCCTTCTGCACACCCTTGCCCAGATAACGTTTCTTGTCGCCGTCACGCAGCTCCAGCGCCTCGCGTGAACCGGTGGACGCCCCCGACGGCGCACAGGCCGTACCTTCGATGCCGTTGTCGAGCAGCACGTCGGCTTCAACGGTGGGGTTGCCGCGCGAATCGAGTACTTCGCGGGCGCGGATGTCAGCGATCTTGGCCATGAATGTGATCCGTAGATAAAAAGTGGAACGAATGACGCGGTTGGACGATTACGCCGTCTGGATCGGCGGGAACGATTTCACCAGTTCATCGATCGCCTTCAGGCGGGCAAGGAACGGCTCGAGTTTTTCCAGGCGCAGGGCGCACGGACCGTCGCACTTGGCGTTGTCCGGATCCGGATGCGCCTCCAGGAACAGCCCGGCCAGCGATTGCGACATGCCGGCCAGCGCCAGTTCGGTCACCTGCGCGCGACGGCCGCCGGCGGAATCGGCGCGGCCACCCGGCATCTGCAACGAGTGGGTCACATCGAAAAACACCGGATAACCGAACTGCTTCATGATGCCGAAGCCGAGCATGTCGACCACGAGGTTGTTGTAGCCGAAGGACGAGCCGCGCTCGCAGAGCACCAGCCGGTCGTTGCCGGCCTCCTCGCATTTCTTCAGGATGTGTTTCATTTCCTGCGGCGCGAGGAACTGCGCCTTCTTGATGTTGATGACCGCTTTCGTCTTCGCCATCGCCACCACCAGGTCAGTCTGGCGCGAGAGGAACGCCGGCAGCTGGATGATGTCGCAGACCTCCGCCACCGGCGCGGCCTGGTGCGGCTCGTGCACATCGGTGATCACCGGCACGCCGAAGGTCTTCCTGATCTCGGCGAAGATCTTCAGGCCCTCTTCCATGCCCGGGCCGCGGAACGAGGTGATCGACGAGCGGTTGGCCTTGTCGAACGAAGCCTTGAACACATACGGAATGCCCAGCTTCTGCGTGACCTTCACGTAGTGCTCGCAGACCTGCATGGCCATGTCGCGCGATTCCAGCACGTTCATGCCGCCGAACAGCACGAAAGGCAGTGCATTGCCCATGCGGATGTTGCCGACCTGGACGATTTTCTGTGCAGTGGCGGTCATGCCACGCTCTCCTGCTGTTTGTTCTGGAGCCGCTGGTATTCGCGGGCGGCACGGATGAAGCCGCTGAACAGCGGGTGACCGTCACGCGGCGTGGAGGTGAACTCCGGGTGGAACTGGCAGGCGACGAACCACGGATGACTCTTTACCTCGACCATTTCCACCAGCGTACCGTCCAGCGAACGGCCGGCAATCGACAGGCCGGCGGCTTCCAGTTTCGGCAGGAAGTTGTTGTTCACCTCGTAGCGATGACGGTGGCGCTCGACGATCTCGTCGCGGCCGTACAGCTCGCGCGATTTCGAACCCGGGGTCAGACGGCAGGCCTGCCCCCCCAGACGCATGGTGCCGCCCAGATCGGATTTCGCATCGCGCTTCTCGACGTGACCGTCGGCGGTCTTCCATTCGGTGATCAGGCCGACCACCGGATATTTCGGATCGCGGGCCAGCTCGGTGCTGTGCGCGCCGGCGAGCCCGGCGACGTTGCGCGCAAACTCGATCACCGCCAGCTGCATGCCCAGGCAAATGCCCAGATAGGGAATGGCCTGCTCGCGGGCGTACCGGATCGCACGGATCTTGCCTTCGGTACCGCGGTCGCCGAAACCGCCCGGCACCAGGATCGCATCCAGCCCGTACAAGGGCGACAGATCGTCGCCTTCCAGATTCTCCGCGTCGATGTAGCGGATGGTGACCTTCAGCTTGTCGCGGATGCCGGCATGGGTCAGCGCCTCGTTCAGCGACTTGTAGGCATCGGCCAGTTCCACGTACTTGCCGACCATGCCGATGGTGACCGCACCCTTCGGATTCAGGTGCGCATCGACCACCGCATCCCACTCGGCCAGATCCGGCTCCGGGAGCTTCAGGTTGAATTTCTCGACGATGATGTTGTCCAGCCCCTGCTCGTGCAGGATGCGCGGAATCATGTAGATGGTCTGGCAGTCCGGCGCGGAAATGACCGCACGCGCCTCGACGTTCGTGAACAGCGCGATCTTGCGCAGCGAATCCGCCGGAATCTCGTGATCGGAACGGCAGATCAGGCAGTCCGGCTGCAGACCCAGCGAACGCAGTTCCTTCACCGAGTGCTGGGTCGGTTTGGTCTTGGTCTCGCCGGCCGTGGCAATGAACGGCACCAGCGTCAGGTGGATCAGCAGGGCCTTGCTGGAACCGAGCTCGACCTTCAGCTGGCGCACCGCTTCCAGGAACGGCAGCGACTCGATGTCGCCGACCGTGCCGCCGATCTCGACGATGGCGATGTCGGCATCGCCGGCACCCTCGATGATCTTCTGCTTGATGCGGTCGGTGATGTGCGGGATCACCTGCACGGTGCCGCCCAGGTAGTCGCCCCGGCGCTCGCGCTCGATCACGTCCAGGTAGACCCGGCCGGAGGTGAAGCTGTTCTTGCGGCCCAGCCGGGTGCGGATGAAGCGCTCGTAGTGGCCCAGATCAAGGTCGGTCTCGGTACCGTCCTCGGTCACGTAGACCTCGCCATGCTGGTAGGGACTCATGGTCCCCGGGTCCACGTTGATGTAGGGGTCCATCTTGATCATGGTGAGCCGGAGGCCCCGGGCCTCCAGCAGGCTCGCCAGGGAAGCCGCGGAAAGGCCTTTGCCCAACGAGGACACCACCCCGCCCGTCACAAAAATAAAACGCGCCATCGAGTCACCACCGACTGCAGCAGAGGGGAAATAAGGGGGAAAAAGCTTGTGGAACAGGACGGGAGCGCAGGATACCAGAAGGGTCAGTAGCGGCCAAACCGGAGACCGGCCGCCCCCCGGCCCGCAGCCCTGGCGGCGGCTCGTCGCCCATCGCGGGCGGCTCATCGGCTGGAAGCCGCCGCTCAGGCATTGGCATGAGAGGTCCCTTGCACAGAAGTACGAACAACATCTAGATTGACCGTCCAGATTGCTGAATCCTGACCGGGCCCCGCCCGGGGCAGGTTGCCTTATCCGGGCGGACCAGGGTCCGCAAGCTGAAGGCGCCATGGGAGATGCCGGCTGATGCCGATATCCCCCGTGGCGCCTTTTTTGTTGCCCGCTTTTCCGCGAATGCGCGGCGCGACAGCCCACGACAGGAGGTGCCACATGGTCGCCACATACACCGCTTCCACCGCCGCCCGCGGGCAGCGCCCGGCTCCCGCCGCATCCGGAGGCTGCCTGCGCATCCTGGTGGTGGACGACAGTGCGCTCATCCGCGAACTGGTCTCCAGTCACCTCCGGGAGCTGGCCGCCGGCGCCTATGAACTCGACATCGATACCGCCGACAGTGGCGAGCAGGCCCTGGCCCGGACGAAAGAGCAGGCCTACGACCTGATCTTCCTCGACCTGGAGATGCCCGGCATGGGCGGGCTGGAAGCCTGCCGGCGACTCCGGCGCGATACCCGGGCCCGCATCGCCATGCTGTCCGGGGTCACCACGGCCGAAGCCCATGCAGCCGGACGTGCTGCAGGCTGCGACAACTACCTCACCAAACCCCCGCACGACGCCGACCTGCGCTCGGTACTCCGGCTGGTCTCCCTGCACAAAATGACCTCGGCCTGATTCCGCCACGGCGAGGAATCACCGTCACCCGGGTTCTGCTGCGCAGCGGCCGCTGACAGCGTGACCGGAAAATGATTCAGCCCGGGCGCTGCCAGCGCAGGTGCAGGTTCGCCATGCGGCCGTTCCCTGGGGCAAAGGCCGCATCCGCCAGCAGATCGCCCACGGCCGCCAGCGTGCCGTTCACGTACAGCAGCGGCAGACGCGAACGCAGCCACGGCGGCACATCGCCGTCCTGCAGCACTTTTTTCAGCGGCCGGTGGCCGCTGCCGCCGGCCGGCAGCAGACGTTCGCCGCCGGCACGGAAACGCACCGACAGTTGCGCACCGGCCGGCAGTGCCAACGGCAATCCGGCTGCCACCGGCAGCAGTACGCCATGGCCGGTACCCAGATCGAGTGCATCGCGGCCGTTCCAGGGCAGTTCGCGGCCGGCTTCCGCCGGCGACAGCGCGGGAAACGCCGTCAGCCGGTCGCGGAAGCGGTGCAGTTCCCAGCCACCGACGCGCAGTTCGCCTTCGGCATCCACGCGCGACGCCGCCAGTGCATCCAGCTCGCGCAGCCAGGCTTCGGAAAACAGCGGCGCGCCGATGCGCGCCAGCCAGCGTCGCAACAGGGCCAGCCGCAACTCCGCTGCCTGCGTGCGCAACAAGGCGGCATCCAGCTGCAGCCGGCCGCCGGCATCGACGCTGCCCGGCAGCAGCAGCGGCGCCAGTCCGGCGTCGAGAAATCCGTTCAGCAAGGCATCGGTGTCGGCCAGCCGGCGCGCGGTGGCCGCCAGCGTACCGGCCACGGCGGGCCAGCGGCCGGCCAGCAACGGCAGCACGTCGTGGCGCAGGAAATTGCGGTCGTGCAGGCGATCGGCATTGCTGGCGTCCTCCACCCAGACCAGCGCGCGCCGGCGCGCCTCGGCCTCGATGTCGGTGCGCCGCACCGCCAGCAGCGGACGCCACAGGAAAGCATCGGACGGCGACGGCAGCGCGCGCCATTCACGCATGGCCGCCAGGCCGCCGGCACCGCTGCCGCGCAGCAGGCGCAGCAACAGCGTTTCCGCCTGATCGTCGGCATGATGCGCCAGCAGCAAGGCATCGCCCGGTTGCAGTTCCCGCGCGAATGCGGCGTGCCGGGCAGCACGCGCAGCGGCCTCCCGGCTGGGCTGCGTGCGGTCGACATCGACCGGCACCACCGCGCAGGGCACGTCCAGTTGCGCGCAGTACGCCTGCACCTGCCCGGCCCAGGCATCGGCCTGCGCCTGCAGGCCGTGGTGCACGTGCACCACCCGCAGCGGCATGCGCCCGGCGGCGGCGGCGTGCACCAGCGTCAGCATCAGCATGGAGTCGACACCCCCGCTCACACCCAGCAGCAGCCGGCGGCGCGGCCCGCAGACGGCGGCCAGCGCGGCCAGACGGCCGGCCAGATGCGCCGTCAGCCCGCCGGGGCCTGGGCTCGGGAATTCCGGGAGTTCTGGCACAATGTCGCGCTCACTCACGCCGCAGGGAAACGCTCGGGAACCATGGCGCAGCACGATAGCACGCAGCCCTCCAACGCTTCCGCCGCATCCGGACACGGCCCCCTGCGCTTCCTGCTGGGACTGGCCGCCTTCGTGATCGTGGTCAGCGGCGTGTCCCAGGCACGCTCGATGATCGAGCCGCTGTTGCTGGCCCTGCTGCTGGCCATCGGACTGGCGCCCGCCGTGGGCGCCATGACCCGGCGCCGTGTCCCGGTGGCGCTGGCCATCCTGGCGGTGATGCTGGCCGTGGCACTGGCAGGCCTCGGCATCGGCGCACTGTTCGTGCAGACCGCCAACGATTTCATGCAGCAACTGCCACAGTACGAAGCGCGACTCAATGCACAGACGCTGGCGCTGGTGGCCTGGCTGGACTCGCTGCACCCGTCGGTGAAAACCGCCACCGTGCTGGACAGTTTCGAACCGGGCATGGCCATGGACTACGCCGGCATGCTGCTGGGCGGCTTCGGCAATCTGGTCACCAGCGGCCTGCTGATCCTGGTGATCGTGGTGTTCCTGCTGCTGGAAGCCGCCAGTTTCCGCGACAAGGTGAAACTCGCCACCGAGCGCGGCCACGGCGTGCTCACCCGCTTCGACCGCATCGCCGGCAGCGTCAATCATTACCTGGCGCTGAAAACCCTGTTCAGTGCCGTCAACGGCATCGCCGTGGCGCTGTTCCTGTGGATCGCCGGTGTCGACTACGCGCTGCTGTGGGGCGTGCTCGCCTTCCTGCTGAATTTCGTGCCGGGCGTGGGCCTGCCGCTGTCGCTGATCCCGCCGATGCTGATGGCCTGGCTGCAGGGCGGCACCGAGCTGATGCTGGTGGCCGGCATCGGCTGCCTGGTGATCGGCACGCTGATCGGCAACTGGCTGGAACCGAAATACATGGGCGAAGGGCTGGGCCTGTCCACCTTCGTGGTGATCCTGTCCCTGGTGATCTGGGGCTGGGTGCTGGGGCCGGTCGGCATGTTGCTGTCGGTACCGCTGACCATGATTGCCAAGATCGTGCTGGAATCCGATCCATCGACCCGGCCACTCGCCGTGATGCTCGGCACCGTCCGCGCGAGCGCATCCACTGTCAACGCAACACCCACCACCCCCGAGGAAAGCACTGCGATGTTCAAGGTCAACGAGTACTTCGACGGCAAGGTCAAGTCGATCAGCTTCAAGAGCGCGCGCGGCGACACCACCACCGGCGTGATGGCCGCCGGCGAATACGAATTCAACACCGGCAAGCCGGAAACCATGGTGATCACCTCCGGTGCCGCCGACGTGCAGCTGAAGGGCGAAACGGGCTGGACGCGTTACGGCGCCGGCGGCAACTTCGATGTGCCGGGCAACTCCAGCTTCCGCATCCGCCTGACCGGCGACACCACCTATCTCTGCTACTTCGTCGGCTGAGTCCACGCCACGCGCATGGACACACAGGCTGCCGCGTCGCCGGAGCATCCGCTCGACACCCGCGTCGGCATCGAAACGCCGGAAGGCGTGCAGATCCTGCTGAGCCCGGCCGGGCCGGTGCCGCGCGCACTGGCCTGGCTGCTCGACCTGATGCTGCGGCTGGGCATCTATCTCGTGGCCGGCTCGCTGCTGGCCCTGCTCGGCACGTCCGGCATGGGCCTGATGCTGCTCGTCGTGTTCCTGTGCGAGTGGTTCTATCCGGTCCTGTTCGAGGTGTTCAATCGCGGCGCCACGCCGGGCAAGGCCGCACTCGGCATCGCCGTGGTCGAGAGCAGCGGCCATCCGGTCGGCTGGGCTTCGTCGACCGTGCGCAACTTTCTCTACTTCATCGATTTCCTGCCGGCCCTGTATCTGACCGGGCTGGTATCCATCCTGCTCACACAACGCTTCCAGCGGCTGGGCGATCTCGCCGCCGGCACGCTGGTGGTGCATCGCGGCAACAGTCACCGGCCACGGCGCGTACCGCGCGATCTCGACGTACCGCCACTGGCACCCACCGTCGCCCTGCAACCGGCAGAACAGCACGCGCTGGTGGCACTGGCGTCGCGCCACGCACAGCTCTCCAACGAGCGTCTCGATGAGCTGGCGGCCCTGGCGCCGGCCCTGACCGGTCACGAACCGGCACTGCAGCGCCGGCGTCTGCTCGGCATCGCACGCTATCTGGCAGGTGGCCGATGAGCCCGGCCGAATTCGTGACGCGACACGAGCACGAATGGATACGGCTGGACAGCCTGCTGAAAGGCGATGCCGGCAAGGAGCCGCAGGCGGGCTTTCCCGCCGACTTCCCGGCGCTGTACCGGCGCGTGTGCCGCCATCTCGCGCTGGCCCAGGACCGGCAGTACCCGCAGGACATCGTCGACCGCCTGAATGCGCTGGCGCTGGCCGGCCAGCAGTTCCTGTACCGTCCGCGTCCGCGCCTGCTGCGGACCGTGGCCGTTTTCCTGGCCGGCGGTTTTGCCGAACAGGTGCGCAGCCGGGCCGGCCTGTTCTGGCTGGCGGCCATCATGTTCTACCTGCCGTTTGCAGCCGCCGCGCTCGCCACCTGGGCCTCGCCGGAACTGGTGTACGGCGTGCTGCCGCCGGAATCGGTGGCCGAATTCGAGGAAATGTACGACGCCGACCGCCGCGTGATCGGTTACGCGCGGGAGAGCGACGACAACCTGATGATGTTCGGCTACTACATCAGCAACAACATCGGCATCGGTTTCCAGACGTTCGCGGCCGGTATCGTCGCCGGTGTCGGCAGCCTGCTGATCCTGCTGTCCAACGGCATCACCATCGGCACGGTCGCCGGCTACCTGACCGCCCAGGGCCACGGCCCCGTGTTCTGGCAGTTCGTGTGCGGGCATTCCGCCTTCGAGCTGAACGCCATCGTGCTGTGCGGCATGACCGGCCTGATGCTGGGCCGCGCGCTGGTGGCACCGGGCAGGCACCGGCGGCGCGATGCGCTGATCCTCGCCGCGCGGGAAGGCGTGCCGATACTCTACGGCGCGGCGTTCATGCTGTTCGTGGCCGCCATCGTCGAGGCATTCTGGTCATCGCAGACGATCATCCCGCCCGCGGTCAAGTACGCGATGGCCGGCCTGTGGTGGCTGCTGGTGATCCTCTACTTCCTGAGGGCAGGCCGTCGTGCGTCCTGACCGCCTCACCGTCAACCTGCGTCCGCGCAGCGGCTTCGAGGCCGTCGATCTCGGTTTCGCACTGGCGCGCACCCACGCGCGCGAACTGTGGCGCGCCTGGTTCCTGCTGGTGTTGCCGGTGATGCTGCTGTTCGTGCTGGTCGGCTGGCTGCTGCAGGACGCCTTTCCCTACGCCGGCTGGCTGCTGCTGTGGTGGGGCAAGCCGCTGTACGACACCGTGGTGCTGCTGATCCTGAGCCGCGCGGTGTTCGGCGAGCGCCTGCCGTTGCGCACGGCCCTGCGGGAACTGAAAGGACTGTCTGCGCGCATCCTGGGCGCGCTCACGCTGCGCCGGCTCAGCATGAGCCGCAGTTTCCTGCTGCCGGCACACATGCTGGAAGGCCTGCACGGCACCACCCGCAACAGGCGCATCCAGCTGCTGCGCGAGGAAACCACCGGCAGCGCACGCATGCTGACGCTGGCCGGCATCCACATGGAAATGCCGGTGATGTTCGGCCTGCTGGCGCTGGCGCTCTTCCTCACACCGGAGCTGTACCGGGATCCGCTGTTCGAAAGCCTGCTGGAGCCGGAAACGCAGCCGGGCATGCTGCTGGTGTGGCAACTGCTCTACATGCTGACCCTCACCGTGCTCGAACCGTTCTACATGGCGGCCGGCTTCGCGCTGTACCTGAACCGGCGCACGTTGCTGGAAGCCTGGGACATCGAAGTCGCACTCAAGCGCATCACCGCGCGGGTCGGCAGCGGCCGCACGGGAGCGGCGACATGACGCGGCGTGCCGGCCGGCCGGCGATGTGCCTGCTGGCGTGGCTGTTCCTGTTGCCGGCATCGCTGCCGGCGGAAACGGTTGTCGCACCGGCGCCGGAGACGGAACCGCAGGACGCCGCGGCCGCGGAGGAAAAAGTCCGCTACGAGGTCTGCACGTCCATCGACGACATCCGTGATCAATGGTCCGGCGACATCATCGCCGAACAGGACCGGCTGGCGGCACTGCCGGGCACGCCCGGCAGCGAGGCCATCGCCGGCCTGATGCAGGCCCTGCTGGCAGAACCGGAATTCGGCGGCAGCACCTGGCGGGCAGTGCCCGACTGGCAATGGCGCTTCATGCCGCGCGCGGACCGCGAGGAAAAAGACGACAGCTCGTGGTTCGGCTGGCTGGCCCACCTGAAGGATTTCCTGGATTTCGTCGGCGGCATTTCCCGTACCGCCGGCACGCTGGGGCACGTGGTGCTGTGGCTGTTGCTGCTGGTCATCCTGGTCTGGCTGTGGAAGAAGCGCGATGCCTTGCTGGGCCTGCTGCCGTCACAGCGTGCATCGTCGACGCTCATTGCCGGCATCGACATCGCACCGCTGCTGGCACCGGATGCCCTGCCGGACGACGTGGTCGCCGGCGCGCAGCACCTCTGGCAGAGCGGGCACGAACGCGATGCGCTCAGCCTGCTGTACCGTGCCGCACTGCACCGGCTGGGCATGCAGCTGTCGTTCACGATTCCGGCATCCGGCACCGAACCGGAATGTCTGGCCCTGGTGGCGCGCCACGCCGACAGCGACACCACGGGTGCGTTCCGCACGCTGGTGAATGCCTGGATGCGTATCGCCTGGCAGCACGTACCGCCGGCCGACCTGTCGCCGCTGGTGGCGGCCTACCGCAGGACCGCCGGCACGATGCCTGCCGGCCCGGCCGGGAGCAGCGCATGAACCGCCGGGTGCTGCTGCTGTGCCTGCTGCTGGTCGCCTTGCTGGCGCTGGCCGTGCGTCTCACCGCCGTGATGGAAACGGTCAACACGCCGCCGTCGCAGGAATCCCGCCAGAACGATTTTCTCGCGCTCGGCCGTCTGGCCGCTGCACTCGGTGCCCGCGTGACCCCGATGCGCGAGCTGCCGGGCATGCCGCCGGCCGGCGCCACGCTCTGGCTGACCGTGCCGGGCCGCATGCTCGGCGGCGAGCAGACCGGGCAACTGCTCGACTGGGTACGTGCCGGCGGCCGGCTGGTACTGGCACCACGCACCGGCAACCTGTGGGAAAACGATCCCCTGCTGGCCGCCGCCGGACTGGTGCTGGCCAATCCGGATCACGACTGGATCGTCGAACAGCTCGGCGTCGACACCGACGAAGAGAGCCGGGACGACTACGGTTACGAAACCTACGACTTCCATTACGCCGTCGGCGACGCGCACAGCCTGCAGGCCGGTTTCGACATCGGCCGCAACCTGGAAACCGTCGACGGCGAAGCGGCCGGCACACCGGAATTCTGCGATCCGGTCGGCTGCCACGTCTGGCGGATGACGCTGGGCGACGGCGAGGTGATCGCTCTCTCGGAAGCAGCACCGTTCGACAACGACAACATCGGCAGCCTGGATCACGCGGCACTGGCCGTGCATCTGCTGGCACCGGCGCCGGGCCGCACACTGTGGCTGGTGTACGAGGAAAAAGTACCGTCGATCTTCGCCGTGCTCTGGCAGCATGCAGCCTTCGCGGTGCTGGCACTGCTGGTCGCCGTGCTGCTGTGGATTGCCGCGGCCGCACCGCGCTTCGGGCCGCTGCAGCCCGGCGTCCATACGGAACGGCGCCGGCTCGCCGAGCATGTCATCGCCGCCGGGCGACTGCTGGTGCAGCAGCGGCGGCAGCGCGATCTGTGGCAGGTAGTGCATGACGATTTCCGCCGGACCCTGCACCGCCGCCACCCGCAGGCACACGGCCTGTCCGATCACGATCTGGCAGCACTGATCGCCCGGCACGCCGGCATCGAGGCCGCACAGGTACACGCTGCGCTGGCGCCGCCGGCCGCCGGCGGCAAGGACAAACGCATCGACGACGCGGCCCTGGCGGACGCGATACGTCGCCTGGATACCCTGAGGAGGTTGTTATGAGCGAGCGGAACCAACCCGAAACCCTGACCTTCGAAAGCGCCGGTGCGCTGGTCACGGACATGCGCAGGGAAATCGCACGGGCGGTGATCGGCCAGAACGAGGCCATCGACCATGCCCTGATTGCCCTGCTGGCAGCCGGACACGTGCTGGTGGAAGGCGTGCCCGGTCTCGGCAAGACACTGCTGGTGCGGGCGCTGGCGCGCACGTTCCGCGGCCGCTTCGCACGTATCCAGTTCACGCCGGACCTGATGCCGTCCGACGTCGCGGGCCATGCGCTGTACGATCTGCGCACGCAGGAATTCAAGATCCGCAAAGGGCCGGTGTTCACGCACCTGCTGCTGGCCGACGAGATCAACCGGGCGCCGGCCAAGACGCAGTCAGCCCTGCTGGAAGCCATGCAGGAGCAGCAGGTCAGCATTGAAGGCCAGGCCTTCCCGCTGGCGAAACCCTTCCTGGTGCTCGCCACCCAGAACCCGCTCGAACAGGAAGGCACCTATCCGCTGCCGGAAGCGCAGCTGGACCGTTTCCTGCTCAAGATCCTGATCGATTACCCGGCCGCACAGGACGAGCGCGCACTGGTCCGCCAGGTGACGGAAAACCGCAGCGGCGAATCGCTGCAGGTGGATGACCTTGCCGTGGTGGCCAGCCCGGAACAGGTGCTGGAGCTGCAACGCATCACCGCGCAGGTCCGGGTTGATCCGGCGGTGCTCGACTACGCGGTGGACATCGTGCGGGCCACGCGCAGCCATGGCGGCATCACGGTCGGTTCCGGTCCGCGCGGCGGCATCGCGCTGGTGCGTGCTGCGCGTGCCCGTGCACTGATGGATGGCCGCGACTTCGTGGTGCCGGACGACATCAAGCGGGTGGCCCTGCCCGCGCTGCGGCACCGGCTGTCGCTAGCACCGGAGCTGGACATGGAAGGGCTCGGTGTCGATGCCGTGCTGGAGCGGGTGCTGGCCGGCGTCAACGCGCCGCGACACTGACCACGGGATTGCCTGTCACGATGATCACGCCGACACCGCGTCTGCAGCGCCTGACCTGGGTGGTTTTCGCCCTGGGCGTGGTGTCCGCGTTCGTCAAACCCCTGCTGCCGGGCGTCATTGCCGTGGCAGTACTGCTGGCCGTGGCGGCACTGCTCGACGTGCTGCTGGTGCGGCGCCTGCCGCCACCGGAGATACGGCGCCGCAGCACGCATGCCTACGCGCTCGGTCACTGGCATGAGCTGGTGCTGGAAGTGCGCACGCAGAAACCGGTGCGCTGCCAGCTGTTCGACCTGCATCCGGACTGCGCCGACAGCGAAGGCATGCCGGTCGTGCTGGAACTGAAGCCGGACGAAGTTGCCACCGTGCGTGCGCGCCTGCGTTTCAACCGGCGCGGCGACCACCGGCTGGCCGGCACCCACGCCCGCTACAGCGGCCCGCTCGGCCTCGCCTGCTGCCTGCGCGTGCTGGGCACGCCGGAAACCGTGCGGGTCTATCCGGATTTTGCAGCCGTGGCGCGCTATGCGTTGATGGCTACCGACAATCGCCTGTCGCAGCTGGGCATACGCCGCCGGCAGCGGCGCGGCGAAGGCCTCGAGTTCCGCCAGCTGCGCGAATACCGGCCCGGCGATGCGCTGCGGCAGATCGACTGGAAGGCCACCTCGCGGCTGCGCAAGCTGGTCTCGCGCGAATACCAGGACGAGCGCGACCAGCAGGTGATGTTCCTGCTCGACAGCGGCTTCCGCATGCGCTCGCAGGACAGCGCCCGCTCGCATTTCGACACGGCACTGAATGCCCTGCTGCTGTTGTCCTGGGTGGTGCTGCGCCAGGGCGATGCCGCCGGCTGCATGACCTTTGCCGGCCAGGACGCCGAAGGCCGCTGGCTGGCACCGGCCAAGGGCCGCGAACGCATGTCGGTACTGATGAACACCGTGTTCGATCTGGTGCCGGGCCATCGCACGCCGGACTTCCGCCGGCTGGCGGTCGAATGCGCCGCACGGCTGCACAAGCGCTCGCTGATCGTGCTGATGACCAATGTGCGTGACGAGGACACCGAGGACCTGATTGCCTGTGCACGCCTGCTCGGCGAGCGTCATCTGGTGCTGGTGGCCACGCTGCGCGAAACCGTGCTCGACCGGATGCGCGAGGCTGCGCGCAACCCGGGCGAGGCGGACGCGGAAAGCGGGTATGCCGACGACGAAAGCAGCGACGCGCGTGCCATCAGCTCGGCCGCGGCGCGTCTGTTCCTGGCGGAACGCGAACGCGCACTGCAGCAACTGCGCGCGGAAGGCCTGCTGGTGCTGGACACCACGCCGGACCAGTTGCCGGTCCGGCTGGTGAACAGCTATCTGGAAATCAAGCGCAGCGGACGCCTGTAGCCGGCGGTCACGCCTCCACGAAGATCTGCCGGTACGCCACGTACCCGGCCATGGCCAGCAACGGCATCAGCACCAGCCAGGCAAGGAACAGCGTGATGATGCTGGCGATGGCCAGGCCAACCACAATCAGGCCGTAGATGGTCATGGCCGGCCAGTTGCGCAGCATCGCCTTCAGGCTCATGCCGCAGGCCGTGAGCACCGGCACATCGTGGAAAGCCACCAGCGCCGGCGCGAAGATCACCGACGCCAGGATCAGGAACACGCCGACCAGCAGCAGCGTGATCACCAGCAGGATGGATACCCAGGGCAACGCACCCAGGTCCCCGGGGCCGCTGTCGTTCATGATCGCTTCGAAGAAATTGATGCCGAACAGCAGCATCGCCACCATGAACAGCGCAACCAGCAGCACGGCACCCAGGCCCACATACACCAGACCGACGCCGAACAGGCGGCCTGCCTGCCGGTGCTGGAAGCCGGCAAAAAGATCGCCGATGCCGATGCTTTCCCCGCGCCGCAGCTTGTCGCCCATCAGATAGAACGCGGCGCTCCACAGGCCGAAGGTCAGGCTCATGAAGAGATCGCCCACCACGGGAATCATCGCCGCCGCCAGCGACAGCACCAGATAGAGCACGAAAACCAGCACCAGCAGCATCGGCGCCGACTTGAACAGTTCCCAGCCGGCGCTGATCCAGTCGGCACCGGCGCCGGCACGCAGCTTCGCCGGCTCGGCGCGCAGTTGTCCTTCACCGGGTTCTGCGGCAGCACCGGCCGGGGTCAGTACCGGCGCGCGCGGCGCCGCGTAGGGGTTGCGTTCTTCGCTCATGCCCGGAACTCCTTCTGTGGTTGTGTCATGACCGGCAAGGTCACCGGATCAGCCGGCGGCCAGCCGCTCCAGCTCGACCGGATCGTGGGCACTGAAGATGCGCACGGTCCCCGCCTTTGCCTGTGCCAGTGCACGCAGCCGCTCCTGGTTGGCCAGACGCGTGGTGCGGTCCATCTGCACGATGTTCTGGAACAGGGTCAGGCCCGGCGGGCAGTACGGCGGATCCTGCAGCTCGCCGTGATGGAAATAGGCATCGCCGCCGTGCAGCAGCCAGCCTTCGCCGCTGCGCACCGCGACGCCGCAGTGGCCGCGCGTGTGGCCATGCAGCGGGATCATCAGCACGTCATCGCCGGCACCCGGCAGCGCACGCACGGCATCGAAGCCGAACCAGCGTTCACCGCTCTCGCTGTGCAGCGCCCACTGCGGCTGGTGGCGGAAATGCGCCGGGCGGTAACGTGCCTTCTCGCGCAGCGACGGTTTCATCGCCGCCGCATGTTCCTTCGCATGCACGTGCACCTGCGCCTTCGGGAAATCCGGAATGCCGCCGGCATGGTCCAGATCGAGGTGGGTGACCACGATGTGGCGCACGTCGTCCGGCGAGAAGCCGAGCGCACGCACCTGCGCCAGCGCGGTTTCCGCCGGATCGAGCACCGGCCGGGTCAGCGCCACGAACGGGCGGCCCAGCGAACCGGCGGGATCGGCCAGATCGCCGGTGCCCATGCCGGTATCGACCAGCACCAGTCCGTCGTTGCTCTCCACCAGCAGGCAGTGGCAGACCATGCGGCCGGGCGACAGCCAGCCGCCGGGCGTGCCGATCAGCTTGCCGCCGTGCGGGCACATCGTGCCGCAGTTGAGGTGATGTATGCGCAGGCTCATGGTTTCTGGCTCCCTGTCGTTTTCCCGCCCGCGCCCCAGTGCGTGCCGAGTTCGCGGTACAGCGTTTCCGGATGCAGGTTGGACAATACCGTATACAGCACGCCGTCGCGCCGGAAACTCCAGGTGGACAGCCAGGGTGTGAGCACCAGATGCGCGTCGAGTGCCCGCTCGCCCAGCGGCACCTTCAGCCCGTATTCGCGCGGGCCTTTTTCGTCGCGCAGCGGCATGAAACCGGTGTCCCGGCTGGCGGTGACCAGCAGGTAATAGTCGGCATCGCGGTACCAGCCGGCCACCGCCGGCACCGCGTCCGGATGTATCAGCAGCCGGTCGCGCGCCAGCCCGCCCAGCTTCGCCGGAAACGGCAGCGCCTTCGGCACGCGCGCGGCCACGTCCGCCTCGCTGCGCCCGGCGGCGGCCATGTCCCACTCCACCAGCAGCGTCGATGCCGGCGGCACCGGCATGGGCGGCACCACGGCGTTATTGTTGAACGCGACCCTGTTGTAGCGGTAATCCAGCCGTGCGCCGCCGCGCAGCGTGACGGTACCGGCCAGCGGCACGCTGAAATCGTCGTACACGCGCGTCAGCGACGACTGGATCAGCTGGCCACCGTGGCGGGCACGCTGGTCGATGGCAATGGTGGGCAGGCCGGCCACCTCCTGTACCTTGCCGAAGCCGTACAGGTAGCTGTCGGTGTTGGTGCGCCAGGCATCCTCGATGCGCTTGCCCTCGCTCGCGGTTTCCGGTGCGGTCAGGTGGCGGATGCGCAGCGCCAGCTCCTGTTGCGGCGACCAGACCAGCAGTTCATCCGGCGTGTAGCGCGTGACCGTGCCGGCCAGCAGTGCCGGCGAAGTCACTTTCGTCCAGATGTCGTGCGGGCGCCGGAACGCCACCTCGCTCACCACCGGCGTGCTGCCGAACAGTCCGGTCTGGGTCAGCTCGCCGCTGTAGCTTTCGATGGCCGCCACGCGCTCCACCGTGCGGGCAATCTGCAGGTCCTGGTAGTCGGCCTGCACCGCGCACGAAGCCAGCGCCAGCAGGATGCCGGCCGGTATTCTTTTTTTCATGCTCCCGTTCTCCGCAGGAAGTCGATCCAGCCGTGGAATTCCAGCCACAGCGGATTTTTCGAATGCACCGGCGGATTGACGCCGAAGCGGATCGGCTCGCGCGCATCCTGCTCGCGGGCAAAGGTGCCGAACAGACGATCCCACACGATCAGCACACCGCCGAAGTTCCGGTCGATCACGTCCTCGTTGCTGGCGTGATGGATGCGGTGGTGGGTCGGCGTGTTGAACAGGAATTCCAGCGGCCGCCACCAGGGCTTCGCCGTGGTGTGCAGGAAGGCCTGGTAACCGAGACTGATCAGCTGCATGGAAATCACCATCAGCGGATCGAAACCGATCAGCGGCAGCGGCAGCCAGAAGATGAATATGTGGAAAGGAACCCAGCTCTGGCGCAGCGCGGTGGAGAAATTGAAATGCGTCGACGAATGATGGGTGACGTGCGAGGCCCAGAAAATGCCGAAACGGTGGCTGCTGCGGTGGAACCAGTAAAAACAGAAATCCTCCAGCACCAGCAGTGCGCCCCAGCTCGCCCAGAACTGCCAGGAAGACGGGTCCAGCCACCAGGGCCCGAAATCGAACAGCCGGTACTGCCAGAGCACGCTGTAGATGTGCAGCAGCGCCAGCGTCCAGAAACCGCCGATCAGCAGGTAGCCGGTGTACATCACCCCGTTGTTGAGGGTATCGCGTGCGTCGTAGCGCTCGCGGTGGCGCAGCCACTCCCGCGCCAGCAGCAACAGCAGCAGGAACAGCACGGCGAAATACAGCAGGTCGGGGGTCAGCGTGAAATCCGGCACACCCTCTCCTTCTGCCCGTGAAGGCCTGTGGTCAGGCGGGATACCCCGTGATGCGGCGGATGTCGCGATACAGCGGGGCCAGCCGATCGTACAGCCGGGTGTAGACGTCGCGGTAGAGCCGGTCGTACAGGCGGGCGTTTTCCGGCTGCGGCTCGAACACCCGGCCGACCCGCGTCATCCGGGCCACCGCCGTGGCATGGTCCGGATGGATGCCGGTGCCCACCGCCACGTTGATGGCGGCACCGAGACCGCTGGCCTCGTACACGTGCGGGCGCTCGGCCGGCAGGTTGAAGATGTCGGCGGTGATCTGCATGGCGGCATCCGACTGCGAGCCGCCACCGGCCACGCGCAGGCGCCGGATCTTCATGCCGTTGCGTTTTTCCACCCGTTCGCGCGCTTCGCGCAGCGCGTAGGCAATACCCTCAATGATGGCGCGGTAGATGTGGGCGCGGGTGTGCACGTCGCCGAAACCGATCATGGCGCCCTTGGCTTCCGGCCCGGGAATGCGCACACCCGGCGTCCAGTAGGGCTGCAGGATCAGGCCCATCGCACCCGGGGGAACCTCGTCCAGCAAACGGTCGAACAGCGCCTCGGTTTCCACGCCGAGCTCTTCCGCCGCGAGCATTTCCTTCTGGCCGAACTCCTGCTTGAACCACTGCACCATCCAGTAGCCGCGATGCACCATCTGTTCGGTATTCCAGCAACCGGACACGGCGGCCGGATACGGCGGCACGAAGCGGATCGCTTCCACGTACTTGCGGTTGCAGGTGTTGAACGTGGCGGTGGTGCCGTAGCTGAGCGCACCGGTGTCCGGCGTCAGCGCGCCGGAGCCCAGCACCTCGCAGGCCTTGTCGGCGCCCGCAGAGACCAGCGGCAAACCGGCGGGAATGCCGGTGAATTCGCTGGCCTCGCGCGTGATGTGCCCGAGCGGGCGGCCGGCCGGCACCAGTTCCGGCAGCTGGCTGCGGCGCGCAGTCAGCGCCTGCCATTTCCAGTCGAAGGGTTTCGCCCATTGCTGGCGTTTGAAATCGAACGGCAGGAAACCGACCTGCGAGGCGGTGGAATCGACGTAGCTGCCGCACAGTTTCCAGGTGAGGTAACCGGACAACAGCAGGAACTTGTCGGTGCGGCGCCAGATGTCGCGCTGGTTCATCGCCAGCCAGTTGCACTCGGCCTGGGCGCGGAAGTGATTGACCGTGTCGCGCTCGCCGATGACGGCGAACAGCGCTTCCAGATACGCCGGCATGGGCTGCAGGTTTTCCGCGCGGCGCTGGTCCAGCCAGATCATGGCCGGGCGCAGGACGTCGCCGTTGGCATCGAGATTGACCACGGTGGCGCGCTGGGTGGTGAGCGCGACGCCGCGCACGCGCGCCCTGTCAATGGCCGGGTGTTTTGCCCAGAGGTCGCGGCAGGCCTGGCCGACGGCATCCCAGAACACCTGCGGGTGCTGCTCGGCCCAGCCGGGCTGCACGGAGAAATACGGTTCGATGGCAACCTTGCTGCGCGCGACCAGTTCGCCGTCGGCATCGAACAGCAGTGCGCGGGCGCTTTGCGTGCCCTGGTCGATGGCCAGCAGAAGTGGTGAGTCACTCATCCGGATGCTCCTGTAGCAGGTCGATCATGCACACATTGCGGAAGCGCGTTTACGCGTGACGCTTTACAGGGTCTCGCCGGCACCCGCCGACGACCGGGCAGAACGTCGCCTCGGTCGAAGTCCTCGGGTGTGGTGCGTTCATCCGGAAGTGCCGCCTGCCGGTATGAGGCGCACCACACCACTGCGGGCTCCCTCGTCGACGCTGCCCGGCCGTTTCGGGTGCCGGGCAAGGTTCGTGCGTCGTGCCCGCGGCAGGCTATGCAGCCGGCAGTGAATAGTACTTCTGCCAGATATCCAGATAACGCGCTACCTCTGTCTCCCATCGCGCTTCGTCCCAGCCCAGCTCGCGCATCGCGTGCGGCTGCAGCTCCGGCAGCAGCTCACGCGCACCGTTGCGCAGCAGGTTGCCCAGCCGGGTACGGCGCAGCAACAGATCGTCCAGATGCAGCACCTGCTCGTTGCGCAGCGACCACAGCAGGTCGGCAAAAGAATACGGCGTGCCGGCGATGGGCACGTCGGCGGCGCCTTCGGTGCGGCAGTAGGCCGTCAGTGCCGCACCGTAGCGGCCGGCCAGCAGCCGGCGGCGCGCGGCCGGCACCACGGCGATGTCGGCCACACCCGGTGCCGGCGCGAACACCGGTGCGCCGTCGTCACGCACATGCAGCCCGCAGCGCGACCAGGGTTCGGCCGCGCGCAACGCATCCAGCGCGATCAGGCGGAACGTGGTGAGCTTGCCGCCACTGACCGTGACCAGACCGTCGTCGGCCCACACCGCGTGGTCGCGTCTTTCCTTCGACGGATCGCGCGCCCGTTTTCCCGGGTGGTCGCTGCCGATCACCGGCCGCACGCCGGCCCAGCTGGAAATCACGTCGGCATCGCCCAGCCGCGCGCCGCCGAACTGGCTGGCGACGGCGTCGTAGAGGTATTCGGCTTCCCCGCGCGTGATCGAAGCCTCAATGTCCAGGTCCGTCCCGTGATCCAGATCGGTGGTGCCGATCACCGTGCGGCCTTCCCAGGGGAACACGAACACCGGGCGCCGGTCGCGCGGATGCAGCAGCGTCAGCGCATCCGTCACCGGCAGTCGCTCGTGCGCCACCACGATGTGGCTGCCGCGCAGCGGCCGTATGCGTTTTTCCGGCACCAGTTCGCCGCGCAGGCGGTCGGCCCAGGCGCCGGTGGCGTTGATCACCACATCGGCATTGATCGACCAGGTGCGGCGCGTGGCAGTGTCTTCCACCACCACACCGCGCACCGAGGCCGTGCGGGTCAGCGCCGTGTCGCGCAGCAGCGACAGCACCCGCACGTGATTGACCGCCACACCGCCGTCGGCGACCGCATCCTGCAGCACGCGCAGCACCAGCCGCGCATCGTCGGTCACGGCATCGGTATACCGGCAGCCACCTCTCAGATGCTCCGTCTTCAGTCCCGGCGCATGCCGCACGGTTTCCTGTGGCGGCAACCAGCGATGATCACGGATACCGGCGAGCAGGTCGTACAGCGCCAGCAGCGCGGAAAAACTCCAGCGGCCCGGGAACTGGCCACACCGCACCGGAAACAGGTAGCCCATGCGCTCGACCAGGCCCGGCGCCTCGCGCAGCATGCGCTCGCGCTCCAGCAACGCATCGCGGGTCAGCCGGAAATCACCCTGCGCGATGTAGCGCAGACCGCCATGCACCATCTTCGAGGAACGGCTGGACGTCCCCCAGGCGTAGTCGCGCTGCTCCAGCAGCAAGGCCTTCAGGCCGCGGCGTGCGGCTTCCCGGAGCACACCGGCACCGGTGATGCCACCACCGACGATCACCACATCCCAGTGCGGTTCGCGCATCAGCCTGTCCAGGGCCGCCGCGCGCGTACCCAGCGTCATGCTTTTTTCTCCGGCAGCAGTACGCCGGGATTCATCACGCCCTGCGGATCGAAATGCGCCATCAGGGTACCGATCGCCGCCATGCCCAGCGGACCTTTCTCGGCGGCGAGGTACGGGGCATGGTCACGGCCGACACCGTGCTGGTGGCTGATGGTGCTGCGGAATTTCACGATAGTCTCGCTGGCGGCCTTTTTCATCGCCGCCCAGCGCGCATGTGTTTCCGCGTAGGACGCCGCATTGCGGAACACATAGGTGGTGTAGATGCTGGAGCCCTGCGGATACAGGTGCGACAGGTGCGTGAACACGTGGATCCTTTCGTCAAAACCGCCGGCAGCTGCACGCAGGGATTGCTCGATAGCCGCCACCAGTGCCGGCACGTTCTTCCAGTCGGCGGCCGTTTCCAGCGTGTCGACCGCGTAGCCGTGCTCCCACAGGCCGTGGCGCAGATAGGGTGAACGGAAACGCGCGTGCTCCCATTTCCTGCCGAGCGGCGTGCCGGCATTGACACCGCCGTGCGCGGACAGCGCACGGTTGGCCTGCGCCAGCGCGGCGCGGCACTGTGCCTTCGAACCGGTGACGCCGAAGGTGACCATGCACTTGCCGGCACCCACACCGCGTATGCGCAGGTAACGTTCCAGCAGACCGACCAGTTGCGGATGACCGGCCAGCACCAGCTGCGTTTCCGTTTCCACCGCGTTGGAAAGGCGCAGCATCGAGAGCTGCAGCTTGCCCTGCGCCATGCTGCGCACGCAGCGCACGGCGGTGTCCCAGTCCGGCAGGAAGCCGACGAAGAATTTTTCCGTTTCCGGCAGCGGCGTCACCCGCACCTTCACTTCCGTGAGCACGCCCAGGCGCCCTTCGGAACCCAGCACCAGCTCGCGCAGGTCGGGGCCGGCCGAGGTCGCCGGGAAGGTGGGGATCTCCAGCGTGCCCCGCGGCGTTTCCACGATGCCGCCGGCGAACATCTGTTCGATGCGGCCGTAGCGCAGCGATTGCTGACCGCTGGAGCGGCTGGCCACCCAGCCGCCGACCGTGGACAGTTCGAACGACTGCGGGAAATGCCCGAGCGTGTAGCCTTCGCGGCGCAATTGTTCTTCCAGCGCCGGGCCCGGCGTGCCGGCGCCGAACGTCGCCAGCTGGCTCTCGCGATCCAGCGCCAGCAGGCGGTTCATTTTTTCCAGCGACAGCGTCAGCACCGGCCGCGCCGAAGGCACCGGCGTGATGTGCCCGGCCACGCTGGTGCCGCCGCCGTAGGGAATCACCTCGATGTTGTGTGCGGCGCAGAAATCCAGCAGCTCACGCACCTGCTGCGTGCTTTCCGGGCAGGCCACGCCGTCCGGGAACACGCCGAATTCACCGGAACGCATCGCCAGCCAGTCCGGCAGGCTCTGGCCACGGGCATGCAGCAGCCGGCTGCGGGCATCGACAGCGATCAGCGGGTGCGCCGGCAGGCGCGAGGCCGGCACGGCGGCCAGCACCTGCTCCAGGGTGGCGTCCGGCAGCGCGGACGCCTCGCCCAGACGGGCCCGGATGAATGCCAGCCCTTCAGGCTTCAGCGGAAATTCGTTGGCCTCGTCGCCCCAGCCGTTCCAGCGCCGCATTGCAGCTTGCCCCCCGTGGTCTGCCCAGCCCTGAATCGTACAGTCGTACCGGCAGGCCAGGCTGGTCAGCCGGTGACAGGACGACAGGCATTTGGAGACAACGTGACCGGGGACAGCGCCCGGGCCGGTGCGCCGCGCTCAGGCCGGCTCGCGGTGCCGGACCCGGGCGGTGATCAGGGCGGCGGCAAACGCCGGCGCGATGCGCTCGACCAGCGCCAGCCGGTCCGCCGACAGCGGCTCCGGCAGCGCCAGCTCGATCACCGCCAGCACCTGGCCATCGTGGATGGCCGGCAGCACCAGCAGTTCGGCCGGCACCAGATCCAGCAGACCGGTCTCGATGCGCATGAACCCCGGCGGCAGTTCGCGCAGGCGCAGCGTGCGGCGGCCGGCCAGCGCCTGCCCCACCAGCGTCTCGTTGCTCTGCAGTCGCTCCGGGATGCGCTGCATCTCCACGCTCAGGCCACGCCGTGCCGCCAGCCGGATGCTGCCGTCCTCGACCAGATAGACCAGGCCCACCGGCGTCGAGGTCATCTGCGCCAGCGCCGCCAGCGTGCGCCGTGCCAGTTCATCCGCATCGTGATGGCCGGAAATCGCCTGCATGTACTCGGCATGCAAACGCTGGCGCTCGAGTTCGGCATCGGCCCGGCCCTTGAGCTCCGCCAGCTCGGTCTTCTCCAGCCGCAGCAGTTCCGATTTCAGGTAGTCCGCGCGCTCGCGGTATTCGATCGCGTAGCCGACGATGCCGGCGAGAAAGGCCGTGATCAGGAAGTACTGGCTGAACGCCAGCAGGTCGACCGGAATCTGCTGCAGCCCGGCCATGGCCAGCGACACCGTGGCCGCCAGCAGCGCCCACGCGGACGCCGCCATCAGCCGCAGCCGTACCACCGAGAACAGGATGATCAGCACGTACACCACGTGGAACGGGATGTAGTAGACCAGCGACGTGTCCTGGAACAGGAACACCGCACGTACCGTGCAGACGAGGCTGACGGTGACGGCGATGCCGGCGTGCCAGTGCACACCCTGCGCCAGCGCCGGCACGTACAGCGCAATCCACAGATAGGAGAGCGCGCAGCCGATCGGCACCAGCACGTTCCACACCCAGGGAATGATGTCCTCGAAGCGGGTGCCGAGAATCATCAGCGTGCAGGTGGCCACGTAGATCACCGACAGCCACGGCAGGATGCGGCGCACCATGGCGACCGAACCGCGCTGGTAGGCCGCGAGGAAATCCGGCTCCAGCGCCGCCGGGAAACGCAGCAGGCGGAAACCGCCGTCGATGGTTTGCTGGAGCAGTTCCCGCCGGGTGGCGGACACGGCCGTGTCGTCAGTCATTGGTCATCCGCCGCGAGCGGCCCGCCACGGCATCCTGCCTGCGGACCGGCGCCCTCTTCCTCGAGGGCTCCTGCGGGCAACGACATCCTGCCGCCGCCCGGAAGCGACCGAGTCTACCCGATCGTTTGCGGACTGCGGAAAACCGGAGAATCCTTGCGGATTATTTGACGTGCCCGTACTTCATCAGACGCGCGTAGCGGCGATTGAGCAGGGAATCGCCGTGACCGTAGGCACGCAGGGTGTCGAGGTTGCGCGCCAGCGACGTGCGGATCGCTTTCGCGGTCATCTCGGCGTCGCGGTGGGCACCGCCCAGCGGCTCCGGAATCACTTCATCGACCAGCCCCAGTTTGTGCAGGCGTTCGGCGGTCATGCCCATGGCTTCGGCGGCCTGCGGCGCGAACTGTGCGCTCTTCCACAGGATCGACGCGCAGCCTTCCGGCGAGATCACCGAATAGGTGCTGTACTGCAGCATCTGCAGGTGGTCGCACACGCCGATGGCGAGTGCACCGCCGGAACCGCCCTCACCGATCACGGTGGCGATGATCGGCGTCTTCAGGCGCGACATCACCGCCAGGTTGCGGGCGATGGCTTCGGACTGGCCGCGCTCCTCGGCATCGATGCCGGGAAACGCACCCGGGGTGTCGATGAAGGTGAGGATCGGCAACTTGAAACGCTCGGCCATTTCCATCAGGCGCAGCGCCTTGCGGTAGCCTTCCGGGTTCGGCATGCCGAAATTGCGGCGTACCTTTTCCTTCACGTCGCGGCCCTTCTGGTGGCCGATCACCATCACCGCCTCGCCGTTCAGGCGCGCCGTGCCGCCGACAATGGCCGCGTCGTCGCCGAAGGTGCGGTCGCCGTGCAGTTCGTCGAAATCGGTGAAAACGTGTTCGATGTAGTCCAGCGTGTAGGGGCGGCGCGGGTGCCGGGCCAGCTGGGCCACCTGCCAGGCGCTCAGGTTGCTGAAGATCTTCTCGGTCAGGGCCACGCTTTTCTGCTGCAGGCGGGAGACTTCGTCGCCGATGTTGATGTCGGCGTCATTGCCGACCAGACGCAGCTCCTCGATCTTGGCTTCCAGGTCTGCCAGGGGCTGCTCGAATTCCAGGTAGTTCGGGTTCATGGGGGCCGTAAGGGCTGGGGAATTGCGCGCAGTCTAGCCGGGGGCCGACCGGCCGGTCGACGGCACGGCCCGCCCCGGCCGGGGACGTTGGTAGCAATTTGTAAACCCGCGGCCGGGCCTTGCTAGACTGCCCCTCCGCCCGGCCGCAAGGGCCTGTCACAGCACCTCTTCCGAACAAGGGAATGGCGACCGTGTCCGCATTGCTGCAAACCCTGAAAACCCGCTTCACCCGCGCCGCCTTCGACCTGGGCCGGCGCCTGCGCGGCAACTTCTTCCTGTACCTGGCCGCCCTGTTCACCCTGCTGGTGCTGGTGGACGCCGCCACCCTCAACAAGATCGGCGGCATGCGGCAGTCCAACTACGACCTGATGATGGGCCTGCGCTTCAACGTGCCGGAGCCGTCGCCGGACATCGTCATCGTCGACATCGACGAGCGCAGCCTCGCCACCATGGCGCCCGAGTACGGCCGCTGGCCCTGGCCGCGCAACGTGCTGGCCGAGTTCATCGAGCGCGTGCAGGCGCAGCAGCCGAAAGCCGTCGTGGTGGACGTGGTGTTCACCGATCCGGACATCCAGAACCCGGACGCAGACAGTTATTTCAACGAAGTGCTGGCCGCCAACGCCAACGTGTTCCTCACCATGGTGCGGCTGGATCCCGATCTCGATCCGCAGAGCGAACTGCGCTGGGCGCAGGTGCCGGGCGCGCAGAAAACGGACCCGGCCGCCAGCGACACCGCCACCGTGGCGCTGATGCTGCCGCCGTTTTCCGGCGCGCACCAGCCGGGGCGGCTGGGTGCCAACAACATCGTGCCGGACGGCGACGGCGTGTCGCGCCGCTACCCGATGCGGCTGGAGAAAGACGGCTGGATGCTGCCGGCGCTGCCGCTCACCGTCGCGCAGGCCGAGGGCGCCGGTGCCGACGTGCCCGCCAGCATGCTGATCAACTGGCGCGGCACCCGCAAACAGCCGCGCGCCTACCCGAGCGTGAGCTTCAGCGATGTCTATCTCGACATGCTGAAGGAAACGCCGGAGCGTGCCGCCAACGAATTCGCCGGCAAGACCCTGGTCATCGGCTCCACCGCTGCCGCGCTGGGCGACATCAAGGGCACCTCCCTGGACAGCACGTTCCCGGGCGTGGAAATCCTCGCTACCGCCATCGACAACGCACGCACCGGCGACTGGATCCGCGCGCCGGAGGGCCGCTGGTTCTATTACCTGCTGGCGCTGGCCGCCATCTGGGGCACGGCGATCGCCTTCTACCGCAGCGGCGCCAATGCGAAAGTCGACAAGTTCTACGGCCTGTCCGCGCTGATCATGCTCGGCTTCTCGTACGTCACCGTGAACTTCGGCAACTGGTACATCAACCTCAGCGGCGCGGTGTACATCGGCGGCCTGTACTTCGCGGTCGCCCGCCTCTATGCCTTCGCCACCGCGCGCGCCATGGACACCTCGCTGGTGGCCCGCTACGAGCAGCACGACGGCCAGATGAAAGGCCTGCTGCTGGCACTGCACTTCCCGGTGGAGACGCGCGAGGAAGCGGCACTGGAAAAACTCGCCGCGCGCATCCAGAAGCGCGTGAAGAACGAGATGAGTGCGGAAATCCTGCAGGGCCGCCAGAAGGGCCTGTGGCGCCTGTTCGAGAACACGCTGGTGGTGTGCTGGGCATTCCCCGCCGACGACGAAAGCGCGGCACAGGCGATCCGTGCCGAAGCCGACGACATCGTGGCCCATCTGGACGCGCTGGTGCGCGAGGCCAACGTGGCGGCGGCACTCCCGGCCGCCACCGTGGTCGTACGCCGTACCGAAGGCCGCATCCGCGGCAAACAACCGGGCGACTGGCGCGTGCTGTTCGCCGCCGCCCTGCTCGAGGAAGGAGACCGGAACGCATGAAACTGCGCATCGCAACCGCCGCGGCCCTGGCCGCACTGCTGGCCGGGGCGGCACACGCTGCCGACCCCGGCACCCTGACCCGCGCCGAGAGCCTGCGCGACAAACCCTTCGCCGATGCGAAAGTGCTGGCGCCGGTCGCCTCCGGCGCGAAGGTCGACATCGTCAAGCGCGAAGGCGGCTGGTACCAGATCACTGCCGCCGGCAAGACCGGCTGGGTGCGCATGCTGAGCGTGCGCCGCAGCGCTGCGGCCACCGGCACCACCGCGGCCGGCATCGCCGGCGTGGCCTCGGGCCGTACCGGCACCGGCAAGGTGGTGGCCACCACCGGCGTGCGCGGCCTGGACAACGGCGAACTGGATACCGCGGCCTTCAGCGAGGTGCAGATCGCCCAGGCCGAGAAATACCGGGTGAAGCCCGCCGACGCGGCGGCCTTCGCCAAACAGGGCGGGCTGGTAACGGTGGATGCACCGTCGCTGCCCGATCCCGACAAGAAAGACGACAAGAAAAAGAAGTGAGGATACCGACATGAAACACATCTCTGTCCTCGCCTCTGCCGCCCTGCTCGCCGCCGCCTTCGGCGCGCCGGCCCATGCCCTTGACCTCGGCGACGTGGTCGACAAGAAGATCCTCGACCAGGCTGCACGCGACAAGCTCGGCGTGAAGACCGATGCCGCCGATCCCAACGACAGCGCCATTCCGCTGACCGGCGACATGAGCGATGCCGACGAGGAAAAACTCGGCCGGGAAATCGCCGGCCGCCTGCTCGGTGCCGCGCCGCTGGTCAACGATGCGAAAGTCCAGCAATACGTCAACAAGGTCGGCCGTTACGTGGCGGCGCAAAGCAAACGGCCGGAACTGAACTGGACCTTCGGCGTGATCGAGTCGCCCAGCGTCAATGCCTTCGCCTCGCCCGGCGGTTATGTGTTCCTCACCCGCGGCCTGTACGAACTGCTGAAAAGCGAAGCCGAACTGGCCGGCGTGCTCGCGCACGAGATCGGCCACGTGAACGCGCGCCATCACGTCAAGCTGATGCAGAAACAGCGCGGCATCGCCCTGGGCAAGGACCTGCTGGCGAAGAAAACGGAAAGCGACGGCGTGAAGGCACTGGTGGGCAACGGCGCGGAAATCTTCGCCCGCTCGCTGGACAAGGGCGCCGAGTTCCAGGCCGACCGTCTCGGCGTGCAGTACGCCACCAAAGCCGGCTACGACACCTACGGTCTGGCCGCGGTGCTGGACCGTCTGGATGCCGAAGGCGCCACCGACCAGCTGACCCTGCTGTACAAGACTCATCCGCTGCCGGCCGCGCGCCTGGACAAGCTCGACAAGGCACTCGGCGATCGCTACGACGCACTCAAGCCCGGACTCACGCTGGAAAAGCGGCTGGTGAAAATCACCGCAAAACCACCGGCGCCGGCCGCGCCCACGACCGCACCGGCTGCCACGGCACCCGCGGCCGCGACTCCGGCGGCAACCACACCCGCTGCAAAAACACCGGCCAAATAACCGCTGGCCCCCATCCACCCCGGGCTGCCCGCCGGCCCGGACATTCGCCATGACAGGACACCCGAAATGAAAAACGTGCTCGCCGGATCCACCGTTGTCACACTCGCGCTGCTGGCAGGTGGCTGCTCCTTCGTACTCCCGCACACGCAGCAGCTGACGGCCCGCTGCTCCGAGACCGATGCCATCCTGTACATCGAGAAGGACCAGTTCGTCGGGCAGGGAACGGCCACCGTGTCCCGCAACAAGCACGTGAACATCATGTGCACCAAGGCCGGCTTCAAGCCGGTCACCGTGGAATCGACAACCACCCTGAGCGGGGCCGGCATGGCCGATGCCATCGGTGGCGTTGCCATTTTGCTGCCCGGCATCGGGCTGCTGTCGCCGGGCGCATGGCGGCACCAGATGGATACCGTCAACGTGCCGATGGAACGGGAACCGGCTGCCCCCTGAACTGCCCGACCCTGTCGCTGCAACAAAAAGCCCGGCACATGCCGGGCTTTTTGTTGAGACACATCCGCCGGCTTATCTGGCTGGCACGATCTGCAAGATCGTTGCCCCTTCGCCCACCACGACAAGCTGGCCGCCGCCGGCAGCCACGGCATTCAGCGTTCGGTTGGTCCCGGAAGAAAGCGGCGTCCAGTTCACACCATCGGGGCTCGTGGCGACGGCACCCTTGATACCGACCGCCGCGAAGATCCCGAGCGCGTCGCTCCAGGCAACCGCCTGGTAACTGCCGCTCAATCCGGATTTCATGCTCGACCAGTTGATGCCGTCGGGGCTTGTGAAAAAGCCGGCAGCGCTGGTGACCACGAAGCGCCTGAGCGGGCCGCTCCAGGCAATCTGCCTGGCGGGGAGGCCGCCCACGCTGGTCACCCACGGCGGCATGCCATTCGGGCTGGTCTGGATGCGGTCGCCGTTGACCGCGACGAAGAGCCCGGGGCCGTAGACGATCGAACGGTTATTGCTGTTGCCGCCCGCCCCCCACTGCCAGTTGAGGCCGTCCGTGCTGGTCACGTCCGGGGACACACCGACCGCCACGTAGGTGCCGTTGCCCCAGACAACGTCGGAATAAACTCCGGCATAGGGGCTTGCGGCCCATCGCACACCGTCGGGGCTGGTGAAGATCGGAATGCCGGCAGAGTGATTGCCGGCATCGCCGACGGCGACGAACCGGCCATCGCCCCAGGCAACGCCCAGCAGTCGCATCTGCGATGCATTGGGGGCAACGCTCCCGGGTCTCCAGCTCACACCGTCAGTGCTATGCAACACAATGCCGCCGGCACCGGCCGCCACGAACCTGCCGTTGCCCCACGCAACGTCATGCAAAGCGGCCTGGACGGGAGGGCTGGATACAGGAGTGACGATGAATGCCCGGACCGGCGTCAGGACCGTGAGCCCGACTGTCGACGGGATCTCGGCACCGTTGGCTGTCACCGAGACGGGGCCGCTCTGCGCGCCCTCGGGAACACGCACGGTGAGCGACGTGGCGCTGGCGTTCAGGATCGTGGCGGTTGCGCCACCGGCAAAACGCACAACATTGGCCGAGGGCGTGGCGCCAAAGCCCGTACCCGACACCGTGAGGGTGGCGCCGGGATAGACCGATGCCGGCGAGAGAGAAGAGATTCCCGGAGGAGGCGGCTGCACCGTGAGACTCTGCGTGGAAGGCTGACTGTCAACGCCGTTGGTGCTGACCCTGAGCGGGCCGCTCTGTGCACCCTCGGGAACGCGCACAGTGAGCGACGTGGCAGTCGCCGTGATTGCGGCAGCACTGGCACCGCCGGCAAAGATCACAATGTTCCGGGTAGCCGGCCGGCTGAAGTTGTTGCCATTGATTGTCAGCGTCTGCCCGGTGCGGATCACATCCGGGGCGAAGGACACCACGGACACAGCGGGTGGTGCCGCATCACGTACGATATTCAGAACGGTTCCGGCCGCCCCCACCGCAACAAACCTGCCCTCGCCATCCCGGTCCTCTGCAGCGATCACATCACGCAGATCCTGTGTCGTTGCGGGAACCAGTGGCGTCCAGCTTGCGCCATCGGGGCTTATAGCCACAGCTCCCTTGTGGCCGACCGCCGCGAAGAGCCCAAGCCGTTCGCTCCAGGCCACCGCAACGTACATGTCGCTCACGCCGGAGCGCGAACCCTGCCAGTCCTTGCCGTCCGGGCTCGTGTAAAAACCGCCTTCCACGGGAGCCACAAAGAGCCTGAGCGTCTTGCTCCAGGCAATCCCGTTGACGGGTTCAGGCATCGCGGCGTAAGTCCATGTCTGGCCATCCCGACTGCGCAGACTGAATCCGGAGCCGACCACAACAAAAAGTCCGTCGCCGTAGGCGATCGAGGGCAGGCGTAAAGGCGTCTTCAGCTGGACCGGAACAGTCTTCACCGACCACTGACTGCCGTCAGGGCTGGTCGCACAGATGACATCCGCGCTATTCACGTCGCCCCTGACTGCCACGTAGATACCATTACCCCATGCCACACCTGAATACGACCAGGCTCCTTTGTCGGGCTCGGACGCTGTCCAGACGGAGCCCGCCGCACTCGTGAAAAAGGTACGATTTGCCACGGACGTGTTATCAAGGAAACCCAACGCGACGAACCGGTTGTTCGCATGGATGATGCGCTTCAGATCCGGTGTCACCTTGCTCCGGCAAGGCACGCCCGGAGATGATGCACAATCAATGCGCGTGGGTTCTTCTATCCAGTTCGCGCCATCGGTGGCCGTCAGTACAACACTGTTGCCGGCAGTCGCAACGTACGCGCTGCCGCTCCAGGCGACACCGAACAGATCTCGTCTGACGGGTTTTCCATCAACACCCAGGGTCGCGGCCGGATCGATCCTGACCGACACATGTGGCGTCAGGACCGTGAGCGAACCTGCCGACGGGCAACCCGGAATGCCGTTGGTTGTCACCACGACGGGACCGGTCTGTGCGCCGGCCGGCACCGCGACGGTGAGCGATGTGGCGGTGGCACTCAGGGCCGAAGCCGTCTTGCCGCCGGTGAAACTCACGACATTGGCCGAAGGGGTGGTGCTGAAACCCGTGCCCGACACCGTCAGGATGGTGCCGGGCCTGACCGACGCCGATGAGAAGCTGCTGACCATCGGCAGCTGTTGCTGAAGCTGGCTTATATTTTCGCTGGCCTGCTGGATCTTCCTGTCCAGCGCCTTGAGCTCTTCACGATTGGGGAAGCGCCCGCGTGCAACCCGATTGTACTCGGCACGGTACACCTGGACCTGTTTCTGGAGCTCGATCAGGCCGGCGCACCCCGCCACCTCACCGGCCCCGGACACTCCGGCCATGCCGGACAGCAGCGCAATCACCAGACACGTTGAAAAAAGACTCTTCATTCATTCCCCCCGTTTTTTATTTTCATGGACCTGTCATGTCTTCCGGCTTCACCCAGCGGTCGAAATCCTCCGCACTCACGTAACCCAGCGCCAGCGCCGCCTCGCGCAGCGTGGTGCCCTCGCGGTGCGCCTTCTTGGCGATTTCCGCTGCCCGGTCGTAACCGATGTGCGGATTGAGCGCGGTCACCAGCATCAGCGAACGCTGCAGCAATTCGGCAATGCGCTGACGGTCCGGCGCAATACCGCGCACGCAGTGCATGTCGAAACTGCGCATGCCGTCAGCCAGCAGGCGCGTGCTCTGCAGGAAGTTGTGTATCACCAGCGGCTTGAACACGTTCAGCTCGAAGTTGCCGGATGCCGCGCCCACGCCCAGCGACACGTCGTTGCCCAGCACCTGCGCGCACAGCATGGTCATCGCCTCGCACTGGGTCGGGTTCACCTTGCCGGGCATGATGGAACTGCCGGGCTCGTTCTCCGGGATCACGATCTCGCCCAGGCCGGAGCGCGGCCCGCTGGCCAGCCAGCGCACGTCGTTGGCGATCTTCATCAGTGCCGTGGCCAGCGTCTTCAGCGCGCCGTGCGCCTGCACCAGCGGCTCGTGGCCGGCCAGCGCCGCGAAGCGGTTCTCCGCCGGATGGAACGGCTGGCCGCTGCGCCGCGCCAGCTCGAAGCACACCTGCCCCGCGAAATCCGGATGCGTGTTCAGGCCGGTGCCCACCGCTGTGCCGCCGATGGCCAGCGCGCACAGGCCCGGCAGCGCCGCGCGGATCGCCGCCTCCGCGATATCCAGCTGCGCCACGTAGCCGGAGAATTCCTGGCCCAGCGTCAACGGCGTGGCGTCCTGCAGGTGCGTGCGGCCGATCTTCACGATACCCGCGAATGACTGCACCTTGCCGTCCAGCGCCGCGCGCAGCGCGATCAGTGCCGGCAGCACGTCGCTTTCCAGCGCCATCACCGCCGCCACGTGCATCGCCGTCGGGAACACGTCGTTGGACGACTGACCGCGGTTCACGTCGTCGTTGGGATGCACCAGCCGGTTCTGCCCGCGCTCGCCGCCCAGCAGCTCCGAGGCGCGGTTGGCCAGCACCTCGTTCACGTTCATGTTGGTCTGCGTGCCGGAACCGGTCTGCCAGACCGACAACGGGAATTCGTCCGGGTGCCGGCCGGCGAGCACTTCCTCCGCGGCCTGCACGATGGCGGAAGCCTTGTCCGCATCCAGCCCGGCCAGCTCGCGGTTGGCCAGCGCCGCCGCCCGCTTCACTTCCACCAGCGCCTCGATCAGGCCCGGCGGCATGCGCTCGACGGAGATGGCGAAGAACTGCAGCGAGCGCTGCGTCTGCGCGCCCCACAGACGGTCGGCGGGAACGTCGATCGGGCCGAAGCCGTCTTTCTCGGTACGGGTCTCGGTACGCGTCGTCATGACAGGCCTCCCGGAAAAGCGCTGGCTCGCAAACCGCGAGCCTTCAGTCTACGCCTGCCCGGGCGGCCTGCACGCCCGCTCAGACCCTGAGCACGCCGCGGAAACCGCGGGCCGCGTAATACGACTGCGCGCCGTTGTGGTACACGAACACGGTCTCGTAGCGGCGATCGCAGAATAGCGCGCCGCCCAGCTTCCGGATGGCGGCCGGCGTCTGCACCCAGCTCGAGGTCTTCAGGTCGAACTTGCCGAGTGTCTGCAGCTCGCGGTACTGCGCCTCGGTCAGCAGCTCGATGCCCATGTCCGCCGCCATCTCCACCGCGGAATTTTCCGGGCGGTTTTCCTTGCGGGATTCCAGACCTGCCCGGTCGTAGCAGGTGCTGCGGCGCCCGGCCGGGCTCTCCGCGGAGCAATCCATGAACACGCATTCGCCGGTCCTGCCGTCACGCGCCACCACATCCGGCTCGCCGCCGGTCTGTTCCATCTCGTGCAGCGCACGGAGCTTGCCCGGCGCAGCGGCTTCCAGCCGGGCCAGCACATCGGCCCAGGCGATGCCCTTGTGCCGGCCCGCGTGCTTGCCGAAACGGGCCGCCAGCGTGGCGAGCAGTTCTTCGCGTTGTTTTGCCTTCAGCGTCACGGGTCAGTCCCTGTTCAGGAGGCCAACAGCCGGGTGTACAGCGGTATGCCCACCAGCACGTTGAACGGAAACGTGATGGCCAGCGACAACGTGATGGAAAGATGATGCCGCGCCTCCGGTATGGCAATGCGCATCGCGGCGGGCACGGCGATGTAGGAGGCACTGGCGCCCAGCGTGGCCACGATCGCGACACCGCCGGGCGAAAGACCGGCCAGCATGCCCGCCAGTGCGCCGGCCGCCGCCCCGAACAGGGGCATGAGGGTACCGAAGGCCACCAGGAAGACGCCGACTTCCCGCAGATCCTTCAGACGCGATGCCGCGATGAAACCCATTTCCACCAGAAACAGCGCCAGCGCGCCCTTGAACAGATCAATGAACACCGGCGCGATCGGCTCCACGCCCGACGGCCCGGCCAGTGCCCCGATCAACAAACCACCGCCCATCAACAGGATGCCCTTGTTCAGGAACACCTCGTGGGCCAGGCTGGCACCGCCACCCTGGCCCACACGGGCCCTGCGGGCCAGCCAGATGCCGACACCGATCGCCGGCATTTCCAGCAGCACGACAAACACCGGCAGATAGGCCTCGTGGAAAATACCCAGGCTGTCCAGATGCGCGATGCCGACGGCAAAAGTGGCGACGCTGACGGAACCGTAGTGCGCCGCAATGCTGGCCGAATCGGCGGCAGGCAGCTTCCCCAGCCGGCGCAGCACCGGATAGGCCACCAGCGGCAGCAAAAAACCCAGGGCAACCACGGGAATGGCCTGCAACATCACCCCGCCCGGCGAGAACCGCGCCAGCTCGATGCCGCCCTTCAGGCCCAGGGCCAGCAGCAGGTACAGACTGAGCCCTTCATACAGACCTGTCGGCAACCGCAGGTCAGCACGCACGAGACCGGCAAAGGCGCCCAGCCCGAAAAACAGGATGATTACGTCAAGATTCACGCCGCCCTCTCTTCACGCCTCACTTCAAACCAGTTCTGCATTCGGCCTCAAGCGCCTCGATGCTCATCAGGATCGAGAAAAACTTTTTGCCGAGATCGCTGAAAGCGTACTCGACGCGCAGCGGCTTTTCATCATATTCGATCTTCTCGAGAACGCCGTGTGCCACCAGCTTCCGAAGCCGCTCGTTGAGCACCTTGGTCGATATGCCGGGAATCGCACGCTCCAGCTGCCCGGGCCGTGAGACCCCGCTGTGGACGGCGCGCAACACACTCCACGACCACTTGCAGCCGAGCACATCCTCAAGAAGCAGGGTCATCGCGTTTGACGGGCTCCCGGCATCCGGCTTCATACGTCTCCCTGCCCCGACGGGGTTACCATTTTGTGCCTGCTTTTCATCCGGCCCCTTTCGTGAACAATGAGCGTGTGACAGCAACGTCACGGCAGATCACCGGAGCAGCATCATGGCAAAGAAGGCAACTTTCTACCACGCAGGCTGTCCTGTTTGCGTGGAGGCCGAGCAACATCTCGCGCACTCCCTGGACAAGACCCTCTACAGCGTTGAGTACGTCCACCTCGGCAACGACAAGAATCGCATCAGGGAAGCCGAGTCGCTGGGCGTCAAGTCCGTTCCCGCCCTGGTGCTTGACGGGTTTCCGTTCCACATCAATTTCGGTGCCGGCCTGGACGCACTCAAATAGTCGCGCCGGCGCGCTCAGGGCCCGCCGACGAGGCGGCGCCCGGGAACAACCGGTAACGGCCGGAGAGTGAATCGGGTGACGGCCCGTCAGGGCCGTCGCGCCTGCAGCGAATTCCTGGGCATCAGCACTATGCGGCTAACGCCTTTCTCATGAGGCTAGTTATTGCCGGCCGGCCCAAGAAGTTAACAATTCCATTGCCTGCTCGAATGACCATACCAGATAACTGCGTTATCTGAATTCCGGACGAGAGCTCTTGAACTCCGATTACCGGAGACCCGCTTAATCCCCTAGTGCTAGCCAGATTGAGGCGGCTTGTTAGTTTTGCCTGGATACATCCCTCAAGGTCCTCGGACTCAGCTGGATCCAGCAGAGGGATGATTACAGACTGCCTTTTCATGCTCTTGGTGTCGTAGCAGATTGAGTTAATTTCATCTGGAAATGCATGCACCCAAAGCTGGGCTCGAACCCCCACGTGAGGCAAAGACTCCGCATCAAGATCATAAATTTCGGACTCCGGAGTGCCGACCCCGCTCATCTGACCCATATCAAACTCGTAGATCACAACGTCCGTCACCTCAGGAACACCATCAACCGGCCTATATATATGCTGCCGATGAACAGGGAAGAATTCCGGGCTATTAACGGCGCAAGGAATAACTGCTCTATCAATGTTGTAATTGCTTAGTTTGGCCACATGATTTGCAGTAATACCCCACAACTTCCCACTACAGCGAACCACAAAGCATGTTCCCACCCTCGAATATGGAAATTCGGGGTCTTCGTTTATGAAGTAAAGAGGTCTGGCGCAAGAATTCACCATCATCTCCATGATTCCCAACGTTTGAGCTCATGCCGCGGCCCGGCAGGGACGCCGCGCCTGCAGCGAATTGTTATGTTTCTCCTGCACGCATGAACTCTTTCACTACGCGATTCATCTCAGAGGTAACTGAAACAATCTCTCTATGCTCGCGGCCTACTGCGCCAGACGTGTAAAGAAACGTAGTAGCGAACATCAGAAAAGACAAATCTTCGTAGCGAACAACATCGCACTCATTCCACGATAGCTCAGCAAATGGTCCGCCGTGTACATACGAAGACAATAGCGCATATTCCGGTATCAACTTAGTAAGCAAAGGGTCATCTCTACCTGAGAGGCTTGGTATAGATCCGATGACCTGCTTGATAAGGGACCGGAACTTGAACCGCTCGGCCTCTCGCTCAATCTCTGACGCTGAGCATGACGCAACATCCGGATATAGCTGACCAAGGATGGATTTGATGTCAAATGAGACCTTTGATCCAGAGACCGCCTCCGCTGCTCTAATTGCCTTTGAGTACTCTATTGCCTCGCTAGCGCCGCAATAGTTGTAGTAGTCAAAACCAGGGGCATCCGTCTTCTCTACCAGAAACCGCGCCCACAGGCGCATAAACCTTAGATGGTGCTCGATCTGGCACCGGAAGAGAACCATGGCCGCATACTGGTTCTCGGCCTCAAACGCATCAAATACGCCATCTTTAAGATGCCCAACTTTCCCGCAGAACATGAAAAATGCTCGGTAGGTCTGAGGGAAATCGGTATTCCCAGCGCAAGAGAACAATCTCTCGCCATGGGAATCAACGACCTCGTGAAATTTCCTATCTGCATCTCGCGAATTCATATGAAGAGAAACATAACGTTTGAGCTCAGGGCGCGGCCCGTCAGGGCCGCCGACCCTGCAGCGAATTGTTAGCGCACATCAGCCCCACACCTTGGCGGACTCTGCCGAATAGAGCATGACCTCAAGAGTGCCAAATTTGCGCGCGGTTTGCATAGCTTTTGCTCTGGCGATTATTTCCTTGTTCGCGGGAGTGTCATGGTCTCCAAAGATGGATATGTAAACCTTCTTTAGCTTTCCCTTTTCGATACGCCTCAAAAAATGATCATCGTTCTGCGCGAGCGAGTGGCCATATATAAAAAGGCAATTCTGTATTTCGCTGAAACTGCGATATGCCTTCGCAAGGTAATCATTGTGCTTGATTCTTACCATTTTCTCGGTGCTGGTTCCTTCCGACACGAAGATTGGGTAGTACTCCCTACTCAGAGCATCGCGTATCTGCTCGATTAGCCTAATGCCAGTATTGATCCACGTGTATTTCTGAATTTCGTGGCCTGCGTCAAATAGATGCAGAGCCCCATGCAGAAACCACATGTTTTTATTGTGGCTGTTGGTTGGCTCCCAGGTTACATAGGGGGCCTCATAGTCATCTTCCGGCTTTCGGAATCCGTCGTCAGAATCTGGGGCCTTTCCCGCTTCGGTATGCATCTGAGCCCAGTAGAGAAGCAGATCGTAGTTAAGCGTATATATGTTATTAAAGTGGGAAATGAACTTTCTGCACGATTCATATTCCGATTCAAGTATTTCTGCCGGGTGTTCAGGGTGGCAGGCCGCGATAGTCTCAACTAGCAACTCCCTCAAACCGTCCGCATCCTTTTTCAAGGTTTCCAACAACGCCTTATCCGCGCCTCGATAGACCTTTATGATCTTGTACGCATCACGAAGCGCCTTAATAACTCGCTCAAAGTCTTGCGTTCCGAGCGCTTCAAATACGGCCTTAGCGTTGGGTGATAGGTCGGAGAAGTCGGCCTGCTCAAATAGACGGCCATAGACAAATATTTTCGGCCTACAGGCAATGCTGAACCCGTTTCCCAGAAGGGCGTGCCGCTTGCTGAATTTCGAGGAGTCCGAAATCGCTTCCTCGAATGTATGAATTTTCATAGCACGTCCTATGCAAATGGGCGCTAACGTTTGAGTTAAGGGGTGGCGCACTGGATGCCTAGTTCAAACCCCGGCCCGTCCTCGCCATCCCCTTCAACGAATTGTTAGGCCTATTTTCGTTCACTAATTAGCTGCTCAATGACTTCACGAAATAGGGATTGAGCTGCAGGCGATATCTCACCTAAACCAGTCTCACTTACATAGGCCAAAAATGCATCTAGCTCTTCAGGGCGAACTAATGCCGGAACAAAGAGTGTTTTGGCAAGCTCTTCAGTATCAGGAAAAGCCAATTCCATGTACTTGTTAATTCCAGCAATTACTTTGGCAGGATCTCGCGGAGGCTTCGGTAGAATAGTACGGCCTTTTACAAAAATCGGGGTACTAAAATCATCTGCCGCCTGTAGAGCAGAAAATGCCTCTTTGGCTATTCCTAGCAAAAATTCATCCGAAAAGTGCTCTGATTCTTTTTTTACGAAGATTTCAATTTTATGGGTTTCTCGACCGCCTGCTGTCTCCCATACATTCAGCAAATGCCCATCGATAAGAAAAGTAAAACTCTGGTCGGGGTACGTCGAGTGATGAACAGGATGAATGAACATTGCCGACTTTCTATTAGTGTCAACAGCACACGGCAAGCCCACTATCCTCCCGCTTAGTGTCTTCTCTAGGCTTGACTCTATACCGAGCTCTACCAACAGCTCCGTTGTGCATTTGGATTTAGTGTATGGCATAGACAATAGGCCTAACGTTACTTCGACCCCAAAAACGGGGCAATGCTTTACACCACCAGGATGTCGTAATGAATGACCCAAAACCTGGTGCAATCAATTGCACCGGTTCCGGGGCATAACACAGCCGGAAATCCGCTTGTACGTCATGCCGGGCATCCCTTTCCCGCCGCTTTACCCGATCTTCCCTGCCGTGCTTCCGTAAATGACGTTCACGCTGTGCTTGCCGAACTGCTGGCGCAGCTCCTGCAGCAGCTCTTCGGCCGGCTGCACCTGCCAGGCTTCGCCGAACTGCAGGGCGGCACTGGCCTCGCTGCGCCTGTAGGCCACCTGCACGCTGCAGTGCCCGTTGCGGAAGGGTTCGAGGATCTTCGCCAGCCGTTTGGCAAATCCGCTCTCGACGATGGCCTCGTCGATGTCGATCAGCACCTGGCGGGCGTAGTTGTCGCGCGCCTGCTGGATGCTCATGACCTTGCTGGCCACCAGCTGGGTGCGGTCGCTGTAGTCGTCGTATTCGATCTCGCCCTCGATCACCAGCAGCGCGTCCTTCACCACCAGCGCGCTGTACTGTTCGAACACGCGCGGGAACACGCTCACGTCCAGCCGGCCGCTGCGGTCGTCCAGCGAGATGAAGCCCATGCGCTTGCCGTCCTTGCTGCGCTTGACGCGCAGCTCGGTCACGAGGCCCGCCACGGTGGCGGTGGGCCGGCGCGGGCGGCCGCGCTGCTCGGGGTCGCGCGCCGGCATGGGCAGCGCGGAGGCATCGAGTTCGCCGATGCGCTTGCTGATGAAGTTCGCCAGTTCCTTCTCGTACTGGTCGATGGGGTGGCCGGTGAGGTACAGGCCGAGCGTCTCGCGCTCCCCTTCCAGCCGGATCTCGTCCTTCCAGGGCGTGGCACGCACGAAGGCGCCGCTCTCGTCGCGCACCGGCGCGGCCACTTCGCCGAACATGTCGGCGATGCCGGCATCGGCGTTGCGGGCACGCTGGTCGGAGGCCTTGATGGCGTCGTCCAGGCTGGCCACCAGGGTGGCGCGGTCCTCGTACGAGCGGTTCGGGCCCAGCCCGTCCAGTGCACCGGAGCGGATCAGTGCTTCCAGCATACGGCGGTTGATGCCGCGCACGCGCCGGCAGAAATCGAACAGGTCGCGGAACGGGCCTTCTTCGGTGCGCGAGGCCACGATCTCGTCGATCGGCCCCTCGCCCACGCCCTTGATGGCGCCCAGGCCGTACACCACGGCACCGGCGTCATCGACGGTGAACTGGTAGCCGGAGTTGTTCACGTCCGGCGGCAGCACCTTGAGACCCATGGTCTTGCATTCGTCGATGCGCGAGACGATGCGGTCGGTGTTCTGCAGCACGGCGCTCATTTCCGCGGCCATGAACTCGGCAGGGAAATGCGCCTTCAGCCACGCGGTTTGGTACGAGACCAGCGCGTAGGCGGCCGAGTGCGACTTGTTGAAGCCGTACTCGGCGAATTTTTCCATGATGTCGAAGATCTGGCCGGCCAGCTGCGGATCGACGCCGTTGCTGCCGGCGCCCTCCATGAACTTGGCGCGCTCCTTCTCCATCGCCGCCTTGTCCTTCTTGCCCATGGCGCGGCGCAGCATGTCGGCGCCGCCCAGCGTGTAGCCGGCCAGCACCTGGGCGATCTGCATCACCTGTTCCTGGTACAGGATGGTGCCGTAGGTGTTGGAGAGGATGGGCTCCAGCTTCGGGTGCAGGTAGGTGACTTTCTGGATGCCGTGCTTGCGGTTGACGAAGTCGTCGGCCATGCCCGACTGCAGCGGGCCCGGGCGGAACAGCGCCACCAGCGCCACGATGTCCTCGAACACGTCCGGCTTGAGCTTCTTGATCAGCTCGCGCATGCCGGAGGATTCCAGCTGGAACACGGCCGTGGTGTCGGCGCGCTTGAGCAGGTCGAAGGTCGGCTTGTCGACCAGCGGGATCTGCACGATGTCGATCGGCTCGAGCCCCACCTTTGCGCGCCGGCGGTTGATGGTCTTCACCGCCCAGTCGATGATGGTCAGCGTGCGCAGGCCGAGGAAGTCGAACTTCACCAGGCCGGCCTTCTCCACGTCGTCCTTGTCGAACTGGGTCACGAGGTTGTGGCCCTGCTCGTCGCAGTACAGCGGCGAGAAGTCGGTGAGCTTGCCGGGTGCGATCACCACGCCGCCGGCATGCTTGCCGACGCCGCGCACCACGCCTTCCAGCGCCAGGCCCATGTCGACCAGGTCGCGGATCTCTTCATCGTTCTTGTAGCGCTCGATGAATTCCGGCGATTCCAGCTGGCCGTAGGCATCCTTTTCCTTGTCGTTCCTGAACCGGCCGAGCGCGAAGTTGAGGGTCATCTCCGGATGGAACGGGATCATCTTGGCCACGCGGTCGGCCATGCCCAGCGAGCGGCCCTGGGCGCGGGCCACGTCGCGTATCACCGCGCGTGCCGCCATGGTGCCGAAGGTGACGATCTGCGAGACCGCCTCGCGGCCGTATTTCTCGCGCACGTAATCGATGACGCGGTCGCGGCCTTCCATGCAGAAGTCGATGTCGAAGTCCGGCATCGACACCCGCTCCGGGTTCAGGAAGCGCTCGAACAGCAGTTCGTAGGCCAGCGGGTCCAGATCCGTGATTTCCAGCGCATAGGCCACCAGCGAGCCGGCACCCGAACCCCGGCCGGGGCCCACCGGAATGCCCTGCCCTTTCGCCCAGCGGATGAAGTCCGACACGATCAGGAAGTAGCCGGGGAACTTCATCTGGATGATGGTGTTCAGTTCGAAGTCGAGCCGGTCCTCGTAGACCTTCTTCCTCGCCTCATAGTCCGGCAGCGTGCGCGGCAACAGCGTTTCCAGCCGCATCGCCAGACCTTTTTTCGACTCGGCGATGAAGAATTCGTCGAGCGTCATGCCGGCCGGCACCGGGTAGTCCGGCAGGAAGCTCTTCCCCAGTTTCAATTCCAGCGAGCAGCGCTTCGCGATCTCGACCGTGTTGGCCAGCGCCTCCGGGATGTCGGCGAACAGCGCCTGCATTTCCTCCGGCGAGCGCAGGTACTGCTGGGCGGTGTGACGGCGCGGGCGGCGCGGATCGTCCAGCGTGCGGCCGTCGGCGATGCACACGCGCACTTCGTGCGCCTCGAAGGCGTCGCGGGTGTCGAAGCGTACGTCGTTGGTGGCCACCACCGGGATGTTCGTGCGCGCGGCCAGCGCCACCGTGGCGTGCAGGCAGTCTTCCTCGTTCTCGCGGCCGGTGCGGGCGATCTCGAGATAGAAACGGTCTCCGAACAGGCCGGTCATCTCGGCCAGCAGGTCTTCGGCCTGCGCCTCGCGGCCGGACACCAGCGCCTGGCCGATCTCGCCGTCGCGGCCGCCGGAGAGCGCGATCAGGCCGTCATGGCATTCGTGCAGCCATTCGCGTTTCACCACCGCGCGGCCCAGGGACTGGTTCTGCGTGTGGGCGCGGGAAATCAGTTCGGTGAGGTTGCGGTAGCCGGTCTGGTTCATGACCAGCAGCGGCAGCGGGGTCGGCGGCTGGCTGCTGTCGCGCGCGGCGAGCCAGAGGTCGGCACCGGCCAGGGGCTTCACGCCGGCACCGGTGGCGGCCTTGTAGAACTTGACCAGCGCGAACAGGTTGGAGACGTCGGTGACGGCCACCGCCGGCATGCCGAGCGCGGCGCAGCGCGCGGGCAGTTCCTCGACCCGGATCAGGCCGTCGACGAGGGAGTATTCGCTGTGGACGCGGAGGTGGACGAAGGAGACAGTCATGCCGGGATTCTACCTGCGGGTC
>JBMOOO010000004.1:0-54559 GCA_049324475.1 Pseudomonadota bacterium | reverse complement strand
GGCGCTCCTACAGCAGGGCGATCTGCTGCGCGACCGGCGCGAACGAGCGCCGGTGGTGCGGCGTGGCGCCCAGCTTCGCCAGCGCCGCCAGGTGCGCTGCCGTGCCGTAGCCCTTGTGCTGCGCGAACCCGTAGCCCGGGAACTGTGCGTCCAGCGCCGTCATCTCCCGGTCGCGGGCCACCTTCGCCAGGATCGACGCCGCACTGATCGATGGCACCCGCGCATCGCCGCCCACCACCGCCTCGGCCGGCACCCCGAACGCCGTCACCCTGTTGCCGTCCACCACCACCGCCTGCGCCGCCGTGGCCAGCCCCGCCACCGCCCGCCGCATCGCCAGCAGGGTGGCCTGCAGGATGTTGATCTCGTCGATCTCGTGCACCGCCGCGTGCGCCACGCAGAACGCCAGCGCCCGCTCGCGGATCAGTGGCTCCAGCGCATCGCGCTTTTTCTCGCTGAGTTTCTTCGAGTCGTCGAGCCCGGCAATCGGCCGCGCCGGATCCAGGATCACCGCCGCCGCCGTCACCGGCCCGGCCAGCGGTCCGCGTCCGGCTTCATCCACGCCGGCGATCAGCAGGCCTGCGCGCCAGGCGAACACCCGCGGCCGCCAGGGATCGGCCAGCCCGTATTCCGCGTAGGGATGGCCGCTCACGCCCGGCCCGCCACGGCCAGCACCGCATCGGCCGCGCGCGCGCTGGCATCGCGGCGCAGATCGGCATGGATACGTGCAAAACGATCGCGCAGCGCCCCCGCCGCGGCCGGGTCGTCGAGGAAGCGCGACAGCTCCGCCGCCATGCGTTCCGGCGTCACGGCTTCCTGCAGCAGTTCCGGAATCAGCGCCTCGTCGGCCAGCAGGTTCGGCAGCGTGAAGAAACGCGACTTCAGCAGGCGCCGGATGATGGCCACGGTCACCGCGTTGAACATGTACGCGGCCACCATCGGCCGCCGGGCCAGCAGCCCTTCCAGGGTGGCCGTGCCGGACGCGATCAGGATCGCATCGGAGGCCGCCATCACCGTGCGCGCGTCGCCGTCCACCAGCGTCACCGCCGGCGCCGCCGGCATCTGCGCGAGGATGGTTTCGATCTGCACGCGCCGCTCGGGCGTGGCCGCCGGCAGCAGACACTTCAGATCCGGGCGTTGTTGCCGCAGCAGCGTCAGTGCACCGAGGAACGGCGGCAGCAGACGCCCCACTTCCCCGCCGCGACTGCCCGGCAGCATCGCCAGCACGGTATCGCTTTCCGCCAGGCCGAGCCGGGCCCGCGCCGGCACGCGCTGGTCTTCCAGCGGCACCATGTCCGCCAGCGGGTGCCCCACGAAGGTCACCGGCACGGCGTGCTGCTCGTAGAACGCGGCTTCGAACGGCAGCAGCGTCAGCATGTGGTCGACTGCGCGCGCGATCTTTTTGATGCGCCCCTGCCGCCAGGCCCATACCGACGGGCTCACGTAGTGCACGGTCTTCACGCCGGCAGTGCGCAGCTTCAGCTCCAGGCCGAGATTGAAATCGGGTGCGTCGATGCCGACGAACACGTCGGGCTTTTCCGCCGTCAGGCGCTGTACGAGGTCGGCGCGGATGCGCAGCAATTCGAACAGGCGGCCCAGCACCTCGAACAGGCCCATCACCGCCAGCCGCTCCATCGGATACCAGCTGTCGAAACCGGCCGCGGTCATCTGCGGGCCGCCGATGCCGATGAAGCGTGCGTCGGGCACTTTCGCGCGGATGGCATCCATCAGGCCGCGGCCGAGCAGGTCCCCGGACAGTTCGCCGGCGACGATCGCCACGGTGAGCGGGCGGCCCATGGGTGTCAGCGGACGATGCCGCGGGTCGAACTGCGGATGGAATCGACGAACAGGGCGACTTCCGGGATCTTCGCCGCGTCGTCGGCCAGACGTGCCAGCGCGTCCTCGATCTTCAGCCCGCGCATGTACACGGTCTTGTAGGCGCCGCGCAGCGTGGCGATCAGCTCCGGCGAGTAGCCGCGGCGTTTCATGCCCTCGAAGTTCATGCCGTGCGGTTCGGCCATGTTGCCGCGCACCATGACGAAGGCCGGGATGTCCTGGTTCACCGCCGAGCAGAAACCGGTCATGGCGTAGGAACCGATGCGGCAGAACTGGTGCACGGCGGTGAAGCCGCCGAGGATGACGCTGTCGCCCACGTGCACGTGGCCGGCAATGGTGGTGTTGTTGGCGAAGATGTTGTGGCTGCCCACCACGCAGTCATGCGCGACGTGCACATAGGCCATGAGGAGATTGTCACTGCCGACGCGGGTGATGCCCTGGTCCTGCACCGTGCCGCGGTGCAGCGTGCAGCCTTCGCGGATCACGTTGCGGTCGCCGATGATCAGCTGGGTCGGCTCGCCCTTGTATTTCTTGTCCTGGCATTCCTCGCCCACGGAGGCGAACTGGAAGATGCGGTTGTCCTTGCCGATGGTGGTGGGGCCGCGCAGCACCACGTGCGGCCCGATGCGTGTACCGCTGTCGATGCGGACGCCGGCACCGACAACCGAGTACGGACCAATCTCGACCCCCGAGGCCAGCTCGGCTTTCGGATCGACGATGGCGGTGGGATGTATCACGGGTGCCTCCGGAACTGGCGCAAACCAGCCGGAAGGTTAAGGAACCCCGGCGCAGCTGTCACGCGACGGCTGACCGGGCATCCCGAAAATTCAGACTACTTCACGCTCGGCCACGAGGAGCTCGACGCTGGCGACCATCTGGCCGTCAACCGACGCCTCGCACACGAACTTGTGGATGCCGCGCTTGCTGCCGCCGAGGGTGGCACGGAATTCCAGCCGGTCGCCGGGAACGACCTGGCGCTTGAAACGGGCATTGTCGACGCCGGCCAGCAGGTAGACCACACGATCATTGCGCTCGCGGCCGCGATCGGACTTGATGCCGAGCAGGCCGGCGGCCTGGGCCATGGCCTCGATGATCAGCACACCCGGCATGATCGGCTTGACCGGGAAGTGACCCTGGAAGAACGGCTCGTTCACGGTCACGTTCTTGTAGCAGACGATGTATTCGCCTGGCACCAGCTCGACGACGCGGTCGACCAGCGCGAACGGATACCGGTGCGGCAGGGCGTCCCTGATCTGGTTGCTGTCCATGATCATGCCGATCAACTCCCGACTTGCTTGCCCTCGAGTTCGCGCAGCCGCTTCTCCAGTTCCGCGACCCGGCGCGCCATGGCGTCGAGCTGGCGGATCCGCGCGGTATTGCGCATCCAGCTGGCGTGCTCCTCCATGCCCGTGCCGGAGGTGTATACGCCGGGTTCGGTGATCGACTTCGACACGACGGTCATGGCGGAAATACGCACGCCGTCGCAGATCTCGATGTGGCCGACCAGACCGGCGGCACCGGAAATCAGACAGTGCTTGCCGATTTTCGTGCTGCCGGCCACGGCAGCCTTGGCTGCCATGGCGGTGTAGTCGCCGACTTCCACGTTGTGACCCAGATGCACATGGTCATCGAGAATCACGCCATTGCCGACCACCGTGTCGCCAATGGCGCCGCGATCGATTGTGCAGAGCGCACCGATCTCGACATCCTCACCGATCACCACGGAACCGAGCTGGGCGATCTTCTGCCACTTGCCGCGGTCCGGTGCATAACCGAAACCGTCGGCACCGATTACCGAACCGGCGTGGATGATAGTGCGCTGCCCGACGATGACACCGGGGTAAATTGTAACATTCGCCCAGAGCCGGACACCGGCCGCCAGCTGCGCGCCGGCACCGACCACGCAGTGCGGCCCGATCACGACACCTTCACCGATGCCTGCACCTTCTTCGATCACGGCATTGGCACCGATGTGCACCGATGCGGGCACCTGTACGCCGGTGGCAACCGCCGCCGACGGGTGAATGCCAGGCTGCAGTACAGGCATTTTCGAAAACAGGCCTGATACCTTTGCGTAGGCAAGGTAGGGATCCTTCACCACCAGCGCCGCACAGGGACATTCCGCCAGCAAGGCTTCGGTGAGGATCACTGCCGTTGCACCGGTGCCGGTCAGTTGCGAGCGGTACTTCGGCGATGCCACGAAGCTGAGCGTGCCCGGACCGGCGGCCTGCACCGGTGCCAGCGCGTGCACCTGCAGATCGGCGTCGCCCCGGAGGGTGGCGCCGAGAAACTCCGCAAGTTCGCCCAGCCGGTATTGCTTCACGATGTGCTTACGGCTGGCTGTTGAGCTTGACGGTCACCTTGTCGGTGACTTCGTACATCGGCTTGTGGAAAGCCAGGCCTTCACGCAGGAACACCACGTCGTAGCCGCCCTCTTTCGCCACCGCGTCGATCGCGCGCTGCAGCTTCGGTGCGATGTCGCGCAGTACCGCCTGCTCGCGCTCGGAGGCAACCCGGTTGTACTTCTGGCCCAGCATCTGCAGGTCGGCGGCTTTCGATTCGCAGTCGGTGCGCAGCTTGGCCTGCTCGGTCTGGGTCATGGTGGCCAGATCGGAAGTCATCTTCTGTTTGCAGACACCGATGTCCGACTGCAGCTTCATCAGCTTCGCCTTCTCGCCGGCCATGTCCTTTTCCAGGTCGTCGCGCGCTTTCTTGAACTGGGTGGAGTTGGCGATGGCTTCCATCTGGTCGACCACGGCGAACTTGAATTCGGCCGCAGCGGTTTCGCCGGCCGCCAGTACGGACAGCGCGAGCAGGATCGGAGTCAGGATTTTCACGGGTTGGTCCTCGGGGTCTTGTTGTGTGTGGTGCCTGTATTCGGTCTTGCCGGAAAAGCGGGACATCAAACGGAAAATCAGAACGGCTGGCCAAGCGAGAACTGGAAGGCCTGGGTTTCGTCTTCCCGCAGGCTGTTGAGCGGCTTGGACAGGCTGAAGCTCAGGGGGCCGATCAGAGTATACCAACTGAGGGCAAGCCCCACGGACGTGCGAATCTGGGTGAACTCCGGCGCAAACGTCTCGCCATCGGTCAGGAACACGTTGCCGGCATCGTAGAACAGCGAGGTCCGGATCGAGCGCGAATCGGCCGCGAACGGTGTCGGGAAAATCAGCTCCAGGCCCGCTTCCACCAGGAAGTCGCCGCCGATGGGATCCGGATCCCCGTCGGCCTGGTTGGCCACCACCGATGCGTGCGACGGGCTGCGCGCGCCCAGGCTGCGGTCGTCGTAGCCGCGCACCGAACCGAAACCGCCGGCCGTGTAGCGCTGGTGGAACGGCAGGCGCGGATCGCCGCCGTAACCGTCGCCGTAGCCCAGATCGGAACGGGCCTTGACGGTGAGCCTGCGGGTCAGCGGGAAGTAGCGCTGGCCCGAATAGCTCAGCTTGTAATAGGGCGTGTCGCTGCCGGGCAGTGCCATCTCGAACCCGATGCGGTCGTAGCTGCCGCGGTCCGCCAGCACGCCGCGGTTGAGCGTGCTGCGGGACCAGGCCAGGTTGGCAGTCCACGACAGGTAGTCCGAACCCTGGTCCTGCACGTACAGCCAGATGTCCTCGGCCACGAGATTGCCGATCACCACACTGGAGTCGTCGAAGCCGAAACCGAAGGACAGCCGCGACACCTCGCTGAGCGGATAACCGAAGTTCAGCCCGATGCCGGCCCGGTCGATGCTGTAGCTGGAAATGTTGGTGCTGGAGTAATCGGTCTTCGAGTAGTAGGCGTTCCAGCCGCGGCTCACGCCGTCGTCGGTGTAGTACGGGTTGTTGTAGGAGAGGTTCAGGCTGTCGCGGATCTCGCTGCGGTTGATCGCGAACGACACCCGGTTGCCGGTACCGAAGAAGTTGTTCTGCGACACGTTGGCGCCGAACACCAGGCCGGCGCCCTGCGAATAGCCGACGTTGGCGCCGATGCTGCCGGACGGCTGCTCTTCCACTTCGTAGTTCACGTCGATCCGGTCGCTGGTGCCCGGCACGCGCGGCGTGGTGCTCTTGACCGTGCTGAAGAAGCCCAGCTGTTCCAGCCGGCGCTTGGACTGGTCGACCGCGGCCTGCGAGGCCGGTGCGCCCTCGAACTGGCGCATTTCGCGACGCAGCACGTCGTCGCGGGTCTTGCTGTTGCCGGTGAAAGTGACCCGGTTGACGTACATGCGGTCACCCGGCTCGACGAAGAACGTCATCTTCACGGTCTTCGCCGCTTCGTCGACTTCCGGCAGGCCCTTGACCTCGGCGAACACGTAGCCCTCGATGCCCAGCCGCCGGGTCATGATGTCCGAGGACATGGTCACCAGCTGCTGGGAGAACGTCTGCTGCGGCCGCACCAGGATCAGCGGCCGCAGCTGGGCTTCCTCCAGCGGCAGGCTGCCGGCCAGCTGCACTTCGCTGACCGTGTACTTGTCGCCCTCGTCGAGGCTGATCGCCACGAACACCTGGCGGCGGTCCGGCGTCACCGAGACCTGGGTCGACTTGATCTGGAAGTTGATGTAGCCGCGATCCATGTACCAGGAACGCAGTGCCTCGAGATCGCCGGACAGTTTCTCGCGCGCATAGCGGTCGTCGCTGTTGAAGAACGACCAGAAATCGTATTCGCGCAGCTTCACCACCTTGTGCAGTTGCTCGTCGCTGAAGGCCTTGTTGCCGATGAAGCGGATGCCGCCGATGGCAGCGGCCTTGCCTTCATAGATATCGATGGCGATCGAAACCCGGTTGCGCGGCTGCGGCGTCACCTTCGCATCCACGCGGGCACCGTAACGGCCCTGCGCGATGTACTGGCGCTGCAGCTCCACCTGCATGTTTTCCAGGGTGGAACGGCGGAATACCTCGCCCTCGCTCAGGCCGGCACTGGCCAGCCCCTTGAGCAGCTGGTCGCTGTCGATGGACTTGTTGCCGCTGATCTCGATCTTGCTCACCGCCGGGCGCTCGGCCAGCTGGATCACCAGCACGTCGCCGTCACGGCCGACCTGCACGTCCTGGAAATCCTCGGTGCGGTACAGCTCGCGCACCAGATTGGCGACAGCCCGGTCGTCCACCACCGCACCCGCCTTGACCGGCAGCACGGCGTACACGCGCTCCACCGGAATGCGCTGCAGGCCACGGATGCGGATGTCGCTGACCGTGAAGCTGTCGGCACGAACCGTGGTCGACACCAGCAGAAGCGCGCACAGGGATACCACCGCGGACCAGCATTTCACCCGGACTATCTCCCGAACTCGCGCGCAATGTCGTTGAAAATGGCCAGTGCCATCAGGGCAAACAGCAACGCGGCACCGACCTGCGTGGCGGCCATCTGCACCCGTTCCGTCAGCGGACGCCGGCGCACGGCCTCCACCGCGTAGAACACCAGGTGACCGCCGTCCAGCACCGGTACCGGCAGCAGGTTGAGGATGCCGATGGTAATGCTCACCAGGGCCAGGAAATCGACGAAGGCCTCAAGGCCGATCGACATGGTCACGCCGGCACCGCGGGCGATGGTAATCGGACCGCCGATGCTCTTGCTGGACAATTCGCCGGTGACCAGCTTGCCGATCATTTCCAGCGTCAGCTGCGAGCGCTCCCAGGTGCTGGCCAGCGCCTCGGGGACCGCCGCCAGCGGGCCGAAGCGGACATCGGCCAGGTATTCCGGCTGCCAGTCTTCCGGGAAGCGCAACGGTTCGCCGGCGTAGCCCACGCCGGCCAGACCGGTGCCGTCCGGCTGTGCCGCCGGCACCAGCTGCCGCGTCAGCACCGTGCCGGCACGCTCGATCTCCAGCGACAGGGTCTTGCCGGGCGAGGAGCGCACCACATCCACCCACGCGCCCCAGTCGGCAACCGGGCGGCCGTCCACCCGCAGCACCCGGTCGCCGGTCTGCAGGCCGGCGGCATGGGCCGGGCCCGGCTGTGCGCTGCCGGCGACCGTGACCTGCGGCAGGACATCGCCCAGCACCACCGGCCGCGCCGGCAGCCAGGGCCGCAGGCCCAGCAGGCCCAGCGGGCTTTCGTCCTCGCGGTCCTGCATGAAGTTGCTGACCGGGATGTCGACCGTGCGCTCGATGCCGGCCGCGCCGCCCTGCACCGTGAAGGCGATGACACCGCTGTCGCCGACGCGTGCCACCAGCCTCAGCGGCAGATCGTCCCAGCTGCGGATGTCCGCACCGTCCACCGCCACGATGCGGTCACCGGCCACGAGCCCGGCGGCCGCCGCCGGCGAGTCCACGGCGACATGGCCGATCACCGGCGCCATCTTCACCGAGCCGACCACGAACAGCAGCCAGTACAGCAGCACCGCCAGCAGCAGATTGATCAGCGGGCCGGCCGCCACGATGGCGAAGCGCTGCCCGACCGGCTTGCGGTTGAAGGCCCGGTGCAGCTGGTCGGCCGGCACCTCGCCCTCGCGTTCGTCGAGCATTTTCACGTAGCCGCCCAGCGGCAGCATGGCGATCACGTACTCGGTGCCGTCACGGCCGGTGCGCGACCACAGCGCCTTGCCGAAACCGACCGAGAAGCGCAGCACCTTCACACCGCACCAGCGCGCCACGGTGAAGTGCCCCCACTCGTGCACGGTGATCACCACGCCGAGCAGCACAATGAAAGCGAAGAAATACCAGAGCCCGCTCTGCAGGTTCGGCAGCAGTTCGTTCATGCCCGCACCACCATGCGCCCGGCGATGCCGGCCGCGCATGCGCGCGCCGCGGCGTCCACCGCCATCAGCGCGGCCAGATCCGCCACCACCGGCGCCGGCGTGTCCGCCAGCGTGCGTTCGATCACGCCGGCAATGCCGTTGAACGGCAGCCGGCCGTCGAGGAAGGCTTCGACCGCGATCTCATTGGCGGCATTCAGCACGGCCGGTGCACTGCCGCCGGCCGCCAGCGCTTCGCGCGCCAGCCGCAGGCAGGGAAAACGGGTTTCATCCGGCGCCTCGAAATCGAGCCGGCCGCGCGCGACCAGGTCCAGGAAGCTGACGCCCGCCTCGACCCGCTCCGGCCAGGCCAGCGCATGCGCGATCGGCGTGCGCATGTCGGGCGAGCCGAGCTGTGCCAGCACCGAGCCATCGACGTATTCCACCAGCGAATGCACCACGCTCTGCGGGTGCACCAGCACGTTCACCTGGTCCGGACGCGCACCGAACAGCCAGCAGGCTTCGATCACCTCCAGCCCCTTGTTCATCATCGTCGCGGAATCCACGGAAATCTTGCGCCCCATCGACCAGTTCGGATGTGCCACGGCCTGTGCCGGCGTCGCTGCCGCCATCTGTTCGCGCGTCGCGGTACGGAACGGACCGCCGGAAGCGGTCAGCACCAGGCGACGCACACCGGCGGCGGCGAGATCCGTCGCACCGGCCGGCAGGCACTGGAACAGCGCATTGTGTTCGCTGTCGATCGGCAACAGGGTGGCACCGGCACGTTTCGCTTCGGCCATGAACAGTGCACCGGACATCACCAGTGCTTCCTTGTTGGCCAGCAGCACCCGCTTGCCGGCGCGTACCGCGGCCAGGGTCGGAGCAAGCCCGGCAGCACCGACGATCGCCGCCATCACCGCATCCGCTTCCGGCAGCGCCGCCACCGTCGACAGCGCTGCCGCACCGGCCAGCACCTCGCAGTCGGACCCCGCCGCCCGCAGGCGGTTCCGCAGGTCATCCGCGGCTTTTTCGTCCACCAGCACGGCCACGCGCGGCCGGTGCTGCAGGATCTGCCCGAACAGTTCGTCCGCGCGGCTGCCGGCGGTGAGCGCCAGCACGCGGAAACGGTCCGGATGACGCGCCACCACGTCCAGCGTGCTGCGGCCGATCGAGCCGGTGGCACCGAGTACGACGAGCGACTGGACGGCCATGTCGTCAGCCCTGCGGCAGCATCGGCGCGAGATACGCGTAGCCGAGCGCGAACACCGGCAAGGCGCAGGTGACGCTGTCGATGCGGTCCAGCATGCCGCCGTGGCCCGGCAGCAGGTTGCCGCTGTCCTTCACGCCGGATTCACGCTTGACCATGCTCTCGAACAGGTCACCGAGGATGGACGCCAGCGTGGTGACCAGCACCAGCGCCAGCAGCACGGCCAGTGCCGCACCGGACAGACCGAGCCACAGGCCGAGCGCCAGCGCCAGCAGTTCGGTCAGCAGCAGGCCGCCGATGGCGCCTTCCACGGATTTGCCGGGGCTCACGTGCACGGCCAGCTTGCGCTTGCCGAAGGCACGGCCGGCGAAGTAGGCGCCGACATCCGCGCCCCAGACGATCACGAAGCCGCCCAGCAACACCAGGCCCTGCACGGCGGTGTCGCCGATGGTGAAGCGGAATGCCTGCAGGTACACCACTGCGTACCAGGCCGGCACCAGCACGACCAGGCCGGTCAGCGTCATGGTGACGCGCTGTTTGTGCCAGGCGTTGATCGCGGGATAACGCACCACCAGATACAGCGCCCACAGCCAGAAGGCCGCCGACAGCCACAGCAGCGGGCGCCCGGCATCGGCGGACAGCAGCAGGCTGAGGGTCAGGGCCAGCAGGGAGACCAGCAGCAGCGCCTGGAAGGTGACGCGGCAGCCACAGGACAGGTTGGCCCACTCACGGCCGGCCAGAAACACCGGCACGATCATCGCCAGTGCGAACCAGGTGTTCGGCAGGAAGAAAATCGCGCCCAGTACCAGCGGCAGCAGGAACAGCGCCGTCGCCACGCGTTGCCACAACATGTCTATCGTTTCTCCTGATCGTGCGCGGCGCGGACGTCCTCGTCCTCGCCGGAACGGCCGAACCGGCGCTGCCGTTTCGCGTAGTCGGCCAGTGCGGTATCCAGTGCCGCCGCATCGAAATCCGGCCACAGGACGTCGCTGAAATGCAGCTCACTATAGGCGAGCTGCCAGAGCATGAAGTTGGAGATTCGTAACTCCCCGCCGGTGCGGATCAGCAGGTCCGGCGGCGGCAGGTCGGCCAGCGCCAGATAGCCGGCAAAGGCGGCCTCGTCCAGGGCTTCGGCCGTCAGCCGGCCGGCGGCGACTTCCTGCGCGGCACGGCGTGCCGCCTGCACGATGTCCCACTGGCCGCCGTAGTTCACTGCCACCGACAGGTGCAGCACGGTGTTGCTGCGGGTCCGGCGCTCCGCCTCGGCGATGCCGGCGCGGATTTCCGGCGAGAAGGCCGACAGGTCGCCGATGAAACGCAGGCGGATGCCGTGCTCGTTGAGTTCCGGCACGCGCTTGTTGAGTGCGCCCAGGAACAGGTTCATCAGCGCGGAGACTTCTTCTTCCGGCCGGCGCCAGTTCTCGCTGGAAAAGGCAAACACGGTCAGGCACTCGATGCCGCGCCGGCCGGCGTGCTCGACCGTGGCATGCAGCGCGGTTTCGCCCGCCTTGTGGCCCTCGCGGCCGGGCAGGCCGCGCAGGCGCGCCCAGCGGTTGTTGCCGTCCATGATGATGGCGACGTGGCGCGGCACGCCGTCGCCGCGCAGGCTGTCGATATCCGGTGCCGACGATGACGGCCGGGGGGCGTCCACGCGTGCGGTGTCCGTTACCTGCCGGGCGTCAGAGCGCCAGCAGGTCCTGCTCTTTCTTCTTCAGGTTGCCGTCCACTTCCGCGACGTACTTGTCGGTGAGCTTCTGCACGTCGTCCTGGGCCTTGCGCTCCTCGTCCTCGCTCACTTTCTTGTCCTTGAGCAGGTCCTTGAGCGCGGTGTTGGCATCGCGACGCACGTTGCGGATCGCGACCCGGGCGTGCTCGGCTTCGCCGCGCGCCACCTTGATCATGTCCTTGCGGGTTTCTTCCGTGAGCGGCGGCATCACCAGACGGATCACGGTGCCGGCGGTGTTCGGGTTCAGGCCAAGATCGCTTTTCAGGATGGCCTTCTCGATCTCGGTGACCATCTGCTTTTCCCAGGGCGAGATGCTCAGGGTGCGCGCGTCTTCCACGCTGACCTGGGCCACCTGGCTGATCGGCGTATCCGTGCCGTAGTAGTTCACGCGCACGGAATCGAGGATGGACGGATTGGCACGGCCGGTACGGATCTTCTTGAAGGCGGTGTCGAGTGCCTCAAGGCACTTCTTCATGCGCGCTTCGCCATCTTTCTTGATGTCGTTGATCACGGGGCGTCTCCTGTCGTGGATGCGGGCGTGAGGCGGTACGATCGGCCGGGCGCGTTCAGCCGCGCTCGACCAGGGTTCCTTCGTTGCCGCCGACCACGATGTTCACCAGCGCGCCGGCCTTGTTCATGTCGAACACGCGCAGCGGCATGTTGTGGTCGCGGCACAGGCAGATGGCGGTCAGGTCCATCACTTCCAGCTTGCGGTCCAGCACTTCGTCGTAGGTCAGGCGGTCGAACTTCTTCGCGGCCGGATTGCGTTTCGGGTCGGCGTCGTAGACACCGTCCACCTTGGTGGCCTTGAGCACCAGGTTGGCCTCCACCTCGATGCCGCGCAGGCAGGCCGCGGTGTCGGTGGTGAAGAACGGATTGCCGGTGCCGGCAGCAAAAATCACCACCTCGCCTTCATCGAGATAACGGGCCGCGCGGCGGTGGTCGTAATGCTCGACGATGCCGCTCATGGGGATCGCGCTCATCAGCCGGCAGCGGATGTTGGAGCGCTCCAGCGCGTCGCGCATGGCCAGCCCGTTCATCACCGTGGCCAGCATGCCCATGTGGTCGCCGGTCACGCGATCGAGACCGGCTTCACTCAGGGCCTTGCCGCGGAACAGGTTGCCGCCGCCCAGCACCAGCGCGACCTGCACGCCGATGCCGCGCAGCTGGCCGATCTCCAGCGCCATGGCATCCAGCACCTTCGGATCGATGCCGAAGCCTTCACTGCCGGCGAGGGCCTCGCCGGACAGCTTCAGCAGGATGCGGCGGAACTTCGGCGTGGGATTGGCCATGGCGCTGTGTCTCCGCGACGGTCGGCGATCAGCCGCCCTTGGTCATGGAAGCAACTTCGGCTGCGAAATCGACCACTTCCTTCTCGATGCCCTCACCCACCTCGAAGCGGATGAACGCTTGCACCGTGGCACCGGCCTTCTTCACCAGATCGCCCACTTTCGTGTCCGGATCCTTCACGAAGGCCTGCTCGGTAAGGCTGACTTCCGACATGTACTTGCGCAGCGAGCCTTCCACCATCTTCTCGACGATGTTGGCCGGCTTGCCGGACTCGGCAGCCTTGGCTACGTAGATTTCCTTCTCGCGGGCCAGCACGTCGGCCGGTACGTCAGCCGGGTTCACCACCATCGGGTTGGCGGCGGCTACGTGCATGGCGATGTCTTTCGCCAGCTCGGCGTTGCCGCCTTTCAGCGCGACCAGCACGCCGATCTTGCCGCTGTGGATGTAGCTGGCCACCACGTCGCCGGACAGGCTGGCGCCGCGACGGACCTGGATGTTCTCGCCGATCTTCTGTACCAGCGCCAGGCGGGCAGCCTCGATGGCGCCACCGTTGGCAGCGGACAGTTTCGCGGCATCGGTCTCACCGGAAGCCAGCGCGGCTTTTGCCACGTCGTTGGCGAATGCGAGGAAGGACGCATCGCGACCGACGAAGTCGGTCTCGCTGTTCACTTCCACCAGCACGGCGGTCTTGCCGTCACCGGCAGTGACCACGGCGCCTTCGGCGGCCGTGCGGCCGGCTTTCTTGGCGGCTTTCGCCTGGCCGGACTTGCGCAGGTTGTCGATGGCGGTCTCGATGTTGCCACCGGCTTCCACCAGCGCCTTCTTGCATTCCATCATCCCCAGGCCAGTGCGTTCGCGCAGGTCTTTGACCAGGCCGGCAGAAATTTCCATCGTGTGTTCCTCGATTCGTGTGCGGTTTGAATCCGAAAAAGGGGGCAGAGCCCCCTTTGTCGTCGTAACGGATTGCGGGGCGTGGCGTCAGGCCTTGTCGGCGCCCTCGACTTCCACATAACCCTCGGCATCCTTCGCGCCGGCGCCGGTCAGGTCGGCGTGCTGGCGGCCTTCCAGGACGGCTTCGGCGGCAGCCTTGACGTACAGCTGGATGGCGCGGATGGCGTCGTCGTTGCCCGGAATCACGTAGTCGATGCCGGCCGGGCTGGAGTTGGTGTCGACAATGCCGACCACCGGGATGCCCAGCTTGTTGGCTTCACTGACGGCGATCTTCTCGTGGTCGACGCCGATCACGAACAGCACGTCCGGCAGGCCGCCCATGTCCTTGATGCCGCCGAGCGAACGCTCGAGCTTTTCCATCTCGCGGGTGCGCATCAGCGCTTCCTTCTTGGTCAGCTTCGCGAACGTGCCGTCCTGCGATTGCTGTTCCAGATCCTTCAGGCGCTTGATGGACTGACGGATGGTTTTCCAGTTGGTGAGCATGCCGCCCAGCCAGCGGTGGTTCACGTACGGCATGCCGGAACGGATCGCTTCTTCCTTGACGATCTGCTGGGCTGCGCGCTTGGTGCCGACGAAGAGGATTTTCTTCTTCTTGGCGGCTTCCGAATTCATGTACGTCAGCGCTTCGTTCAGCGCCTTCGTGGTGTATTCGAGGTTGATGATGTGGATCTTGTTGCGTGCGCCGTAGATGTACGACGACATTTTCGGGTTCCAGAAGCGGGTCTGGTGACCGAAGTGCGCACCTGCCTGGAGCAGTTCGCGCATGCTGACTTGTGCCATGACGCTTTCCTCTGTGACCGGGTTGGGCCTCCGCATTCCCCTGGCCGCCGACCCCTTAGCGGGGCACCCGGGCGGATCGGTGCCGGAATACGTGAGTGGTTGGTTGACCCCGCCTGTGGCGGGAAGCTTGTCGCTCCGGCGGTTCCGGGCCCTCCGGCGAGCCGCTAGAATGCGGCTCCCGCGCAAGGCCTCCGGCCCTGCCGAAAGCGGCGCGCTTTATAGCACAGACGCCCCCTGCCGGGCGACCCCTGCCCGGCAGCGCCGCCGGTACCCCGGAACCGCCCCGCCAGCCGCATGAGTAGCCGTCAGTCCCCATGAGTATCGTGATCAAGACCCCGGCAGAGGTCGGCCAGATGCGCGTTGCCGGCCGGCTGGCCGCCGAGGTACTGGAAATGATCGGCCCGCACGTCCAGCCCGGCATCAGCACGGGCGAGCTGGACCGCCTGTGCCACAACCACATCGTCGGCCACCAGCAGGCCATCCCGGCGCCCCTGGGCTATGGCGGCGGCGGCGGCCGGCCGCCGTTCCCGAAATCGGTCTGCACCTCGGTCAACCAGGTGGTCTGCCACGGCATCCCCAGCGACACCAAGATCCTGAAGAAGGGCGACATCGTGAACATCGATGTCACCGTCATCAAGGACGGCTGGCACGGCGACACCAGCGCCATGTTCACGGTCGGCGAAACCACCCCCTTCAACGAGAAGCTGGTCCGGGTCACGCAGGAGTGCCTGTACAAGGCCATCGCCAGGGTGCGCCCCGGGGTCCGGCTGGGCGACCTGGGCTTCGTCATCCAGCAGCACGCCGAGGCCAACCGTTTCTCGGTGGTGCGCGACTACTGCGGCCACGGCATCGGCCAGGTCTTCCACGAGGAGCCGCAGGTACTGCATTACGGCCGGCCCGGCACCGGCATCGTGCTGGAAGAAGGCATGACCTTCACCATCGAGCCCATGATCAACGCCGGCACTCACCACACCCGGCTGCTGCCGGATCACTGGACCGTGGTCACCCGCGACCACAAGCTGTCGGCCCAGTGGGAGCACACCCTGGCGGTCACCGCCACCGGCTGCGAAGTACTCACTGCGCGCCGCGACGAGTCTTTCTGAGGCCGCCATGACCGAGGCCGCTGCCAGCCCTGCCCCCGCCTTTGCACCGCTCACCGTCGAGGCCCTGGTGGCCCGCTGCATGGCCGGCCCGCCCGGGCCGGCCATGCGTACCTACCTGAAGGATGCCCAGGCCTGGCTGAACGAGGGCTTCCGTGCCGGCGCCCCGGTCCGGGACCTGGTCCGTGGCCGGGCCGACCTGATCGACACCGTGCTGGTGGCCGCCTGGGTGCACTTCGAACTGGCCGGCCATGACGATGTCTCGCTGGTGGCCACCGGCGGCTACGGCCGGCGCGAGCTGCATCCGGGCTCGGACGTGGACCTGCTGGTGCTGCTGGCCGACGGCCACGACAACGCCCACAAGGCCGAGATCACCGCCTTCATCACTTTCCTGTGGGACATCGGGCTGGAGATCGGTTCCAGCGTGCGCACCATCGCCGAGTGCGAGGGACAGGCACGCGACGACATCACCATCGCCACCAACCTGATGGAAGCGCGCACGCTGGCCGGCGACGATGCCCTGCTGGTGGACATGCAGCGCCGCACCGGGCCGGAATTCGTGTGGCCCAGCCGCGACTTCTTCCGCGCCAAATACGAAGAACAGCTCGCCCGCCACCGCAAACACAACAACACCGAGTACAACCTCGAACCGGACCTGAAAAACGCGCCCGGCGGCCTCCGTGACATCCAGACCGTGGGCTGGGTGGCCAAGCGCCACTTCGGCGCGAAGACGCTGCACGAGCTGGTCGCACTGGGTTTCCTCACCGAAGACGAATACCGTGCGCTGGCGGACAGCCAGGACACGCTGTGGCTGATCCGCTACGCACTGCACATGATCACCGGGCGCGGCGAGAACCGCCTGCTGTTCGACCATCAGCGCCAGGCGGCGGCCCTGCTCGACTACCGCGATTCCAAGATCAACCTCGCGGTGGAGCAGCTGATGAAGCGCTACTACCGCACCGCCATCGTGGTGTCGCAGCTCAACGAGATGCTGCTGCAGCATCTGGACGAAGCCATCCTGCACGCCGGCGAAGCCGATGTGGTGACACCGCTGAACAGCCGGTTCCAGCTGCGCAACGATTACCTGGAAGTCACGCACGGCAAGGTGTTCGAGCGCTCGCCGCCGGCACTGATCGAGGCCTTCGTGCTGCTGGGCCAGAGCCCGGACATCAAGGGCATGCGGGCGTCCACCATCCGCCTGATACGGCAGAATCTGCACCGCATCGACGACGCGTTCCGCAACGACCTGCGCGCCATCACCCTGTTCGTGGAGCTGATGCGCAGCCAGCATCAGCTGTTCTCGCCGTTGCGCGCCATGAAACGCTACGGTGTCCTGGGTGCCTACCTGCCGGCATTCGGCCAGGTGGTCGGCATGATGCAGTACGACCTGTTCCACATCTACACGGTGGACTACCACACGCTGCAGGTGATCCGGAACATGCGTCGCTTCCGCTATCCGGAAGTGCGCGAGAAATTCCCGCTGGTCTGCGACGTCTACCAGAAGCTGCCCAAGCTGGAGCTGCTGTACCTGTCCGGCCTGTTCCACGACATCGCCAAGGGCCGCGGCGGCGACCACTCCGAGATCGGCGAGAACGAGGCACGCGATTTCTGCCTGCACCACCGGCTCGGCAAGTGGGACGCCAACCTCGTGGCCTGGCTGGTGAAGAACCACCTGATGATGTCCATGACCGCCCAGAAAAAGGACGTGTCGGACCCGGACGTGATCATGGAGTTCGCGCGCGCGGTCGGCGACCAGGTACACCTGGATTATCTCTATTGCCTGACCGTGGCCGACATCAACGCCACCAATCCGAACCTGTGGAACGGCTGGCGCGCAACACTGCTGCGCCAGCTGTACACGGAAACCAAGCGGGTGTTGCGGCGCGGACTGGAAACGCGCATCGACCGCCAGGCCTGGATCGACGAAACAAAAGCCGCGGCGCTGGCCCTGCTGCGCCAGCAGGGCGTGGAAGACAACGTCGGCAGGCTCTGGTCGCAGCTCGGTGACGATTACTTCCTGCGCCAGACTGCCGAGGAAGTGGCCTGGCACACCGAGGCCATCCTGTCGCACCCGGCCGACGCCGGGCCGCTGGTGCTGGTGCGCAACACCGAGCAGCACGAATTCGAGGGCGCCACCCAGATCTTCGTGTACACGCGCGACATGCCCAACCTGTTTGCTGCCTCGGTGGCCTCGCTGTCCACCCTGCACCTGAACATTCTCGACGCGCGCATCATCACCTCGCCGCACGGATTTTCCCTGGACACCTACATCGTGCTGGAGGAAAACGGCGAGCGTATCGGCGACAACAGCGTGCGCATGGCCGACATCCGCCGCACACTGACCGAAGCGCTGCGTGATCCGACCCGTTTCCCGGCACTGGTGCAGCGGCGCATGCCGCGCCAGTACCGGCACTTCAAGGTGCCGACCGAGGTGAACATCAGCAACGACGTGAACGGCCGCACCGTGATCGAGGTGATCACGCTGGACCGCCCCGGCCTGCTGGCGGCCACCGGCCGCATCTTCATGGAATTCAACCTGCTGCTGCAGAACGCCCGCATCGCCACCCTGGGCGAACGGGTGGAGGACGTGTTCTTCGTGACCGGCGCCGACGGCCGCCCGCTCACCGACCCGGACCTGCGCGCACGCCTGCAGCAGACCCTGCGCGACCGTCTCGACAGCTCGGATGCCTGACGCATGAATCCCGACCTGGACCGGCTCCAGCCCTATCCGTTCGAGCGCCTGGCTACCCTGCTCAAGGGCACCGTGCCGGCCGCCGCGCCGCATGTGTCGTTTTCCATCGGCGAACCGAAACACGCATCCCCGGCCTTCGTGCTGGACGCGCTGGCGAAACAGCTGGGCAAGCTGAGCAGCTATCCCACCACACGCGGCATCGATGCCCTGCGTGAAGCCATCGCCGCCTGGGCAATGCGCCGTTTCGCACTGAAACAGTTCGATGCCGGCAGCCAGGTGTTGCCGGTCAACGGCACGCGCGAGGCGCTGTTCTCGTTCGCGCAAGCGGTGATCGATCGCGGTTCGAACCCGCTCGTGATCTCTCCGAACCCGTTCTACCAGATCTACGAAGGCGCAGCCCTGCTGGCCGGCGCCGAACCGTACTACGTGCCCTGCCGCGCAGAGCACGGTTTCAGACCGGATTTTGCCTCGGTGCCGGAGTCGGTCTGGAAGCGCTGCCAGCTGCTGTACCTGTGCTCGCCGGGCAACCCCACCGGTGCGGTGCTGACCAACGATGAATTCCGCACGCTGATCGAGCTGGCGGACCGGCACGACTTCGTGATCGCCAGCGACGAGTGCTACTCGGAAATCTACTTCGACGAGAGCGCACCGCCGGCCGGCATTCTCGGCGCCTGTGCCGCCATGGGCCGGCACGACTACGCCCGCTGTGTGGCCTTCCACTCGCTGTCCAAGCGTTCGAACCTGCCCGGCCTGCGTTCCGGCTTCGTGGCCGGCGACGCGCGGATCCTGGAAAGATTCCTCAAGTACCGCACTTACCACGGTTGCGCCATGAGCGTGCCGGTGCAGGAAGCCTCCATCGTGGCCTGGAACGACGAAGCCCACGTACGGGCCAACCGTGATCTCTATCGCGAGAAATTCCGTATCGCCATCGACACGCTGGCGCCGGTGCTGAACGTGTCGATGCCCGATGCCGGCTTCTACCTGTGGCCGGAAACGCCCGTTGCCGACGACGAATTCGCCCGCCTGCTCATCGAGCGCGAGAACGTCGGCGTGCTGCCCGGCCGCTATCTGTCCCGCGCGGTCGGCGGCATCGACCCGGGCGCCGGCCGCATCCGGCTGGCGCTGGTCTCCGGCGTCGACGAATGCCGCGACGGCACGGCGCGCATCCGCCGGCTGGCCGAATCGCTGAAACGCTGACACACAGGCAGAGACTCGATACATGCTGCACGTCTACGGCATCAGGAACTGCGACACCGTGAAGAAGGCGCTGGCGTGGCTGGATGACCACGGCACCAAGTACACCTTCCACGATTTCAAGAAGGAAACCCTGACGCCGGCACAGCTGGACGTCTGGCTGAAGGCCGCCGGCTGGGAAACCCTGCTCAACCGCAAGGGCACCACCTGGCGCGGCCTGCCGGAGAAGGTCCGGGAAACCGTCGACGCGAAATCCGCGCGCACGCTGATGCTGGAAAACCCCTCGATTATCAAGCGCCCGGTCATCGTGCAGGGCAAGACTGTCTCGGTCGGCTTCGACGCCGACGATTTTTCGAAACGCTACCGGTAGGAACCGCCCCGCAGAGGCGGAACTGAACCACACCTGTTCGCGCCTGAAGGCGCTCCTACACAACCCGCAGGAGAACACATGACTGACGCTTTCTTTGCCATCGGACTGGGCATCGGCACCAGGAATGCCAGGGGCAACTGGCTGGAAGTTTTCTATCCGCAACCGTTGCTGCGTCCGGACCACACCCTGGCGAAACGGATCGGCGAAGCGGCCGGCCATGCCGGCGGCAATGTGGCCATCGATCTGGACATCGATGCGCTGGTACGGATCGTGTCGGCGGCCGAAGCCGCCGGTGATGACACGCTGGCGAACATCGCCCGGGCCCTGGCCTCGTCGACCCGCCCCTGCGTGCTGACGCTGCTGGCCACCGACGACGAGCCGAAGTCGACGCCGGAGGCCTACCTGAAGCTGCACCTGCTGTCGCACCGGCTGGTGAAACCGCACGGCGTGAACCTGAAAGGCATTTTCCCGCTGCTGCCGAACGTGGCCTGGACCAGTGCCGGCGCCATCGACATCGAGGAACTGCCGGCACGGCAGCTCGACGCGCGCCTCCGGGGCGAGCAGCTCACCGTGCACTCGGTGGACAAGTTCCCGCGCATGACCGACTACGTGGTGCCAACCGGCACACGCATCGCCGATGCGGCGCGCATCCGTCTGGGCGCCTATGTGGGCGAAGGCACCACGGTCATGCACGAAGGCTTCATCAACTTCAACGCCGGCACCGCCGGCCCGGGCATGATCGAGGGCCGCATTTCGGCCGGCGTGTTCGTGGGCAAGGGTTCGGACATCGGCGGCGGCGCCTCGACCATGGGCACGCTGTCCGGCGGCGGCAACATCATCATCTCGCTGGGCGAAGGCTGCCTGCTGGGCGCCAACTCGGGCACCGGCATTCCGCTGGGTGACAAGTGCACCGTGGAGTCGGGCCTGTACATCACGGCCGGCACCAAGTGCGCGGTGCTGGATGCGCAGGGCAAGGTGGTGCAGACGGTCAAGGCACGGGAACTGGCTGGCAAGTCGAACCTGCTGTTCCGTCGCAACTCCACCAATGGCGCGGTGGAGTGCCTGACCAACAAGAGCGCGGTCGAGCTGAACGCGGAGCTGCACAAGCACAACTGAGCCGGTTCCGGCACATGCCCGCGAGGCAACGCCATAGCGGGCATAAGCGGAGAGCGCGGTAAGTCACTCCCGCCTGCCGGTTACTACCTGCAGTGGACGCGCCGCGCCGGAGCGCTCAGCCCGCGGAGGCGCTTGCCTCGCGGGCACAGTGCCGGCAACGGGTGCTCACCAGGGCGCCTTCTGCCAGTACGACGTGTAGCAGTCGCCATCCAGACAGATCATCGGATCGCGATGGTTCTTCGGGTGGTTGCGTTTCTCAAGTGCGTAGCTCGACACCTGCCCGTTGTTCGACTTCGCCGTCAGCTTGCTGCCGGACACGCTCCAGCGGCCGGCGTCGCTGGCCTGCGAGCTGGTGCCACCCCACATCCCCGGTGCGTAGGCGCTCATGCTGCCCTCGTGCTCGTAGGTGTAACTGCCGTCGGCCTTCAGCTCGAAGCAGGTCATGCTCGATGAGCCACCGCCGGCATTGGCACTGAAGCTGCCGCCCTTGCACCACTTGCCCACCAGCTCGCGGCCGCCACCGGAAACCGCAGCGCCGCCACCGGGCGCTTTCGTCGCCGCCGCTGTTTTTGCCGTGGCGGCCTTCGCCGCCGCCGTACCGCGCGTGAGCGTTACCGGCGCAGCGAAATCGCCGCCGCTGACGTTCAGTTTCTCGCCTTGCTGTTGCACCTGATAAGTGACCACCTCACCGCCCTGCTCGACGAACAGCAGGCTGCCCATCAACTGCCACTGCATGGGCTCGCCGTTGACGGTGCCGGCATTGCCGGCGCCAAAACTGACCGTGAGCGGCTCACCGTCGACCACGCCCGACCAGGTGGTGTTAACCAGCGCCGGCCCGGCCATGGCTGCCGGCACCGGCAGCATGAACCCGGCCAGCACCAGGAGCAGGAAAAAAGCGGACGGTGTGAATCGCATGACGGGCTCCCTCGATCCGTGAAAGACCGGTCCAGTATACGCAGTTGCCCTGCCCCGACTTGTGGTGCCGCGCGCAGCCCCCTACCATGACCCGCATACCCCCCTGGGTATGTGAGAATGGAGATCATCCCATGCGCCCTGCCCGTCTTGCCCCGGCTGCCCTCGTCCTGCTGCTCGCCGCCTGCGGTGGCGACGCTCCGCCGCCGGCCGCGGCCGGACCCTTCGTGCCCGACCCGGCGGTGTTCGTCACCGTGGCACCGGAAACCGTGCGCGACGGCGTGACCCTCGACGGCACGCTGGAAGCGAAAGACAAGGCGACGCTGACCGCCCAGACCACCGGCCGGGTGGTGAAGATTCATTACGACGTCGACGACTACGTGCCGGCCGGCGCGGTGGTGATGGAAATCGCCGCCGGCGAACAGGGTGCGCGCGCGGCACGCGCCGGTGCCGGCCTGGCCGAGGCGCAGGCGGCCCTGCGCGAGGCGGAAACCAACTTCCGGCGCGCGCAGCAACTGGTGGCACAGAAACTCATTTCGCAGGCCGATTTCGATCGCGTACAGGCCAACCACGAGGCAACGAAAGCGCGCGTGGCATCGGCCGAAGCCGCGCAGAGCGAGGCACAGACGCAATTCGGCTACACGAAAGTACGCGCGCCCTACAACGGTATCCTCACCGCCCGCCACATCGAGGTCGGCGAACTGGCCACGCCCGGCCGCGCACTGGTGTCCGGCCTGTCGCTGGGCAAGGTGCGGGTCACGACGATGGTTCCGCAGGCATTCATCGACGCGGTGCGCGCGCAGAAAAAACTCGAGCTGGTGATGCCTGACGGCCACACCGTCGCTGCCACCAACGTCGTGGTCTTTCCCTACGCCGACGAGCAGAGCCATGCCTTCAAGGTGCGCGCCGATCTCGCGCCCGACGTATCCGGGGGCATCTACCCCGGTATGTTCGTGAAGGTACGGCTGGTCACCGGCGAAAAGCAGGCGATCCGTGTGCCGCAGTCGGCGCTGGTCGAGCGCCACGAGCTCACCGGCGTGTACGTGCGCCGCGCCGACGGCACGCCGGAGCTGCGCCAGGTGCGCGCCGGCCGCCGCGCCGAGGGCAAGGTGGAGGTCCTCGCCGGGCTGGCTGCCGGCGAGCATGTCTGGCTGGACGCAAAGGCGGCCCTGGCATCAACCGGTAACAACCCGGGCGATCGCGGCTGACGCCGCGCCCACGGGACACAGGAGCCGGGACATGAGCGGATCGCAACTGGGCATTTCCGGGCGCATCGCCCGCAGTTTCCTCACATCGCAACTGACGCCGTTGCTGGCGCTGACCGGCTTGCTGCTCGGCCTGTTCGCGGTGGCGGTGACCCCGAAAGAGGAAGAACCGCAGATCGACGTGACCATGGCCAACGTGCTGGTGCCGTTCCCTGGCGCCAGCGCGCATGAAGTCGAGAATCTCGTCGCTACACCCGCCGAACAGGTCCTCGGCGAAATCGACGGCGTCGAGCACACCTATTCCACCTCGACACCCGGTATGGCACTGATCACCGTACAGTTCGAGGTTGGCGTGCCGCGCCAGGAAGCGCTGGTGAAGCTCTACAACCAGGTATGGTCGAACGCCGACTGGCTGCCGGCCAACCTCGGCACGCTGACGCCCATCGTCAAGCCGAAAGGCATCGACGACGTGCCGATCATGGCACTGACGCTCTCCTCGTCCGACCCGGCGATCACCGCCACGGATCTTGCCGATGTTGCCCACACCCTGGAAACCGAGCTCAAGCGTGTGCCCGGCACCCGCGACATCTACACACTCGGCGCCCCCGACGACATCGTGCGGGTGACCCTGGACCCGGCAAGGCTGGCTGCCTACGACATCGACTTCGGCGCGCTGCGCGCCAGCCTGGTCACTGCCAACCGGGCGATGAGCCCGACGCAGGTGGTGCAGGACGGTCGCAACGTCGAAATCCGTGCCGGCGATTTCTTCCGCAGCACCGACGATGTCGCCGCGCTGATCGTCGGAACCCGAGGCAGCCAGCCGGTGTATCTGGCTGATGTCGCCGACATCGCCCGCGCACCGGACACGCCGGCGCGCAGCGTGCTGCACTGGCAACGCCCGGCCGGTGCAGCGGCAGGCACAACCGCGGACCTGCGCCCCGCCGTGACGATCGCCATTGCCAAGCAGCCCGGCGAGAACGCAATCGACATCACAGAAAAAGTGCAGGCGCGTATGGCCGCGCTGGATAACATCGCAATTCCCGCCGGCATCGAGATCAGCATCAGCCGGAACTACGGCCAGACCGCCGCCGACAAGTCGGCCAAGCTGATCCAGAAACTGCTGTTCGCCACCTTCGCGGTGGTGGCGCTGGTGTTCTTCGCACTCGGCCGCCGCGAGGCCTTCATCGTCGGCAGCGCAGTGATCATCACGCTGGCGGTGACACTGTTCGCCAGCTGGGCCTGGGGCTTCACGCTCAACCGGGTGTCGCTGTTCGCGCTGATCTTCTCGATCGGCATCCTGGTCGACGACGCCATCGTGGTAGTGGAGAACATCCACCGGCAGATGGCGCTGCCGCAGAATGCCGGCAAGTCGCTCGTCGAACTGATTCCCGGCGCGGTCGACGAGGTCGGCGCACCGACCATCCTCGCCACCTTCACCGTGATCGCGGCACTGATGCCGATGGCGTTCGTGTCCGGCCTGATGGGCCCGTACATGAGCCCGATCCCGATCAACGCTTCCACCGGCATGCTGATCTCGCTGGCAATCGCCTTCGTGATCACACCCTGGATGGCGGCAAAATACCTGCAACCGCATCCGGTGCACGGCCACGCCGGCGAGTCGGGACTGGACCGCTTCTTCGCCAGCCTGGCGCAGAAACTGCTGGCGCCGCTGGTGGCGGCCGGCGGCGGCCGCTCAAGACGACACCGCCTGTACGGGTCTGTCCTGGCGGCCATTGCCTTTGCAGTGACATTGCCGGTACTTGGCCTGGTCGTGCTCAAGATGCTGCCGTTCGACAACAAGAGCGAGTTCCAGGTGATCGTCGACATGCCCGAGGGCACGCCGGTCGAGGACACCCGCCGCGTTCTGGCCGCGCTTGCCGACGAACTGAAAAGCGTGCCGGAAGTCGTCAGCCTGCAGGTCTACGCCGGCACCTCTGCTCCGATCAATTTCAACGGTCTCGTGCGCCAGTATTACCTGCGCAGCGGCGCGCACATGGGCGACATCCAGGTCAATCTGGCCGACAAGCACCACCGCGACCGCGCCAGCCACGAGATCGCGCTGGCCGTGCGCGCACCGCTGCAGATCATCGGCAACCGGCTTGGTGCCAACGTGAAAATTGTCGAAGTGCCTCCCGGTCCACCGGTACTGTCGCCGATCGTCGCCGAGATCTACGGCTACGACGAAGCCGGACGTCTTGCCACCGCGGAGAAAGTACGAGCGACGCTCACCGCCACGCCGGACGTGGTCGACATCGACGACACGCTGGCGACACCGGCGCCGCGTGTGCAGTACATGATCGATCGCCAGAAAGCAGCCCGGCTCGGCCTCGAGTACGCACAGGTGGTGCAGGCCATCTCCAGCCTCACCGGGGGTGACGACGTCAGCTACCTGCACGATGGCAGCGCGAAATTCGCGGTGCCGATCCGTCTCGCGCTGGCCGATGCCGACAAGGCCGACCCGGCAGCGTTGCTGGCGCTGAAGCTCGCCGCCGCCGATGGCCGCATGATCGCGCTCGGCGAAGTCGTGCGCGCGACACCCGCCACCATCGAGCAGCCGGTCCACCACAAGGACCTGTTGCCGGTGGTCTACGTCACCGCCGATGTCGCCGGCAGCGCCGACAGCCCGCTGTACGGCATGTTCAGGGCCGCCGGCGCGCTCGGGGAAAAGCACGCGGATATCAGCCAGACGTATTTCGCACAACCCGGTCTGCCGGTAACACCGGCGGTGAAGTGGGACGGCGAATGGCAAGTCACCTGGGAAACCTTCCGCGACATGGGACTGGCCTACGGCGTCGGCATGATCCTGATCTACCTGCTGGTGGTTGGCCAGTTCGGCTCGTACACCGTGCCGCTGGTGATCATGGCGCCGATCCCGCTTACCGTAATCGGGGTGATGCCGGGCCACGCGCTGTTCGGCGCGCAGTTCACCGCCACCAGCATGATCGGCATGATTGCACTGGCCGGCATCATCGTGCGCAACTCGATCCTGCTGGTCGATTTCACCAACGAGCAGTTGCGCGCGGGTATGAAGCTGGAAGATGCCATCGTCAGTGCCGCGGCGGTGCGCGCCAAACCGATCCTGTTGACCGCCTTCGCGGCGATTATCGGCGCGCTGTTCATTCTCGACGACCCGATCTTCAACGGGCTGGCGATCGCGCTGATCTTCGGCATCTTCGTGTCCAGCCTGCTGACACTGGTAGTAATCCCGGTGCTGTACTACATCGCAATGCGGGAAAAGCCGGCGAGGAATCCGCGCACGCCGCCGGGCTGGCTCTGACGGAAGAGCCGCCGTGCCGTCACGGCTCCGTCACGCGCTCGGCCAGGCTGCGGGCGCGGGGTGCCACGAAATACGCCGACGGCCAGGCAACGACAAAAGCGAACAGGAACGAATGCAGCCAGCGCAGCGGGAATCCGGCATCCAGCCCCGTGTTGTGGGCCGTGATCACACCCGACATGATGAAGGCCATGATCAGTGCCATGAAGAACGTGAACACCAGCGGAAACAATCGGCGCGGAATACGGAAACTCGACACAGTGTTTGCTCCGGGCAACCAGGACACAAAAGAAAACGGCGCGTATCGTAACGCGCCGTCTCCCGTTCCGGACCGACTGCTCAGAGATTCGGGCAGTTGGTCACACTCTTGTAGCGCATCTCGGCGACCTTGCGGCAACCCATGGCCTTGAACCCACCCATGGCATCGCAGCTTTTCAGTGCTGCCGTGCGTTCGGCACATTTGGATGCATAGTTGGCCGCCGCATCCACGGTCTCGTTGCCGGTGTTGACGACCACGGCCTGATCGCCGGCTGCCGTCACGGTAATCACCGGCGCATCACCGGCCGCCGATGGTGCCGCCTCGACCGGTGCAACCTCGGGCGCTGCTGCCGGGGCAGCCGCGTCTTCCGCCATGACCAACGGTGCCAGCAACAAGGCACCACCCGCACACATCGCCCGCAAGACATTGTTCATGTGTTTTCTTCTCCGATCGTCGACTGCTTGTCCCTGAAGGTCGCCGGAGGCGACCGCGGTCAAACATAGCGTGCCGGCGCCGGGGCCGGCATCCCCGGAACCGGGCTGGCCAGCTGCCGGTTCCGTCCTCCTGTCGGGGTGGCAGGACACGCTCAACCTGCTGATTTCATTGGCCCCGGTCATCCCGGGCCATAAGCCGCCCGACCGGCGGGCTGAAATCGGCGGGAACATGGGGTTTTCCCGCCTTGTCCCTGTCAGCGGGCGGACCCATATTCCGCCCCGTTGCCCGCCCCCGGCGGGTCTGCCCTGTCGTCCGCCGTCTCCCCGGCGAGGAGTCTTTCCATGTCCACCCCCCGCAAGCCCACCGGTGGTGTCATTGATCTGGCTGAGGTACGTCGCCGTATCGAAGCCGAACAGGAAGATGTGGTCGCACCGATCCGCGCCGCCTTCATGGAAGAGCTGGGCGCGATGTTCGATGACTACATGGACGAAATCCGTGCGGCCACCTACGGCGACGAGGAAAAAGTGCTGGAAGAGTTGATCGCCACCAGTTCGGCCATGCTGGCGCTGGCCGCCGAAGAACATTCGTCCGATCTCGATGAACAACTCGACTTCATCGACACCGTATCCGAGATCGCCGCCGAACTCGTGGTAGAGGAAAGCCCGGAGGAAACGACCCCGGAATGATCAAGGCGGTGATGGCAGGCATGCCGGCCTTTCGGCCAGCACACTGCGCCAAACCGCTTCCCAGGGGCCTGCGTGGTCTGCATCGACGGAAATGACCTGCACGCAGGAGCGCCGCGGCATCCGGACCAGGAAAGCATCAAGCACACCGGCCGGCACCTGCCTGTCACGCAGCCCTGCCAGATGGATCTGTGGTACCTGCTCCAGGGCAGTCACGAAGTCAGCCGGATTGAGCGAATCTTCCAGCGGCGAGATCCGTCTCATCTGCACCCAGGCGGCGATGTCGAGATTGCCCGCCACCGTGCGCAACGTGACCGGCACTCCTTCTGCCGCCAGCTCGGCGGCGACCAGCGCCGCTATGGCACCTCCTCCGGAATAACCGACCAGATGGACCGCCGGTGCCTGCACCGACGTCGCCAGCGCACGGATGGCCGTCAGGTGGCTCTCCACCACCTCGCGCCCGAAGCGCGCACCCAGCCAGTACCGCGCATCCGTGGTGCCGGCGTTGCCGTACTGGCCAGGCCGCCCCAGATAGGCGAGGTTCGGCGACAAATCCTGTACAGCCAGCTTCAGTGCCACCGGGTTGGCCGGTGTCGGATCCGCTGACGGCGTAGTGCGGTTGAGCCAGGCACGGCCATCGCCCTCGAGATAAATCACCAGATCAGCACCAGACCGCTGCAAACGCGCAAAACCCTGCAGGGCAAGCGGCGCTCCGACCTGCAACGGAGACAACCCGGCCTTTTGCGCCAGCTGCTGCGCAGCCAGCCGCCGCTCGCCGGCATCCGGCACCGATGCGCAGGCAACGAGCAGTGCGCTCAGGCAAAGCAGCAGAAATCGACCCAAGGGCATACCCCGTACGAGGTCAGGCGACCCGTGAACACATCGTATTCAAAATCCGGAAACAACAAGGGCGCCCGAAGGCGCCCTTGTGCTTTCACGCGTGATCGTCAGAACGGCATCCGGAACTTCAGGGAGAAGGTGTTCGCCATGAAGTCGGAACGCGATTCCAGATCATAGTTGGCAGAGATCTCTACATCCTTGCCGGTCACGTAGCGGTAGCCCAGACCACCGGTGATGGTCATTTCTTCCGGCTCGATACCGTTCACCGTGTAGGCGCTCGGGTTGCCGGAGAGGGCTGCGCCAACGCTGGCAGCGTCAGCCGAGGTGTCGAACGTCACACCCAGGCTGGCCAGCAGCGAGCTCTTGCCGGAAAGCGCGTGCTCGAGGGCGCCGTTGAGAGAGACCAGCAGGACATCTTCCTCGGCATCGGACACGTCGAGGTTGAATGCACCAGCGCCTTCCTCGCTGTAGCCATCGACATCAACCTGCACGAACTTCACGCCCAGGGACGGCTCGAAGGAGGTCTTCTCGTTGAGCTTGTAGGCACGGGACAGGTCAGCACCCAGGGAGAACTGGCTACCGTCGAACTCGGCCACTGCAACATCGTTGATGATGGTGACCTGACGGTTGCTGTCGTAGCTGTTGGTACCGAAGGCGGCCTGCAGATTCAGCTCGGTGTTCTTGCCGATGCTGTAGGTGCCATAGCCGATCAGCTGGAGCGTGTTGATATCCAGGCTCGCGCTGCTGCCTTCAGCTTCGCTGGTGACCGAACCGACGGCCAGACCAAGGCGCAGGCTGTCGGAAACCTCACCGTCAAAGCCGATCACGAAGCCACCGCTGTCAACGTCATAACCGCTGACACCACTGACATCGTCCTGCTCGGCCATGGAGAAGAACGGCTTGATCCACCAGCCACCGTTGCTGAAACCGTCGCCGGAGGAGGCACCGGTGTCGCCCATGCGCCAGTCAACAGCATCCGAGATGCCGTTGGTGGCCACGACCGTGGCCTGACCTGCGGCACCGACCAGGGCCGGGGAGATGTTCTCAAGGACAGCCAGGGCCTCGGCAGCGCTGGTGGCACCACCCAGCTGCTCGGCCAGCGCGGCGTACTCACCGTCCACGCCGTCCTCGAACAGTTCCTCGATGAACCCGGCCATGCTCGAGGAGATACCGCTGAGGGCATCACCTGCCGCCACCCGGATCACTTCGACATCCAGGGTGTTGCCATCGAACTCGACATCAAAGTCCCAGAACACGGACTGGTCGACAACCGTGACGGCCTCTTCCAGCGTCACTTCCGTTTCATCGACGACGACCGTGTCAAAGTCCAGGACATCGTAGAAGTTATCTCCGTCATCGACGTAGCTGTTGCCGGCGACACGGAGACCGACCGTGCCGTTGCCGGTGAGGTCAGCAACATCGTTCACCTGGAGGCGGCCAGAAATGGCGGCTTCCGACAGGACCAGCGCCAGCTTGCCGCCGGCCTCCTGTGCGTAGTCTTCGCTGACGTAGCTGTAGTCGGTGATCACGATGCTGCCCGAGTTGGTCAGGCTGCCACCGTTGATGTACACGCCACCCAGCATGTCTCCTTCGTTCACGACCAGGGCGCTGCTGCCGTTGTTGATGTAGACGGCATAGGCATCACCGTCATCCCCGCTCACCGTGGCGCTGAGCGTACCGGTGTTGGTGAAAGTGCCGTTGAACGTATTGAGGTATACCGCGTAGGCGTCGGCGGAACCGGAGCCTTCGTCCGTGTTGAGCAGACTGGTACCAGCGTGGGCACTGATAGTGCCGCTGTTGGCGATACCGCCGTACGCGCCGTTGACGTAGACGCCATAGGCATCCGCCGACGCATAACCGGACTCCACGGTGCCCTGGGCTTCCGCATGGATGGTGCCACTGTTGGTCAGCGTGCCGCCGTAGGCAAGTTCATCGACGTATACGCCGTAGGCCGTCGCCTCGACGTCACGATCCCCGCCTTCCACGGCAGTTGCCGTTGCACTGGCCAGGATCACGCCATCGTTGGCAAGGCCACCGTAGCTGCCGATGTCGTCGGACACATACACACCGTAGGCGTAGGCGTAGGCCGCGTCGTCGGAGTTACCGTCCTGACCGGTAGCCACGGCCTCGGCGCGGATGGTGCCACTGTTCTCCACGGTGCCGTAGACATAGTCGAGATCAACGGCATAGGCCGATGCGGTTGCATAGTAGTAGGCCTCCTGACCCACCTCGGCCGTGGCCGTGGCCGAGATCAGGCCACGGTTCTCCACCGTGGCACTTTCGGCGATGCTGCCGGCGCTCAGACCGACGGCATCGGCATAGGCATAGGCGTAGTAGGTGTCCTGGACGACCGCGTCGGCAGTGGCACTGATGGTGCCGCTGTTGACGACGCCGCCGTAGGAGCCGACATCACCGAGATAGACACCGGTGGCACTGGCATAGGCGTAATACTCGGTCGCAAAGGCATCCGCAGCAGCCGTGATGGAGCCGCTGTTGTTCAGCTCGCTTTGCAGGCTGCCGCTCAGGTACAGGCCATAGGCCGTCGTTGCATATATGGAGCTGTTCCCGGCCGCAGTCGCCGTCGCACTGATGGTGCCGCTGTTGGTGATGCCGCCATAGGCATCACCGTCGATGTACACGCCATAGGCGGAGGCATAGGCGTAGTAACCGTCCATATCGGTCACATAGGCCTCACCCTCGGCAGAAATGGTGCCGCGGTTGATGAAGGCACCGTTGAGGTCACCGCTGACATACACCCCGTAGACGCTGGTTGCGTAAGCGTAGTAGTCGCCGTCGTTGACCGCCTTGCCGTAGGCACTGATGGTGCCGCTGTTGGTGATGTCGCCGTCGGCATCGCCGTTGACGTAGACGCCGTACGCAGAGACGTACGGGTAAGAGGCCGTGGCCATCGCCGTCGCGCTGGCGCTGATGGTGCCGGTGTTCACCAGATCACCCACCAGGGTGCCGTTCACGTACACGCCATAGGCATACGCAGAGGCCGACGATGAGTTCGTCACTTCGGCAGAAGCCGTTGCACTGATGGTGCCACTGTTGGTGATACCGCCGTAGGCATTGCCGTTGATGTACAACGCGTAGGCCGAGGCACTGGCCGAGCTGCTCGAGGCAACTGCGGTCGCCGTCGCCGTGATCGTGCCGCTGTTGGTCACATTGCCGGTCAGATCATCGTCAATGTAGAGCGCGTAGGCATCTGCCGAGGCCTCGCCGCTATCAAGCACCATGGCAGTTGCCGTCGCGCTGATCGTACCGCTGTTGACGATACCGCCGTAGGCGTCGCCGCCGAAGTAGCCGCCATAGGCATCAGCATAGGCATATTCACTCGAAGTCGCCGTGGCCGTCGCCGTTGCACTGATGGTGCCGCGGTTGGTAACCACACCCTCGGCATATCCGACATACAGCGCGGTAGCGTCGGCAGTAGCAGAGTACGATGCCTCAGCCGCCGCCGAGGCAGTAATCGTGCCGGTGTTGGTCAGGGTACCGGCCACGTAGTCCGCCGCAAAACCGGAAGCGCTGGCCGTAGCATACCGGTAGTCGGCATCTGCCACCGCCGTCGCACTGATCGTGCCGCTGTTGATGACGCTGCCGTTAACCAGGGCGGCAGAGAAACCGCTGGCCTGGGCGGAGGCGTTGCTGCCATCACCGCCGTCCATGACACGGGCATCTGCACTGGCAGAAATCACACCGCTGTTGATTACATCTCCGCCATAAACGGCATAGATGCTGACCGCAGTGGCGCGGGCCTCGACCGAGTCCTCACCATCGCCTTCGGCAGTCGCGGTGATCGTGCCGGTGTTGACGAAATTGCCACCGGCACCCAGGGTTTCGATGTAGAGACCGTAGGCGCTGGCCGTGCCGCTGTAATCAGTTGCATCAACCGTGGCCGAGGCCGTGATCGTGCCGCTGTTGGTAACGCTGCCGCCGTAGGTCCCGTAGATGTAGGCGCCATAGGCAGCTGCCTCGGCATACGAGCTGGCCGTTGCCGAAGCCGTGGCGCTGAGCGTGCCCGTGTTGGTGACATCGCCGTCGAAGAGCATGGCATCCAGGTACAGGCCATACGCATCTGCAGTGACGTAGTCAGAGCCGGCCTGGGCGCTGGCTGCAGCGCTCACCGTACCGCTGTTGGCGATACCACCGTAGGAGTTCTCGTCGACGTAGATGCCGTACGCACTGGCATAACCACCGTACTCGACGTCAATGCTGGCCACAGCCTCGATGGAACCGGCGTTGGACAGCCCGGGGGCCTGCACGGCATAGACATACAGACCGGAAGCATTGGCGTAGCCACCGTATTCGGCAGAGACGTCAGCCTCAGCGGTAATGGCGCCATCATTGATGAACTCGACACCCGACACGTCGTCAAGGTACATGCCGGCCGCGTAGGCATGCGCATTGTTGCCTGCCCACGCAGTCGCCCGGGCGTTGACGTCACCGCGATTGACAATCACACCGCCAGTTGGATTGTTGACATACACACCGTATGCACGACCGTACGCATAGGAACCAGCCCCACCGTAGGCAGTAACGTTGATATCACCGCTGTTGACGAACGTGCCCCCGGTGGTATTCAGGTAACCGCCGTACGCCTCGCCGGTCCCGTAGGCAATGTCGGCGCCACCATAGGCAAATGCGTTGAGGTCACCACTGTTGGTGACTGTGCCGCCGCTCTCGCCGCTCACGAACAAGGCATAGGCGTCGGCGTCGGCGTAGAGGCCGCCGACAGTGCTGGTGCCGTTGTACGTGGAGCCTGCAAAAGCAGAAGCTATGGCAGAGAGCGTGCCGGTATTGGTGACCGAACCGGTAACACTGCCGACGTAGATGGCGTAGGCATCGGCCGACATGCTGTTTCTGCCAGGGCCGTCATATGTGTCCGTGATTGCGGCAGCAAGCGCCTGAACCGTAGCGCTGTTGATCAGCCGGCCACTGACGTCTCCGCTGATATCAATGCCGAACGCAGCTGCATCGTAACCGTCGCTGCCACCCCCGTATGCCATCACGCTGCCCGCGTTGTTCAGCGTGCCGCTCAGGTCGCCGCTGACAGATACGCCGGCGCCGTAGTACGAGCCGTAGGCCGCGATGTCACCGCTGTTGGCGAGGGTGGCGCCCAGATCGGCCTCATAGCCGAGAGCCGCATTATTGGGGTTGGCGTAGATCTGGCCCTGGTTGTTGATGGTCGCGTTGTCGACCGAAACGAAACCGCCATACGCAACGCCACCATCCTCGGTGACCAGCAGGGATTCGCCATTGGTGTCGAGCAGACAGTTGTCGTACTCGTACGCATCGACCGTGGTTGAAGCGGTCGTACACAGGTCCGCCAAGGCCTCCTGGTGCAGGCCGGCAGCGGCCACAGCCACTGCATAACTCAGGAGGGAACGCTTCAGCGAAGTCTTCTTGATGCGCTTGGACATGACGGATGCATCCTTGGGTCAGATTTGGCAAGCAATGTCAACAAACATAAACAGGGAACCAATTGGTCCCCTCGGTATAAGGGACGGAGTTGACATCGAAAGCGAGACCCCGGTCAAGCGGGGAGCCTTGTCCCGTCAGGATTTTTTTGGCGGCTGCCCCCTGCCGGCGCTGGCTATAATCGCCGCCCTTCCCGATGCGACCCACCGCCGGAAGCGCCCCCTGTTTCCGCCCTTACCAAGGAGTTCCAGCGCAATGGATTCCGCAAATCTCCTGCCCGGCCAGCGCAAGGTCCCCGTCGATCAGGCATTCCGCCTGGCCCTCGAGCACCACGCCGCAGGCCGCAGGCCGCAGGCCGAAGCGCTGGTCCGCCAGGTCGTCCAGCTCCAGCCCGGCCACGCCGCGGGCTGGCAGTTGCTGGGCATCATCCAGCACGAGAAGGGGGACACCCGGGGCGGCCTGGAGCTGCTCGGCACGGCCATCCGGCTCAGCCCGCTGACGGCGCCCTTCTACGCCAACCGGGCCGAGATGAACCGCCTCGCCGGCAACCTCGACCAGGCCATCGCGGACGGCGAGCAGGCCGTCCGGCTCGACCCCCGCTCCCCCATGGCACACAGCAACCTGGGCATCGCCTGCTACCACAAGGGCGACATCGCCCGCGCCGAGGTCTGCCAGCGGCAGGCGCTGGCGCTCGACCCGAGCCACCTGCAGGCACTGAACAACCTGGGCAGCATCCTGCGCGACCGGCGCGACCGCGAGGGAGCGGCCGCCCTGTACCGCAAGGTCGTCGCCCTGCGGCCGGACTACCTGGAGTCCGCCAACAACCTCGGCGCCGTGCTGACCGAGATGGAAAACCCGGAAGCCGGCCTGAAGATCCTGCTGGATGTCGTCCGGCGCCGCCCCGACTACGCCGAAGCCCACTGCAACATCGGCCATGCCTTCCTGGCACTGGAAAACGCTGCCAAGGCCGCCGTGGCCTTCACACGCGCCAGCACCCTGAAAACCGGCTATGCAGAGGCCTACGAAGGGCTGGCCCGCGCCTGCCAGGAGCAGCGCAATCTGGCCGATGCCGAGAAGCATGCGCACACGGCTCTGGAGCTGAAACCCGGACGGGCACAGATCCACGCACTGCTTGGCAACATCTACTCCGAACAGGCCTACCCCGAAAAAGCCGCGGCCGCCTTCAACAAGGCCCTGGAGATCGATCCGGACATGGCCGGCGCCCATCTCGGCCTGGGTCACCTGCAGATGGAAATGGGCAAGATGGACGCTGCAGAAGCCAGCTTCCGCCGTGCCCTGGAACTCGACTCCGGCAGCAGCCTCGCGCCGCGCGTTGCACTCACCCAGGTCCGGAAGACCCGCGAAGGCGACGAAAACCTGGCAGCCCTGATGGCCGCGGCCAAGGACATCGGCACGATGCCGGAAACCCGTGCGATCTCCCTGCATTTCGCACTCGGCAAAGGCCTGGAAGACATCAAGCGGCACGACGAAGCCTTCCCCCACTATCTGGAAGGCTGCCGCCTGAAGCGCAAGCGCATCGAATACAGCGCCGACAATACCGATCTGATCGGCACCAACATCTGCCAGACCATCACGCCCGAACTGCTGCAGCGTCTGGGTGGTGCCGGCGACCCGGACAAGACACCCATTTTCGTGCTTGGCATGCCACGTTCCGGCACCACGCTCACCGAAACCATCATCGCCAGCCACCCGGATGTATACGGTGCCGGCGAACTGCCGGATCTCATGCACCTGGCCGGCAAGGGCAATGGCACATCGGACATCGGCTATCCGCTGAACCTTGCAGCCATGTCTCCGGCAGACATGACTGCCATGGGCGCCCGGTACATTGCCGGGCTGCGCACGCGCGCACCGGCCGCGCCACGCATCACCGACAAGATGCCGGCCAACTTCATGTGCGTCGGCCTGATCCATCTGATGCTGCCCAACGCGAAGATCGTGCATATCAAGCGCAATGCCGTCGACACCTGCCTGTCCGGCTTCACGCGTCTTTTCCACCGCAGCCAGTACCAGAGTTACGACCTGCGTGAAATGGGCCGTTACTACCGCAATTACCTGAAGATCATGCAGCACTGGCGCCAGGTGTTGCCGCCCGGCTCGTTCTACGAACTGAAATACGAGCAACTGGTTGCCAATCAGGAAGAGGAATCCCGGAAGCTCATCGCCTATTGCGGGCTGGAATGGAATGACGCCTGCCTGACGCCGGACAAGACCGAGCGCAACGTCAAGACCGCCAGCGTCACCCAGGTGCGGCAACCGGTGTACCAGTCCTCGGTGGAGCGCTGGCGCGTATACGAGAAATTCCTCGGCCCGCTGCTGGAAGAGCTCGGCGACGCGGCCTACGAATAAACGCCGTGGCACTCAAGGCAACCGTCTACAAGGCACAGTTGAACGTCGCCGACCTGGACCGCAACCACTACGGCGACTACGCACTCACACTGGCCTGCCACCCTTCGGAAACCGAAGAGCGGCTGATGGTGCGCCTGCTGGCATTTGCACTGTACGCGGGCGAACAGCTCGCGTTCACCCGCGGCATCAGCACCGACGACGAACCCGATCTCTGGGAGAAGGATCTCACCGGCGACATCGTGCGCTGGATCGAGCTCGGCCAGCCGGACGAGAGCCGCATCCGCAAGGCCTGTAACCGGGCGCGCCACGCCGTGGTGATTGCTTTCGGCGCACGCGCGCCGGAACCCTGGCGGGAAAAGATCCGTGGTTCACTCGACCGTTTCGACAATCTCACCGTACTGCGCATACCGGCAGAAGCCTCGTCCGCACTCGCCGCCCTGTGCGACCGGTCCATGGCGGTGCAGGTAACGATTCAGGACGGTGTGGCGTTCGTCAGCATCGGCACCGCCAATGTGGAAGTGTCCCCGGAAATCTGGCTGGCGGAAGCCGATACATAAACCGCCAGTTCCGGAATGCAGGTGCCGCAACGCGTACCGGCTTTCGTTGCCTCGCCCAGCGCCTCGATGCTGCAGCAGCGACGCCCCGCGTCCTGCAGTGCGGCATCGGTCACCTCGAAGCAGGCACAGATCACACGGCCAGCCGGTGCCACAGGCAGCCCGGAGAACAACAGCGCGCGATCTTCGTCCGACGGCAATGGCGTGGCCAGCAGGCGCGCGGCCGCCGTGTCATCCACTTCACCGCCATGTGCCGCCACGGCCACCGCCTGCACGAAACCGTCACGCAGGTTCAGCAGTACAGCGCGCGTACCGCTCTCCGCCTGTTGCCATTCGCCGCCCTGTGCCGGTTCGAGCAATGCAGCCGGCAACAGGCTGCGCAGCCAGCCCGACAGCGAAGCCGGCTTTTCCGCCGCGGATACCCGCAGGCGAAAACCCTCGCGTGTACGCTGCTTCACCGCATAAAGAGCATCGGCCGGCACCGGTACTTCGCCACGCACCAGCACCACTGCACTGGCAGCGACGGCCAGCGGCGCAATGGCTGCCGGCGTATGCTTGAGTTCCGGCTGGCCGGAATGCGGGTCGACCGCCGGATTCGGCAATGCGCCGACGATACCGCCGGCCGTCAGCGTGCGCGTCCAGTGCATGGGCGCGAACAGTGCACCCGGTTTCTGTGTTGACGTCACCCGCGCCGGCAGCACAGCCGACGACCAGGCCGTGCTGACCCGGGTCAGCCCGCCATCGACCACGCCGGCACGCAGCGCGTCTTCCGGATGGATTTCCACGAACGGCTGGTCGTAGTGGCGGTTGAGCCGCGGCACGGTGCCGGTACGCGTCATGGTGTGCCACTGGTCGCGTACGCGGCCGGTATTGAGCGCCAGCGGAAACGACGTGCCCACGGCATGGCGCGGATGATGCGGCGCAATCGCGATGAAACGTGCACGGCCGTCGCGGTGCGCGTAACGGCCATCGGAGAACAAACGCTGCTTCGGCGTCTGGCCGGTACGCCAGGGCCACTGGAACGGCATCATCTCCTCGTAGGCACGATCATCCAGAGCCGCCGCCGCGCCGATATCGAACTGGCGGTGCGTGCCCGCCGGATTGGCCAGTGCCGACAGTGCTGCGTGCTCGCGGAAGATCGCCGCCGGCCCGTTGTAGTTGAAGGCCTTCACGTGACCGAGCCGGCGCGCCACCTGGGCAACGGCCCACCAGTCCGGCTTCGCTTCACCCACCGGGGCCACCAGCGCACGCTGCCGGGAAACACGCCGTTCCGAATTGGTCACGGTGCCGTCCTTCTCGCCCCAGGCCTGGGCCGGCAACGCGACGTGTGCATGCCGCAGCGTATCGGTGTCGTCCACGCAATCGGACACCACCACGAATTCACAGGCATCGATGGCGGCACGCACGCGCCCGGCATCCGGCATGCTCACCGCCGGATTGGTGCCCATCACCCAGAGAAACTTCACCTTGCCGGCCGCCACGGCATCGAACAGGTCGACGGCCTTCAGGCCCTTCTCCGCCGCCAGCGCCGGCGCCTGCCAGAATTTCGCCACCAGCGCCCGCGAGCCGGCGTCGTCGAACGGCAGATGCGCGGCCAGCTGCGTGGCCAGTCCACCCACCTCGCGACCGCCCATGGCGTTCGGTTGCCCGGTGAGCGACAGCGGTGTCGCACCCGGTTTGCCGACCCGGCCGGTGGCCAGATGACAGTTGATGATGGCGTTGACCTTGTCGGTACCGCCACTGGACTGGTTCACGCCCTGCGACCAGCTGGTGACCGTCTTCGGCGTTTCCGCGAACCAGCGGTAGAAACGGAACAGATCGTCACCGGACACGCCGCAACGTGCCGCCAGCGTGTCGACATCGACCGCATCCGCGCGCGCAGCCGCCAGCGCCGCATCGAAACCGGCGGTGTGCATGGCCACGTAGCCGGCATCCAGTGCGCCACGGTCCGCCAGGAACGCGAGCAGCCCGTTGAATACGGCCGCATCCGTGCCGGCACGGATCGGCAGGTGCAGGTCGGCAATCTCGCAGGTCGCGGTGCGACGCGGATCAAGCACCACCACCTTCATGCCACGCGCCGCTTTCGCCGCCTTGATGCGCTGGTACAGCACCGGATGGCACCAGGCCGTGTTGGAACCGACCAGCACCAGCAGATCCGCCAGTTCGAGGTCCTCGTAGCAGCCCGGCACCGCGTCCTCACCGAAGGCGCGCTGCTGGGCCACCACGGTCGACGCCATGCACAGCCGCGAATTGGTATCGACATTGCCGGTACCGACAAAACCCTTCACGAACTTGTTGACGACGTAATAGTCCTCGCTGAGCAACTGGCCGGACACATAGAACCTGAGCGCCTCGGGGCTGGGCGCGCCGCGGACCCGCGACAGCGTCGCCGCAATGCGGTCCAGCGCCTCGCCCCAGAAGGCGTCCTGCCAGCTGCCGTCGGCGGCACGCAGACGCGGCCTCAGCAGGCGGCCGGCGGTACCCAGCGTTTCGCCCAGCGCCGTGCCCTTGGCACACAACCGTCCGCCGTTGGCAGGATGTCCGCTGTCACCGGCCACCAGCACGGCGCGGCCGTCGCGGTCCTTGACCGCGGCATCAATGCCGCAGCCGACACCGCAATAGGCGCAGGTGGTACGGATCCGCGCGCCGTCATCGGCCATTTCAGGCACTCGTTGCTGCTTCGACAATTTTCTCGATCAGGATCGGACGGGTTCCGATCTCGACCACGTTCTTCAGCGTGCGCACCGGATACACCGGCACGCTGATGCTGTCGTCTTCCAGACAACGGCCGCTGACCAGACTGAAGTGCTGTTTGTAGATCGGCGACGCGACCACCAGCTCGCCCTTCAGGTCGCCGACGATGCCGCGCGACAGCACGTTGGCGCCGCTGAACGGGTCGTGGTTGCCGATGGCGTAGATCGAGCCCTGCGGCAGGCGGAACACAGCCACCTGCTGGCCATCGACCAGTGCTGCGGCACCGCGACAGGGCACCAGTTCGTTGATGTTGCAGACCGGGATGTATTGCATTGTCTTGTCCTCAGGCGCGCTCGGGCTGACGGCTGTTCTTTTCTTCCGGCGTGGCCGGGCGGATCTGGCCGCGCTCGCGCACGAACACCACGTTCTCGTCCTTCGCATCGACGTTCAGGAAAGCGCGGAAACGATCGCGCTTGACCGGATCCTCCACCGTCGATTTCCACTCGCACTGGTAGGCACCCACCACCAGCGCCATCTCGGCCTCCAGCACGGCACCCAGACCCAGCGAGTCGTTGACGATCACGTCCTTCAGGTAGTCCAGCCCGCCTTCCAGGTTGTCGCGCCAGGTGCTGGTGCGCTGCAGGCGGTCGGCGGTACGGATGTAGAACATCAGGAAGCGGTCGATGTACCTGATCAGCGTCACGTCATCGAGGTCGCCGGCCAGCAGTTCGGCATGGCGGGGCTTCATGCCGCCGTTGCCGCACACGTACAGGTTCCAGCCCTTCTCGGTGGCAATCACCCCCACGTCCTTGGACTGCGCCTCGGCACACTCGCGCGTGCAGCCGGATACCGCCATCTTCAGCTTGTGCGGCGAACGCAGGCCCTTGTAGCGGTTCTCGACCAGGATCGCCATGCCGACCGAATCCTGCACGCCGTAACGGCACCAGGTGCTGCCGACACAGCTCTTCACCGTGCGCAACGATTTGCCGTAGGCATGGCCGGACTCCATGCCGGCGGCCACCAGTTCCTCCCAGATTTCCGGCAGCTGCTCCAGGCGCGCGCCGAACAGGTCGATGCGCTGGCCGCCGGTGATCTTGGTGTAGAGATCGTACTTCTTCGCGATCTGGCCGATCACGATCAGCTTGTCCGGGGTGATCTCGCCACCGGGAATCCGCGGCACGATCGAGTAGGTGCCATCCTTCTGGATGTTGGCCAGCACGTGGTCGTTGGAATCCTGCAGGTGGGCGTGCTCGTCCTTCAGGATGAAATCGTTCCAGCAGGAAGCCAGGATGGAGGCAATGGCCGGTTTGCAGATGTCGCAGCCCAGACCCACGCCATGCTTGTTGCGGACCTCATCGAAAGTGCGCAGCTTGCCGACACGCACCAGGTTGTAGAGGTCCTGGCGGCTGTACGGGAAGTGCTCGCACAGGTCCTTCTTCACTTCCACACCGAGCTTCTTCAGCTCGCTGTTCATCACCTGGGTGACCAGCGGCACACAGCCGCCGCAGGTGGTGCCGGCCTTGGTACAGGCCTTCAGCTGGGCCACGGTGTGTGCGCCGTCGTTGACCGCCTTGCACAGCTCGCGCTTGCTGACGGCATTGCAGGAACAGATCTGTGCCGTCTCCGGCAGCGCATCGACGCCGATACCGGCGCTGCCCTTGCCGTCGGTGGCCGGCAGGATCATCGACTCCGGATTGGCCGGCAGTGCGATGCCGTTGAGCATCACCTGCAGCAATGTGCCGTAATCGTTGGCTTCACCGACCAGCACACCGCCCAGCAGCTTCTTGTTGTCCTCCGACACGACGATCTTCTTGTACACGCCGGCCGGCTCGTTGATATAGACATAGGAACGCGCGCCGGCGGTCTGGCAGTGGGCGTCGCCCAGGCTGGCCACGTCCACGCCCATCAGCTTGAGCTTGGTGGACATGTCCGCGCCCCTGAACTCGGTGGCATCGGCTTTCGCGCAGATCTGCTGTGCGGCGGCCTTGGCCATTTCGTAGCCGGGCGCCACCAGCCCGAAAATGCGGCCGCTCCACAGTGCGCACTCGCCGATGGCATAGACCGCCGGGTCCGAGGTCTGGCACTTGTCGTTCACCGCGATACCGCCACGCGGACCGAGCTCGATGCCGGCCGCCTTCGCCAGCGCGTCCTGCGGCCGGATACCGGCCGAGAACACCAGCATGTCGGTTTCCAGCACGGTGCCGTCGGCGAAGTTCAGGCGGTGACGGTGTGCCTCGCCGTCGACGATGTCCTTCGTGTTGCGGTTGGTGTGCACGAACACGCCGAGCGATTCGATCTTGCGGCGCAGCATGTTGCCGCCACCGTCGTCCACCTGCACCGCCATCAGGCGCGGCGCGAATTCCACCACGTGCGTCTCCATGCCGAGATCGCGCAGCGCCTTGGCCGCCTCCAGGCCGAGCAGGCCGCCGCCGATCACGGTACCGACCTTGCTCTCGCCGGCCGAGGCGCGGATGGCGTCGAGGTCCTCGATGGTGCGGTAGACGTGGATATGGGCGCGGTCATTGCCCGGTACCGGCGGCACGAACGGAAACGAACCGGTGGCCAGCACCAGCACGTCGTACGGCACGGAACTGCCGTCGCTGCCGGCGACCGTCTTCGCATTCCGGTCAATCGCCGTCGCGCGCACACCGACCCTGGCGTTGATCGCATGTTTTTCGAAGAAGTCGCCGGCAACGAGCGACAGATCGGCTGCCGAGCGTCCGGTGAAGTATTCCGAAAGATGAACCCGGTCGTAGGCCGGGCGTGGCTCCTCGCAGAACACGGTGATGTCGAAGCCGGCGGCGCCGCTCTCCACCATCGCCTCGAGGAATTTCTGGCCGACCATGCCGTTGCCGATCACCACCAGTTTCTGCTTGCTCATGTGCCACCCCGCCGGTTGCCCGGTATTCGTCGGAAACAAAAAAAGGCGTCCCCGGATAACCGGAGGACGCCTTCGTCTCGCCCCATGTAAAGCAACCTCTGTGCCAGACCGGTGCTGCACCGCCATGAAACGGCCCGCCGCATGCCGGTGCGCGGAATTCCGGGCCTTCCGGCGCGCCTGCACCACGGCTGCCGGAAATGCGCGCCGATTCAGGGCCCGCTTCTGCACCGGAAACGGGCCGGCAGTCCCCGGGCCGCACCATCACGGCGCACCGGTCGCGTGCACGAAAGGGCCACGCGGTGCCCGCAGACCGCCAATCGCGGCCCCTGCAGGCCACCGGACCGGCTGGCCCGGTTCTTGAAACAGGGAAGTCACCGGTACGCGCCAACCGCAACGGGGTGGGCGGCGCAGACGGGACACCTCCCCAGCCGCTTCGCGCCGCAGGGCTTTCTGCCCGGCGCCGATACCCGGATCTCCGCCATGTCCTCCTTCATTCCGTTGCATCACGTCGGCGACGCGCGCGTGCGCACGCTGCACTACGCCTGGTTTGCCTTCTTCCTCACCTTCGTCATCTGGTTCGGCCATGCGCCGCTGATGGCCTATATCAAGGCCGAGTTCCTGCTCACCGACGCGCAGGTGAAGGCACTGCTGATCCTGAACGTCGCGCTGACCATCCCCGCACGCATCCTGATCGGCATGCTGGTGGACCGCATGGGGCCGCGCTTCGCCTACACGCTGATCCTGGTGCTGGGCGGCCTGTTCTGCATCGGCTTCGCGCTGGCGCAGACCTACGGCCAGCTGGCCGTGATGCGCTTCCTGCTGGGCTTCGTCGGCGCCGGCTTCGTGGTCGGCATCCGCCTGATCGCGGAATGGTTCCCGGCCCGGCAACTGGGCCTGGCCGAAGGCATCTACGGCGGCTGGGGCAATTTCGGTTCCGCCGCCGCCGCCCTGCTGCTGCCGCTGACGGCGGTCGGCCTGGCCAGCCTCGGCGGCTGGCGCGCGGCACTGGTGGTCGCCGGCCTGATCTGCATCGTGTATGCCTTTTTCTTCTGGCGCGGCGTCAGCAACACGCCGAAGGGCGCCACCTACTTCAAGCCGAAGAAATCCGGCGGCCTGGAAGTGAGCAGCCGGCGCGATCTCGTCATCTATTACCTCACCGTGCTGCCGTTGTGGATCGCGCTGGCCGTGCTGGTGTGGAAGCTGTCGCCACTGCAGCTGAAGCTGCTGAACCCGTTCTGGACCGGCGTGGCTGCGCTGACCGTGCTGGCGCTGGCGGTCTCGCAGGCGATCGGCATGTGGAAGATCAACGCACCGCGCCTGCGCGAGGGCGTGCCGGCCTGGCAGAAATACGAGTTCCGCCAGGTGAGCATCCTGTCGCTGGCCTACCTGGCGTCCTTCGGCTCGGAAATCGCCGTGGTGTCGATGCTGCCGCTGTTCTTCATGGATACCTTTGCGCTCAGCCCGGTGATCGCCGGCTTCAGTGCCGCCGGTTTCGTGGTGGCCAACATCGTCGCGCGCCCCGGCGGCGGCTGGCTGAGCGACCGCATCGGCCGGCGCCGCGCGCTGTCGTTCCAGCTGGGCGGCATCGCCGTCGGCTACCTGCTGATGAGCCAGATGGCGAACATGCCGCTGGCACTGGCACTGTTCATCACCTTCATCACCTCGTTCTTCGTGCAGGCGGCCTGCGGCGGCGTGTATGCGGTGATCCCGCTGATCCAGCGCCGCATGACCGGCCAGATCGCCGGCATGGCGGGCGCGTACGGCAACGTCGGCGGCGTGGTTTTCCTCACCGTGCTGTCGCTGGTCAGCGTGCAGGCCTTCTTCCTGGTGCTGGCCGCCACGGCCGCGGTGTCGCTGGTCGCCACGCGTTTCCTCGCCGAGCCGGACGGCCACATGGCCGAGCAGTTGCCGGACGGCAGCGTGCAGCTGATCGACGTGCGCTGAGCAGGCAGCCGTCGTGAACCAGGCCGTCCGGGCACCGGCACTGCAACTGGCGCAACGTTCGCTGGCCGGCGCGCGCGCGGAAAACCAGGATGCCTGCGGCGCACGCGTTCCGTCCGGCACCGCGCTGGCCCGCAAGGGCATCGCGGTGGCGGTGGCCGACGGTGTCAGCGCAGCGGAGTCCGGGCGCATCGCCGCGGAAACCGGCGTGCAGAATTTCCTCGGCGACTACTACGCCACGCCGGACGAATGGGGTGTGCGCCGTGCCGGCGGCCAGGTGCTGGATGCCCTGAACCGCTGGCTGCTCGGTCAGGGCGTGCGGGTGCGTGATGCCCGTCGCGGTTACGTGACCACCTTCACCGGCGGCATCTTCCTCGGCCGGCAGCTGCACCTGTTCCATGTCGGCGACTCCCGCGTGTACCGCCTGCGCGGTGGCCGGCTGGAGCCGCTCACGCGCGACCATCGCGTGCTGGTGGACGACGGCCGCCCCGTGCTGTCGCGTGCGCTCGGGCTCGACAACAGCCTGGACATCGACTACGCGGCCTGGCCGCTGGAAACCGGCGACGTGTATGCGTTCATGACCGATGGCGTGCACGATTTCACCGGCGAGGATGCCATCCGCAACGCACTGGCGCAGGACGGCGATCCCGAAACCCTGTGCCGCGCCCTGCTGGATACCGCGGCCGCCGCCGGCAGTGACGACAACCTCACCTGCCTGGTGGTACGGGTCAACGCGCTGCCGGACATCGCCATCGACGATCTGGTCGACACCTGGGACGCGCTGCGGCTGCCGCCGCTGCTGTCGCCCGGGCAGACCCTGGACGGCCTGCGGGTGGAGAAAGTGCTGGCGGAAAGTCCGCGCAGCCAGGTGTACCGCGTGCGCAACACCGTCACGCAGACTGCCTGCATCCTGAAGACACCCTCGCCGCGCTGCGAGGATATCGACGCCGTGCGGCGCGAGTACGCCACCGAAACCTGGGTGCTGCGTCGCATCCGCCACCCGCGGTTGCCGCGCGTGGCGGAGCCGCCACAACCGCGTTCTGCCCTGTATGTGCTCACCGAACCGGTGGAAGGCCAGTCGCTGCGCAGCTGGATGCAGCGCTTCCCGCAGGCACCGGTTACCGAAGCCACCCAGATCGCCCGGCAGATTGCCGCGGCACTGCGTGCGCTGCACCGGCGCGACATCGTGCACCGCGACGTGCGCCCGGAAAACGTATTGCTGGACGGTAACGGTCAGGCGACGCTGATCGATCTCGGCCAGTGCCGGGTGGCCGGCCTTGCCGCGCTGCAGCCGGACAGCCAGCCCGGTGCACTGGAATACGCGGCGCCGGAACACACGCTCAATCCGCGCGCTGCCGGCGAACGCAGCGACCAGTTCGCGCTGGCCGCCATGCTGTACGAGATGCTCACCGGCCAGTTGCCGTTCGACGGCAGACTCGCCGATGCGCATCGCCGCCAGCAGTTCGGAAAACTGGCGCACCGGCCCGCCGACGACATCAACCCGCTGGTACCGCCCTGGCTGGACGACGTGCTGGCGCGCGCGCTGGACATGGATCCGTCACGCCGCTACGGCGACGTGGCCGAATTCGAGGACGCACTGGTGCGGCCGCTGACCTCGTCACGACGCGCCCGCAAGCCGCTGCTGCTGCGCAATCCCCTGCGCGTCTGGCAGGGTGCGACCCTGTTGCTGCTGGTCACCCAGCTGGTCACGCTGGCTTGGCTGCTGTTGCGCTGACGACGTTCCGCCTGGCCGGCACACCCCGGAACGCCGACGACGTCCCGGGGCACACCCTGCCGATCAGAATTTCGCTTCGCCGGTCAGCCACATCTTGGTGGTGTCAACCACGGCCGCCACATCGCCCTGACTGTAGTCGGCGTACTTGAGCGCCAGCGTGTAGCGCTTGGCAAAGGTCTTGCTCACCTGCGCATTCAGTTCCGAACCGTAGTCGGCGCCGTTGGCATCGCCTTCGTACTCGTGCGCAACCAGCGTGATGCCTACGCCCTTCACCGTCACCGTACCGCCGAGATACGTATCGATCAGGCCCACCGCCGGCGTGCTCAGGAACTTGTCGGCCCAGCCCTGGAACTTGTGCAGGGTGGCAAGCGGCGTCTGTACTGCCACGCCGGAATCCTCGCCCAGCACCTCATAACCCAGCTGTGCTTCCCAGGTGGCGGCAGCACCGGCTGCGCCGCCCAGCGTGAATTCCGCCAGCATGTACGGCGCCTCGAAGCTCGCCGGGTTGTCCTTGTAGTCGGATTGCTGCGCGTATTCGCCGGTGTAACCGAACTTCAGGCTGCCGGCCGGCACCTTGCCGGAAAGACGCAGACCCACGGTCTGGCTGGACAGCGCCGGCGGCGCATTGTCGAAATCCAGCATGTAGGCGTAGAGCACGCCGGTCAGGGCTTCGCCGGTCACGTACTTGAGGTTGACCAGATGGCTCTCGCCGTCGAATTCCGCCAGGTTGGCGGCCAGACCGGACGGCCCGTAGATGCGGTTGACCTGGTTGACGAAACCGTAGGTGGCGGTGAGGCGGTCAACGCCCTTGAACTCGACCAGCACGCCGTCCAGCGTCTGCTCGTTCTGGCGCCAGGCCACACTGCCGACATAACGCTGGCCGTCGAGGTTCACCCGCTGGCGGCCGGCCGTGATCACGGTGTTGCCGATACCGACGTACTTCAGGAATGCCTGGTTGACACCGGCGCCGGCCGGATCGGCCACCACCGGGAATGCAGCCTTGCCGTTGACGCCGCTGTTGTAGCGTTCCTCGCCGACGCGGCTGACGCTGTCCAGTTCCACCAGCGCCGTCATCGACTGCCATTCGCCGGTGGCGTAACGCAGGCGGGTGCGCAGGGTGCTGGCGTTGGCTTCTTTGGCGAAGCCATCCTGTTCGACGTTTTCCAGACGGTAGCGCAACTCGAGGTTGGTCTTGCCGCCGGCAATGGCATCGCCGAGCGCATCGGCACGGGCTGCCGGCACGGCAGCAGCAGCCACCAGCACGGCCAGGGCGAGACGGTTGAAGGAGGTGTTGCGGGCAACGCGTTGAACATGCAGGCAGCTGACAGGAGTCATGAGAAAATTTCCCTGAAAAAGTTCATCGAATGAAGCAACTTTCCCGTCGCAACAACACCCGGAACCGGGGCCGGCATCTGTGTGCCGGTATGGCCTTTTGCAGTCCCCTGGCATCCCGGACTGACCGGTTGCCCGCGCGTGGCCTCGCGCGAAAAAGGTAAGCCCGCCACAACGACAAATGTCGCCGCTTTGATGATGGGAGTCACCGGCGGGCTACCGGACGGGACCGCATGGAACCCGTGTACTCGTCAAACTCATGCCGCCGGGCGCTGGTGCCGCTTGTAGAGGAACTCCAGCACCTGCGCGCGTATTTCGTGATAGCGATGATCGTTGGCCAGTGCGAGCCGGTCGCGCGGCCGGGCCAGATCCACATCCGCGATCTCGCCGATGGTCGCAGCCGGGCCGTTGGTCATCATCACGATACGGTCGGCCAGCAACACGGCCTCGTCGACATCGTGTGTCACCATGATCACGGTGCTGCCGGTGCGGGCCACGATGCGCAGCAGTTCGTCCTGCAGGTGCGCCCGGGTCAGGGCGTCCAGCGCCCCGAACGGTTCGTCCAGCAACAGCACCTGCGGCTCCATGGCCAGCGCACGGGCAATGCCCACCCGCTGTTTCATGCCACCGGAAATCTCCTGCGGCTTCTTGTCCACCGCATGCGACAGGCCGACCAGCTCCAGTGCCGCCAGGGTGCGCTCACGCAGCTGCACCTTGTTCTCCTTGCCGCCAAACACTTTCTCGACGGCGAGGTGCACATTGCCGTAGCAGCTCAGCCAGGGCAGCAGCGAGTGGTTCTGGAACACCACCGCACGCTCCGGGCCCGGACCCGCAATCTCGCGGTCGTTGCACAGCAGCACGCCGCGGGTCGGCTCCAGCAGGCCCGCCACCAGGTTCAGCAGCGTGGATTTTCCGCAACCGGAGTGGCCGATCAGCGTCACGAACTCGCCTTTTGCCACCTGCAGGTTGATGTCGCGCAGCGCGAGGAAACGACCCTTGCGGGTATTGAACTCCACACTGACGCCTTCCACGCTCACGTAGCGGCTGATCTTGTAATCGTCGCTCATGACGGCGTCCTCACTCGTAGCTGAAGCGTTTGGCGATCGCCATGATGGTCTGCTCGAGCAGCAGGCCCACGGTACCGACCACGAAGATGGCGATGATGATGTGTTCGACGTTGAGGTTGTTCCACTCGTCCCACACCCAGAACCCGATGCCGCTGCCACCGGTGAGCATTTCCGAAGCCACGATCACCAGCCAGGCCACACCGAGACCCAGGCGGATACCGGTCAGCACATAAGGCAGCGTGGCCGGCAGCAGGATGCGCGTGACGATCCGGATCTCGGACAGGTTCAGGACCCGCGCCACGTTCAGGTAGTCCTGGGGCACACGCGTCACACCCACCGCGGTGTTGATGATCACCGGCCAGATCGAGGAGATGAAAATCACCCAGATGGCGGCCGGATCGGCTTTCTGGAACACCAGCAGGCCGATCGGCAACCAGGCCAGCGGCGACACCGGTCGCAGCAGGCTGATGATCGGCGATGCCATCGCATGCAGCACCGCGAAGCGGCCCAGCATGAATCCCAGCGGAATGCCGATCAGCATGGCCATGCCGAAGCCGATGCCGACCCGTTCCAGCGAGCTCAGCAGGTTCCAGCCGATGCCCTGGTCGTTCGGGCCGTTGTCGTAGAACGGATCGGCGAACAGCACTTTCGCCGCATCCCAGGTGGACGCCGGCCCCGGCAGGGTGCCAGTCCGGTCGGCCACGATCGACCACACCAGGATGAACAACACCAGGCCGAGCACGCCGGGCAGGATGTTGAACACCGTGTAGCGGCCGATATCGGCGCCGGTCTCCCGGAGCTTTTTAAGGCGCGCGGCGCGACGCATCTGCGCGTCGACCGTTTCGTTGGCGGGCATGGCTGCGGTCATGTTGTCCCCGTCTGCCTCAGGCCTTGATCTTGAAGGAAGCGGCATAGGCTTTCGGATCCTTGCCGTCCCACACCACACCGTCGATCAGCTTGCTGCTGCGCAGCACGTCCTTCGGCACGGCGACACCGGCCATGGCGGCAGCATCCTTGTACAGATCGATCTGGTTCACTTTCTTCGCGACCGCCAGGTAATCCGGGTCGGACGTGATCAGGCCCCAGCGCTTGTGCTGGGTCATGAACCACATGCCGTCCGACAGGTACGGGAAGGTCACTGCACCGCCGTCGCTGAACTTCATGTAGTTCGGGTCTTTCCACTTCTTGCCGATGCCGTTGTCGTAGTCGCCCAGGAAGCGGCCAAGGATCACGTCCTCCGGCGCATTCACGTAAGCCTTGCCGGCGATCAGCTTCGCCACTTCCGCGCGGTTCTTCTGTTCATCGATGTACTTCGCGGCATCCAGGATCGCGGCCACCATAGCGCGCGCGGTGTTCGGGTACTGCTGCACGAAGGCGGCGGTGCAACCGAGCACTTTTTCCGGGTGGTCCTGCCAGATGTCCTGCGTCGTGGTGACGGTGAAGCCGATGCGGTCGTAGATGGCACGCGCACCCCAGGGCTCGCCCACGCAGTAGCCGTCCATGTTGCCCACGCGCATGTTGGCCACCATCTGCGGCGGCGGCACCACGATGGTTTTCACATCCTTCAGCGGATTCACGCCGTTGGCCGCCAGCCAGTAGTACAGCCACATGGCATGGGTGCCGGTGGGGAAGGTCTGGGCGAAGGTGTACTCGCGCGGGTTGGCCAGGATTTCCTTTTTCAGCGACGGGCCGTCCTTCACGCCCTTCTCGCGCAGCTGGTTGGCCAGCGTGATGGCCTGGCCGTTGCGGTTGAGGCACATCAGCACCGCCATGTCCTTCTGCTGGCCGCCGATGCCCAGGTGCACGCCGTACACCAGGCCGTACAGCACATGGGCCGCGTGCAGCTCGCCGTTCATGAGCTTGTCGCGCACGCCGGCCCAGCTGGCTTCCTTGCTGACGTTGATCTTGATGCCGTACTTCTTGTCGAAACCCATCTGCGAAGCCACCACCACCGACGCACAGTCGGTGAGCGGAATGAAGCCGACCGTCACTTCCGCCAGTTCAGGCTTGTCGCTGCCGGCGGCCCAGGCGTGGCTGCTGGTACCGCCCAGGCCGCCCAGCACACCGATCGCACCCGCACCGGCAGCCATGCTGCGCAGGAAATCGCGCCGGCCGTTGCTGGAAGGTTCGCCGGCCACCGTTGCTGCCGGGCTGCTCATTGCCGCCATCGTGGTTTTCTCCGCCATGACACACCTCTTTCACTGCGCCAAAAAGAAAAAGGCGTCGCTCCGTTGCCGGAGGACGCCTGTGTCCAGTGCACGATCCTGATTGTTCCGCCCGGAACATGCCGGGCATGACGACGGTGCAGCACAAGACCCGGCATTGGGTGGCGCCGGTTCTGCATTGAACCGGCACCGGCGCGCTGCACACGCTGCCTTGCCAACTGTTCAGCAACTCCCGTGCCAAGGTGTGCTTCCGCACGCGGCCACGCACATTTCAGCGGTTCAATTCAAGAGCTTGCGTGATGGCTGACCATTTCTGCCTGCGCTCCCGCCACCCCGGCAGGCCGGTGCGGAATGCCCCGGCGCAGCGCATGTTTTTTCCTGTGCCGCACCATTCGCAGGCAGAAAACGGGGCGTCAGGCCTGCCCGCGCCCGGCAATGTCGATGATCTGCTTCGCCAGATCGACCAGCTTGATGCCACGCTTCATGGCCGCCGAACGCATGGCGGCATAGGCCGCCGGCTCGTCGAGTTTCTCGTGCTGCATCACCAGCCCCTTGGCGCGCTCGACCAGCTTGCGCTCGGCCAGCCGCTGCTCGGTGGTATCGAGCTTCTCCCGCAGCTTGCGGTCCACCCGGAAACGGGCGATCGCCACCTGCAGGATGGAGCGGATGCGCTCGGCGGCAATGCCGTCCACCACATAGGCCGACACACCGGCCTGCAGTGCCGCCTCGATGGCGGTGTCGCTGCCGTCGGCGGTGAACATCACGATCGGGCGCGGCTCGTCGCGGGAAGCGACCACCACCTGCTCCAGCACGTCGCGGCTGGGGGAATCCACGTCCATCAGCACGGCATCGGGTGCCAGCCGCTGCACGGCATCCGGCAGCGCCCAGGGGCTGGTCACCTCGCCGACGATCTCGCAACCGGCTGCCAGCACAGCCTCACGCAGCGGATGCGCCGTGTCGGCACCGTCATCGAACAAAAGCACTTTCAACATGGGGAAACGAACCCGCTACTGCGTGGTGAGCGTGCCATCCAGGGCCGTGCGCGCCGTTGCGCTGTACCCGCCGACCTTGCAACTCATGTGCCATCCCGGTGCACGAAACGGCCGGCCTGCACGGAACCGGTACCTGCACGACAAGCAGACAGACCGGCGGGGGTCCCCTAAAATCAGGCGCTTATGACTGCCCATGCCCCCCTCTCCCCGACCCTGCAACTGTCCTGCGAGCTGATCCGCCGGGCTTCCGTCACCCCGGACGATGCCGGCTGCCAGCGCTTCCTGGCGGAGCGCCTCGCCCCGCTGGGCTTCGTTGCCGAGCACCTGCGCTTCGGCGAAGTCGACAACCTGTGGCTGAAGCGCCCGGCCGCCGGGCCGTTGCTGGCCTTTGCCGGCCATACCGACGTGGTGCCGACCGGGCCGCGCGAGCAGTGGTCGCTGGCGCCGTTCGAACCGGAAATCCGGGACGGCCGCCTGTACGGCCGCGGTGCTGCCGACATGAAGGGCTCGATCGCCGCCTTCGTGGTGGCGGTGGAACGCTTCCTTTCGAAGCACCCTGCACCGAAAGGCAGCATCGCTTTCCTGCTGACCAGCGACGAGGAAGGCCCGTCGGTGGACGGCACCGTGAAGGTGGTGGAAACGCTGGAAGCCCGCCGCGAGAAGATCGACTGGTGCGTGGTCGGCGAGCCGTCTTCCTCGAAAGTCACCGGCGACGTGATCAAGAACGGCCGGCGCGGCTCGCTGGGCGCCGTGCTCACCGTGCGCGGCGTGCAGGGCCACGTGGCCTATCCGCAACTGGCCCGGAACCCGATCCACCTGGCCATGCCGGCCCTGGCCGAACTGGCCGCCGCGCACTGGGACAGCGGCAACGAATTCTTCCCGGCCACGTCCTTCCAGATTTCCAACATCAACAGCGGCACCGGTGCCACCAACGTGATCCCGGGCGAGTGCACGGTGCTGTTCAACTTCCGCTTCAGCACCGAGCAGACCGCCGATGGCCTGAAACAGAAAACCGAAGCCGTGCTGAAAAAACACGGGCTCGACTACCGCATAGCCTGGACGCTGTCCGGCAATCCGTTCCTCACCGGCCGCGGCACGCTGGTGGCGGCCGCGCAGACGGCCATCCGGGAAACCTGCGGCATCGAAACGGAACTATCCACCAGCGGCGGCACCAGCGACGGCCGCTTCATCGCACCCACCGGCGCGCAGGTGGTGGAAATCGGTCCGCCCAACAGCACCATCCACAAGATCGACGAACACATCGGCGTGCGTGACCTGGACGTGCTCACCGATGTCTACGAACGGCTGCTGGAAAAACTGCTGACATGAGCCGGCAACCGGATATCGAGATCTACGTGCGCAGCGGCACCGTCGAGGAACTGCGCGACTGGCTGGCGAAGCGGCTCGGCCCGCTCACCGCCGAGCCTTCGCGCGGTGCCATGGCGAAATTCGTGCTGCAGCTGGACGAGGTGCAGATTCCCGTGCGCATCACCACCGGCGCCGTGGGCAAGGCCTGGACCAGCGTGTGGCTGGACTCGCCGGATACGCCCTGGGCAGATGACCTGGCCTGCGCGCGCGATTGCTGCGCGCATCTGGGCAAGGAAGTGCGCTGCGCCGCCGGCACCTGGCGGGAAGGCGACGACGAGGACCCGGACGCCTTCATGCAGGTGACGCCGGAAGGCGAAAAGGCGATTTCCTGGAAGACCGGCTGAGGCCGGTTTTTTCTGTCCGCCGGCAGACCGACGCGGCCAGCACCAGCCGGCCAGACCGACGCGGCCGGCGTCAGCCGGCCAGACCGACAAAGACCCGCTGCACGTCGTCGTCGGCGTCGATCGCTTCCAGGAAGGCTTCCACTTCCGCGCGCTCGGCATCGCCGATGGTCACGGGATTCTTCGGCCGGTAGCCGAGGTGCGCCGACTGCACGGTGAAACCGAACGACGGCAGCGCACGGCACACCGCGTCCATCTCCGTGGGATCGGTATAGAACAGCGTGCCGCCTTCCTCGCCGGGCTCCAGGTCACTGGCGCCGGCCTCGATCGCCGCCACTTCCGGATCGGCATCCGGCTTGTCCGGCGTGGCTTCGATCATGCCGAGATAGTCGAAATCCCAGGACACCGAACCCGACGTGCCCAGCTGCCCCTTGCGGAACAGGCCGCGCATGCTCGACACGGTGCGGTTCACGTTGTCGGTGAGGCATTCCACGATCACCGGCACGCGGTGCGGCGTGAAACCTTCGTAGGTGACTTTCTCGAAGCTGACACCGGAATCCAGCAGGCCGGCGCCTTTCTTGATTGCACGCTCGACCGTGTCCTTGGGCATGGAGGCTTTCTTCGCCTGTTCGACAGCCAGGCGCAGGCGCGGATTCATGGCCGGGTCGGCACCGTTGCGGGCCGCCACCATGATTTCCTTGGCCAGCTTCGTGAACACGCGACCCTTGGCGGCCGCGGCCTGTTCCTTACCCTTGGTTTTCCACTGGGCACCCATGACGCCACTCCAGAATCCGGAAACGGTTGCGATTGCGCGGCACCGTGGTCACGGCTGCCGGGCCCGGAATTCTAGCGTGTCAGGCTCAGGAAAGCAGGAGCAGCGCCAGACCGGCGGCCGCAGGCAGGGCCTGCACGTACAGGATTTTCCGGCTGGCGGTGGCGGCCCCGTAAACCCCGGCGATGATCACGCAGGACAGGAAGAACACCTTCACGGAAAAACCGGCCGGCCCCAGCCACAGGCCCCAGACCAGACCGGCCGCGAGGAAACCGTTGTACAGGCCCTGGTTCGCCGCCAGCACCTTCGAGGCCTGCGCCGCCTCCTTCGTCTGCCCGAAGGCCTTCAGCCCGGCCGGCTTGTCCCACAGGAACATTTCCAGCACGAGAAAATACACATGCAGGAGTGCAACGA
>JBMOOO010000003.1:27781-419504 GCA_049324475.1 Pseudomonadota bacterium | reverse complement strand
ATGATTTCCAGGACCAGCGCCGACTTCCGGCGGGCCGTCCAGCGCTTGATGTCTTCTTCCATTGCGATGCTCATGGGGTAAGTCCTCGTAAGGTTATACCTGAGCAGGAAATCACTGGGTCATTACACGTCCTTGTAAACCATGCGGTCATTCTTGCTCATTGGGTGATTCCTCCGTATTAGGAATACTTAAGGCCAGGCCTTTACGAGGCCGAGTTCGCGAAGCCTGATAGCCATTGCTGTCACAGATACACCGAACTGCGTGGCCAGTGAGTTGAAGTGCGTTCCTCCAAATCGTTCTGCGGTTGCGACGGCTAATTCCCGCGCCAGAGATCCGTGTTCCGCACGCAGCAAAGCATCGGGATCGTGTGATGAAAGGTAAAAGGCGGCATTGTCGTCGATAACAAGCGGAATCGAGGAGTTAAAGCAACGCTCGAAGGCTTTCCTTGTGAGGTTGCGCGGCATCAGAAAGCACGCGGCAAAAAAACTGGCTTCTTGTTCCTTTGGGTCGCCGTCGTTGCTGCTGCTCCCACCTTCGATTGGTACGTCGCGGTGCATGACGATATCGTCATGCAGAACGATGTGCCCGAGTTCATGAGCAGCTGTGAATAGTGCGGTCGAAGGTTTCACGTTTGTGGCAACGGCAATCAGGTTGCGCTGCCGGTCGATTATCCCGCCCAATTTCTTCATTCCATTGCCCTTGCGATAGGGCACGCTGAGCTCAGGCAAATACGCAAGCTTCATGCCGAGTAGGGAAGCCGCATGCACTGGATCCAAGGCACCAATTAACTCCTCGACTGACTTGGGTTTGGGGTCGGGAAGGTTGCGCCATATTTTTTTGTGCAGTTCGAAGGCTTCGTTTTCAATGCGCTGGCGGGTACGAGCGTCCATCATTGCATTCCTATATCTTGTGGTATCCCTGAAATATGGACACAAGATATGGGTTATCCCCAGAGCCGATCAATAATTGAGCGACGAACGGTCGGTTATCCACAGCTTGCCTGCACTTGCTGTATTTGGCTGTGGATGAAGCCTGCGCCGTGACCTCCTGTAAGCCGTTGGCTCAAAACAAAAAGGCCCGCTTCCGCGGGCCTTTTTGTTTCTAGCGTCGAGCGTTTAGCAGAAAAGCATCACTGCGCCTGCGCGACCTGGATCTTCGCCGTCGCCGCCTTGTCGGTGTACTCCGGCATGCGGTCGAAGTTCATGTAGCGGTAGATGTCGGTGGACATGGCGTCGATCTTCTTCGCGTATTCCATGTACTCGGCAACGGTCGGGAGCTTGCCCATGACGGCAGCAACGGAAGCCAACTCGGCAGAAGCCAGATACACATTCGAACCCTGACCGAGGCGGTTCGGGAAGTTGCGGGTGGAGGTCGACACGCAGGTGGTGTTCGGCGCGACGCGGGCCTGGTTGCCCATGCACAGCGAGCAGCCCGGCATTTCGGTGCGCGCACCGGCGCGGCCGTAGATGTTGTAGTAACCCTCTTCCATCAGCTGGTGCTGGTCCATCCTGGTCGGCGGTGCCAGCCAGAGGCGGGCGGCGAGCGAGCCGCCTTCCACCTCGTCCAGCAGATTGTCCCGGGGCTTGTCTGGCCCCGGCCCTTCCCGCATATTCGCTATTCGCGAATTCCGAATATGGCCGCCCGATGGAACTCAAACCCCAGGACATGCTGGTTCTGCTCAAGGTCGTTGCCCATCCGGGGCAACGCTGGACCTATGCCGGGCTGGGGCTGGCCTTGTCCATGAGCCCCTCGGAGGTCCATGGCAGCGTCAAGCGGTCAGTTGTGGCCGGGCTGGCGGTGGTCAAGGAGCGCGGCATCTGGTCGCCCGTGCGGCCGGCCCTGCTGGAGTTTGTGCTGCACGGGGTTCGCTATGTCTGGCCGGCGCTGCCCGGGCCGGTGAAGCGGGGCGTACCCACGGGTGTGGGTGCCGAGCCACTCGCCAGCAAGATCAATGTCGCGTCCGGTGAGGCGCCGGTGTGGGCACATGCTGCCGGAAGCGCCAAGGGGCCGACGCTGTCTCCGCTTTATCGCACTGCACCGCAGGCAGCGTTGGCAGATCCGGCGCTGCATCGCCTGCTTGCACTGATCGACGCATTGCGTGCCGGACGTGCACGGGAACGCGCGCTGGCGGCCGACATGCTGCGTGTGCTGATCGTTGGAAGTAACGATGCGGGCTGATGATCCCAACCTGCCGCACTTGCGTCGCGTGGCTGAGGCGCTGGGCGATTTGCGTGAGCAACTGGTATTTGTGGGCGGTGCGGTGGCCGGATTGCTGGTGACTGATCCGCTGTCCGATCCGGTGCGAGCGACCCGTGATGTCGATGCAGTGATCGAGGCGGATCGAGCACGGTATATCCGCATCGGACAGGCGGTGGCGGAACGCGGTTTTGTGCGGGACCCCGGGAGCGAGGTTATTTGCCGCTGGGTGCATCGTGAGTCGGGGGTGTTGTTCGACCTGATGCCGGTGCGTGAAGACGTGCTGGGATTTTCCAACCCCTGGTATGCCTATGCCGTGCAGACTGCAATCCCGGTTGATCTCGGTGCAGGGCTGACCATCCGCTGTGCCAGCGCCGTGGCGTTTGTCGCCACCAAGCTGGAGGCATTCCTGGGTCGCGGTGCCGGTGACTTTCTGGGCAGCCACGATCTTGAGGACGTGCTTAACATTGTTGATGGGCGCGAGCAGCTCGTTGAAGAAATGGTATTGGCCCCCGCCGCATTGCGGGAGCGCGTATCCGAGGTTCTGGCGGGCATTATTGCCAACCCGAATTTCTCGAATGTCCTGCCTGGACTGATCGCCGAACCGAGCCGGAGCGAGTTGGTCATGTCGCGCTTGAGAAGCCTCGCTGTGTGATACAGCGACAACAAAAAAGCCCGGCTTTTGCCGGGCTTTTTTGTTCACGCCTTAACACTCTCGAAGCATCACTGCCCCTGCGCCACCGCGATCTTCGCCTTGTCCGCTTTCTCCGTGTACTCCGGCATGCGGTCGAAGTTCATGTAGCGGTAGATGTCGGTGGACATGGCGTCGATCTTCTTCGCGTATTCCATGTACTCGGCAACGGTCGGGAGCTTGCCCATCACCGCGGCGACAGAGGCGAGCTCTGCAGACGCGAGGTAGACGTTGGAGCCCTGACCCAGACGGTTCGGGAAGTTGCGGGTGGAGGTCGACACGCAGGTGGTGTTCGGCGCGACGCGGGCCTGGTTGCCCATGCACAGCGAGCAGCCCGGCATTTCGGTGCGGGCACCGGCGCGGCCGTAGATGTTGTAGTAACCCTCTTCCATCAGCTGGTGCTGGTCCATCTTGGTCGGCGGTGCCAGCCAGAGGCGGGTGGCGAGCGAGCCGCCTTCCACCTTGTCCAGCAGCTTGCCGGCCGCGCGGAAGTGGCCGATGTTGGTCATGCACGAGCCGATGAACACTTCGTCGATCTTGTCACCGGCCACCTGGCTGAGCAGCTTGGCGTCGTCCGGATCGTTCGGGCAGCAGAGGATCGGTTCCTTGATCTCGTTCAGGTCGATCTCGTAGACCTTGGCGTACTCGGCGTCCTTGTCGGCGCGCATGAGTTCCGGCTTGGCCAGCCACTTCTCCATGGCGACGATGCGGCGCGAGATGGTGCGGGCGTCGCCGTAGCCTTCCGCGATCATCCACTTGAGCATGGTGATGTTGGAGGTGAGGTATTCCTTCACGCTGGCTTCGCTGAGCGAAATCGTGCAGCCGGCGGCCGAGCGCTCGGCGGATGCGTCGGAGAGTTCGAACGCCTGCTCAACCGTGAGGTTTTCCAGGCCTTCGATTTCCAGGATGCGGCCGTTGAAGACGTTCTTCTTGCCTTTCTTCTCGACGGTGAGGTCGCCGGCCTGGATGGCGTAGTACGGGATCGCGTGCACGAGGTCGCGCAGCGTGATGCCCGGCTGCATCTTGCCCTTGAAGCGCACCAGCACCGATTCCGGCATGTCCAGCGGCATGGCGCCGGTGGCCGCGGCGAACGCGACGAGGCCGGAACCGGCCGGGAACGAGATGCCGATCGGGAAGCGGGTGTGCGAGTCGCCGCCGGTGCCGACGGTGTCCGGCAGCAGCATGCGGTTCAGCCAGGAGTGGATGATGCCGTCACCCGGGCGCAGCGAAACACCGCCGCGGTTCATGATGAAGTCCGGCAGCGTGTGGTGGGTCTGCACGTCGACCGGCTTCGGATACGCGGCGGTGTGGCAGAAGGACTGCATGACGAGATCGGCGGAGAAGCCGAGGCAGGCCAGATCCTTCAGTTCGTCGCGGGTCATCGGGCCGGTGGTGTCCTGCGAGCCGACGGTGGTCATCTTCGGTTCGCAGTAGGTGCCCGGGCGTACGCCTTTCACGCCGCAGGCCTTGCCGACCATTTTCTGCGCCAGGGTGTAGCCCTTGCCGGTGTCCTTCGGCTGTTCGACGTTGCGGAACACGGTGCTGGCGCCCAGCTTCAGCGCTTCGCGCGCCTTGGTGGTGAGGCCGCGGCCGATGATCAGGTTGATGCGGCCGCCGGCGCGCACTTCGTCCAGCAGCACGTCGGTTTTCAGCGAGAACTTCGTGATGACGTCCTGGGTGCCGGTTTTCGTGATCTTGCCTTCGTACGGGTACACGTCGACCACGTCGCCCATGTTCAGGCCGGAGACGTCCGCTTCGAACGGCAGGGCGCCGGCGTCTTCCATGGTGTTGTAGAAGATCGGCGCGATTTTCGAGCCGATGCAGATGCCGCCGTCGCGCTTGTTCGGCACGAACGGGATGTCGTCACCGGTGAACCACAGCACGGAGTTGGTGGCGGACTTGCGGCTGGAGCCGGTGCCGACCACGTCGCCCACATAGGCCACGATGTGGCCCTTGGCTTTCAGCGCTTCCAGCTGCTTGATCGGGCCGACCACGCCCGGCTGTTCCGGGTGGATGCCGTCGCGCGCGTTTTTCAGCATCGCGAGTGCGTGTACCGGGATGTCCGGGCGGCTCCAGGCGTCCTGCGCCGGGGAGAGGTCGTCGGTGTTGGTCTCGCCGGTGACCTTGAAGACGGTGATGGTGATTTTCTTCGGCACTTCCGGGCGGCTGGTGAACCACTCGGCATCGGCCCAGCTCTTGAGGACTTTCGCGGCGTTCTTGCTGGTTTTCGCTTTCTCTTCCACGTCGTGGAACTTGTCGAAGATCAGCAGCGTCTTGCTCAGGGCGGCGGTGGCGATGTCGCCACACTCGGCGTCGTCCAGCAGGTCGATCAGCGGTTCGACGTTGTAGCCGCCGACCATGGTGCCGAGCAGTTCGGTGGCTTTCTTGCGGTCGATCAGCGGGCTCTTGGCCTTGCCTTTCGCGATGTCGGCGAGGAACGCGGCCTTGACGTAGGCAGCGGGGTCGACGCCCGGCGGAACGCGGTGGGTGATCAGGTCGAGCAGGGTCTGCTCTTCACCCTTCGGCGGGTTCTTGAGCAGTTCGACGAGTTCGGCAACCTGTTTTTCGTCCAGCGCCTTGGGCGGTACGCCCTGGGCAGCGCGTTCGGCGACGTGTTTGCGATAGGCCTCGAGCACGATGATGTCCTCTTGATGCAGGTGGGGTCCGGATCCTGGCGCCACATCGTTGCGGGCGCTCCGGCGGGTAGCCGGCTGACCGGGCGACGGTTTTGCCGTCTGAAAAGCGGCGGGGATTCTAGCGGAACGGGGTTATTCAGGTAAGGAATCGGCGGGGGGCGAGGGCATAAATCTCGGTGATATCGGCCATAGGCGGGCCGGGCGTGATGACGGGGCGGGCGACGGGGCAGGTGGCCCGGGCCCGGTCCGCAGGGGCGGCCCCGGGGCGGAGGCGGGTGCGCGGCGCAAAAAAAGGCCCGGCACAACGCCGGGCCTGTCCGGTCAACCCCGGGGGAATACACCGGGGCGCACTGGATGACCGAGCAACCGGTCAGCGTTTCACCAGCAGGAACCCCCGCGGTGCCCGGTCGGCCAGCACCCGGTCCACCAGACCGTGCAGCAGCGTCCGGGCCGTGGCCGGCGCCATGGCCAGGCCCGGCGTGTCCAGCCGGTGCAGCCGCAGCGCTTCCACCGTCACGTGGTCGCCCGCGGCCACGTTCAGGATCACGCTGAAGCGTGCCGTCAGCAGGGTTGCCGGCGTGATGCCCTCCAGGCGCGCACGTTCGCCCGGGATTGTTTCCAGCGTCACGGCGACCTCGTCGATGCGCACCCGGTCGATGCCCGCGGTGGCCGGCGTGAGCAGGTACGGCGAGTTGGCGATGGCCACCTGCAGCCGTGCGTTCAGCCCGGTGTTGCCGCCGGTGGCGGCTTCCTGCGCATTCGCGTTCGCCAGCAGCGTGTTCAGGGCCGCCTGCAGCGTGGCACTGTTGCCGGCCGCACCCGACTGCACTGCGGTTTTCAGCGCCTGCAGGTCCAGCAGATCCGCCAGATCCACCGCGATCGACTCGTCGAAGGTGTGCGACTGCGTGAGCGCGGCCAGCAAGGCGCTGTTGAAGCGGCCGTTCATGTGCAGGAAGTCACTGTCGCCCTGCGCGGTGTGTACCGACGCCAGCGTCTGCGCCAGGGCACGGGTGCGTTCCGCGTCGGTCATGCGCTGGCCGAACAGTACGCGCGTGTCGGCGGTGGCATTGGCCACCACGCCGTCCACGGCCAGCAGGGCGTCACCGGCCAGGGTGCGGGCATCGCTCACCTGCGCGTTCACCTTGATGCCGGCTGCGAACAGGGCTTTCGCCACGTCCAGCGTGCCGTCCGGCAGCAGCGGCACCAGCGCGCCCAGGTTGTCGGCCACGAAGGTGTCGAACGGGATGTTGATGCCCGGCGAGGTGAGCGTGTCCTCGGTGATGCGGGTGGCGAGCTTGTTGATTTCGGTTTCCAGCGTCGAGGACAGCGCATCGCTCACGAACGAGAGCAGGAAGCTGTTGAAGGCCAGCGTGATCTGCCCGGTGAGCGAATCCGGATCGGGCGGTGGCGGCAGCATGCTGCTGGTCACCACCAGCGTGGCCGGGTCGATGTCCACGTCCGTGCCCACGTCGAGCAGGTGGTCGCCGGTCGGCCGGCGCAGCGCCAGCAGCAGGCGTGCCCGGGCGTGGTCGAGCGCCAGGTCCACCGGCAGCGAGGTGTCGATCGCGCAGAGATCGAACACGCAACCCATGCGCAGGCGCAGGGTGCCGGCGAAGGCCAGGCGGTTGAGATCGATCTGTGCCGGCAGCACGGCCTCGGCGTTGCTGTCGGGCAGTGCATCGGCCGGTGCGGTCACGTCCAGGCGATCCAGCGCCAGCGTGTCGATTTCCAGCCAGGCGCCGGGGAACAGTTCCATGTCTTCGGCGGCGGCCGCGGCCAGCGCTTCGTTGAGCGTGCCGGTGAGCAGGGAGAAATCCATGCCGGCCAGCAGGCCTGCCATCAGCGTCTGCGCACCGTGGCGCGCCACCAGCGCGGCCGGTACCGGCGTGCGGTTGAAGCTCACCCAGGTTTTTTCCTCCACCTGTGCGGTGTTGCGGATGGCCACCGCGTACTCGGCCACGTTCAGGTTGGTGCTGCTCCAGCTCCAGGCGTCACCGGTGACGGGCACGGCGGCGCCGTTCACGTACACGGTGTTGCCGTGGCTGCCGTAGGCGCGTCCGCGCAGCTCGATGCGGGCTTTCTGCTTGTCCAGCACTGCGAAGTCCACGAACAGCTGCAGGTCGGTGCCGCTGCGGCTGAAGCCGGCGGCGGTGTCGGCCACCGGCACGGTGCTGCCGTTGACCAGGCTGTCCAGCAGGGCGGTGATGGCGGCGCCGATGCTGTTGAAGAAAGCCGTGATGCTGTCGATGAACGAACGGACCTCGGTGACGAGGGCGGCGAGCAGGTCCTGCTGTGCATTCAGCACGGCGCTGTTCACCGTCGGTGCCGGCGGGGCAACCGTGGTCAGCGCCCCGGTGACGGTGAAGCTGATCTGCAGTTTTTCGGTGCTGCCCACCGGTCTGGCCGAGAGCGTGTGCGTACCGGTCGCGAGAGTGCCGAAGGCGAAGTCGGCTTCCGGCGTGCCTTCATCGGCGCCGAACAGCGCGAACGGCGGGTACTGGTACGAGGTGGCGCCGTTGTGCACGAACTCCACGCGCCGGGTCAGGCCGGTCGAGGACGCGCGCACGTTGATGCGGTCCGTTTTCAGCGTGGCGAGGTTCAGCGTCATGCCCTGGGTGAGCGGCAGGATGTCCAGCCCGGTGCGTGCGTCCACCAGCACCAGTGCCTTCACCTGGGCTTTCTGGCCGGAAGCCGACGGCAGGACCCACTCGTCGAGCAGCTGGCCGCCGCTGCCGCTGTTGAAACCCAGCCACGGGGAGTTGGCCAGCCAGAAGCCGGGAATGTTGCCCCACACGCGTGCCGGCGGCTGCGAGGGTTGCCGGCGCGGATCGAGTTTGGCGTTCACGTCCTCGAATTCGAGAGCATCCAGGCTCAGGCCACCCTGGCCACCGGGTGTGTGGCAGCCCAGGCAGAACGGGTTGTATTCGGAATCCGGGCGCGGCGCGTTGTGGTACAGCGGCCCTTCCGGGAAGTTGATCGCTTCGCGCACGCTCGCCGTGCCGGCCGGCAGATTGCGTTTGTGTGCCAGGTAATCGCCGCGATAGTCGCTGTAGCAGGCATATTTCGGGTAGGTGTTCCGGCCGTTCATCTGCAGCGTTTTCGTCACGGCATCGTGCGCGGACGCGGGATGGCGGTTGGCCACGGTGCGCCAGGTTCCGTTGTACGCGGAGGGCAGGCCGATCAGCGTGCCCTGTGCCATGTTGCAGGCGGTTTCCGCGTTGAACTGTTCCGAGAAAATCTTGAACTCGTCGATCCAGCCGCGGAATGCCAGCTGTTGCGGTGTGGCCGGCGCGCCCAGCACCAGCTGGCCCGGCACCAGCCGGAACAGCGGCGGTGCGCTCGCGGCACCGTTCCACTCGGCGAGCAGGAAACCGTTGAGCAGCAGCTGCACGCGCCGCCCGCCCGGAGACACCTGGAAGCCCAGGTGCGTCCATGCCTTGCCGGTGAGCGTGACCGGCAGCGTGGTCTGGCCCACATTGGCGCCGGCGGCATCGCGATAGATCACCGCGCTGCGGTTCAGCAGGTTGATCGAGGTACCGTCCGGGAAGCGCACCAGCGTCACTTCGCCGGCAACCTGCAGGCGCGGTTCGATGAACAGGCCGATGAACCAGGGGAAGGCGTCGATGTTGCGCGGCTGTGCATCGATCTCATAGACGAGACGGCCGGTGCCGCCGTCCAGCCACAGGCCCTTGCCGCGCACGCCACCGAGTGCGGCCGGCTCCAGACGGCCGTTCACGGCGACCCCGTGCGTGGGAATGTGCCATTCGGAGGGCAGTGCGGTGGCGCTGTTCTGCAGCATCACCGGCGCGCTGAACGACAGCGAGGCGAGATCCCAGCCGTCGTGGTAGAGCATCTGGAAGGCGTTGCCTGCACCGTGGTCCAGCGTGCCGGTCATTTCCGAGAGAATGAAACTGTTCGGGCGCAGGTAATCGTCGAAGGCAAATTCGTCGGTCTGGCGGCCGGAGCTCACCAGCCAGCTGACGTCGTGCGGACCCACCGTGAGCAGGTTGGGCAGGAAGTTCAGGCGTTCCTCGATGGAATCGAAGATGGTGGTGTTGCCGGCACTGCCGACCGGCACGGTTTCGTACAGCACCTGGCGGGTGCTGCCCATGCGCACCTCGCCGGTCTCGTCGCCGCGGGTGCCGGTATGCGGTGCGTACAGCGCGGTGTAGCTGTGGCTGGTGTTGTCCTGGCCGATCTTGAAATCGATGTCGTTGAGCACACCGTCCACCAGCACCATCTTGCCGCGTGTCCACAGGCCGAACAGCGCGAAGCCGATGTCGTGCACGGAGCCGGTGTTGTCGATGCGCTCGGCCAGGTCGCAGCCTTCCACCACGCAGCGGGTCGGGTATCGGGAGTTGCCGTGGTGGTCGTACAGCCGCGAGTTCAGCACCGACAGCGACATCACCCGGCCCTTGTGGTCGATCCACGGATAGGTGCCCTTGATCTCGGCACCGTCCGGGATCACATGACCCATCGGGTCGCGGAACGGGTACTTCGCGAACTTGTAGCGGTTGCGCATCTCCGCGTGGTACGGCGCATGCGAGATCGGATAGAAATTCGTCCAGTTGGCGGCGTCGCAGGCGGATGCGCCGGCGGGCGCCACGCTGTAGGCGGTGTCGATGTCGCCGGTCACGTAGCGGCCGGTGTTCTCGTTGAACCAGGTGAGTTTCTGGCCCTGCAGGCGCAGCACCAGCAGGCGGCCGTCCACCGGCGTGATGTGTTCGAACTGGCCGGTGGTCATCAGCTCGTTGCGCTTGATGCGGTCCTTGTGCACCGTCACCTGCGCGATGCGCGCGTTTGCCGTTTTCGGGTTCGACACACGGACCGTCATGGGCGCGCTCACCAGCGCGTTGGCGAGCGAATCGGGAATGTTTTCACCGAACTCGTTGATGTTGCCGCCGACCAGATACGGCAGCAGGCCGACTTTTTTCGCGCCGCCCACCAGGGTGACGTCGTAGCAGTCGTCGGTGCCGAGCAGGCCGCAGGCGTAGGGGTTGGCGCGCACGCCCGGTTCTTCCGGATCGGCCTCGCACAGTGTCACGTGCTGGAAGCCTTCGCCGGCGTCGAACGACGCGTTGCTGACCGTGGTGAAGGGTTTGTCCGGGTCCACCAGCGGCACGGCGCCGCGGTCGTCGGTGATGAAAGGCCGGTCGACCGATTCCGGGCGCAGCAGGACCAGGCCGGGGCCGTCCTTGAAACTCTGGCTGTGCACGCCGAGCCGGCCGTCCTTGGTCACGCGCAGCGGCGGCAGGTGCGGGCGCGCGTATTCGTGGTCGATGATGCCGGTGACGTTGCGGAAGATGGCTGGAACCTCCGGCAGGTCCTCGCCGCCGGCGGGCGCCGGACCGGTGGGGCCGGCGAGCATGAAGGGCAATTCATCGGTGCTGCCCGGGGCGGGCAACAGCGCCAGCAGGCACAGCAGGGCGCCGGCACGGAAGGCAGGCAGGGTCGGTCCCGGAATCAGCCTGGGCATGGGCCACCTCGAGGCAAGTTGTTGTTGTTATGGCAGTTGTTCTTGGTATCGGCGCCGGGGGTTAACATGCGGCCCCGGTGCGACCGTCCTGCCAGGGCATGACTGTCCGGTCGCATCGGGAATCTAGCCCGGGTTCGGGCCGATGGTACAGATATCGTCCCTTTGTTCCGACGTATGGAGCGCCGATGGCTGCCGTGACCCCCGCCGATCCGACCCGGGACCCGATCCTCGAGGCCGCGGCCGAGCTGTTCGCCGCGTTCGGGTTGCGCCGCACCTCCATGGAGGACGTGGCCCGCAAGGCCGGGGTGGGGCGGACCACGCTGTACCGCCGCTACCCGGACAAGGACGCATTGATCCGCGCCGTGACCTTCCGCGAGGGCCAGCGCCTGCTGGACACGGTGCGCGCGGACGTCGAGCACATCCCGGATCTGGAAGAACGCATGGTGGCCGGCTTTGCGGCCGGGATACGGCGCGCGCGCACGCAGCCGCTGCTGCAGGGCCTGCTGCGCGCGGAGCCGGAAGTGGTGCTGCCGTACGTGACGGTGGAAGGTGCCGGCCTGCTCGGCATCGGCTATGCGCAGCTGCTGGCCTTGATCCGCGAACAGCAGGCCCAGGGCATGTTCCGCGGTTTCCCGCCGGAATTTCTCACCGACATGCTGCTGCGCATGCTGCACTCGATCCTGCTGACCCCGACACCGCTGGTGAACGCGGACGATGAACAGCAGGTGCGCGATTACGCGTACCGCTTCCTGTTGCCGCTGTTGCGCGCGGGGTTTCCCGGAACACCGGCATGAAGAAAAAGCCCGGCCATGTGTCGGGCTTTTTCATGCCTGGGCGCGCTCAGGTGGCGGCGCGTTGCTGGTTCGCCGTCAGCTGGTATTCCTCGTTCGCGTAGTAGGCCTCCACGCGCGGGTTCATCACCCGGAACCACAGCGGCGGCACCAGCGCCAGCACGAACATGCCGGCATAGCCCAGCGGCAGCTGCGGCGATTCGTCGTGATGACGCAGCACCTGGTAGCGGCGCTTGGCGTACGCGTGGTGGTCGCTGTGCCGCTGCAGGTGGAACAGCACCAGGTTGGTCAGCAGGTAGTTCGAGTTCCAGCTGTGGTGGATGGTGGTGCGCTCGTACTTGCCGTTGTCCAGCTTGCGGCGGTGCAGGCCGTAATGCTCGATGTAGTTGATGACTTCCAGGGTGGTGGCTGCAAAGAAGCTGGTGGCGAGGAAGTAGAGCGCACCTTTCCAGCCCAGCGTGAGGGTAAAGCCGATGAGAAAGGCGGCAGAGATGCCGTACCACCAGATCAGCTCGTTGTGCCAGGACACCACCGGCAGGTTGCGGCGCCGCAGTTCCTTCGCTTCCAGCGCCCAGGCGTTGATGAAGTTGTGCAGGAAGGCGTGCGGCAGGAAGGCGTACAGCGACTGGCCGTAGCGCGAGCTGGACGCGTCTTCCGGCGTGGAGACATGCACGTGGTGGCCGCGCACGTGTTCCACCTTGAAGCCGGCGTAGGTCACCAGCGACAGCAGGAAGCCGCCGGCCCAGGTTTCCAGTTTCGAGTCCTTGTGCACCAGCTCGTGGCCGACATTGATGGCGAGGATGCCGCTGGCCACGCCGATGCCCAGCAGCCAGCCGAGGATGCCGGCGGCATTCAGGTGGTCCCACTGCTGCACCAGCAGCACGCCGCCGCCGACGGTGACCAGCAGCTGCATCGGCACCACCATCAGGGTCAGGAAGCGGTAGTACTTTTCCTCGGCCAGCACCGGCACTTCCGTGGCCTCGTCCGGGTTCACCGGGTCCTGGCCGATCAGCCAGTCGAGCACCGGAATGATCCCGAACACGACGAACACCGGAAACCAGGCGAACAGGTTCGGCATGCCGGTCTGCATGCCGAGCCAGGCGGACAGGAACACCACAAGCACCGGCAGCAGGAACAGCCAGTAGCCGGCTTTCTTGAACTGGAGGACCCGCTGGGGATTCAGGGACTGGACCATGTTGTTGTGCCTCGTTCGGTCTCGGGAATGCGGAACGGGGACGAGTATTGGCGGCCGAGGGGACTCTAATTACTTGGATTGTCGGACAATCCAAGAATTTTTGACGGGCGGCGGGAACCGGCCACCGGGAGGTCAGGACCCCTGACGGCGGGCCCTCTCCCGGGCGCTGGCCCGGGCCTTGCGGCTGGGCGCATACACCGGCGGCGCGCCGGGCGGGCGCCGCTTGAAGCGCTTGTAGGTCCACTGGTACTGCGCCGGGCACTCGCGGATCAGCGCCTCGATGGAGCGGTTCAGTGCCGAGAGCGATGTCATCAGGTCTTCATTGCGCAGGCCGGGGTCGGTTTCGCGGAAGATCACGTCCCAGCCTTCGCCGGCCGGCAGGCGCTTCGCGTACAGCATCAGCGCGCGCGCCGGGTGGCGGCCGTTGACGAATTTCGAGGTCAGCACGCCGGTGAGTGCCGGCACGCCGAACAGCGGCGCGAATTCGCCGCCGGAAAAATCCGGCTCGTGGTCGGGCAGGATGAACAGCGTGCCGCCGGAGGCCAGGGTTTTCAGCATGGCGCGCACGCCGGATGCATCCGTGGGCACGGCATGGCCCATGTACTGCTGGCGGCTCTCGCGCATCAGGGTGTCGATTTCCGCGTAATCGCCGGGGCGGTACAGACCGGTGACCGGGAAGCGGCTGGTGCACCAGTTGGCGGCGATTTCCCAGTTGCCCAGGTGCGGCACCAGCAGGATCACGCCTTCACCGGCGGCACGTGCGGCGTCGAGCAGCTCCAGGCCTTCCACGCGGCGCACCTTCGAGAGATACACCTCGCCGGGTTTCGTCCAGATGCCGCAGGTTTCCGCGAAGGTCCTGCCGGCTTCCACGTAGTGCGCACGCAGCAGTTGCCGGCGCCAGCGTTCGTCCTGCTCGCGGAAACACAGCGCGATGTTGGCCGCCGCGGTATCGCGTTCACGTGCCGGCAGCCACGAGGCCAGCCAGCCGAGCGCGCCGCCGATGGTTTGTGCCGGCCGCAGGGGCAGGGCGGCAAACAGGCGGACCACCAGCAGCGAGATGCGGCGTGCCAGCGGCGACGGCTGCTTGGCGGCCCGGCTGCGTGCCAGTCGCTGTGCGCGTTGTTCCGGGGTTTCGGGGGAGTTCACGTCGGTGCGGTTCTTGTTTTCGGTTTCCCGTCCGGATGGATCCGGCCGGGCGAGTGTAGTCGAGCCGGCTGCCGGCCGCGACTGCGGCGGCGTGCGTATAATCCGCGCTTTCCCGCCAGCCGCCCTTGCCATGACCGATCATCTGCCGGCCGACCAGTTCGTGGGCTGCGCCACGCCGCAGGCCTGGCTGCAGGCCGCCGTGCGCGCGCCGGAACTGCTGCTGATCGACCATGCCAACTGCGAGAAGAAGGCGGCATCCACCGCGCTCAACCTGCTGTTCCGCTACGTCGACAAGCCGGAGCTGCTGGCCATGCTCAGCCAGCTGGCACGCGAGGAGCTGCTGCACTTCGAGCAGGTGGTGGCGATCATGCAGCAGCGCGGCATTGCCTACCGGCAGATCACCGCGTCGCGCTATGCCGCGGAACTGCGCCGGCACGTGCGCAGCGAGGAGCCGGAGAAGCTGGTCGACACGCTGATCGTCGGCGCCTTCATCGAGGCACGTTCCTGCGAGCGCTTTGCCGCGCTGGCGCCGCTGCTGGACGACGAGCTCGGTCGCTATTACCGCTTCCTGCTGAAGAGCGAAGAGCGGCACTACACGGATTATCTGGACCTGGCCCGGCGCTACGCCGGCAGTGCGCAGGACGTGGATGCGCGCGTGCGGCATTTCCGCGCGGTGGAGCAGGCGCTGGTCGAATCGCCCGACGGCGAGTTCCGCTTCCACAGCGGCGTGCCGGCATTCTGATAAAAGCTGACTGACGGGTTCTACCGTTGATCCGGGTGGACGTCCGCCGCATTGCCGCGCCGGGAACGGCTCTTTATAGTCCCGCGTGACCAAGCGGTCATGTCCATGCGGGACTGACGGAAGGGATCCGGGATGCAGTTCAGGTATTTGATTCTGCTGATATTTGCAGCAGCCGTGGCGGCACCCTCCGGTGCCGCATGGGGGGCCGCCGAGGAGCGGCGCGGGCCGGCCGGCCAGGGCGAGGAGTACATCGACCCGGGCGAGGCCGAGTTCGACGAGCTGGAAGTCCTGCGCAAGAAGGCCGAGAGCGAGAGCGCCTGGGCCCAGGACAAGGACGAGCAGATTCCGGTCGATCAGCAGGTGCTGCGCAAGCCCTGGAACAAGGCGCCGTTCGACACGGCGCCTTTCGACTACACACCGGAGCAGATCCGCAGCAACTGGGACATGCTGATGAGCGGCCTGGGCGTGCCGTATCCGTCGGCGGAATTCCTGCGCGACGGTTACAACGCGTTCCCGGAGCTGAAGGCCAAGCACAGGAACTTCGACGGCGACTACGCAAAACTCGAGAGCGATCTCAACGGCGTCTGGCGCCTGTTCCTGCGTGGCGATTTCCAGGCGGCGATGCAGCGCGGCAGCGAACTGGGCCCGATGGGCACGCTGGCCGGCAAGGTGTCGCAGGTGTTCTACGCGGTGTATCTGGAGCCGGATCTCTCGCACAAGCACATGCTGCTGCAGGACTGCGCCAACACCATCCGCGAGTTCGCCGACTCCTTCGACAAGATGAAGACCTCGAAGGAGTCCCGTTACCGGAACAACTACGTGGTGGCCCAGATCGCCTACGTGTACTCGATCGGCCGCATCGCCGAGGACGTGCCCATTCCGGTGGCGATCGGCCGCAACTACGTGTTCAAGGTGCTGGGTGCCATCGACGACGTGCGTGAGCTGTCGCCCGGCAATCCGCTCGGGCTGGCGGCCAGTGCCGGCGCCGACGCCAACGTGGTTCGCAAGGTCGGCAAGGCCACCGGGCGCATCACCTTCGGCGCGCGCCAGAACAACATCCGTGCCGATTTCGAGTCGGCCCTGAAGACGGCCGATCTGGCGGTGATCCGCTACGAGTACGCCAACGCCATCCTGTACCTGAACAAGAAACGGGACATTGATGAGGCCATCGAGCAGCTCAAGCGCGCCGAATCGACCCGTCCGCGTTTTGCCATGGAAGCACTGGATGCGATGTATGCGTCCAAGCGCAAGCGGGAAGTGGAAGCGCTGGCGCGCTCCAGCGCCAGCTTCCGCTCCTTCGAGCGCAAGCGGCTGAAGTACCAGAAAGAGCGCAACGAAAACCTGTATTGCGTCCTGCCCGGAACCTGCAAGCCTTTCATCATCAGCACGCCGTGACCGGCAGGATGCCATGAATACCCCGATCGACGATCTGGCCCTGCCGCGGCGTGATGCCCAGCGCGGGGAGCGGGTGCTTTTGCGTTCGCTGCTGGGCAACACCAGCGGCCTGGCCCGGTTCCGGCTGCCGGACCTGCTGGAAGACGAGTACGCGCGTTACCACCACCAGATCGCGCTGACGCAGTTGCGCAGCTACTGGCCTCTGGTCGTGGCGGCGGTGCTGGCCATCTGCGTGCTGACCTTTGCATCCGGCATCGTCACCGAGTCGATGCGCTTCCTGGTGGTGTTCGGTTTCGCCGTCATGTTCTCGGTGATCAGCGTGGTGATCGCGGCCGCGTTGCTGGAGCCGCTGAATCCCTACCTGGGTCGGCTGGTGGGCATGGCGGCCTTCCTCGGCCTGCTGGCCATGCACATCGCCACGTTGCTGGGGGAGAGCGACAGTCCGCTGCGCAGCATGGCCGAATACGGCGTGGTGTTCATCACCGTGGCCACGTTCTCCATTTCCAACCTGCCGTTCCGCCAGGCCTTGTTCTGGACCAGCTTCGCGCTGCTCGGCCTGGTGGTGGTGGTGGCGGCGACCGGTCTGGAGCCGGACTGGCAGCATTTCTACTTTTACTGCGTGGGCGCCATGATGATCGGCGCCATCCTCGGTTTCACCCAGGAGATCCGCGAGCGCACCGTGTTCCTGCAGGAGCGCCTGCTGGCGCTGGAAAAGAAGGAACTGGACGTGCTGACTGGCGAGCTGGCCATGCTGTCGCGCGAGGACGCACTCACCGGGCTGGCCAACCGCCGGCATTTCGACGAGGTGCTGACCCGCGAATGGGCTGCCTGCCTGCGCGAGGGCACACCGCTGAACCTGCTGTTCATCGATGTGGATCACTTCAAGCGTTACAACGACCACTACGGGCACCAGGCCGGCGACGGCTGTCTGGCGCGCGTGGGCCGGGTGCTGGGCAGCCAGGCGCTGCGGGGTGCCGATTTCGTGGCGCGCTACGGCGGCGAGGAATTCGTCGCCATGTTTCCGCGCACCAACCGCGAAGGTCTGGAGACGATCGCCCAGCGTATTGTCGATGCGGTGGACGAGCTGGCCATCGTGCACGAGGCGTCGGAGGTGGCCGCGCATGTCACGGTGTCGGTCGGCGTCGCCTCGCTGACGCCGGCGCGCAGCAATTCGCCGGAGCAGCTGGTGCGGATGGCCGACGCGGCGCTGTATCGCGCCAAGGAACTCGGCCGGCATCGCTACGTGGCGGCCTGGGAAGAGTAGGAGGGCCTTCAGGCCCGAAGCCATTGCAACGTTCGAAATCGCGCCTGAAGGCGCTCCTACGCAGAGCGCTCCGGCAGCAGGGCGAACGATTCCGGCTGCAGGCCCTGTGCGTTCGCGCGCAGGCACCAGCCGGCATCCGGCCGCCAGTCGCCCAGCACGTAGCGGGTGGCGATGCGGTCGCCGAGATCGACGCGGTGTGTAGCCGGCCGGTGCGTGTGGCCGTGTATCAGTGCCGCGGCGCCGGTGTGGCGCAGCAGCGCGGCCACGGCGCCGGCGTTCACGTCCATGATGTTTTCCGGCTTGTTGGCGCTGCGCAGGCGCGACTCGCTGCGCAGGTGTGCGGCGATGGCGATGCGCAGCTCCAGCGGCATCACCCGGGCTCCGGACATCCAGTCCGGATTGCGCACCATGTCGCGGAATTTCTGGTACTCGTGGTCGTCCGTGCACAGGCCGTCGCCGTGCGCGATCACCGTGCGCGTGCCGTACAGGTCCAGCACGGTGTTTTCCGCCAGCAGCCGGCCGCCGCATTGCGCGGCGAACGTATCGCCCAGCATGAAGTCGCGGTTGCCGTGCATGAAGAACAGGGCGCGGCTGCCGTTGCCGGAGAAACGCCGGAAGGCATCGATGATGCGGCGGTTGAACGGGGTGTCGTTGTCGTCGCCGACCCAGCTCTCGAACAGGTCGCCCAGTACGTACAGGGCGGCGGTGTGCCCGGCTTCCCGCTCGAGGAAGGCCAGCAGCCCGTTGACGATGGCCGGCTGCTCTTCGTCCAGGTGCAGGTCGGAGATGAACAGCGTATCGGTCACGGGCTGCTTGCCGTTACTTGCCTGCTGCCGCTGCGGCCGGTTTCGGTTTCGCCTCGTCCAGGCTCTTGATGACGCGCGCTTCCGTGATCAGGACCGGCGTGAGCGGTACGTCGCGGGCCATGCCGCCCGACAGCGCACGGGTGCCGGTGCGCACCTGCTCGATGCGGTCGACCACGTCCATGCCGTACACCACCTTGCCGAACACGGCGTAGCCGACGCCGTCCTGCGACTGGTCGCGGTCCAGGAAGCGGTTGTCGACCGTGTTGATGAAGAACTGGGCGGTGGCGGAGTCCGGCACGCTGGTGCGGGCCATGGCCAGGGTGCCGCGTGCGTTGCGCAGGCCGTTGCCGGCCTCGTTGGCGATCGGGGCACGGGTCGGCTTCTGCTTGCCGCCGGCATCGAAGCCGCCGCCCTGGACCATGAAGCCGGGGATCACCCGGTGGAACTGGGTGCCGTTGTAGTGGCCGTCCTTCACGTACTGGACGAAGTTTTCCGTCGATTTCGGCGCCTGTTCCGGATACACCTCGACGGCGACGTTGCCGAAGGTGGTGACCAGCAGGATCAGCAGTGTCTTCATGACGATGTCTCCCGGAAATGTCAGGCCAGCTCGGCTTTCGTGACCACGACCGGTTCCAGCGGTACGTCCTGGTGCATGCCGGCGCGGCCGGTCTTCACCGCCCGGATGGCGTCGACCACGTCCATGCCGGCGGTGACCTTGCCGAACACGGCGTAGCCCCAGCCCTGGGTGGTCTCGCTGCGGTAGTTGAGGAAATCGTTGTCGACCACGTTGATGAAGAACTGGGCGCTGGCCGAGTGCGGGTCCGAGGTACGGGCCATGGCCAGGGTGCCGCGCAGGTTCTTCAGGCCGTTGTTGGCTTCGTTCCGGATGGGCTTGCCGGTCGGCTTCTGGTTCATGTCGGTATCGAAGCCGCCGCCCTGGATCATGAAATTGCTGATCACCCGGTGGAAGATGGTGCCGTCGTAGTGGCCGGATTTCACGTAGTTGGCGAAATTCTCGGCCGAAACCGGGGCCTTGGCGGTGTCCAGCTCGATCTCGATCTTGCCGGCGGTGGTATGCATGACCACTTTCATGACGGGTTCCTCGGGTGGGGTGTGGCTGGTCGGCGCGGAGGGGCGTCGCTACACTAACGGCCTTTTGCGCGACCCGCCTTGTTCGGGGCCGCACTATAGCATCCGACCGAGTCCATGAATCAGCCAGCGCCCCCGACCAATTTCCTGCGCCAGATCGTCGAAGCGGATCTCGCGGCCGGCCGGCATCGTGCGGTTGCCACCCGCTTTCCGCCGGAGCCGAACGGCTACCTGCACATCGGCCATGCCAAGTCGATCTGTCTGAATTTCGGCATTGCCCGCGATTTCTCCGGCACCTGCAACCTGCGCTTTGACGACACCAACCCGGAGAAGGAATCGCAGGAGTACATCGACGCGATCCAGCGCGACGTGACATGGCTGGGCTTCGGCTGGCACGGCGACGTGCGCTACGCCTCGTCGTACTTCGAACAGCTCTACGGCTTCGCCCTGCAACTGATCGACAAGGGGCTGGCCTATGTCGATTCCCAGTCTGCGGAAGACATGCGCAAGGGGCGCGGCAACCTGACCGAGCCCGGGAAGAACAGCCCGTACCGGGATCGCAGCGTGGCCGAGAACCGGGATCTGTTCGCGCGCATGCGTGCCGGCGAGTTCGCCGACGGTGCGCACGTGCTGCGCGCCCGGATCGACATGGCCTCGCCGAACATGGTGATGCGCGATCCGGCTATCTACCGCATCCGCAAGGCACATCACCACCAGACCGGCGATGCCTGGTGCATCTATCCGATGTACGACTTCGCGCACCCGCTGTCGGATGCCATCGAGCGCATCACCCATTCGATCTGCACGCTGGAATTCGAGGAGCACCGCCCCCTGTACGACTGGCTGATCGAGCATGTCGATACCGGTGCGAAACCGCGCCAGTACGAGTTCGCGCGCCTGAACCTGAACTACACCGTCACGTCCAAGCGCAAACTGAAGCAGCTGGTGGACGAGAATCGCGTGGCCGGCTGGGACGACCCGCGCATGCCGACCATTTCCGGCCTGCGCCGGCGCGGCTATACGCCGGCCTCGATCCGTCACTTCTGCGACCTGATCGGCGTGACCCGCAGCGACGGCGTGGTCGACGTGGGCATGCTGGAATTTGCCATCCGCGACGATCTGGACAAGAACGCGCCGCGCGCCATGTGCGTGCTGCGGCCGCTGAAGGTCACGATCACTTCCTGGGCCGTCGGCGACGTGCAGGAGCTGACCCTGCCGCGCCATCCGAAGGAAACGTCGCTGGGCGAGCGGAAGGTTCCGATGACCCGCGAGATCTTCATTGACCGGGACGATTTCAGCGAAACGCCGCCGGCCGGCTGGAAGCGGCTGGAGCCGGGCCAGGAAGTGCGCCTGCGCGGCTCCTACGTGATCCGCTGCGACGAGGTGGTGAAGGACGCTGCCGGCAACGTGGCGGAGCTGAGGTGCTCGCACGATGCCAATACCCTGGGCAAGAACCCGGAAGGCCGGAAGGTGAAGGGCGTGATCCACTGGGTGCCGGCGAACGAATCCGTGCCCTGCGAGGTGCGCCTCTACGAGCGCCTGTTCACCGACGCCACGCCGGACGGCCACGACGATCGCGACTTCCTGTCGTTCATCAATCCGCAGTCGCTGACGGTGGTGCGTGGTGCCCGCGTCGAGCCGGCGCTGGCCAGCGTGCGGCCCGAAGAGCGTTTCCAGTTCGAGCGGGAAGGCTATTTCTGTGCGGACCTGGCGGACACGAAGCCGGGTGCGCCGGTGTTCAACCTCACCGTCACCCTGCGCGACGGCTTCAGCAAGTAGCGGGGCGCCTTCAGGTGCGCTCCGTTTCCCCACGGGCCGCCGGTTTTTCCAGCAGCCAGATGTAGCCGGGGAACAGCCAGTAGGCGCGGCGCGCCAGCTGGCGCACGAGCAGGGCTTTCCAGCCGCGTGCGGGAATCATGTAGCCGGCCTGGAAACGCTCCGGGTCCGCGACGATGCGGTGCGTGTAGTCATGCACGCGGAAGCCGGCGGTCAGCCGCCGCAGTGCCGGCAGCGTCAGGTGCCGTTCGTAGTAGTGCGTTCCCTTGCCGGCCAGTCGCATGTAGAGGTCGGCAAGACGCGGCGGCAGCCACGACAGGAAGTACAGCCCGTAGTGCGGCTCCCGCACGATCAGCCGGTTGTTCGCGGCGAAATAACAGACGCCGCCCGGCCGCAGCACGCGCCGGATTTCCGCCATCATGCGCCCGGCATCCGGCACATGCTCGTAGACCTGCGAGCAGACCACGATGTCGACACTGTTGTCGTCCGCCGGCAGTGCCATGGCATCGCCGACGCGATAGTGCAGTTTGTCGCTGGCGAAGTTCGCGCTGGCGTGGGCAATGGCCTGCTCGTCGATGTCGATGGCGACGATGTCGTGCACGTATTGCGACAGCCAGGCGTCGATGATGCCGGTGGAAGCCCCGACCGTGAGCACGTTCATCCGGGCGAGCCGGTCACCGCAATGGTCGGCGAGCACGGCATGCAGGGTGCGCGCCTTGCGCACGCGCTGGTCGGTGTCGTACATCGACGTCATGCGCGAGGAAAAACCGTGCTGGTAGTCTCGCGTCATGGCGTCCGGCCGGCGATCAGCCCAGGGCTTTCTCGCCGGCCTCCAGGGTCTGGAGGATCAGCGTGTTGATGGTCATCGGGCCGACGCCGCCGGGCACCGGCGTGTACGCGGCGACGCGCTCGGACAACGGTTTCAGCTCGATGTCGCCGACGCCGCCCGGGTGATAGCCGGCATCGACGACGACCGCGCCGTCCTTGATCCAGGCGGCCTTGATGAATTCCGGTTTGCCGACCGCGCCGACCACGATGTCAGCGCGCTTGATGTGCTCGGCGAGATCCCGCGTGCGCGAGTGGCAGATGGTCACCGTCGCGTTGGCGGCCAGCAGCATCATTGCCATCGGCTTGCCCAGGATCGGGCTGCGGCCGACCACCACGGCATGCTTGCCGGCCAGGTCGATGTGGTACGCGGCCAGCAGCCGCATGATGCCCTGCGGCGTGGCCGAGCCGTAGGCCGGCTCACCCATGCTCATGCGGCCGAACCCCAGGCAGGTGACGCCGTCGACGTCCTTGCGCAGGTCGATGGCATCGAAACAGGTGCGCTCGTCGATCTGCTCCGGTACCGGGTGCTGCAGCAGGATGCCGTGCACGTCCGGGTTGGCGTTCAGTTTCCCGATCTCGGCCAGCAGCTGTGCCGTGGTGGTCGAGGCCGGCAGGGTGACCGCGATCGACTCCATGCCCACGCGCCGGCAGGCATTGCCTTTCATCTTCACGTAGGTGGCCGATGCCGGGTCGTCCCCGACCAGGATGGTGGCGAGGATGGGCGTGCGGCCGTTGCTCTTCGCCTTCAGCGCCGTCACGCGCGCGCTCATGTCGGCTTCGGTCTGCTGGGCGACGGCCTTGCCGTCGAGGACACGCGCGCTCATCGGTGCCGGTTCCATCGGTTTCGCGGGGCGCGCATTATAGGGCCCAAATTGACGGGGGAGGGGTGACTCTCTATGATCCGCGCCTCCCGCGGGGTCCCTGCCGCCCGGTTGTCATTCCGGTGTTTAGCTCAGTCTGGTAGAGCATCTGCTTTGGGAGCAGAGGGTCGGGGGTTCGAATCCCTCAACACCGACCAGGATGCGCCCGTAGCTCAACCGGATAGAGCAACGGCCTTCTAAGCCGTAGGTTGCAGGTTCGAGTCCTGCCGGGCGCGCCAGTTGTCCGGTGGTCCGGCCGGGATGCCGGATCCGTGGTTCGTGTGTGGTTGTGGTGGCTGTAGCTCAGTTGGTAGAGCCCCGGATTGTGATTCCGGTTGTCGCGGGTTCGAGTCCCGTCAGCCACCCCATTCTTGCCCCGCCTGCCTTCCTCTATAATCCCGCGCCTTCTCGGCCACACGGACCGCCGTGCCTGGCTCCCCGATCATGTCCGGCCCCGGGTGCCCCCCGGAGCCGTTGCCCCAGAAGAAAGAGAGGATTCCCATGCAAGCTTCCGTCGAAGTGACCTCCGGCCTCGAGCGCCGCCTGAAAGTGGGCGTGCCGGCAGCCCGGATCGACACGGCCGTCGAGACCCGCCTGAAGGACGCCGCCAAGCGGGTGAAGATCGACGGTTTCCGCCCGGGCAAGGTGCCCATGACCGAAGTGCGCCGCCGTTACGGCGGTGCCATCCGTCAGGAAGTGCTGGGCGACGTGATGCGCCAGTCGTTCGTGGAAGCCGTGCAGCAGCACAAGCTGAACCCGGCCGGCAATCCGCGCATCGAGCCGGTGCGCAACGAGCCGGGCAGTGATCTCGAGTTCGTCGCGGTGTTCGAGGTGTATCCGGAAGTGACCGTGGCCGGCTTTGCCGGTTTCGCGGTGGAAAAACCGACGGCCACGGTCAGCGATGCCGACGTCGAGGAAATGATCGTCACGCTGCGCCAGCAGCGCGCCACGCCGGTTGAAGCCACGCGCGCCGCTGCCAACGGCGACATCGTGGAAGTGGATTTCACCGGTACCCGCAATGGCGAGACCTTCAAGGGTGGCTCTGCCACCGGTGCCCGCATCACGCTCGGCAGCGGCCGCATGATTCCGGGCTTCGAGGAAGGCCTGGTCGGTGCAAAAGCCGGCGACGAGCGCAGCCTGGACCTGACTTTCCCGGCCGATTACGGCAACGAGGAACTCAAGGGCCAGAATGCGAACTTCAAGGTCAGCGTGAAGAAAGTGTTCGAGCAACAGCTGCCGGAACTGGATACCGCGTTCTTCGCCGCGTTCGGCATCAAGAGCAGCGATCTCGCCCAGTTCAAGGTCGAGGTGCGCAAGAACATGGAGCGCGAACTGCGTTCCGCACTGCGCAACAAGGTCAAGGCCCAGGTGATGGAGCAGCTGGTCAAGAGCGTGAATGTCCAGCTGCCGAAAGCGCTGGTGTCGCAGGAAATCCAGCGTCTGCGCCAGAACATGCTGCAGCAGTTCGGCGGTGCGCAGGTCGATCCGTCCATGCTGCCGGATGAACTGTTCAGCGAGCAGGCCCGCAAGTCGGTGGCACTCGGCCTGATCGTCGGCGAGATCGTGCGCCGGGACGGTATCAAGGTTGACGGCGAGCGCGTGCGCAAGCAGGTGGAAGAGATCGCCGAGTCCTACGAGACGCCGAAGGAAGTGGTGAACTGGTACTACGCCAACCCCGAGCAGCTGCGCCAGATCGAGCTGGCCGTGCTGGAAGAGCAGGTGGTGGAGCGGGTGCTGACCGAAGCGGCCATCACCGACAAGATGATCTCCTACCAGGACGCCGTGCGTCCGCAGGGCCGCTGACCCCCGCCGGGTTGCCGGTCATTTCCGGTCGGGCTTGAATCCCGGCCGGCCTGTCCCCATGTCCCTCCGGGCCGGCGCGTTGCCGGCCTGCGGGGGAGGCAGTAACGTAGTTCCGTCCCCCCAAGTTCCCCCCTTTCCGCCATCCGGGAGTCACCCATGGATACGCGCATGAGCCGTCTGCAGGACCAGTACGCCGGCCACCTGGCCGCCCACGACCCGATGGCCATGGCACCGCGGGGCCTGGGACTGGTGCCGATGGTGGTCGAGCAGTCGGCCCGCGGCGAACGGGCGTTCGACATCTACTCCCGCCTGCTGAAGGAGCGGGTGGTGTTCATGGTCGGGCCGGTCGAGGACCACATGGCCAACCTGATCGTGGCCCAGCTGCTGTTCCTGGAAGCCGAGAACCCGGACAAGGACATCCAGCTCTACATCAACAGCCCGGGCGGTGCCGTGACCGCCGGCATGGCCATCTACGACACCATGCAGTTCATCAAGCCGGACGTGGCCACCATGTGCGTGGGCCAGGCCGCCAGCATGGGAGCGCTGCTGCTGACGGCCGGCGCGAAGGGCAAGCGTTTCGCGCTGCCGAACTCGCGGATCATGATTCACCAGCCGCTGGGCGGCTTCCAGGGACAGGCGTCGGACATCGCGATCCATGCCCAGGAAATCCTCAAGATCAAGGACAAGCTGAACGAGGTGCTGGCGCACCATTCCGGACAGCCCCTGGACCGGGTGACCCGGGACACCGACCGTGACAACTTCATGGGTGCCGAAGAGGCCCGTGCATACGGTCTCATCGACCAGGTGCTGGCCAAACGGCCTTGAAAATCAGCCGCTTGGCGGCAGCGCAATACCGTTGCGGCATGTCCGGAGGGAACCGCGGTTGAAAAACCGTGTCCCACCCTGCATCCTGCGACGAAATGCAAAAAATCCCGGGGAACGGTTAATGGCGAACGAATCTGACAGCCGGGGCGGCGACGGAAAGCTGCTCTACTGTTCCTTCTGCGGCAAGAGCCAGCAGGAAGTCCGCAAACTGATCGCGGGCCCGTCCGTGTTCATCTGCGATGAATGCGTCGATCTCTGCAACGACATCATCCGCGAGGAAGTCCAGGAAGACACCGCGCGCGCCGGCGATCGCCTGCCCAGCCCGCAGGAAATCAAGGACACCCTCGACCAGTACGTGATCGGCCAGGACCGTGCGAAGAAGATCCTCGCGGTGGCCGTGTACAACCACTACAAGCGCCTGCGTTCCAACGAAGGCAAGGGCAAGGACGTCGAGCTCGGCAAGTCCAACATCCTGCTGGTCGGCCCCACCGGTTCCGGCAAGACGCTGCTGGCGGAAACGCTGGCGCGCCTGCTCAACGTGCCGTTCACCATCGCCGATGCCACCACGCTGACCGAAGCCGGCTACGTGGGCGAGGACGTCGAGAACATCATCCAGAAGCTGCTGCAGAAGTGCGACTACGACGTCGAGAAGGCGCAGCGCGGCATCGTCTACATCGACGAGATCGACAAGATCTCGCGCAAGAGCGAGAACCCGTCGATCACCCGCGACGTGTCCGGCGAAGGCGTGCAGCAGGCACTGCTCAAGCTCATCGAGGGCACCATCGCCTCGGTGCCGCCGCAGGGCGGCCGCAAACACCCGCAGCAGGAATTCCTGCAGGTCGACACCTCGAACATCCTGTTCGTCTGCGGTGGCGCTTTCGACGGTCTGGAAAAGCTGATCCGCTCCCGCTCCGAGAAGGGCGGCATCGGTTTCTCGGCCGAGATCAAGGCGAAAGACACGCGCCGCAATGTCGGCGACACGCTGAAGGACGTCGAGCCGGAAGATCTGGTCAAGTACGGCCTGATCCCGGAATTCGTCGGCCGCCTGCCGATCGTGGCCACGCTGGACGAGCTGACCGAGGAAGCCTTCGTGCAGATCCTCACCGAGCCGCGCAACGCCCTGGTCAAGCAGTACCGCAAGCTGTTCGAGATGGAAGGCGTGGATCTCGACTTCCGCGAGGACGCGCTGCGTGCCGTGGCCCGCAAGGCCATGGTGCGCAAGACCGGTGCACGGGGTCTGCGTTCGATCCTCGAGGGCGTGCTGCTCGACACCATGTACTCGGTACCGTCCGCTCGCGGTGTGGCCAAGGTGGTGGTGGATGCCGCGACCATCTCCGGCGATTCCGAACCGATCCTGATCTACGAGAACAACGAAGAGCCCCGCAAGGCGGCTCCGGACGCCTGAGGCGCTCCGGCACGAACAGGAAGGGGCCCGTGCGGGCCCCTTTCTTTTTGGCGCAGCCGTACGGGTACGGTTGGCCGGGCCGGCGCCGCTTTCCGGCAGTTCCGGCGCTTGCAATCCGGGTCGGTCGCCCGCATCTTCGGAAACATTGATCCTGCCATCGGAAACCCCGCATGCCTTCCTCCGGCTTCCCGCTGTTCCACTCCGACATGCCCCTGCTGCCGCTGCGGGATGTCGTGGTGTACCCGCACATGGTCATCCCGCTGTTTGTGGGCCGTCCCCGCTCGATCCGGGCGCTGGAACAGGCCATGACCAGCGACAAGCAGATCTTCCTGGCGGCCCAGCGCAATTCCACCGAGGACGATCCCCAGACCGAGGGTCTGTACGAGATCGGCACGGTGGCCACGATCCTGCAGTTGCTCAAGTTGCCGGATGGCACCGTCAAGGTCCTGGTGGAAGGCAGTCATCGTGCGACGCTGCGCCGTTTCATTTCCCATGCGGATCACGCCAGCGCCGACGTCGAGCTGCTGGCCACGCCGCCGATCCGTGACTCCGAGGCAGAGGTGCTGGGGCGCTCGCTGCTGGCCCAGTTCGAGCAGTACGTGAAGCTGTCCAAGAAGGTGCCGCCGGAAGTGCTGTCCTCAGTGACCGGCATCGAGGAGCCGGGCCGGCTGGCCGACACTATCGCCGCGCATCTGGCGCTCAAGCTGGAAGAGAAGCAGCAGGTGCTGGAGATCGCCGACCTGCGCAAGCGCATCGAACACCTGATGGGCCTGATCGAATCCGAGCTGGACGTGCTGGAGGTGGAGAAACGCATCCGCACGCGCGTCAAGAAGCAGATGGAGAAAAGCCAGCGCGAGTACTACCTCAACGAGCAGATGAAGGCGATCCAGAAGGAGCTGGGCGAGGACAACGTCAACGAGGTCGAGGAGCTGGCGAAGAAGGTCGAGGCCTCCGGCATGCCGAAGGATGCCCGCGACCGCGCCATGGCCGAGCTGAAGAAGCTCAAGATGATGTCGCCGATGAGCGCCGAGGCGACCGTTTCACGCAGCTATGTCGACTGGCTGGTGCAGGTGCCGTGGAAGAAACGCGGCAAGGTGCGCCTGGACATCCGGCATGCGCGCGACGTGCTGGACAAGGACCACTACGGTCTGGAAGAAGTGAAGGAGCGCATTCTCGAGTATCTGGCGGTGCAATCGCGGGTGAAGGCGCCGCGTGGCCCGGTGCTGTGCCTGGTCGGCCCTCCGGGCGTCGGCAAGACCTCGCTCGGCAAGTCCATTGCCACCGCCACCAACCGCCAGTTCGTGCGCATGGCGCTCGGCGGCGTGCGTGACGAGGCCGAGATCCGCGGCCACCGCCGTACCTACATCGGTTCGCTGCCGGGCAAGATCATCCAGAAACTGTCGAAGGTCGGCGTGAAGAATCCGCTGTTCCTGCTCGACGAAATCGACAAGATGGGCGTCGACATGCGCGGCGATCCGGCGTCGGCGTTGCTGGAGGTGCTCGATCCGGAACAGAACCATGCCTTCAACGACCACTACCTCGAGGTCGACTACGACCTGTCCGAGGTGATGTTCATCTGCACCTCCAACTCGATGAACATCCCGGCGCCGCTGCTGGACCGGATGGAAGTCATTCGCATCCCCGGCTATACCGAGGACGAGAAGGTCAGCATTGCCCAGCGTTATCTGGTGCCCAAGCAGATCGAGGCCAACGGCCTGAAAAAGGACGAAGTCGCCATCGCCGAGCCGGCGGTGCGCGATGTGATCCGCTACTACACCCGGGAAGCGGGCGTGCGCAGCCTGGAGCGGGAAATCTCCAAGATCTGCCGCAAGGTGGTGAAGGAGCACGCGCTGGCCGGCAACGACGACCCGGTGCTGGTGGAGGCCGGTGCGCTGGAGCACTACCTGGGTGTGCGCAAGTTCAGTTACGGCAAGGCCGGCGAGGACGACCGGGTCGGACAGGTCACGGGCCTGGCCTGGACCCAGGTCGGCGGTGACCTGCTGACCATCGAGGCGGCGGTGGTGGCCGGCAACGGCAAGCACCAGATGACCGGCAAGCTGGGCGACGTCATGCAGGAGTCGATCAAGGCAGCCCTGACCGTGGTGCGCAGCCGGGCGAAATCGCTGGGTATCAAGCCTGATTTCTACGAAAAGAACGACCTGCACCTGCACGTGCCGGAAGGCGCCACGCCCAAGGACGGTCCCAGTGCCGGCATTGGCATGTGCACGGCCATGGTGTCGGTGCTCACCGGCATTCCGGTGCGGCGCGATGTCGCCATGACCGGCGAAATCACGCTGCGCGGCGAGGTATTGCCGATCGGCGGCCTCAAGGAAAAACTGCTGGCAGCACACCGTGGCGGTGTGCGCACCGTGGTCATTCCGAAAGAAAACGAGCGTGATCTGAAGGACATTCCCGACAACATCAAGGGTGATCTGGAAATCGTCGCGGTGTCCTGGATCGATGAAGTGCTGCACATCGCGCTGACCCGCCATCCCGAACCGCTGCCGGACGACGCGCCGCTGGCGGATGTGGCCAAGAAGGACGACAAACCGGCCGACGATGGCCGAGTCAGCAGGCACTGACGCAATGCGCAAACCCGGTTGGCGTCAAGCGCCGATCGGGTTTTTCGTCAGCGTTTCCTGCCTTGACATGATTTTTTGGCGATTGGTATAAATTCCGGCTCTTCGCGCGCAGGGGCGGTTATCCCGGCAGTTTCCTTCCCGTCGCTTCTCTACGCTGCAAAATCCAAAGGGGATTCTCGTGAACAAGTCTGAACTCATTGATCGCATTGCGGAAAGCGCCGACCTGTCGAAGGCCGATGCCGGGCGCGCCCTCGATGCCACGATTGAAGCGATCACCGCTGCGCTGAAGGCCGGCGAGCAGGTCGCCCTGGTCGGTTTCGGTACCTTCGTCGTGAAAGAGCGTGCAGCCCGCACCGGTCGCAATCCGCAGACCGGCAAGGAGATTGCCATTGCCGCCGCCAAGGCGCCGGCCTTCAAGCCGGGCAAGGCACTCAAGGACGCCCTGAACTGAGTCGACCCTGGCCAGACCCCTGGCCCCGGAGTCGGGGGATCGGAAAAGGCGCACCACGGTGCGCCTTTTTCATGTCCGTCATTTGCGTGGCGGAGGGGGCCGCGGCAGCGGACCTGCCGCTATAATCGCCGCCTTTCCGGGCGCTCTGCCCGGGTTCCCGCCGGGGCGTGCTCCGGCGGTTTGCCGATCAAGACCGGGCCCGTCCGGGCCCCGCCGGGGAGAGTCGCATGGAGTCGTTCCGCAAGTTCGTGCAGGGTTGGCTGGGCCGGACCTTTCTGATCATCGTGCTGGTGATCTTCGTGGTCATGATGTTCTGGGACACGTCGGCTGCACCGGGTGCGCGTGGCGAGCTGGTCGAGGTCAACGGCAAGCCGATCTTCAAGGGCGAGCTGGACCAGGCCTACGAGGCCGAGCTGAACAAGTACGGCCAGCAACTGGATCGCCGGGTGCTGGAACAGTTCATCAAGCGCGACGACGTGCTGGAGCGCCTGATTCGCCAGGAGGTGCTGGTCGGCACTGCCCGTGATCTCGGCGTGGTGGCCGATGCGAAGCTCATCGATGACACCATCCGCGCCATTCCGGCTTTCCAGGACGAGTCGGGCCAGTTCTCCCAGACGCAGTTCCGCAGCGCGATCCTGAACAACGGTTTTGCCAACGCCGCCGCCTTCCGCGACCGTGTCGAGGCCAGCCTGCTGGCCGAGCAACTGCAGGGGTCCCTGCAGGACTCCGCCTTTGCCACCCGCCAGGAACTGGAACTGCTGACCCGGATCGGGGAGCAGAAGCGCGATTTCGCCTGGGCGGTGATTTCGCCGTCGGCATGGGCCCATTCGGTGTCGGTGACCGACGAGGAAGTCCAGACCCGCTACGAGCGTGATGCGAAATCCTTCATGACGCCGGAACAGTTCTCGATCGATTACATCGAGCTGAAGCTTGAGGACTACGCGGCAGAACAGAAGGTCGATCCCGCGGCCGTGAAGGCCCGGTACGACGACATGGTGGCCAAGGCTGCCGGGAATGCCGAACGCCGGGTGGCGCACATCCTGATCTCGCTGAAGGACCGCACGGAAGCCGATGCACGCGCGCGCGCCGACGAGGTGCTGGCGCTGCTGGCCAAGGGTGAGTCGTTTGCGGCACTGGCCGCGACCTGGTCGGACGATGCCGGTTCGAAGGCCGGCGGCGGCGATCTGGGTTACCTCGGTCGCGGCACCCTGGATCCGGCGCTGGATGCTGCCCTGGCGAACCTGAGGGTCAATGATGTGTCCCCGGCCATCAAGTCTCCGGACGGCCTGCACCTGCTGAAGGTGCTGGACATCCGCGAGGTCGAGATGCCGTCCTTCGACAGCGTGCGCGGCGAGCTTGCCGATGCGCTCAAGCGTGAACAGGCCCGCAGCCGTTTCGATGACCTCGCGCGTGACCTGGCCAGTGCCGCCTACGAGAGCGACAACCTGCAGGACGTGGCCGCGAAGCTCTCGCTGCAGGTACGCAGCACCGGCCTGTTCGGCCGTCAGGGTGGCCCGGGCATCGCCGGCAACCGCAAGGTGCTCGACGAGGTGTTTTCGGCCGATGTCCTGGAAGACGGCCGCAACAGCGGTGTGGTCGACATGGCGGACGGTCACGTGGCGGTGGTGCACATCAAGGAGCACCTGAAGCCGGAGCGCCGGCCGCTGGCGGAGGTATCGACCGACATCAAGGCCGTGCTGATGCGTGAAAAGGCCTCGGCCGTGGCCAGGGAGAAAACCGGGGCCATGCTCGCAGCCGTGACGGCCGGCCAGGCGCTGGATGTTCTGGCCAAAGAGGCGGGCGTGCAGGTGCAGCGTGTCGCTGCCGCCCAGCGTTCCACGCAAGGCATTCCCGCCGACATCCTGCGGGCAGGTTTCAAGGCGTCCCGGCCCGCCGCCGGCGCGGTCAGTGCTGTGTCGGTGGCCTTGCCGGACGGGGCCCACGCCGTCGTGACGGTAGCCAATGCCGTTGACGGTTCGCTGCTGGGTGTCGCCGATACCGAAGTGGCGACACGCCGCGTGCAACTGGGCCGTGAATTCGGCCGCCTGGAATTCGTCGCCTTCATCGACGAGGCCCTGGCCCGGGCCGAAGTCGTCCGCCCGGAAAATGCCGGCGGTACCGACGAGCCGGCACCGGCAGCGCCGCCGGCAACGAACTGACCGCCTGCGGTATCGCGCAACGAAAAAGCCCGGCATATGCCGGGCTTTTTCATGCCGTCGAGACGGGTCGGCGGATCACTCTTCCTTTTTGCCCATGATCAGGTCGAGGTCGCCCATCGCCGTGGTGTTGAAACCGCAGTCGACATAGGTGATCTCGCCGGTGACGCCGCTGGCCAGGTCCGAACACAGGAAGGCCGCCACGTTGCCGACTTCCTCGATGGTGACGTTGCGGCGGAGCGGGGTGCACTTTTCGTTGTAGTCGAGCATCTTGCGGAAGTGCTTGATGCCGGACGCCGCCAGCGTGCGGATCGGGCCGGCGGAAATGGCGTTGACGCGGGTGCCGTCCGGGCCCATGGCGGCGGCCAGGTAGCGCACGCCGGCTTCCAGGGAAGCCTTGGCCAGGCCCATGACGTTGTAGTTCGGCACGGTCTGCAGCGCCGCGTGATAGGTCAGCGTGAGAATGGCGCCGTTGCGGCCCTTCATCATCGGGTTGGCGGCCTTGGCCATCGCCACCAGACTGTAGGAGCTGATGTCGTGCGCAATGCGGAAGCCTTCGCGGGTGGCGACGTCGACGAAGTTGCCTTCCAGCTGGTCGCCCGGCGCATAGGCGATGGCGTGCACGAGGCCATCGAGGCCATCCCAGTGCTTGCCCAGTTCGGTGAACACGGCGGCGATCTCGGCATCGCTGCCGGCATCGCAGGGGAACACCAGTTTCGAGCCGAATTCGGCGGCGAATTCCTCGACGCGGCCTTTCAGTTTCTCGCCCTGGTAGGTGAAGGCGAGGGTGGCGCCTTCGCGGTGCATGGCCTCGGCAATGCCGTAGGCGATCGAGCGGTTGCTCGCCACGCCGGTCACCAGGATTTTCTTGCCGCTGAGAAAGCCCATGGCTGTCCCTCCGTGAGATGGAATCGGTTACGAACGCGGCCGGAGTATAGGCAGGCCCGGCAGGGGCCGCGACCCGGCGGTCGCCGGCAATTGTGACGGCCTGTTACGCAAAGGCGGCGGCCAGCAGTTCCCGGGTGTAGTCCGCCTGCGGGTTGGCCAGCAGGCTGCCGGCCGGACCGCTTTCGACCACCCGGCCGTCCTTCATCACGACGATCCGGTGGGACAGTGCCCGCACCACGCGCAGGTCGTGGCTGATGAACAGATAGGCCAGGCCGTGGCGCTGCTGGAGTTCGCGCAGCAGGTCCACGATCTGGGCCTGCACGGATCGGTCGAGGGCGCTGGTCGGTTCATCCAGCACCACCAGTTTCGGTTTCAGGATCAGCGCCCGGGCAATGGCAATGCGCTGGCGCTGGCCACCGGAAAATTCGTGCGGATAACGGTGGCGTACGGCTGGATCGATGCCGACTTCGGCCAGGGCCGCACAGACACGCGCGTCGCAGGCCTCGTCATCCAGTTGCTCGTGTACACGCAGGCCTTCACTGACGATGTCGGCAATCGTGAGCCTTGGGCTGAGGCTGCCGAACGGATCCTGGAACACGATCTGCATTTCCCGGCGCAGCGGCTGCAGGGCATGGCGGTCGAGCCGGGCAAGATCGTGGCCGTTGAACAGGATCTGCCCGGAAGAGTCCAGCAGGCGCAGGAGTGCGAGGGCGCCGGTGGTCTTGCCGGAGCCGCTTTCGCCGACGATGCCCAGGGTTTCCCCGGTGCGCAGGTCCAGGGAAACATCGGTGACGGCCTTCACGTGACCGACGGTGCGCCGGAACAGGCCGCGCCGGACCGGAAACCAGACCCGCAGGTCGCGTGCTTCCAGCAGCACGGCCGCATCTGCCGGCACCGGCACCGGTGCGCCCTGCGGCTCGGCGGCAATCAGTTGCCGGGTGTATGCGTGCTGCGGATTGCCGAACAGTTCGGCCACCGGCGCACATTCCACGATCTCGCCGCGGCACATGACGGCCACGCGGTCGGCGTGCCGGCGTACCAGATTCAGATCGTGCGAAATCAGCAGGACAGCCATGCCGAGTTTTTGCCGCAGATCGAGGATCAGCCGGAGAATCTGTGCCTGCACGTGCACGTCGAGTGCCGTGGTGGGCTCGTCGGCGATCAGCAGTTGCGGCGAATTGGCCAGTGCCATGGCGATCATCGCGCGCTGACGTTGTCCGCCGGACAGTTCATGCGGATAGCAGTCGATTTTCTGTTCCGGATCGGGCAACGCAACCAGCCGCAGCAGTTCCAGCACCCGCGCATGCGCGGCTTCCGGTGTGGTCAGCTGGTGAGTGATGATGGCTTCGGCGATCTGCCTGCCGATACGGTGCAGCGGATTCAGCGCCGTCATGGGCTCCTGGAAGATCATGCCGACCCGGCCGCCGCGCAAATCCCGCAGGGCGGCATCCGTGGCCGAGGCGGGGTTCACGCCGGCCACGATCAGCCGGTCCGCGGTGACGTCGGCATCGCGCGGCAGCAGACCGAGCAGGCTGTGGGCGCTGACCGATTTTCCGGAGCCGCTTTCGCCAACCAGTGCGAACACTTCGCCGGCGTTGACGTGGAAGCCGGCACCGCGCACGGCATCCTCGCGACTGCCGGCAAAACGGATGCGCAGGTTCTCGACATCGACGACCCGTGTGCTCACCGGCGGCCTCCGGGTTGCAGGCGTGGATCGAAGGCATCGCGCAGCGCTTCGCCCACAAACACCAGCAGGGTGAGCATGACCGACAGCACCAGGAAGGCGGTGATGCCCAGCCAGGGAGCCTGCAGGTTGGTTTTTGCCTGCGCCGTCAGCTCGCCCAGCGACGGTGCGCCGGGTGGCAGGCCGAAGCCGAGGAAGTCGAGTGCGGTCAGCGTGGAAATCGACATGGTGAGGATGAAGGGGGCGAAGGTGAAGGTCGATACCATCGCATTGGGCAGGATGTGCCGGAACATGATGGTTCGGTCGGGCACGCCCAGGGCGCGTGCTGCCCGTACGTATTCCAGGTTGCGCCCGCGCAGGAACTCCGCGCGCACCACGTCCACCAGCGAGGTCCAGCTGAACAGCAGCATGATGCCGAGCAGCCACCAGAAATTCGGCTGCACGAAGCTGGACAGGATGATCAGCAGGAACAGCATCGGCAGCCCGGACCAGATTTCCAGGAAACGCTGGCCATACAGATCCATACGCCCGCCGTAATAGCCCTGCAGGGCGCCGACGGCAATGCCGATCACGCTGCTGGCAATGGTCAGCACCAGGCCGAACAGCACGGAAATGCGAAAACCGTAGATGACGCGTGCCAGCACGTCGCGGCCCTGGTCGTCGGTGCCCAGCAGGTTTTCGGTGGTCGGCGGCGAGGGTGCCGGCTGGGTCAGCCCGTAGTTGATGGTGTCGTATGCGTAGGGGACGGGCGGCCAGAGGATCCAGCCCTTCGCCTTGATCAGTTCCTGCACGTAGCTGTCGCGGTAGTCCGCGGCCGTTTCGAATTCGCCGCCGAAAGCCGTTTCCGGATAGTCCACCAGCACGGGTACGTACAGGTCGCCATCGAATGACACCAGCAGCGGCCGATCGTTGGCGATCAGCTCGGCAAACAGGGACAGGCCGAACAGCACCAGGAAAATCCACAGCGACCACCAGCCTCGCCGGTTGCTGCGGAAGGTCTGCCAGCGGCGTTGTGCCGGCGGCGACCAGCGCTGTGGCGACAGCAGGGCGGGCAGCTTCATGTCAGTGTTCCCGCCGTTCGAAGTCGATGCGCGGGTCGATCAGCATGTAGGTCACGTCGCTGACGATCTTCAGCAGCAGGCCGATCAGGGTGAAGATGTACAGGGTGCCGAACATCACCGGGTAGTCGCGGTTGAGCACGGCCTCGAAACCGAGCAGGCCCAGGCCGTCCAGCGAGAACACGATCTCGATCAGGAATGCGCCGGTGAACAGGATGCCGATGACCGCGGCCGGAAAACCGGACACCACAATGAGCATCGCGTTCCGGAATACGTGGCCGTACAGCACGCGATTTTCCGTCAGGCCCTTGGCGCGTGCGGTGACGACGTACTGCTTGTTGATCTCGTCCAGGAAGGAATTCTTGGTCAGCAGGGTCAGGGTAGCGAAGCCGCCGATGGTCAAGGCCGTGACCGGCAGTGCCAGGTGCCAGAAGTAGTCGGCAATCTGCTGCCACAGCGTCATCTGGTCGAAGTCCGGCGATGTCAGCCCGCGCAGGGGGAACCACTGGAAATAGTTGCCGCCGGCAAACAGTACGATCAGCAGGATGGCGAACAGGAAGCCTGGCACGGCGTAGCCGATCACGATGGCGCCGCTGGTCCACACATCGAAGCGCGAACCGTGACGCACGGCCTTGGCGACACCGAGCGGGATGCAGACCAGATAGACCAGCAGTGTCGACCACAGGCCCAGCGAGATCGAGACCGGCATCTTCTCGATGATGAGGTCCACCACGGAAGCGTCGCGGAAAAAGCTGTCGCCGAAGTCGAAGCGGGCATAGTTGCCCAGCATCAGCAGGAAGCGCTCGTGGGCAGGTTTGTCGAAGCCGTACAGCTTCTCGATTTCTTTCACCAGCGCCGGATCCAGGCCCTGTGCGCCACGATAGGGGCTGTTGCCGGAGGATGACTGTGCGTTGACCACTTCGCCGCCGCCGGTGGCGCCGATGTTGGCCAGTGCGCCGGCCTGATCGGTGCCACGGATCTGCGCGATCATGCGCTCGACCGGCCCGCCGGGTGCAGCCTGCACGATCAGGAAATTGATCAGCAGGATGCCCAGCAGGGTCGGCACGATCAGCAGCAGGCGCCGCGCGATGTAGCTCAGCATGGTGTCAGCGGCCGGAGTTCCTGCCGCGCCGGGCGTCGAGTGCTGCCGACTTCTTCGGGTCGAACCACCAGTATTCCGGGCTGGGGCCGGTATCCGGCATCACGGCCGGCATGCCGAACCGGTCCCACCAGGCGACCCGTGCCTTGTTGAGGTGCCAGTGCGGCACCACGTACCAGTTCCACAGCAGCACGCGATCAAGTGCGCGCGTGGCGGTCACCAGGTCTTCGCGGGACGTGGCAACGATCAGTCGTTCCGTCAGCGCGTCGATCACCGGATCCTGGATGCCGATGTAGTTGCGGCTGTCCGGTGCCTTGGCGGCAGCGCTGGACCAGTAGTCGCGTTGCTCGTTGCCGGGCGAGTTGGACTGGGCGGCGCGGCCGATGATGACATCGAAGTCGAAACCGCGGACCCGGTTCTCGTACTGCTGTGCATCGGCCAGGGAGCGGATACGGGCATCAATACCGAGCTTTTTCAGATTCTGTACGAACGATTGCGTGTGCGGCTCGAACAGGGGATTGTCGATCAGTATCTCGAAGGACATCTGCCGGCCGCCCTTGTCGACCAGTTTGCCGTCGCGCACGTTCCAGCCGGCTTCGGCCAGCAGCCGGGTGGCTTCCCGGATCTGGCTGCGGTTGTTGCCGCTGCCGTCGGTTTTCGGCAGCACGAAAGGCTTGCTGAACAGTTCCGGCGGCAGTTGTTTCCGGTAGGGCTCCAGCAGTTTCAGCTCGGCAGCGCCGGGCAGGCCGGACGAGGCCAGCTCGGAGTTCTCGAAGTAGCTGTCGGTGCGTGTGTAGGCGCCGTACATCAGGTTCTTGTTGGCCCATTCGAAATCGAAGGCGTAGTTGAGGGCCTGGCGTACCCGGCGGTCGCGGAACACGTCGCGGCGTGTGTTCAGGAAGAAGCCCTGCATGCCGGCGGGCATCTTCACGAGGAAATCGTTGCGCAGCAGCAGCTTCTGCTGGACAGCGGGCGTGTTGTAGGCGGTGGCCCAGTTCTTGGCCGAGCTTTCCACCCGCAGATCGTATTCGCCGGCCTTCAGTGCTTCCAGGGCGACGGTGTCGTCCCGGTAATAGTCGTATTCGATCTCGTCGAAGTTGTAGCGGCCGCGGTTGAGGGGCAGATCCTTGCCCCAGTAATCCCTGACGCGCTCATAGACGATGCTGCGTCCGGCTTGTACCGATTTCACCCGATACGGACCGCTGCCGGTCGGCACGTCGAGGTTGGCGGCGCTGAAATCGCGTTTTTCCCAGACGTGTTTCGGCAGCACCGGCATCTGGCCGACGATCAACGCCAGTTCGCGGTTGTCGCCACTGGCAAAGCTGAACTTCACACGACGGGCATCCAGGGCCTCGACCTTTTTCACATCCCGGTAGTAGAAACGCCACAGCGGCGAACCTTTCCGGGTCAGCAGGTCGAAGGTGTACTGCACGTCTTCCGCGGTCACCGGGTGCCCGTCGTTGAATTTTGCCTGCGGACGCAGATGGAAAACGATCCAGGAACGATCCTGCGGCCATTCCATTTTTTCTGCCAGCAGGCCGTACTCGCTGAACGGCTCGTCGAGCGAGCCTTCCACCAGCGTGTCGTAGATCATGCTGATGCCGGCTGCCGGCACGCCTTTCGGGATCCAGGGGTTGAGCGAATCGAACCCGCCGGCATTGACCGCGGCCAGCCGGATGCGGCCGCCCTTGGGGGCTGACGGATTGGCGTAGCCCAGGTGCGTGAAGTTCGCCGGGTATTTCGGCGAGCCGTGCATGGCAATGGCATGCGACACATTGACGCCGGGGTCGGTGGCCGTGGCCAGGGCCGGGATGCACAGGGCAGCGCAGGCCAGCAGGGCGGCCGGGTGGAACGGGAAGCGTCTGGAGCGCGGCATCAGGGTTTTCCTTGCGGCTGCGGTGCCGACCACCAGTCCTGGAGGCCGAGAATGTAGTCCGGTGGGACCGGCGGCCGCCGGAAACGGTTCCAGTACGCCAGCCGGTGATGGCGAATGTACCAGTGCGGGATGCTGTAGTGCTCGTGGAGCAGCACCCGGTCCAGTGCGCGCACGGCGGCGGTCAGGTCCGGCCGGGTACCGGCCGCGAGTGCGGTCTCCACCAGTGCGTCCACGGCCGGGTTGGCGATGCCGGCGTAGTTGCGGCCGCCGGGCATGCCGGCCAGCGAGGAGTGGAAGTATTCGCGCAGTTCCTGGCCGGGTGTCAGGGACTGCGGCAGCACGAAGACCGTCATGTCGTAGTCGTAGCTGTCGGTGCGGACCTTGTAGGCGGTGGGCTCCACCATGCGGATGCGGGCATCGACCCCGGCGCGCTTCAGGTTCTCGATCCAGGACTGGATGATCCGCGAAGTCTGCGACTGGGTGGACAGGATCTCGAACGAGAACGGCGCACCGGTTTTTGCATGCACCCGTTTGCCGTCGCGCAGCACCCAGCCGGCTTCCGTGAGCAGGGCGCCGGCGCGTCGGAGGTTGTCGCGCAGGTTGCCGTCGCCACGGGTGCGGGGCAGGGCAAAGGGTTTTGCGAACAGGTCCGGCGGCAGCTGCTTGCGGAACGGCTCCAGCAGTTTCAGCTCGGCAGCACCGGGCAGGCCGGATGAGGCCAGTGTCGAGTTCGGAAACCAGCTCTCGCTGCGCGTGTAGGCACCGTTGAACAGGTTGCGGTTTGTCCACTCGAAATCGTACAGCCAGGTCAGTGCCTCGCGGACCCGACGGTCCTTGAAGACGTCGCGCCGCGTGTTGAAGAAGAACGCCTGGTTGCCGGCGGGAATACGGTGCGGCACTTCCACCTTCACGATGCGACCTTCGCGCACGGCGGGGATGTCGTAGGCAGTGGCCCAGTCACGGGAGACGTATTCCAGATGCACGTCGTAGTTGCCGGCCTTGAAGGCTTCCAGCGCCACGGTCAGGTCGCGGTAGAAATCGAACTGCACCTGGTCGAAGTTCCAGCGGCCGCGGTTCACGGCGAGGTCCTTGCCCCAGTAGTCCGGCACGCGTTCGAAGATGATGCCGCGGCCGAGGTCGATCTTCGCCACACGGTACGGGCCGCTGAGCAGGGGCGGCACGGTCAGTGTGCGGGTGAAGTCGCGCTTCTCCCAGAAATGTTTCGGCAGCACGGGCAGTTCGCCGACCCGCAGCGGCAGCATGCGATCGTTGGCGTGACGGAAGCGAAAGCGTACCCGGTGTCCGTCGAGGATTTCGCAGGCGGCGACGTCGCGGTAGATGTCGCGAAAGCGCGGGTGTCCCCTGGTCAGCAGGGTGTCGAAAGAGAATTTCACATCGGCAGCAGTGACCGGTTTGCCGTCGTGGAAGCGTGCTTCCGGGCGCAGGTTGAACACGATCCACGAGCGATCGGCCGGATATTCCACGCTGCCGGCGAGCAGGCCGTAGGCGCTGGCGGGTTCGTCGCCGGAAGGTGCGTATTCCCCGGTGCCGACCAGCAGGGTTTCGTTCAGTTCCGCCACGCCGAACATGTAGAAGCCGGGCGTGTTGAACGGGCTCATGCCCTTGAGCGTGTAGGGGTTCACGGTATCGAAGGTGCCGTGTCCCATGAGGCGGATCGTGCCGCCTTTCGGTGCCGACGGATTCACCCAGCTGAAGTGACGGAAACCGGCCGGGTATTTGAGGTCGTCGAAGGCCGCGTAGCCGTGTGAGACAGTGATGCCGGGTGTGCCGGCTGCCAGTACGGTGGATGCCCAGACGAGCGCCGCCAGCACTGCCGCCATCCTCATGCGCAGGTGCCGGCCGCTCACGGGGTCATTCCAGATAGAGTTTCACGCTTTCGCCGACGCGCAGCTGGCGCTTCGGGCTAAACTGGTTCCAGCGTGCGATGTCGTGCACCGATACCTTGAACTTGCGGGCCAGTCCGCTGAGCGTTTCACCGCGCTGCACCTTGTGGGTGAGGCGTTTCTGTCCGTTGTTGCCGCCGCCGCCGGATGCCGTGGCCAGCGGTGCACCACTGGCCTGGATGGACAGCTTCTGGCCCACCCGCAACGGTTTGTTCAGTGACAGCTTGTTCCAGCGCGCGAGATCGCGCAGCTGTACCCGCTGCTTGCGGGCGATGCCGGACAGCGTGTCGCCGGAACGGACCGTGTAGGTGATGGTGCGCGAGGCGCGCGCCACGGTGTTGTTGAGCGTGAACAGGCGCGGCTCGTAGGTGCTCTCGTTGCTGGCCAGATACGCGCGCGGTTTCGGAATCAGCAGGGTCTCGCCCGGGCCAACGGCATCGCCTGAAAGATGATTGACCATGCGCAGGCTTTCTTCCGGCACCTGGTACTGTGCGGCGATGGCTGCCAGTGTTTCGCCGGGCTGCACCTGGTGGTTGCTGGTGACGGCCAGTTCCTCGGCCGGCGTGGCCGCGAGTGCAGCGCGGAACGAGTCGACCACCTCCACCGGCAGCAGCAGGGTATGGTTGCCCTGCGGATCGGTGACCCAGCGGCTGTGCGCGGGGTTGTACAACGCCAGTTCGGTGATCGGTATGTCGGCCATTTCGGCAGCACGCGCGAGATCGATCTGCCGGCCCACGGAAACGGAGACAAAGCGCGGTTCGTCCGGTACCGGATTCAGGCGCACGCCGTACTTCGCCGGATCGCGCACGATCTGTGCCAGTGCAATCAGTTTGGGTACATAGGCACTGGTTTCCTGCGGGACCTTCAGCGACCAGTAGTCGGTCTTGCGCCCGGCGCGCAGGTTGCGCGTGACGGCACGGCCGACCGTACCGGCGCCGGCGTTGTAGGAGGCCAGAGCCTTGTAGTAGTCGCCGTCGAAACGCGCGGCAAGACGTTCGAGGTAATCGAGTGCTGCGCGCGTCGAACTTTCGATGTCGCGGCGGCCGTCGTACCACCAGGTCTGTTTCAGGCCGTAGATCTTGCCGGTGGACGGGATGAACTGCCACGGACCGGCAGCGTGTGCACGCGAATAGGCGTAGGGATCGAAGGCGCTTTCGACGATCGGCAGCAGCGCCAGCTCGGTCGGCATGTCGCGTGCTTCGGTTTCCTCGACGATGTAATGCATGTAGCGCGACCCGCGGGCGATCACGCGGTCGAGATACTGCTGGTTGCGCACATACCAGTTGCGCTGCACGGCGATGCGTTCGTTGTCCTGGTCGAGATCGAACCGGAAACCGGCACGGATGCGATCCCACAGGTTGCTGCGTGTCGGCAGGACGGCGGCCGGGATGCCGGCGTCGGCACCGGTCGGTGTGGCGATGCCCGGGCCGGCAACCGCCGGCGCCGGTGTCGCGACGCCGGCGGGGGGGGCGCCGGAGGCTGCCTCGCCGGTTGCAGGAGCAGGTACACGGCTCTGGCATCCGGCCAGCACGAGCAGGCAGAGCGGCAGCAACAGGCGCGAAGCGCGGGCGGAACGGAGTCGGAGCATCAGGATCGCACGCGGTTCGTGGGTGGCGGGGAGGAAAACGGTCGTCGGCATTCTAGGAACCGTGGCCGGCAGCGGCAAGGCAAGCCGGCATTCAGTGGAATGTGTCCTTCCAGCGGCGCAACGCAGCAAACACGGCGGCGTCGCTGTCGGGTGCCTGACCGGCATGGCGTGCCGCTGCGGACCTGACCTCGGTGACACCGGTACGCAGGAACGGATTCACGCGCAGTTCCCGCGCCAGGTCGCCGGGCAGTGTCGGCAGGCCGGCGTCCCGCTGCGCCCTGGCCCAGTGGCTGCAGGCGGCGATGTCGGCGTTGCCGGGTTCGACGGCGGCAGCGAAGCGGAGGTTCCCCAGGGTGTACTCGTGGGTGCAGCACACGAGCGTGTCGGGCGGCAGTGCCGCCAGCGTCCGCAGCGAGGCATGCATCTCTTCGGCCGTACCTTCAAACAGGCGCCCGCAGCCGGCGCTGAACAGTGTGTCGCCGCAGAACAGCAGGGGCCGTTCGTCGAGCATGCCGGCATAGGCGATGTGCCCGGCGGTATGTCCCGGCACATCGATCACCCGGAACTCGCCCAGCCCGGGCAGGGCGATGCGGTCGCCGTCGCCACAGGCATGGTCGGCGAGCGGGATGATTTCGTGGCGGGGTCCGTACACGGTGACGCCGGGCGTCTTGAGCACGCGGATGCCGCCGGTGTGGTCGCCATGGTGATGGGTCACCAGGATGGCGGTGAGCCGCAGCCCCGTCCGTTCCAGCGCTGCGGCCACGGGGCCGGCATCGCCGGGATCAACGACCAGGCAATCCCGGCTGCCGACGGCCCGCAGTCCCCACACATAGTTGTCGGTGAAGGTCGGGACGGCGAACAGCCGGGGGTGTGCAACGATGTCGGTCAGGGTGTCTGCAGCCATCCCGGCATTGTCGCTGCGGACCTGCCGTATGGACATCCGGAATTGAGGTAGCCTTTGCAGGTATTGCCAGCGTACCGGTACCAGCCGTCATGGACCTGCCGCGCCTTTTCCGGGAACCGTTCCGTCGTCATCCGCCGAATTTCCGGGCCCACCTGCGCACCTGGCTGGACAGCCCGGCCGGCGCCCGCCTGATGGCGGCGGAAACGGCCCTGCTCGACGACATCACCCCGGCCATCTTCGGTTTCCATGCAGCCCAGATCTGCACGGCACGGCCGGTTTCCATGCTGTCGGCCAGCCGTATTCCGCACCGGGTGCTGGTGGCCACGGATGAAGCCGCGACCGCGGGTGCCGAACCGGTGCAATTGCTGGCGGCCACCGGGCAGCTGCCGTTCGGCAACGACAGCCTGGATCTGGTGCTGCTGCACCACACGCTCGATTTCGACGACGACCCGCATGCGGCATTGCGCGAGGCGGCGCGGGTGATCGTGCCCGGCGGTGCGCTGGTGGTGGTGGGCTGCAATCCCTGGTCGCTGTTCGGTTTCCTGCGGCTGTTCCACTGGGGCGCACTGGATGCGCCATGGTTTGCCCGCTGTATCGGCGCCCAGCGTGTCGGCGACTGGCTGCGCCTGCTGGATTTCCGCATCGACGGTGTCGAGAGCGCGTATTATCTGCCGCCGCTGCAGGGTACCGCGTCGGCGCGCCGGCTGGGCTGGCTGCAGACGCTGGGCCAGCGGCTGTGGCCGCGTGCCGGCATGTTCTATGTGCTGGTCGCCCGCAAGTCGGTGGCGGCGATGATGCCGGTGCGGCGGTTCGATCGTCAGCAGCGCCCGCTGACGATCGGCGTGCCGGTTGCCGGCCGCATCGGTACCGGCGGCACGACGCCGCGCCATCTGCCACGCAACGAATCCTGATGACACACGCGTGACCGAAGCCGACAACAACAATCTGGTCGAAGCCTTTACCGACGGTGCATGCCGCGGCAATCCCGGCCCCGGCGGCTGGGGCGCCGTGCTGCGTTTCCGCGGCAGTGAAAGACATCTGTGGGGCGGTGAGCCGCATACGACCAACAACCGTATGGAACTGCAGGCGGCCATTGCTGCGCTGACGGCGCTCACGCGCCCGTGCCGGGTCGCGCTCACCACCGATTCCGAGTACGTGAAGAAAGGCATTACCGAATGGGTGCACGGCTGGAAAAAGCGCGGCTGGAAAACGGCTGACCGCAAGCCGGTGAAGAATGCCGATCTCTGGCAGCAGCTGGACGAGGCGGCGGCCCGTCACGAGGTCAGCTGGCACTGGGTGCGCGGACATGCCGGGCATCCTGAAAACGAACTGGCCGATCAGCTGGCCAATCGCGGTATCGATGAACTGCCGGCTGCGGCCGGTGCAGGAGCCCGGCATGCGCCAGATCGTCCTTGATACCGAAACCACCGGCCTCGATCCCCAGGGAGGTCACCGCATCATCGAGATCGGCTGTATCGAGCTGGTCGATCGCCGCCCGACCGGCCGGGTACTGCACCGCTACCTGAATCCGGAGCGGGAAATCGATGCCGGCGCCGTCGAGGTGCATGGACTGACGGCGGAGTTCCTGGCCGACAAGCCGCGCTTTGCCGATGTGGCCGACGAGCTGGTCGGCTTCATTGCCGGCGCCGAACTGGTCATCCACAACGCCCCCTTCGACGTGGCGTTCCTGAACGCCGAGTTCGGCCAGCTGGGCCGGCATGGCCGGGTGTCCGATCACTGCACCGTGCTGGACACGCTGGAACTGGCCCGCAGCCGCCACCCCGGGCAGCGCAACAGCCTGGATGCCCTGTGCAAGCGCTACATGGTGGACAACAGCCAGCGCACGCTGCACGGGGCGCTGCTGGACGCCGAGATCCTGGCCGACGTCTACCTGGCCATGACCGGCGGGCAGACGGCCCTGTTGCTGGGCAGTGAGGCCACCGAGGCCGGTGCCGGGGAGAAGGAAGAGGTCATCCGGCGTCTGCCGGCCGGCAGGCCGGCGCTGCGGGTGGTGGCTGCTGCCGGCGGCGAGCTGGAGGCGCACCGGCGCCAGCTGGACGGCCTGGACAAGTCCGGCAAGGGTGGCAGCATCTGGCGCCGGCTGGAGCCCGGGCTGCCGGGTTCGGCAGGATGAATTCCCTCTTTTTTCAGCTGGTTGCGCGTTAAAGTTGACCCGTTGTCACAGCTCATGACAAAGTGGCACAGTTTTGCTCCGCAACCGGGCCGGCGCTCTGCCGCCTGGTTCTGCTTCCCCAACCAAATCAAGGACCTGACGAGGCCATGGTAGCGATCCAGCGAGCCACCTCGCTCAACCTCGTGAAGGAAGAGCTCGACGCCACGCTCAGGCAGGCGGAAACCGGACTCGAGGCGTTTGTCAGCGATACCGCCAACGGTGCCGCGCTGGAATCCTGCATTGAAGCGTTCCACCAGGTGTGGGGCGTCCTGAAGATCCTGGAAGTGCCGGGCGCTGCTGATCTGGCGCAGGAGCTGGAAAGCGGTTGCCGGCAGATCCGGACTTCCGGCAGCCCGAACGAAGGCCAGCTCGCGGCCCTGGGCGGCGGCATCCTGGTGCTGGGGCGTTATCTCGAATACCTGCAGATCAAGGGCCGCAACCTGCCGCAGCTGCTGGTGCCGGCCATCAATGCCCTGCGTGCCACAAACGGCAAGCCGCCGGTGCCGGAAAGTGCGTTCTTCCCCTGTGATGTTGCTGCACGGCGTCCGGGTGAGGGTGGCGACGCGCTGGAATCGGATGCCGAGATTGCGCGGCTCACGCGCCGGCTGCGCCAGATGTACCAGCTGGGTCTGCTCGGCGTGCTGCGTGGCGAGAATATCGCCACCAATCTGAAGATGATGGATCGTGCCCTGGAGCGCATCGACAAGCTCGGCGGCGGAACGCCGGCCGGGCGTCTGTGGTGGACGGCGCGCGGTGCGCTCAAGGCGCTCGGCCAGAAAGGCATCGTCATTGATCGCACCCGCAAGCTCTATCTCGGCGGCATCGACCGTCACCTGAAACTGGTGGCGGCGGAAGGCGGCAAGGCACTGCGGGAGGAGCCGCCGAAGGTCCTGCTGCGTGAAAGTGTGTATCTGGCCTCGTTGCTGCCCGACAGTGATCCGCAGGGCAGCGCCGTCCGCAAGGTGTATCGCGTGCATGCGGACAGCCCGACGGCCGCCGGCCTGCTTGAAGAGCAGGAAGTGATGAGCGGCCCCGGCGGTTCCGTGATCCGCACCGTGGCCGGACAGGTACGCACCGATCTGTCTTCCCTCAAGGACGTGCTCGACCAGGCAGCGCGCGGTTCTGCCGAGGGTGGCTACGCGCGTGCTGCCGAGGAGCTCGGCAAGGTTGCGCATACGCTGGTGATGCTGGGCCTGACCCGCGACAGCCAGTTGCTGAAGGAGCGGGCGGATGAGGTTCGCGGCTGGGACAGCCGGGAAATCGACGTGAACGGTGCCGAATTCCAGCGTCTGGTCGACGACATGCTGGCGGTGGAGAACAACGTTGCGACGCTGGAAAAGCGTTTCACGCCGGGCGAGACCGCGGTGGAAGGCGAAACCCGCGGGTCGCTGTACCAGCTCGACGATGCCCGCAAGACGGTACTGGCCGAATGCCGTTCCGGCATCGCACTGGCCAAGCGCGGCATCACGTCCTACATCGAGGCGAATTTCGACCGCATTCACCTGAACAACATTCCGAAGACACTCAAGGATGTTGCCGGCGGCCTGCGTTTCCTGAACCTGGACCGTGCCGTCGGCGTGCTCGAGGCGTGCACCGGCTACATCGAGAGCCGGCTGCTGAATCCGGACCTGCCGACGCCGGGCGCCAACGACATGGAAACGCTGGCCGATGCCATCACCAGCGTCGATTACTTCCTCGAAAGCATGGAAGAGCACAAGCCGATTGGCGAAGGTGTGCTGGAAATCGCCGAACTCAGCATGGAAGAACTCGGCTCGCCGGTGGTGAAGCGGGCATCCCGCTGAACGCATGAAGCAGGGTGGCGAACGCTTCCGCGCAGCGGTGCAGCCGCCGGAGTCTCCCGTCGGCGAGCACTGGTGGATCGCCGTACTCGACGGCCGGGTGTTGCTGCTGGAGGAGGGCGGCGCGGTACCGTTCCCGCTGCTGCGCAGTTTCGGTCTGACCGGGCTGGACAGCATTGCCCGCCATTATCTGGGTGTCTTAGACGGACGGCATGTGTACGCCGTGGGCCTTCCGGCCGGTACGCAGGCGCCGCCCGGCATGTACTTCGAGGAGTTGCGCCGCCTGCTGGTGGCCAGTGACCCCATGCTGTTCGCGCTGGCAGGCCGCGCCCGCCAGGTGCTGGACTGGGCCGTTGACCACCGCCACTGCAGTCGTTGCGGCAGCCCGGCGACACCGCATGCCAGCGACCGGGCCATGGTCTGTACCGCCTGCGGCTACACACAGTATCCTCGCCTCGCGCCCTGCGTGATCGTGCTGGTCACGCGTGGCGACCGGGCGCTGCTGGCGCGTTCCCCGAATTTTCCTCCGGGCATGTTCAGTACGCTGGCCGGGTTTGTCGAAGCCGGCGAGAACGTCGAGGAAGCGCTGGCGCGGGAAGTCAGGGAAGAAGTCGGCGTGCAGGTCCGGTCACCGCGTTACATCGGCAGTCAGTCCTGGCCGTTCCCGCATTCGCTGATGCTCGGCTTCCACGCGGAGTGGGCCGGTGGCGAGATCGCGGTGGATGGCGAGGAAATTGTCGAGGCGGACTGGTTTGCCCCGGATGCCCTGCCGCTGGTACCGCCGGCAGGGTCCATATCCCGCCGGTTGATCGATGCCTGGCGGAACGCCGCACGGCACGGAGATTCAGGAGAGGACGATGGGCGTTGAATGGGTGGCAGGGTTGCTGGTGGTGTTCGCCGTGCTGTGTCTGGGCGGTGCCGCCTGGCTTTTTTTCCGCGAGACCTGGTTCCTGCAGTGGCTGCGCGGCACGGCCGGCTTCCTGCTGGCGGCAGCAGCCCTGTATGCGGTGCTGATCGCGGCCAGCCTGTTCAAGTACCAGGGTGTGCGCTCCGATGTGCCCATGGCCACGCTCAGCTTCGAGAACATGGCGCCGCAGCAGTGGCGGATCACCATTGCCGAAAGCAATGGCGACCGGCGTGTGCATGAGCTGCAGGGCGATCTCTGGCAGCTGGATGTGCGCCTGCTGCGCTACAAGGGTCTGGGCGCGATGTTCGATACGCCGCCTTCCTTCGAACTGGAAAGACTCTCCGGCCGTTATTTCTCGCTGGAGGACGAAGCTGCCAAGGATCACGGTGACTTCCTGCTGGTGACGCGCCCGGCACTGGGATTCGACATGTGGGAAAGCACATACGAGAACGGCAGCGCCATCGCCGAGGCGAGCCGTACCAACGTGTCCATGGTGCCGGCTGCCGATGGCGCCATTTTCGAGTTGCGCATGGGCGAGACCGGCCTGGCCGTGGTGCCGGCCAACAGTGCCGCCGAGGATGCCCTCAAGAGTGTCGGCAACTGAGCCGGGTGTCGATCCGGCTAGATGTGCGTGACCAGATCGTTGTCTGCCGGGGTCAGGTGCGGCAGCGTCCTGATCTCGTGCACGCGGAAATTGCCGTCATCGTCGTAGGTCAATCGCGTCACTGACGTGTTGGCGATATTCCAGTCCAGCCGGTCTGCCGGTGCGGCCCCCAGCTTCTGCAGCAGGACGGTGATGGGGCCGCCCGAGGTGAAGACCGCGACTTTCCGGCCTGCGCCGTGCGTGCGGGCAATGGCCTCCAGGCCGGCATGCACCCGTCCGGAGAACTCCTGCCAGCTGCCGATGCCGGCATCGGGCCAGCGGCCGGCAATCCAGTCGTCGACGATGCGCGCGAAGACATCACGGAATTGCGCGCGGTGCGCTTTCAGGTCCATGACCATGGCTGCCAGCTGTGGTTCGCGCAGGATCATGTGCGGCATGGCATGACGCAGCAGTCGGTCCGCGTCGAGCTCGTTGAAGGCCGGATTGATCTTCAGGCGTTGCGCGGCATCGGCCATGCCGGTTTCCTGCAGGGCCAGTGTGGCGGTGTCTTTCTGCCGTTCCCGCTCGCCGCTGTACACGGCATCGAAACGGATGCCGTTGCTGTGCCACCAGCGACCCAGTCGCCGGCTCTGCAGGATGCCCGTGCCGGACAGGCGGTCGTATTCGGGTTCGCCGAACGAAGCCTGCCCGTGCCGGACCAGATGTATTTCGCCCATGTACTGTTCCCGGCCGTTGTACGTAAGGGGCTGCGCCGGAGCGGCCTTGTGCGCAGGGGCTCTGCTAAGATGGCCGGCCCCGGGACGGGCCCGCGGTGATTGCGGCCCTGCCGCAAAACCGTGGCGATTATCCGGCAACTGGCCGAGCCTGTCCCGCTGAACCTGCCTGCGTCATTGCCGGAGAACGTTACATGGAATTTCTTGCCGACTACGGGTTGTTCCTGCTCAAGGCGGTGACCGTGGTGATTGCCCTTCTGTTCGTGATAGGCGGCATTGCCTCGATGTCCCGGCGCAGCCAGCGTCAGGGCGGACACGGCGAGATCCGGGTCGAGAACCTGAACGATGCCTTCGAGGACATGGCCGAGCGGATCCGCGAGGAGGTCCTGCCGGAAGAAATCCTCAAGCGTGAGCACAAGGCCCGGAAGAAAGCGGACAAGGAACGGGAAAAGAGCGAGGTGGAAAACCCGCGTCGCCGGGTGTACGTGCTGGATTTCGATGGCGACATCCGTGCTTCGGCCGTGGACGACTTGCGCAACGAGATCACGGCCGTGCTGGCCGTGGCCGGCGCAAAGGACGAAGTCGTGGTCCGGCTCGAGAGTGGCGGCGGCCTGGTGACCAGCTACGGGTTTGCCGCGTCCCAGCTCGAGCGCATCCGCCGGGCAGGGATTCCCCTGACTGTCTGCGTGGACGAGATCGCCGCCAGCGGTGGCTACATGATGGCCTGCGTGGCGGATCGCGTGATGGCCGCCCCGTTTGCCATCGTCGGCTCGATCGGTGTGGTCGCCCAGCTGCCGAACTTCCACCGCCTTCTCAAGAAACACGACATCGATGTCGAGCTGCATACGGCGGGTGAATACAAGCGCACGCTGACCGTGTTTGGTGAAAACACGGACAAGGCGCGGGAGAAATTCCGGGAAGAGCTGGAAGACGCACATGTCCTGTTCAAGTCCTTCATCGGTCAGTGGCGCCCGCAGGTGGATCTGGCGGCCGTGGCGACCGGCGAGCACTGGTTTGCACTGCGTGGCAGGGATCTGAAGCTGGTTGACGAGCTCATGACCAGCGACGAATACCTGGTCAATGCCGCGAAGGATTCCGACGTTTTCCTGGTGCACTGGCACCATCGCCGTACCCTGGCCGAGCGCATGGGTTTTGTGGCCGAAGGCACGCTGGATCGCGTGCTGACCCGCTGGTGGGGCCGGGCGGTCAACCGCCGGGTTCTCTGAAACAGGAATGACGGAGCCGATGCCATGACTGCATTTCGCGCCCTGCGCGTGTTCGAGGAAAACGGTGGCTACGTGACCCGCCTGGTCGAGCGCACGCCGGACGAGCTGCCGGCCGGCGAAGTGACGGTCCGTGTCGCCTGGTCCTCGCTCAACTACAAGGACGCGCTGTCGTTGTCCGGCAACAAGGGCGTGACCCGCAAGTATCCGCACACGCCCGGCATCGATGCCGCCGGTACGGTGGTGGCTTCGTCGTCAGCGCAGGTGAAGGCCGGCGACCGGGTGATCGTGACCGGCTACGACCTGGGCATGAACACGGACGGCGGTTTCGGCGAATGCATCCGCGTGCCGGCGTCCTGGGTGGTGCCGGCCCCGCCTGGCCTTGACCTGCGCACGGCGATGGCGCTCGGCACGGCCGGCCTTACTGCGGCCTTGTGCGTGGATTCGTTGCTGCAGGTCGGTATTGCGCCGTCGCAGGGTGAAGTCCTGGTGACCGGTGCGTCCGGCGGTGTCGGCTCCGTTGCCGTGATGTTGCTGGCGCAGCACGGATTTTCCGTGATTGCCGGCAGCGGCAAGGCTGACCGCGCGGCCTGGCTGAAGGGCATCGGCGCCCAGGATGTGATCGGTCGCGAGGCGCTGCTGGCCGGCAGCGAGAAGGCCATGCTCAAGGAACGCTGGGCCGGCGTGGTCGACACGGTGGGCGGCGACATTCTGTTCAACGCGGTCAAGGCCACGAAATACGGTGGCAGCGTCGCTTGTTGCGGCCTGACGGCCGGCGCGAACTTCAGCGGCAACGTGTTTCCGTTCATCCTGCGCGGTGTGAACCTGCTGGGCGTGGATTCGGTCGAGTTGCCGCTCGATATCAAGCTGCAGATGTGGGACCTGCTGGCCAACGAGTGGCGTCTGCCGACGCTGGCCTCGATCACCGAGGAGATCGGGCTGGAGCAGGTGCCGGATTATGGCGAGCGGATGCTCCGGGGCGGCACGGCTGGCCGGATACTGGTGCGCGTGACGGGCGACTGATGCGGCCGGCGTTCAGTCGCGTCGCAGGCGGTCGCTGACGGCAATCGGCGAGGGATAGCGGAACACCACGATGTAGGAGGCCACCAGCATGGTGGCAATCGTGGTGGCCTGGATCAGCACCGAAGCCGTTTCACCCAGCAGGCCGGAGCTGACCGCGAGATAGGCCAGCAGCAGGGAGAATTCGCTGCAGTGTCCGAGCCGGAAGCCGATTTCCCAGGCGACGTCCGGCGGTTCCTTTACGGCTTTCAGCAGGGCGGCAAAAACCACCGGCTTCAGTACCAGCATGGCTGCGGCCAGCACGATGGCTGCCAGGGTGACATCGCCCAGCAGGCCATGGTTGAAGCCGGCGCCGACGGTGAAGAAGAACATCACCAGGAAGAAATCCCGCAGGGTCTTCAGCTGCTCCGCGATGTAGAACGCGATCGGACTGGATGCCAGTGCCACACCGGCGATGAAGGCGCCGATTTCACGCGACAGCCCGGCGGCGTGCGCGAGCTCTGCGACCCCCAGGCACCAGCCGACGGCCAGCAGCAGGATGTATTCCTTGTAACGGTCGAACCGCAGCAACAGCGGCACCAGCACGAAACGCACGGCTGCACCGGCGATGATCGCCAGCGAGGGCAGGGCCACCAGTGTCAGCGCCAGGTTCCCGGGGTCATGGCTCTCCGGGTCACCGGCCAGCAGGATCAGCGCGAGAATCGCCAGCACGTCCTGCAGCAGCGCCACGCCGATCACGAGTTCGCCGGTGTGCTTGTGGTGCAGTGCGGTGGTCGGCAGCAGTTTCAGCGCGATGATGGTCGAGGAAAACATCATGGTCACGCCGATCACGGCTGATTCGACCGTACCGAACCCGAACAACAGGGCAATGGCGAACCCGGCCAGGGCAAAGGCGAGGCTGCTGCCGGCGGTCACCAGGGTCATGCGTCCGAACAGGCGCATCAGACTCTGCGGTTGCAGGTCCAGCCCCAGCATGAACAGCAGGAAGGCAATGCCGATACGCGAGATCTGGTTCAGCAGCTCGGTGTCGTTGACTGCACCGAATCCGAACGGGCCAAGCAGTGCGCCCAGCGCGATGTAGGCCACGAGGATCGGCTGGCGCAGTTGCAGCGCCACCGTGGCCAGCAATGCGGCACCGGTGAAGATCAGGAAGAAGGAGGATTCGAGACTGCCCATGGCGGGAATTGTGCCACGGCCTTGCGGTGCGATGCGTGCTTCACCCCGCAAGGTTGCCGGATCAGGCCGGATTCAGCGGCGGTAGACCGGTCGGGGGTCGTAGACGTCGCCCTGGTAACCCGTGGAAAAATCGTCCAGCCCGTTCAGGGCATCGACGACGGAGGTGCCTTCCTTCACGTCGAAGGCATTGATGCCGCAGCGGTACATGCCGTGCACCTGGTCACGCAGCACATCGCCGACGGCGCGGATCTGGCCGCCGTAACGGTGCCGTTCGCGCAGCTCCCGTGCGTAGGAGAGCCCGCGGCCGTCGTGGAATGCCGGGAAGTTCACGCACACCAGGGCGATGCCGGACAGGTGCGGCACGATGTCGGCAATGCCTTCGCCGGCATCGATGCGTACACCCAGGCCGCCCTCGCGGCCCAGCAGGGCCTCTGTTTCCGCCTTGAAGCGGGTCAGCGATACCACGACATCGGTGCCCGGCAGGGCTGGCTGGTCGTCCGCGAGATAGATCCAGCGGTCGTCGGCCAGATCGCGGTCAAGAATGATCTTTCGCATACACACGCTCGCGGAACGGTTCAATGCCGATACGGCGGAAGGTCTCGATGAAGCGCTCGCCTTCGTTGCTGCGCTTTTCCATGTAGACGTCAATGAGCTTTTCCACGACGTCTGCGACTTCGTCGGCATAGAACGACGGGCCCAGCACCTCGCCCAGCGAGCCGTCGTGGCCCATGTTGCCGCCGATCTGGATCTGGTAGAACTCCTCGCCCTTCTTGTCCACGCCCAGTACGCCGATGTGGCCGACGTGGTGATGTCCGCAGGCGTTCATGCAGCCGGATATGTTCAGGTCGATGTCGCCGATGTCGTACAGGTAATCCAGATCGTCGAAGCGGCGCTGGATCTGCTCGGCAATCGGCAGCGACTTGGCATTGGCCAGCGAGCAGAAGTCACCGCCCGGGCAGGCGATGATGTCGGTCAGCTTGCCGATGTTCGGGGTGGCGAAGCCGAGCTCCCTGAGTGCGTAGTGCAGGTCCGGCAGATCGGATACCTTCACGTCGGCCAGCACCAGGTTCTGGTCGTGCGTGGAACGCACCTCCCCGAAGCTGTACTTGTCGGCCAGGTCGGCGATGGCATCCAGTTGCTCGTCGGTCACGTCGCCGGGCGCCACGCCGGTCGGTTTCAGCGACAGCATGACGATGGCATGGCCGGGCACGCGGTGCGCGAACACGTTGTTGCGGTGCCAGAAGCGGAAGGTCTGGTCGTTGGCCAGCAGACCGTCGACGCGGGGATCACTGGCCGGCTGCGGCTGGTAGGCCGGCTCCGTGAAGAAGGATTGCAGGCGTTCGATCCCGGCCGCGGGCACCTTCATGGGGCCGTCCTTGATCCACTGCCATTCGTCGTCGACCATCTTCGCGAAGGTGTCCCGGCCGAAGGCCTTGACGATGATCTTGATGCGGGCCTTGTACTTGTTGTCGCGGCGGCCGTGCTGGTTGTACACGCGCAGCACCGCTTCCAGGTAGGAAATCAGGTCCTCGCCCGGCAGGTTTTCCCGGATGACGACGCCGACCATGGGGGTGCGACCCAGGCCGCCGCCGGCCTGCACGCTGAAGTACGTTACGCCGTCCTCGACACGGTCCAGACGTACGCCGATGTCGTTGAACAGCCAGGCTGCCCGGTCTTTCTCGCTGGCCGTGACGGCGATCTTGAACTTGCGCGGCAGCCAGTTGAATTCCGGGTGGAAGGTCGCCCATTGCCGGATCAGTTCGCACCAGGGGCGCGGGTCCGCCGTCTCGTCGGCAGCCACGCCGGCAAAGTGATCGGTGGTGATGTTGCGGATACAGTTTCCGCTGGTCTGGATGCCGTGCATCTCGACCGTGGCCAGTTCAGCCAGGATTTCCGGCACGTCTTCCAGATGCGGCCAGTTGAACTGGATGTTCTGGCGGGTGCTGACGTGGGCATAGCCCTTGTCATAGTGGCGCGCGATATGGGCCAGCTTGCGCAGCTGCCGGCTGTTGAGCATGCCGTAGGGCACGGAGATGCGCAGCATGGGCGCATAGCGCTGGATGTACAGGCCGTTGCGCAGGCGCAGGTGACGGAACTCGTCGGCGCTCAGCGAGCCGTCGAGGAAACGTTCGGTCTGGTCGCGGAACTGGACGATGCGTTCGTCCAGCAGGCGGCGGTCGATGTCCGAATAGACGTACATGGGCTTCCCGGAAGCGGCGTCAACAAAAACGGCCGCAAGGTTACCAGCCCGTCATCAACGGTCAAAGCGCAAAGGAACGATATGGATATTCGCCTGAGCCGATTGAATCGGCGTCAGCCGGTGGGGGCGTAGAGGGTGAGGGCGACCGCCACGACCACGACCACGACGAACACCGTCACGCCGAGGATGCTGAGGTTGGTGGGGCGCTGGAGCGGGTCGTGCTGGGAAGGCTGTTCGGACATCGGAACCGGACTCGGGACTGGCAACGGACGCGGCCCTGTCCGTCTGTCGTCACGATATCGGCCGACCCCCGGCCGGCCCATCGGGTGTTGTACCTAAGTATTTGCCCCGCAGGGGCAAATACGTCTGCCGACGGTGCCGGGCCTGATCCGGAGTGACGGGTCAGGGGTCGTAGCCCAGATGCGGACTCAGCCAGCGTTCGGCTTCGGGTACGGTCATGCCCTTGCGGGCGGCGTAGTCGGCCACCTGGTCACGGTCGAGCTTGCCGACGTTGAAGTAGTTGCTTTCCGGATGCGCGAAGTAGAAGCCGCTGACGGAAGAGGGCGGCCACATGGCGAAGTTCTCGGTCAGCGTCATGCCGGTGGCTTTTTCCGCATCCAGCAGGCGGAACAGAATGCCCTTCTCGGTGTGGTCGGGGCAGGCCGGGTAACCCGGGGCCGGGCGGATACCCGTGTACTCCTCGCGGATCAACTGGTCGTTGTCGAGACTCTCGCCGGCGGCATAGCCCCACAATTCGCGGCGTACGCGTGCGTGCGCGTATTCGGCCAGCGCTTCCGCGAAGCGGTCGGCCAGTGCCTTCACCATGATGGCGCTGTAGTCGTCGCCTTTTTTCTCGTAGTCCTTCGCGATGTCTTCCACGCCGAGGCCGGCGGTCACTGCGAAACCGCCGATCCAGTCGGTGACGCCGGACTCTTTCGGCGCCACGAAATCGGCCAGCGAGCGCAGCGGTTTTCCCTCGACGGCGATCTGCTGGCGGAGGAAGTGGAAGCGGGCGAGTTCCTGCGTGCGTGTGGCGTCCGCGTAGACGGCGACATCGTCGCTGCCGACGCGGTTGGCCGGCCAGAAGCCGATCACGGCATTGGCGCGGATGCGGTCGCGGTGCGAAGGCTCGTGCAGCAGCTTGTCCAGCATGGCCTGCGCGTCCTTCCACAGCCTGCGCGCTTCCTCACCGACCACGGCGTCGTCGAAGATCTTCGGGTACTTGCCGACCAGCTCCCAGCTCAGGAAGAACGGGGTCCAGTCGATGTAGGGCAGCAGCGTGTTCGGGTCGATGTTGCTGAAGGTCTTCGTGCCGATGAAGGTCGGCGTTTTCGGTTTGTACGCGGCCCAGTCGATCGGCGTGCCGCGTGCCGGCGCGTCGGCATACGGTACGACGGTGCCTTTCGGCGCGCGGTTCTTTGCCCGCTCGCGGATTTCGGTGTACTCGGCCCGGCGCTCGGCCACGAACGGTTCCTTCAGGTCCCGGGAGAGCAGGGAGGTCGCCACGCCGACCGCACGCGAGGCATCCGGCACATAGACGGTGACACCGCGCCTGTAGCCGGGTTCGATCTTGATGGCGGTGTGCGCCTTGGAGGTGGTGGCGCCACCGATCAGCAGCGGGATGTCGAAGCCCTGGCGTTCCATCTCCTTCGCCACGTGCACCATCTCGTCCAGCGACGGCGTGATCAGGCCGGAGAGGCCGACGATGTCGACTTTCTCCTCGCGCGCGGTGTTCAGGATCTTTTCTGCCGGCACCATGACGCCCAGGTCGACCACATCGTAGCCGTTGCAGGCCATGACCACGCCGACGATGTTCTTGCCGATGTCGTGCACGTCGCCCTTCACCGTGGCCATCAGCACCTTGCCCTTGGACTGGGCGCCCGGGCCTTTCTCGGCCTCGATGAACGGGATCAGGTGTGCAACCGCCTGCTTCATCACGCGTGCGGATTTCACCACCTGCGGCAGGAACATCTTGCCGGCGCCGAACAGGTCGCCGACCACGTTCATGCCGGCCATCAGCGGACCCTCGATCACCTCGATCGGGCGCTTCGCCTGCTGGCGGGCCTCCTCGGTGTCCTCGACGATCCACTGGGTGATGCCCTTGACCAGTGCATGCTCAAGGCGCTTGTTCACCGGCAGTTCGCGCCAGGCGAGGTCCTCGGCCTGTTTCTGTGCCGCATCGCCCTTGAATTGCTCGGCGATCTCCAGCAGACGCTCGCCGGCGTCGGTGCGGCGGTTGAGGATCACGTCCTCGATGCGCTCACGCAGTTCCGGCGGTACTTCCTCGTAGATCTCCAGCGCCCCGGCATTGACGATGCCCATGTTCAGGCCGGCACGGATGGCGTGGTACAGGAATACCGCGTGTATGGCTTCGCGCACGCGGTTGTTGCCGCGGAACGAGAATGACACGTTGGAGACGCCGCCGGACGACAGCGCGTGCGGCAGGTTGTCGCGGATGAAGGCGCAGGCCTCGATGAAGTCCAGGCCGTAGCGGGCGTGCTCCTCGATGCCGGTGGCCACCGCGAAGATGTTCGGGTCGAAGATGATGTCGGCCGGGTCAAAGCCGATGCCGGTCAGCAGCTCATAGGAGCGCTGGCAGATCTGCGCCTTGCGCTCGTAGGTGTCGGCCTGGCCCGTCTCGTCGAAGGCCATCACCACCACGGCGGCGCCGTAGCGCTGGCACAGTTTCGCGCGCGCCAGGAACTCGGCCTCGCCTTCCTTCATGGAAATGGAGTTGACGATGCACTTGCCCTGTACGCACTTCAGGCCGGCCTCGATGATGTCCCACTTCGAGGAGTCGATCATCACCGGCACTTTCGCGATGTCCGGCTCGCTCATGCAGAGGTTCAGGAACTTCACCATGGCGGCCTGCGAATCCAGCATGCCCTCGTCCATGTTGACGTCGATCACCTGTGCGCCGTTCTCCACCTGCTGGCGGGCGACGGCCAGGGCCTCGTCGAAATTCTCCTGCAGGATCAGTTTCGCAAAGGCCCTGGAGCCGGTGACGTTGGTACGCTCGCCAACGTTCACGAACAGCGATTTCCCGCGTTCGATCACGAAGGGTTCCAGACCGGACAGACGGCAGGCCGGCGGAATGTCCGGCACCACGCGCGGCGGAAATTTCGCCACTGCGTCCGCTATGGCCTTGATGTGTGCCGGCGTCGTGCCGCAGCAGCCGCCGACGATGTTCAGGAAGCCGCTCTGCGCCCACTCGGCCACCACCGGCGCCATGTCGGCGGCCTCGAGGTCGTAGCCGCCGAAAGCGTTCGGCAGGCCGGCGTTGGGGTGCGCGGAAATCCGGGTGTCGGCAACGGTGGCCAGCTCCTCGACATACGGACGCAGCTCCTTCGGACCCAGTGCGCAGTTAAGGCCGATCGACAGCGGTTTGGCATGGCGCAGCGAATACCAGAAGGCAGTCGCCGTCTGGCCGGACAGCGTGCGGCCGGAAAGATCGGTGATGGTGCCGGAAATCATGACCGGCAATTCGAACCCGGCCCGGGCGAAATATTCCTGCACCGCGAATACCGCCGCTTTCGCGTTGAGGGTGTCGAACACGGTTTCGATCAGGATGATGTCGGCACCGCCGGCCACCAGCCCTTCGGTCGCCTCGATGTAGTTGGCGACCAGTTCGTCGAACGAGGTGTTGCGGAAGCCCGGGTTGTTCACGTCCGGCGAGATCGATGCGGTGCGGCTGGTCGGGCCGAGCACGCCGGCGACGAAGCGCGGTTTGTCCGGATTTTTCGCCGTGAACTCGTCGGCGACTTTCCGTGCCAGCGCGGCGGACGCGCGGTTCAGTTCCGGCACGATGTCTTCCAGGTGGTAATCGGCCTGGGAGACGCGCGTGCTGTTGAAACTGTTGGTTTCGAGGATGTCGGCACCGGCTTCCAGATACTGGCGGTGGATGCCGCTGATTACGTCCGGCCGGGTGAGGACCAGCAGGTCGTTGTTGCCCTTGAGGTCGTGCGGGTGCCCCTGGAAACGTTCGCCCCGGTAGTCCGTTTCCTGCAGGTTGTGCTGCTGGATCATGGTGCCCATGGCGCCGTCCAGGATCAGGATGCGGCGGGCAAGGGCGGCATGCAGGGCAGCGGTACGGCTGGCGCGGTCGGTCATGGGGTCCGGGGGCGTTGGCGGGCCTGAAAGGGGCGCAAGTGTAACGAAAGAAGAGGGCTGGCTGGCCCCCGGTGCGGCCGGGCCCGGGCTGCGTATAATGCCGATCCCCCAAATCCGACTGTTTTGCTAGGGTATTACCCCATGAGCGAAGTCCTTGTCGACATCAAGCCGCCGGCCCAGGAGTACCTGCGGGCCCTGCTGGCCAAGCAGGAGCAGCCGGGCATCGCCGTGCGCATCTTTGTCGAGCGCCCGGGCACCCCGCATGCCGAGTGCTGCATGGCCTATTGCCTGCCGGGCGAGGAAGTCCCGGGTGACAAGCCGTTCGAGTACGAAGGCTTCACGGCCTGGATCGAGGGCAAGAGCGAGCCGTATCTGGTCGACGCCGTGATCGACTACAAGAAGGACTCCCTCGGTGGCCAGCTCACCTTCCGGGCTCCGCGTTCCAAGGTGCCCGACCTGCGTCCGGATGCCTCGCTGGAAGAGAAGATCAACTACATCCTGTACAGCGAGATCAATCCGCAGCTGGCGTCACACAGCGGCAACGTGTCGCTGGTCGAGCTGTCGGAAGACAACGTTGCGACACTGGAATTCGGCGGTGGTTGCCAGGGGTGTTCCGCGGTGGACATGACCCTGCGCGACGGTGTCGAGAAAACCCTGATGGAGCGCATTCCGGAGCTTCGGGGCGTACGTGACAAGACCGACCATACGGTTCGTGAAAACGCTTATTACAAGTAAAGCCCGCGCATGGCACGGGCGGCTGGACTCTGGTAAAACACGAGGTCCGGCCACCGGCCGGGCATAACAACAACACCAGGCTTTTCCATGCAGCAGATCACCCTCGAGCAGTACGAGCAGCTCAACCCCTCGGTGTCGGTCAAGGCCGGAGAGAGGACGATCGTCTACAACACGCCGAACCGCGGCGCGGCGTGGCGTGTCCAGACGCTGTTCGAGAAAGAGCCCGACACCATCCAGTGGCTCAACGGTTTCGCGCCGGGCAGCCTGCTGTACGACGTCGGCGCCAATGTCGGCATGTACACCATCTACGCGGCCGCCCTGCGGGATGTCCGTGTGCTGGCCTTTGAGCCGGAGTCACAGAATTTCGCGCTGCTGAACAAGAATATTTTCAGCAACCGGCTGGACAAGCTGGTCCAGGCCTATCCGGTGGCGCTGTCGGACGGCATGAGCTTCGACAAGCTGCACCTGAGTCGTTTCGAAATTGCCGGTTCCTGCCACAACTTCGGCGAGACCATCGATTTCGACGGCCGGGAGTTCCGGCCGGGTTTTTCCCAGGGCTGCTTCGCCGTTACCCTGGACTCACTGGTGGAACAGCACGGCATGCCGGTGCCTGACCACATCAAGATCGATGTCGACGGCATCGAGCACAAGGTCATTGCGGGTGCGCGCGGCACGCTGCGCCGGCCGGAAGTGAAGTCGGTCCTGATCGAGATCAACACCCGGCGCGAGGACCACATGGAAACTGTACGCCTCATGGAGTCGCTGGGCTTCGGCTGGTCGCAGGACCAGGTCGACAAGGCGCAGCGCAAGGAGGGCGCGTTCAAGGGCGTTGGCAACTACATTTTCGTGCGTTCCTGAAGCGCGGAGACCCGTCATGCAGATTCGGGAAGTCGAGGAGTACGTCAAGTACCGGATTGCGAACACGCCGGTGCGCGAGTATCCGTATCCGCATTTCTTCGTGGAGAACGTGTTCCCCGACGAGTACTACCGGAAGATCCTGGCCCTGTGGCCGGGCATGGAGCACTTCCAGTCCATTTCCGAGACGGGCCGGGTGGGTGATGCCTACAAGGATCGCCACATCATTTCCCTGCTCAAACTGGACAAAAAGGATGAGGCCTGGGAGGCACGCAGTTTCTGGCAGGAGTTTTCCGGCTGGTTCTGCGGTCCGTCCTTCCTGCAGTTCATCATCAACCACTACAAGCAGTGGATCCTGAAGGGCCGTACCCTGCCGTCACAGATCGCCGTGTCCGCCGATGGCCTGCTGGTACAGGACCACACCAACTACGCCATCGGTCCGCACACGGACGCCGAGCACCGGCTGGTCAGCACCCTGTTCTATTGCCCGGAAGATTCCTCGCAGAGGCATCTGGGCACGTCTGTCTACGTGCCGAAGGGCAACGACATCCCGCCGGGGATTTCCGGCCAGCATCATCCCCACGATCGTTTCATCCGTGCCGAAACCATGCCGTTCATTCCCAACAGCATGTTCGGCTTCGTGGTGGGGCCGAAGTCCTATCACGGCGTCGAGCCGATTACGGACGAGAACGTCAAGCGCAACGTCATCCTGCACTTCGCCAAGCTGCAGGGCGTTTGACGGCAGTCGCCTTCCCGGAAACGAAAAAGCCCGGCCATGGCCGGGCTTTTTTTGTTGCCCCGTTCTGTCAGGCCGGAATGTTGGAAACGGTGCGCTGCAGGGCCTTCATCTGGCCGTTCTCGTTGATGCGCTCGTCGATGACGAGTATCCAGGGAAGGTTGTTGTGCTTTGCGGCCGTACGAACGAACACGTCGTGCCAGTACTCCAGCGGCTTGATGGTGGTGTGGGCGTTCTCGCCGTTGGGCAGGCGCTTGCTGGCCGGATAGCAGGCCACGTTGGCATACACGACCTTGTTGGCGTAGCTGAAGATCTCGTCAACGATCCAGTCCACATCGTCTTCCGGGCAGTGCTCCAGTACGTCGGTGGAGATGACGATGTCGTACTTGCCGGTCGGCAGTTCGGAAAAGGGGGTATAGGCCGGATCGTAGAGCTTGACGGTGGTTCCCCAGAACTCCGGGATGCTGCTGAAGACACGGCCGTCGTTCACATTGACGTTCATGGGCTGATATTGGCCGCCCTTGCCGCATCCGTAATCGAGCAGCGTTTTGGCGCCGTATTTGTCGATGTAGGTCTTGATGCGTCCGGCATGTGGCGGAAGGCTCTGGCCGGGGAAGGTCTTCTCCGGAGGAATGCCGAGGAATTTCTCGCCTTCGAAATGCATTTCGCGATACATGGCCACCAGCGAGGTGTAGCGGGGGCTGGGATTGGCGCGGGAGAAGGTCATGGTGTGGTACCTCAGGCGTTGAGCTTGCGCTCTTCCATGTGCAGGAGATGATCGCGTTCGGCCAGCCAGACATCGGCGTAGCCGCAGTTGCGGTAGGCCGAGTAATAGGGGCCGCCGAGCGTGTAGTGCAGGTTGGAAACCTCGCCGGCCGGCAGCAGCGGGTCGTAGTCGACCAGATGGTTCCAGCGATGAGGAATCTCGCCGATCTCGTGATCGCCGGCCAGCCATTTGAACTGGTGCAGCTCCAGGCCGCTGGCCTTGCTGACGTATTCCGGGGTCAGCGCGGTGCAACGGGCACAGTTGAACAGCATCACGCTGGACCAGTTTTTCTTTTCGTAGCTGGTCTGGACCTCGCCGAGGAACTTGGTGGCTTCCTTGGGCTGATGGGTGTGCTTGACCACCTGTACGGCGTAGCGGTCGTCACGCAGGGCCCACAGCCGGGCAATGTCGTCCAGCATGACCATGTCGTTGTCGAAAAACAGGGCCCAGCCCTCAAAGCCGCACAGGGACGGGGTGAGAAAGCGGGAGAACGAGAACTCGGTGGACTGCAGCGGGTTGATTTCCCGCTTCAGGTATTGCCCGAGCGTGTCGATGTGCAGCGGTGTGATGGCAACCGGTTGTGAAGCACGGCGCATGATGCTGTGTGCAAACACGTCGTAGATCATGCCGGCACGACGGTCGTAGCCTATGAAAACGCGGATCATGGGTGTTTCCGGACAGGGCGTGTTCTTGTTCTTGCCCGACATCGGTGGTCGGGGCATTGAGAATACTGGATGACTGCCGGCTTGGGCAGTGCATGAGTGAACCGTTTCCCGGCCTTACCGGCCTGGCCGGGCTGCCGCCAGACGGGTCAGTTGCTCGCGGATGCCGGCAATGACCGGTGCCCATTCGCCGCGGCGGGGGCAGCGGAAAAGCCGGGTATTCGGGTACCAGGGTACGGTCTCGCCGTCGTAGCGCCAGTACCAGGGCAGTCCACGGTCGCGGTGCAGCATCACCCACACGGGCGTGCCAAGGGCGCCGGCCAGATGCACGGTGCTGTTGCTGGTCGATATCACGAGATCAAGCGTGGCGATTTCTGCCGCCAGCCCGTCCAGATCGTTCATCGGATCCACGGACGGCTCGTTGTGGATGACGATGCCGGTACGTGCCGCGAAGGCATCCAGTTCGGCGCGTACATCGCCATACTGCAGGTTGAAGAACTGCAGGCCGGGCAGGGTGAGCAGCGGTTCCAGCTGATCCAGTGACAGGGATTTTGCACCGCCGTTGCCGGGGTGGCTGCTGCGCCAGGAAAGGCCGACCCGCAGCCGGCCGGGGAAGCGTGCCGAATGCCCGGCCCGCAGGGCTTCGGCGCGTTGCGGATCCGGGGATATCCAGCCGGCCCGCGAGGGGAAATCGCCTGCCGCACGCCGGAACAGGCGTGGCAGGTCCCCCATCAGGCATTGCCGCGCATATCCGCTCCTGCGCGGATCGTCCTCGGGGGTCTGGCGCGGGATGAAGGTCAGCGCAGGATACGAACGGGCAAACAGCGGCAGCAGGCGTTCGTCGCAATCGACCACGGTGTCGGCATGCCGTTGCTGCAGGTCCGCCAGCAGGCTGGAGTAGAGCAGTTCGTCACCGATGCCCTGTTCGGCGCGCACCAGCAGGCGCCCGTCGAAAGGCTCTCCCTGCCAGAGACGATCCCGGGGCAGCCTGACGACGGCATTGACGAAGCGCGTGTGCCAGCGGGCATCGAACATGTCGAAGCCGGAAGCGTAGTCGCCGCACTTCAGGAAATGCTCCATCTGCATGTAACGCAGTTCGGGATTGTCCGGCAGCAGGCGTCGCGCGTCGGCCAGTGCGGCACTGGCGGCATCGCGGTCACTGCCGTTGATCAGCAGCGTGACCAGTGCTTCGTGAGCCTGGGCATAGTCCGGCCGGGCGTGCAGCGCCTCGCGCAGTGCGGCAATTGCTTCGTCGCTGCGATCCAGCAGGTTCAGGCACACCGCCAGATTGATCAGGCTGGCAGCGTCCGAAGGCTGCCGGGTGCGATGCTGTTCCAGTACGGGCAGTGCTTCCGCCGTTTTCCCCTGTTGCAACAGGGCCAGCCCGAGATGATCGCCGAACGAGCGCTCCGGCGCGTTCTTGCCGGCAGCGCGCCAGATATTTTCCGCAGCACGCCAGTCACCCAGGTTCTCCGCCAGCCGCCCGTAATCGGACAGCAGTTCGGCGTTCGGCGGCATCATCTGCATGGCCTTGCGGTACAGGGCTTCGGCTTCGCGCAGGCGCCCCTGCTGGTGTTGCGCACGCGCAGCCTGCCAGGTTTCAAGCGCGGCCTTCAGTTGCAGGGGATTCACGATCCGGCTCCGGGCATGGCGGCGAGCGTTGCCAGGACGTCGCCGGCCAGCGCCTGCCAGTCCTTGCGTGGCGGGCCACGGAACAGTTGCAGCGAGGGGTACCACGGCGTGCGTGCGCCGTCGTGGCCCCAGTACCACAGCACATAGCGGCTGCCCGGCAGCATCACGAAAGTCGGCATGCCCTGGGCGCCGGCGATATGTGCCGTGGTGTTGCTGCAGGTAACCACGGCATCCAGTGCGGCAATGAGTGCAAACAGGTCGTCGATGTTGCGGGTTGCATCAAGCCCGGGGGCGAGGTGCAGGCGGGAAGCCGTAGGCGATGGCAGGGTGGCCAGATCGGGAGCGATGTCCCCGTACTGGAGGTTGATGCAGGCCAGCCCGGGATTTTCCAGCAAACCTCCGAGTGCGCCGAGCGGAATGGTCTTGCTGTCACCCAGCAGGTGGCGGTTGCTGCGCCAGGACAGGCCGACAGTGCGGCGGCCGGGAAACTGTTCCGCCAGCCAGCGCCGCCAGTGGGCCACGCGCTGCGGGTCGGCTGAAAGCCAGGAGGTACGCCGTGGCATGTCGGCCATGTCGCGGCGGAAGAAGCGCCCGAGCTCCAGTGCCTCGATCTTGCGGTTGCGGGGGTCGAGGCCGGACTGCACCAGCTCGCGGTTGCTGCGGTCAGCGAAAGCCAGTGCGGGAAACGAGCGGCGGAAGACCGGCAGCAGGCGTGGCTCGCAATCGATGATGGCGTGTTGGCCGCGTGCAACCAGTTCTTCGAACATGGAAGAGGACAGGATTTCGTCACCCAGCCCCTGCTCGGCCGTCACCAGCAACGTGCCGTCGAACGGCTGCCCGTCCCAGTATGGGCAGGCCATTTCTGCCGCTTTGGGTTTCTCCATGGCGACAGCCCAGCGATGCCGGACGTAATCGAAACCGGTGCCGTAATCGCCCGAGAGGAAGCCGTGCTCCGAGCGTGCGGCCAGCAACTGCCCGTTGTCAGGATGGGCAGCCAGCACGCGCGGGAGCCACTCGTCGAGTTCCGCACGCCGGCCGAGACGCAGGAAGGCGGAGATGAGCAGTACGGCCATCTGTTCGCCGCCGGTGGCGCGATAGATCGAGATCATGACGCCGATGGCGCGCTCCGGATGCCCGCAGCGTTCCAGACACATCGCATAGGCAAGGGCACAGTTGGCATCGATGTTGCCCGCACCGGCCATGCGTTCGAACAGCGGCAGTGCGTCGGCATGGCGCTGCTGGTTGAACACGGCGAGCGCGAGCCGGGCCAGATGCCGGCCGGGAAAGCGTGTTTCCAGAAGGCGATGAATGCGTTCGGCCGCCGGCCAGTCCCGGGCATCCATGGCCAGTGCACCGAGTGCGGCCAGGACCGGTTCGCTGTCGGGCGCCAGTGCATTGGCGCGCTGATACGCCTGCAGTGCGGCCGCAAGATCACGTGCCTCGTGATGTCGCCGGCCTTCGTCCAGTGCAGCCTGCGCTGCCGCTGGCAATGTGGTGTCCGGACTGCTCATGTGCCTTCCGTGATCCGTTGGCCGATCTGCATGACCAGATCCTGCCAGTCGTTTTCTGTCGTGTTTCGCAGCAGTTGCAGCGACGGATACCAGGGTGTGCCGTCGCGTTCATATCCCCAGTACCAGAGGACCGGACGGGTTTTCGGCAGCATGACGAGGCCGGGGGCACCGCAGGCACCGGCCACATGGACCGTGGAGTTGCTGACGGACACGACCATGTCCAGTGCCAGGAGCTGCGCCGCGAGCCCGTCGAGGTCCGTCGTCGCATCGATCCCGGCATCGCGCCAGGGGCGGGCAATGCCGGCGGCATCGAGTGCGGCCAGATCGTCGCCGACATCACCGTACTGGACATCGATCCAGGCGACATCGGTGCGTGCGAGCAGCGGCTGCAGTGCAGACAGGGGCACGGACTTGTCCGGGCCATTGTGGAACGCGCGATGGCTGCGCCAGCTGATGCCGATCAGGCGCCGGTTGCCGAAACGCTGCCGGTACTGCGCCCGCAATCCTTCGCGCCGCACGGGATCCGGGACCAGCCACGCCGGTTGCGGTGGCAGCGGATCCTGGCGGCGGAGAAAATGCGCAAGGTCAAGGCAGCGCACGCGCCGGAACGGTTGGCCGGAAGCCGTGCGCCGCGTCAGTTCACCGGCGAAGCGCGGTACGAATTCGAGTGTGGGCCAGGAGCGGCGGAACAGCGGCAGCAGTCGCGGTTCGCATTCGACCACTGCCGGCTGCCCCATCTGCACAATGTCGCTCAGCATGCAGGAGGCCAGGATTTCCTCACCGAGCCCCTGTTCGCCGGCAATCAGCAGGGTGCCGTCGAACGGTTTCCCGTCCCACTCGTCCGGTGCAGGTTTGTGCAGATCGGCCGGGGGATTGTGGTCATAGCGCATGCGGATGGCGCGCTGCAGGGCGAAGCCGCGCGCAAATTCGCCTTTTTTCAGCAGGTGCACGCCGCACAGTCCCAGTACCTGCGGGTTGTCCGGGAAACGCGACAGGGCATTTTCCAGCAGCGCATCGAGTTCATCGCGCCGGCCGAGGTTGAACAGGCCGTTCAGGAGCAGATCCATGGCCTGCGCGTTGTCCCTGACACGCTGCAGACGCCGGCCGAGATCAATCACGTCTTCCCAGCGTTTGAGCTTGCTGGCGCACAGGCCGTTGATCCAGAGCAGGTCGGCGTGGTCGGGGTTGAGCGCAAGGCCCGATGACAGCAAGGGCCAGGCCGCATCGGCCTGGCCCTGTTGCAGCAAGACATGGCCGAGCCAGGGTTCGCAACGTGCATCCGGTTTGACGTCCAGCAGGTGCCGGTACAGTTTTTCCGCGGCGGACCAGTCCTTCACGTCTTCGGCCAGTCGCGCATAGCCGGCCACAATGCCCGGGTGCGCAGGCAGCAGGTTCATGGCTTGCCGGTACAGTTCGGCGGCCTTGCCGTATTGCCGTTCGCCGTGCAGCTGCTGCGCCTGCTGGAACAGTTGCACGCCTTTCAGCATGGCCTGCGGTGTGCTCATGGCAGCGTGTCACCCAGACTGGGCAGCATGGCGGCGGCAGCGGCCATCAGTGCGGCGCGGTCATCGTCCGAGGTGTTGCGCAGCAAGTGCAGCGACGGGTACCAGGGTGTGCGTTCACCGCGATAACCCCAGTACCACAGGACCGGCCGTGTGCGCGGCAGCAGCAGGAGGCAGGGCACACCCAGCGCACCGGCAATGTGGACCGTGGTATTGCTGGTGGACACCACGGCATCGAGTGCTGCGATCTGGGCGAACAGCCCGTCGATGTCCTGGCCGGGATCGATGTTTTCATCGATGTGCAGTTTCATGCCGTCTGCATTGATGGCAGCGATGTCGGTCTGCACGTCGCCGTACTGGAGGTTCAGGAACACGCATTCGTCGCGGGCCAGTACGGGCAGGAAGTCGGCCAGACGGAAACTCTTGTCGGCGCCGCCTTCCAGCAGGCGGGTGCTTCTCCAGCTGATGCCGACCAGGCGTTTGCCGGGCCAGCGTTCGCGGTAGCCGGCACGTATCCGTTCCACACGCTGCGGGTCGGCCATCAGCCAGCGGTCGCGTACAGGAAAACTGCCGGGCCGGTTGCGGAAGAAACAGCCCAGGTCCAGTGCGTTGACGCGGCGGAAGACGGCGGCGGGTGCCGCGGCGATGATTTCCTGCAAGGCCTTGCGGTGACGCGGCACAAAGGTCAATGACGGATACGAGCGCGCAAAAACCGGCAGCAGGCGTTCGTCACACTCGACTACGGTGCGCTGCCCGAGCGCCACCAGATCCTCCAGCATGGAGGACATCATGATCTCGTCGCCGAGGCCCTGCTCGGCAACCACCAGCAGGGTGCCGTCGAAAGCCTGGCCGTCCCAGGGGTCAACGGACAGGCCGGCATCTTCCGGTGCTTTCAGATTGTTGCGCCATCGGAAATCGGCGAAGTATGCAAAGCCGGCCGGATAGTCCCCGGATTTCAGCTTGTGCAGCGAGTACATGGAGCGCACGCTGCGGCTGTCCGGAAATTTTGCCAGGGCCGGGTCTGCCATCGTATCCAGCTCGTCGGTGCGGGCCAGGTGGAACAGACTGTTCATGACGGCATCCGTGCGGGCGTCGTCAGGTTTCAGTGCCAGTGCACGGCGCTGCAATGCCAGGCCTTCCTCCCAGCGACCAAGAGTGCACAGGCTGTTGCCGAGTGCGTGCAGGATGTCGGCATCGTCCGGATTCCTGGCCAGGTGTTTTTCCAGCCAGGGAATCGCGTCGGAGAATTTTCCCTGACGGAACAGGGCGTGGCCCAGATGCGCCTCGAAACCGCTGTCCGGCCGCAGCGTGCCGATCTTCCGGTACAGTTTTTCCGCGGCTTGCCAGTCCTGCACGTCGTCGGCCAGGCGTGCGAACTCCGCCAGCACCTTCGGATGGTCCGGCATCAGCGCCAGTGCCCGGTTGTAGGCAGCGGCGGCTTCGGCATGGCGGCGCTGGCCGTGCAGTTGCTGGCCGCTGGCAAACGCTTCCAGTCCGCGCCGGATGGCGTCAGGCGAAGTCATCGCGCGGGCACCTGCTTCAGCAGGGCGGAGAGTGTGCGGGCAGTCATGATATCGAAGGAGTGATCGTCGTCGGTACCGCGCAGGATATGCACGGAGGGATACCAGCTGGTCCGCGTGCCTTCGTATCCCCAGTAAGGAAAGACGCTGAGTGGAATCGGCAACAGCAGCAGCACGGGCACGCCCAGTGCTCCGGCCAGGTGTGCAGTGCTGTTGCTGGTGGTGACCACGAGATCCAGGGTGGCAATCTGTGCAGCAAGATCGTCGAGGTTGCCGGTCGGGTCGATGGCGTCGTCCACCCAGAGGGGGGCTGACGTCGCTGCTGCGGCCAGCTCGTCGCGGACATCACCGTACTGGAGGCTGATCCAGGCCAGGTCGGGTACAGCCAGGGTGGTTGCCAGATCCGGCAACGACAGCGATTTGTGACGGGAGCCCCACCCGGCGCGGAAACTGCGCCAGCTGATGCCGACCAGTCGCCGGTTTCCGAAGCGCTCGCGGTATTTGGCGCGCAGTGCCTGCCGCTTCGTTTCGTCGCTGGTCAGCCAGCGTTCGGGATTGAGGAAGTCGTCCTGCCGGTGCAGCAGGTAGCCCAGCTCCGATGCACATGTTTTGCGGCAGCCGTCCTGCACGGCCGCGGCCAGTGCGCCGGTGTAGCGCGGCACGAAGTCCAGTGCAGGGAACGAGCGTCTGAACAGCGGGATCAGGCGTGCGTCGCATTCGACCACGGTTTTCTGACCCATGCCGGCAATGCGGGTGATTGCACCGGAGGTCAGGATTTCCTCGCCGAGTGCCTGCTCGGCAATCAGCAGCAGGGTGCCGTCGAACCGCTGGCCATCCCACCAGGGAATGCGTTCGTCACGGCCGACATCATGGCCGGATGATTTGTGGACGTGGCGCAGGCGATGCTGCAGGCTGAAGCCGTCCACGAAGCGGCGGCTCTTGATCAGGTGCAAGGCCACCACATTCATGGCCAGTTCACTGCCGCGTGCCAGGGCATCGGGTAACAGATGATCCAGCGCGTCGGCATCGCCGAGCCGGTACAGGCAGTCGAGGATCAGTTCCTGTACTTCGGCGCCGGGCGCAATCGCATCAAGCCGGCGCGCATATCCGAGCGCTTCATCCCAGCGCCCGTCCTGCTGGCAGGCGCGGGCAACCGTCAGCAGCAGGGCCGGATTTTCCGGCTCCGATGCCAGCCGGGACAGCAGCAGCGGCAGGGCGGCAATGTTGGGGTTTTTCGCGGCGTGGGGCAGGGTGATCGCAGCCGGTTGCACGACTGCACTGCGATCGCGGCCGGCGGAACGATCCTCGCCCTGCATCCCTGCCCCTGGTTCAGGCCGGCTTGCCGCGGCCGGGCAATACGTCGCGCAGCTTGTTGGCCATCCTGCGCACGGCTTCTTCCGTCATCGCCCAGTCAATGCAGCCATCGGTGACGCTCTTGCCGTATTCCAGCTGGGAGAGATCCTTCGGGATTTTCTGGTTGCCGAATTTCAGGTGGCTTTCGACCATCATGCCGATGATCGACTTGTTGCCTTCCAGGATCTGGTTGGCGACGTTGTCCATCACCAGAGGCTGCAGTGCCGGATCCTTGTTGGAGTTGGCGTGACTGGCATCGACCATGATATTGCCGCTGACTTTCGCTTTCGCCAGTGCCTGCTCGGCCAGGGCGACGCTCACCGAATCGTAGTTCGGCTTGCCGTTGCCGCCGCGCAGCACGACATGCCCGTAGCGATTGCCGGTGGTGTGCACGATGGACAGCTGGCCGTCCAGGTTGACGCCCAGGAAACTGTGCGGGTTGGCGGCGGACTGCAACGCGTTCGTGGCAACTTCCAGGCCGCCGTCGGTGCCGTTCTTGAAACCGACCGGCGTCGACAGGCCGGAGCTCATCTCGCGGTGCGTCTGTGATTCCGTGGTGCGTGCGCCGATCGCGCTCCAGCTGATCAGGTCGTGCAGGAACTGCGGGCTGTTCGGGTCCAGCGCTTCGGTGGCGGCCGGCAGGCCAAGCTCGGCCACGTCCAGCAACAGACGGCGTGCGATGTGCAGGCCTTCCTGGACCTTGAAGCTGTCGTTCATGTACGGGTCGTTGATCAGACCCTTCCAGCCGACCGTGGTGCGCGGTTTCTCGAAATACACGCGCAGTACCAGGTACAGCGTGTCCTGGACTTCGGCGGCCAGTGTCTTGAGACGGTTGGCGTATTCCATGGCCGCTTTCGGATCGTGGATCGAGCAGGGGCCGATCACGATGAAGATGCGGTGGTCCTTGCGGTCCAGGATGTTCTTGATGGTCTGCCGGCCGGCATCGACGGTACGGCGGGCAGCGTCGGTCAGCGGCAGCTCGTCATGGAGCCGGCGCGGGGTGATCAGGGGGTCGATGGCGCGGACGTTGGCGTTTTCGATCGGCAGGGTGGACATGAGCGGAAGACTGCACACACGGGACTGGGCCGGTGAGTGTACCCGTGCCCGCGGACTTCTTGTAGGCGCGGAGCGCCGTGGCCGTTATGGGCGCGGAGCGCCGTGGTCGTTATGGGCGCGGAGCGCCGTGGCCGCGCGCGTGGCGTGCCGGGGCGGCAGGCCGGGTCAGGCGGTGCGTGCCGGGTCGATGTCGGAGAAGCTGCATGCGGCCGGCCGGCGGGCATCGGCAAGACGCAGGTTCGGGTAATCCTCGGGCCGGACCAGCTGGACGGTCTGCATGCCGGCGGTCTTTGCCGCGTCGATTTCCTCGCCGATGTCCGAGAGGAACAGGATGTCGCCCGGCGGCAGGCCGATGTCGGCCGCGATCCGGCGATAGCTTTCCGCCTCGCGCTTGCCGCCGGTTTCCGTGTCGTAATGGCCGCGGAACAGCGGCAGCAGGTTGCCGGCCTCCGAGTGGCCGAAGAACAGTTTCTGTGCCTGGACCGAGCCGGACGAATAGACGTAGAGCGGCCAGCCGGCGGCATGCCATTCACGCAGTTTCGCGGCCGCGTCCGGGTACACGTGCGCACGGAAGTCGCCGTCCCGATAGCCCTGCTCCCAGATCATGCCCTGCAGGGCCTTGAGCGGAGTGACTTTGCGGTCTTCCTCGATCCACGTGAGCAGGCTGGCAATGGCACCGTCGAGATCGCCGGCTGGCCGGCCGGTCTGCTGCCACACTGCGTCGAGCTGCTGCCGCACGGCAGGTTCGGCGGCGTGCCGGCGGACGAAGGCAGGCAGCACGCGGTATGCGTAGGGAAACAGCACGTCCTTGACGAAGGAAATACTGCTGGTGGTGCCTTCGATGTCGGTCAGGATGGCGCGGACGGGCATCGTGTCAGTTGTCCAGGCGCGAGAATTTCTGCGCGATGTCCGAGCCGGTGAAGTGGGCGACCCAGCCTTCCGGATTGTTGAACAGGCGGATGGCCACGAAGTGCGGGTTCGGGCCCATGTCGAACCAGTGCGGTGTACCGGCCGGCACGCTGATCAGGTCGCCTTTCGTGCACAGCACTTCGTAGACCTTGTCACCGATGTGCAGGGTGAACAGGCCGGCGCCGTCCACGAAGAAACGCACTTCGTCTTCCATGTGGCGGTGCTCGTCGAGGAATTTCTTCCGGAGCTCGGCCTTGTTCGGGTTGTCCTTGTTGAGGCTGACCACGTCCACGGCCTGGTAGCCCTGGTCGGCGATCAGGCGGTCGATGTCGCTGCGGTAGGCGGCGATGACCTGTTCCTGGCTGTCGCCGGCCTTGATCGGCGCCGAGGCTGCCCACTGTTCATAGCGGACGCCGGCCACGCGCAGGTGGCGTGCCATTTCCGGTTTGTCGGTGATGTTCACGAGCGGGGTGTCCGGTTTCTGCTCGGAATAGATCTTCAGCGCGGCCATGTCGTTTCCCCTCGATTGCTCACTTGCCGAAACCGCCGGTGAGGCGGCGGCGTTCCAGTTCCAGGCCCAGCAGGTAGTCGAATGCTTCCAGGTGGCGCCAGCAGTCGTTCATGGTGCTGCCCCAGGCGTAGATGCCGTGGCCGCGGATCAGATAGCCGAAACAGGGCGTGTCGGCGGTATCCAGCCAGCGGTCGACGTCGCGGGCGAGCCGGGCGATGTCCTGGGTGTTGTCGAATACCGGCACGGTCAGCGAAGTTTCATGGGTGGTCACGCCCTCGAAGGCCTTGAGCAGTTCCCAGCCTTCCAGTCGCAGTGCGCTGTCGCGTACCAGTTGCGACAACAGCGTGGCCGACGGCGCATGTGTGTGCAGTACGGCACCGATTTTTGCATCCCGGCGGTAGAGATGGGTATGCAGCAGGGTTTCTGCCGAGGGTTTGCCCGGCGACAGCGGCTGGCCGTCGAAATCGACGCGCATGATGTCGTCGGGAACCAGCGCGCCCTTGTCGCGGCCGGAGATGGTCACGGCGCAGGAGGTCTCGTCGATCCGGTGCGAGAAATTGCTGCTGGTCGCCGGACACCAGCCGCGGGCGTTGATCCTCCGGCCGGTATCGCAGATGGCGCGGGCGGCGGCGGGGAAATTGGCGTCGCTGTTGGCTTTCATGGCGGTCCGCTGGCCGGGAAACGGGCCCGGCCACAATACAGGAGTCACTCCGGGCATCAATACGGATTCTGCGTTTGCTTATGCGTTTTCCTGCAGCAGTTGCCGGGCAACCTTGCCGGCCAGGCCGGACCAGCTGCCGGCCGGATCGCAGCGCCAGATTCGCATGGCGGGATACCAGGGCGTGTGTTCACCCCGATAGCCCCAGTACCAGAACACCGGGTGGGCATGCGGCAGCAGAAGATGGCATTCCAGGCCAGCGGCGCCGGCCAGGTGTGCGGTGGTGTTGCTGACCGTGACGATGGCATCGAGTGCACTCATCAGTGCCAGCAGACCATCGATATCCTCGCGGTTGTCGATGCCGGCCACCGTATTGGGCAGGGGCAGGCCGGTGCCGGCCAGTTGCGCAAGATCGGCGGTGGTGTCTCCGTACTGCAGGTTGATGCACACCGTGTCCGGCATGGACAGCAGGGGCGCCAGGGCAGACAGCGGCGCAGACTTGTCGCGTGCACCGTGAATGGCCCGGCTGCTGGACCAGCTGAGGCCGACCAGACGCTTGCCGGGCCAGCGCGCGCGCAGTTCCTGTTTCAGGCGGGCAGCCCGTTCCAGATCGGGAGTCAGCCAGGCGGGCCGGGCCGGGAGCGGATTGTCGCTGAGTGCGGCGAGATCCAGTGACTTGATATGGCGTACCGGCTGCTCCGCATCCGCTGCTGCGGCAGCGGATATTTCCTTGCCCGGCACGACCTGCAGGCCGGGAAAGGAACGGCGGAACAGGCCTGCCAGACGGGGCTCGCAGAGGATGCGTACCTGCGGACGGGCTGCCGGCAGCGTACCGAACAGCGAGGAGGCCAGGATTTCCTCGCCCAGCCCCTGCTCGCCGATGACCAGCAGGGTGCCGTCGAAAGTTTCGCCGCGCCAGGCGCCGGCAGCGTCAGCAGCGCCGCCGGGCAACCCCCAGCCGGCATCCCGCAGCAGCCTGAAGCCGCGCCGGAAATCGCCACGCTTGAGCAGATGCAGGCCGCAGATCGCGGCGATTGCATGGTTACCGGGATAACGCGGCAGCACGGTATCGATGCGGGCATCGAGTTCATCGCCCATGCCGAGATAGAACAGGCTGTTCAGTACCACGTCCGGAGTCTGCTGCGATACCGGCACGCTGCGTTCCAGTGCCAGGCCGCAGTCCAGTGCCTCCTGCCATTGCTGGCTGCGCCCCAGTGCCATGGCAAGACCGCGCAGCGCCGGCATGTCTGTCGGCGAGCGCGCACGGGCAGCGCGGAAATAGTGCGCCGCATCGGCATTCCTGCCCTGCTGCAGAAGCACGAAGGCCAGGTGTCCTTCGTGGCCGCCATCCGGGCGCAGCTCGCCGATGCGCCGGTACAGTTTTTCCGCTGCCGGCCAGTCGGACACGTCCTGGGCCAGGCGTGCGTAGCCGGCCAGCATGTCGACATGGTTCGGAAGCAGCTGCGTCGCCCGGCGATAGGCCTCGGCAGCTTCGGCAAGCCGACCGGCACCGTGCAATGCACGGGCACTGGCGAACAGCTCCAGTGCACGGGCGATCGTTTGCGGGTTGTTCATCGGCAATCCGTGATGCGACCGGCAATGATCGCTGCAAGCTGCTGCCATTCTTCACGGGGCGGCCCACGGAAGATGCGGGCTGCGGGGTACCACACGGTGGTGTCGCCGTCGTAGCCCCAGTACCACAGTACGTAGCGTGCTCCCGGTACCAGCACGCAGGTATCGACACCCAGGGCTCCCGCGAGGTGCGCCAGGGTGTTGCTGGAAGACACGACGCAGTCCAGTGCCGGGAGCAGGGCGGCGACGCCGTCGATGTCCCGGGTGACATCGATGCCGGCATCGACCGGCAGCGACAGGCCGGCGGCGGCGAGTTCAGCCATGTCCTGCGAGGTGTCGCCGTACTGGAGATTGAAACAGACGAGGTCGTTGCACTTCAGCAGGGGCGCCAGGGCGGTGACCGGAATGTTCTTGGTTTCTCCGCGCAGGTCGCGATGACTGCGCCAGGAAAGGCCGACCAGCCGTTTGCCCGGGAAGCGGGCATGCAACTCTTTCCGGAACTCTCCGGTACGAACGGCGTCCGGCTGCAACCATCCGCGACGCGCCGGGAAATCGGCAATCGTGCTCCGGAAAAGCGGCGCCATGTCGACCGACTCGATTTTCCGGTTGCCTGCAAGTTTGCCGGGTTCATTCAGTGGTGCCGTCTGGCGATCGGCGAAAGCCAGACCGGGAAATGAGCGACGGAAGAGCGGCAGCAGGCGCGGATCGCAGGCAATCAGGGCGCGCTGCCGGAGTGCCACCAGATCCTCGAACAGTGATGACCAGAGCACCACATCACCCAGCCCCTGTTCGGTGCCGACCAGCAGTGTGCCGTCGAAGGGCCTGCCGTCCCAGTCGGGGCAGGGGAGTGCGGTGGTGGTCCGTTGTTCCTGCGACAATGCCCAGCGATATGGCATGAGCGCGAAACCGCGCGCGTACTCCCCGCTTTTCAGCAGATATTCCGACTGCATGGCCAGCAGTCGCGTGCTGCCGGGGTGTGCGGCAATCCACTGCGGCATCCAGTGGTCGAGTGCACTGCGGGCACCGGCGCGCAGCAGGACGGCGGCCAGGACAACGGCATACTCTTCCTGCGGGATGGCACGGTAGAGATGCTCCAGCAGGTTGATGGCACCGGCTGCGTTGCCGGTACGTTCACGGGCGTCGGCAAGAGCCAGTACGCAAGGCAGCGGCGTGTTTCCGGTTTCCAGCAACTGCTCCAGCAGGGGCAGTGCCTCAGCCATACGCTGTTGCCCGAACAGTTGCAGGGCCTGCTGGACCAGTGCCGGATCCGGAGTGCCGGGGCTGCTCATGGCGTCAGGGTTGCATGTGGCGGCGCATGCCCGCCGGATCCGGTTTCATGATGGCGCCGCGCTCGGTCACGATGGCGTCGATCAGGCCGGCCGGTGTGACGTCGAATGACGGATTGATGGCCGGCATGCCGGCCGGCGCGATCGCCACCCCCTGGATGCGGGTCACTTCTTCCATCGGACGCTCCTCGATGGGAATGGCATTGCCGTCCGGCAGCGACATGTCGATGGTTGAGGTCGGTGCCACGACCATGAACTTCACGCCGTGGTGTCTGGCCAGTACGGCCAGGGTGTAGGTGCCGATCTTGTTCGCCACATCACCGTTGGCTGTAATGCGGTCTGCGCCCACGATCACCCAGTGCACGCTGCCGTGCCGGAACAGCTGGCCCGCAGCCGCTTCCGTGGACAGGGTGACCGGTATGCCTTCGCGGGCAAGCTCCCACGAAGTCAGCCGGGCGCCCTGCATCCAGGGGCGCGTTTCCCCGGCGTAGACCTGTTTCAGCTTGCCGGACTGATGCGCGGTGCGGATCACGCCCAGCGCAGTACCGAATCCGCCGGTGGCCAGTGCACCGGTATTGCAGTGGGTGTAGATCGTGCAGGCGTCCGGCAACAGGGCTGCGCCGGATCTTCCCATGGCCTGGTTGGCGGCGATGTCTTCATCGTGGATGCGCAGGGCTTCCGCGGCGAGCTCCTGTACGGCATTTTCCGTGGCTGTTTCGATGACGCGTCGCATGCGCTCGAGTGCCCAGAACAGATTGACTGCAGTCGGCCGCGATTCGGCGAGTATTGCCATGTCGGATGCGATGGCGGCGCGCCAGGCTGCACCCGCCGGAGCGTGCCGGGCCGCGTGTTGCCGTGCAGCGAGAACGACGCCGTAGGCGGCGCTGATGCCGATGGCAGGTGCACCGCGCACCAGCATGCTGCGGATGGCATCGGCGACGGCGGCGGCATCATGCAGCGTCACGTAACGTTCTTCATGCGGGAGGAGACGCTGGTCAATCAGACGCAGCGAATCACCCAGCCAGGCGATGGCCGTCACATTGCCCGTTACCGGTGCGCTCATGGATTCCGTTTTCCTGGTCTCGTGGATATCGTGGGTGCAGGAAGCTGCTTTCCATTCACGCTGATCCCCGTCAGCATCATGCTGCCGCGGGCAACGGGGCTTTCCACGTGTTCGAACCGCACCATGAACCAGTCCAGTGACGGGGCAATCCAGATGCGGGTGCGTTTGCCGCCGTTCGGATAGATCCGTTCCATGATGACGCTGTCGAAGATGCCGGCCGGCGTTTCAAGGCGCTCCGTACCGGTCTGCGAGAACTGCATATCCTTGCGTTCGCCGCGATAGATCACGGGCAGGGTGAACGAGCGTTCTCCGTCGCGCATCCGGCAGCGGGCCAGCATGGACATGTTGAGGGAGTCCGACGTGGCGGCCGTCAAGGGAATTTCCTGACGCCTCTTGCCGCGTGTCTCCACAGCCATGCTGCGTGCGTGGTCGAAGGTGATCGCGCTGCCGCGGTCAATGCCGAGTCCGCTGAACTCGTGCAGGTAATCCAGCGGTGTCAGCCGGCATCCGTGCCAGTCAAAACGTGAGACTTCATGATGCCGGAAGAACCGGTTCTGCACGTTGAAGGCCACTTCCTGGCGGTTGCCGGTGACATTGCGTACTTCAATGGCAGCGGCAGTGCCGGCCGGGATGCCGTTGACGGTCACCTTGTAGTGCGCCGTGACCGGAGACAGTTCCGGTAATTCAGGTCGGGCGAATGAAGAGGCAAGGATCGCTGCCAGCAGCAGGGTAAGCCGTATCACGCATTCTCCGTGTGTCCGGGCCTGCCGGCCCGCTGCCCGCTTGTCAAAAGGGAGCGCGCATCATAGCTGAAGCCTGTGCGGTCACCGATGATGTTCATGCCGCCCGGAAACGACAGGGCCCGCACATGGCGGGCCCTGTCCGGGACGGGAAGGCGTGTCAGGCCGGGGTCTTGGCTGCCTTGCGGCGGGCTTTCGGTTTGGCGACAGCAGCGGCCTTGCGTACGGCCGGTTTGGCCTTCTTGACGGTCTTGCGGACCGTGCGGGCGGCCTTGCCGAGCTTGCGTTCAACCTGGCTGAGCTGCTTCTGGACCTGTTTTTCGTAGCTGGACAGGACGCGGGCCACTTCGTTGGCCTGTTTGGTGGCGAACTGCAGGGCATTCAGCTCCGCCTTGAGCAGGGTGTGCACCGCCTTGGAGTCGCGCAGCTGGCCACCGGCGTCGCCCAGGGCGCTGCGCACGGTGTCGACCTGGGTGCGAATGGCACCTTCGGCTTTCTCGCGGTAGGTCTCCTGCAGGTCGCGGAGTTTGTCGATGTTCAGGTTGTCCAGTTGCTTGTTGAGCGTATCGCGGGCTTTGTCCAGCTGGTCTTCGAGACGGGCCATCTGCTTCTCGCGTTCCTTGCGTACACGGTCGGTGAGTTGCTCGACGCGCTGGATCAGCTCGTTGAGCGGGCTCTTGGCTTTTGCGGCTTTGGTGGCGGCCATGGGGTGTCTTCCATAATGAGTGGGACTGGGCGCGTCGGCTGACTGTCGGACACTGCGGCCAGCTGTCGATCAGCAGGACGCCGTGATTCTGGGGGAGTCCGCTCTTGTATGAGAAACGGATTGTCGGACAACTATGAGGGTGGTGGGCCTGACTGACGAAAGGTATGCGATGGGCCCGGGGGCGCGTCGGGTATGTCATTCCCTTCAGTTCGGATTGTTTGTAGCTTTTATAACTGTCTGATGTGGCCTTGCGGCCGGAGGTGCCCGTGAAACTCCAGCAGTTGCGATACATCTGGGAGGTGGCCCGGCATGACCTCAACGTGTCGGCAACCGCCCAGAGCCTGTACACCTCGCAGCCTGGCATCAGCAAGCAGATCCGCCTGCTGGAGGATGAGCTGGGTGTGGAGATCTTCAGTCGCGCCGGCAAGCACCTGACCCGGGTCACACCGGCTGGCGAGGTTGTGTTGCAGTTGGCGGGGGAAATCCTGCGCAAGGCGGATGCCATCAAGCAGGTGGCCCAGGAGTTCAGCAACGAGAGGCGAGGGAGCCTCTCGATTGCAACGACGCATACACAGGCGCGCTATGCGCTGCCTTCGGTGGTCGAAGCCTTCATGCGTCGTTATCCGGACGTGTCGCTGCACATGCATCAGGGCACGCCCATGCAAATTGCCGGGATGGCGGCGGAAGGAGCCGTCGACTTCGCGATTGCGACCGAGGCCATCGAGTTATTCGACAGTCTGGTGATGATGCCCTGTTATCGCTGGAATCGCTGCGTGGTTGTACCGAAGGGCCACCCGTTGGCGAAATCCGGCAAGCTGGAGCTGAAAGAACTGGCGGAGTATCCGCTGGTGACCTATGTCTTCGGCTTTACCGGCCGTTCGCGCCTCGATGATGCTTTCGCGCAGGCCGGCCTGACGCCAAAGGTCGTATTCACGGCGGTCGACGCCGATGTGATCAAGACCTATGTCCGTCTGGGTCTGGGCGTCGGCATCGTTGCCCATATGGCGGTCAGTGCCGAGGACCGTGATCTGGTGACGCTGGACGCGAGTCATCTGTTCGAGCCCAGTACCACCCGCATCGGTTTTCGCAGGGATACGTTCCTGCGTGGCTTCATGTACGACTTTCTCAAGGGCTTTGCGCCGCATCTGACCCGGGAGCGGGTTGATGCTGCCGCCAGGGCTGACTCAAGAGCCGAAGTCGACGCGATCTTCCGGGATATCGCTCTGCCCCTGCGCTAGCGGTACCGCGGAATGAAAAAGCCGCCGGACGGCGGCCCTCTCATACCGGAAGGCGTCACTCGATGTTACTGGCGTGCAGGCCGCATTCCTTTTTGGTGGATTCTTCCCACCACCAGCGACCTTCCCGCTCATGCTGGCCGGGTGTGACCGGGCGGGTGCAGGGATCGCAGCCAATGCTGATGAACCCGCGTTCGTGCAGCGGGTTGTAGGGGACATCGTTGCCGCGGATGTAACGCCAGACATCGATCGAGCGCCAGTTGGCCAGCGGGTTGTACTTGATCAGCATTCCATTGCCGGCTCCCTGGAAGCCGCTGTCGACCTGTGCGACGGGAATGATTGCGCGGGTGCCCGGGCTCTGGTCCTTGCGTTGCCCCGTGACCCAGGCTTCCAGTGTGCCCAGCTTGCGCCGCAGTGGGCCGACCTTGCGGATCTGGCAACACTCGTGGTGGTCATCCCGGTAGAAACTGAACAGGCCCTTCTCGCGCACCAGTGTTTCCACCTGGACGGCATCCGGGTACATGGCTTCAATCGTGATGCCGTAGTGTGTACGGACCTTCTCGATGAACTCGTAGGTCTCACGATGCAGCCTGCCGGTGTCGAGCGTGAACACCCGGAGGTCCTTGCGGATCTTCACGGCCATGTCGATCAGCACCACGTCTTCGGCGCCGCTGAAGGAGACGGCAATATTGTCGTGGTGGGAGAGGGCGTGCCGCAGGATCTCCTGCGGTGTTTTCAGATCGAGTTCCAGTGCCCAGGTTTTGACCTGGTCTTCGCTGTAGTTGCTCATTGCGGAGCTTCTCGTGGGGGCGGGGCAAGCATCAGGGCGGGAAAAGGCGCGAAGTGTAGCGGGTAGGGCGTTGCCGGACCAATAACCCGGGGTTCTGTGATTATGGCGGCGCGGGATGGTTTCCGGGCGCAGGGCAACTGGGTAAAGTGTGCCCGCCCGAATCGGGCATCCCATACGCTGCAGGTGGCCCCGTGGAAATTCTCGCGCTTGATCTTGAAGGTGTCCTGGTTCCGGAAATCTGGATCAATTTTGCCGAGCTCACGGGCATCCCCGAACTGCGGGCGACCACCCGGGACATTCCTGACTACGACGTGCTGATGAAGCAACGCCTCCGGATTCTCGCGGAGAAGAAGCTGGGGCTGCCCGATATCCAGCAGGTGATCGACCGGATGGGGCCTTTGCCCGGTGCCGTCGAGTTTGTGGACTGGGCCAGGGATCATTTCCAGGTCGTGATCCTGTCCGATACCTTTTACGAGTTTGCGAAGCCGCTGATGCGCCAGCTGGGCTGGCCTACCCTGCTGTGCCACAAGCTGGTGGTGGACGGGCAGGGCTTCATCGTCGATTACACACTCCGGCAGAAGGATCCGAAGCGCCAGGCGGTGAAAGCCCTGAAGGGCCTGAACTACCGGGTCATTGCGGCGGGCGATTCCTACAATGACACCACCATGCTGGCGGAAGCGGATGCCGGCATCCTCTTTCACGCTCCGGAGAACGTCATCCGGGAGTTTCCCCAGTTCCCGGCAGTCCACACTTATGCGGACTTGAAGGCAACGATTGCGCGCTCAAGCAATCGAAAGATTTCCATATAAATCAATGCATAGGGATATTATTCCAACCCTTTTTATATAAAGTTTTGATCATTTAGTCCCATGATTAATAATTCTTTTTCATAAAAGCTCCATTGCCCTCATGAGGGGCTTGAGCTTGTGCAGGCACTCTTCATATTCCCCCTCGGGGTCCGAGTCGACCACGATGCCGGCGCCGGCCCACCCGGACAGCTCGCCGTTGCGGGCCAGGAAGCTCCGTATCCCGATGTTGCTGCCAAGTGTGCCGTCGGGCAGCAGCCAGAAAAGCGAGCCGCAGTACACGTCACGGGGGGCGGGTTCCAACTCCTGGATGATTTCCATGGCCCGTCGCTTGGGGGCGCCGGTGATTGACCCGCCGGGGAAGCAGGCCCGGAGAATGTGGTCCAGGCCGACGCCGGCCTGCAATGTGCCGCTGACGGTGCTGACGAGGTGGTGGACGTTCCGGAATGACTCGATCTGGAACAGCCCGGGGACGTGAACGGAGCCGGGTTCGCAAATCTGGCCCAGGTCGTTCCGCATCAGGTCCACAATCATCAGGTTCTCGGCCCTGTCCTTGGGGGCAGTGGCGAGGCTGATGGCCATCTCCCTGTCCTGCAGGGGATCTTCCAGGCGGGGGCGTGTGCCCTTGATCGGGCGGGTTGTGATGCGGCGTCCGGTGATTTCCAGAAAAGACTCGGGGGAAAACCCCAGTAACTGGCGGTCTCCCAGGTCCAGCCAGGCTGCGTGGGGGGGCATGAACTGCTGGCGAAGTGCCAGCCAGGCAGCCAGCGGGTCCCCGCTGTAACCAGCCCGGAACCTTTGGCACAGGTTGACCTGATAGGCATCGCCGGCCTGCAGATACTGCTGCACCCGGCGTACGGCCCCTGTATAGGCAGTCCTTTCCTGATCCGGCCGGAAGGGGCGGGTAATGCGGAAGTGCCCCGGTTCGGGCCGGACCCCGGGTGTGCTGTCTGCGTAGCGAATCAGTGTCAGAGGGGTCGGATCATGACCGCTGGCGGCATCCTGGCGTCGATCCGGATAGGGCAGGAGCCCGATCAGCATGCCGGAGCCCTTGTGGCGCAGCTCCCGGATCATGCGGTTGAGGATCCGGGGCTCCAGCCGCTCCCCTGACCATCGGTCGTCCGGCTGCACTCCGGCCAGATGCAGGGGTTGCCCGGTTGTCGGATGCCTGCTGTCAATGATGCAGGTGGGGCGGGCCAGTCCTGTGCTGGGCATGTCGGGGGCGGACCGGCGGCGCAAGTTGGGGTTTTGTGAGTGCGGGCAGGCAGTTATAGTACCAGCGTTTGAGGCTACGGGTTTCCGGGAAGGGGGCGTTTGCACCCTGCCGGCGTGCCGGCAGTACCGGACCTGTGCCGGGGCTGCCCCAACAACGAGAACAACAAAAGCATGTCCAGTCGCGTTCACATCCCACGCATGGTCTTTCGTTGCCTGTTCCTGCCGGCTTTTCTGGCGGCGGCGGTCTGTGGATCTGCGTCTGCAGAAACCATTCTGGTTACCAGCAGCAGTGATGCCATCAATATCGGCGATGGCTGCACCCTGCGCGAGGCATTGATCAATGCCAATACCGACTCCAAGCAGGGGTCGGTTGAATGCGCAAAAGGGGCTGGCGTCGACACCATCGTGCTGCCGCCGTTCTATATCAACGTCAGCAGTTCGATGGACGAGGAGTCCAATGCCGCCCTCGGGGATCTGGATGTTCTGGAGTCTGTCGTTGTTATTGGCAGCGGGCAACAGGACTCCCGGCTTAATGCCCAGAAGACAGGGCGTCTGTTCGATGTGCTCGCCGGTACCCTGACGCTTCGCGGTATCCAGCTTGAGAACGGCAAGGCTGCGCAGGACGGCGGCAGTGTGCGCGTCGCATCGGGCGCTGCTTTTGACGGGGTGGATGTAGGCCTTGTTGGTAGCGTGATTGATGCGCTTGCGGTCAATGGCCGGGGTGGTGCGCTTTATCTGGCGCCGGGCTCGATCGGCAGTCTGTCTCGCAGTGCCTTTATCGGTTCCAAGGCCGATGGCCTGCAGGGGGCTGGCGGCGCGATTTACTGCGACGGATGTGTGCTTGCTGTCGAGACGACAACGTTTGCAGAAAATCTGGCGACGCTGGAGGGTGGCGCTGTGCTCGTTGCAGCAGGCAGTGATGCCTCATTCGAGTACGTTACCGTCGGGTACGGTATTGCGCCCGATGCCGCGGGCGTCAAGGCGTATGCGGATATTTCCCTGGATGCGGCGCTGTTTGCAGACAATGGTTCGGGGTCGGCCGGCGATGATCTGACCTGTGCCGGCGGGGCTGGCATTACCACTGCTGTCAATTCCCTGGTCGAGTTTCCCGCAGGATGCGCCCCGATGACGGGCATCACGACACGTGCTGATCTCGCCGCAGACGAACATCAGGATTTGCTCCAGGAAGTTGTTCATCATCGCTTTGACGGTCAGCCGAGCCCCATATTGCAGTGGCGAACCTTGCTGCCTGCCGTGCCGGTGGCATCCTGCGCCGGTCATGTTGACCAGCATCTGCGCGCGGCCGGGGCCGGTGTTGATTGCGATATCGGGGCATTCCAGCGGCCGACTCTGGCGACCAACCCGATGCGCTATACGACCGAGACCAACGGCGCGCCTCTCAGCATCACTTTCGGTTTCAATGGCGTCATCCCGTCCTCGGCAACCGTTGAGTTGCGAGCCATCGGCGGGATAGGTGAGGCCTGCGATTTTCCGACAGCCAGCACGGTCGTTACCGGTGGCGCCAACCAGGCGTTCTTCATCGTGGACCCCGACACCCTGTTTGCTGCCCCGGCCCTGGGCCGCATATATCGTGCATGTGAGCTTGAAGCCGTAGTCACGGCAGGAGATCCGGCACTGATTGGCATGAGCTCCGGTCTGGTTCGCATCCTGTTCGAGGACACATCCATCGCCGCTGCCGCCAATATTTCTGTTCCGGGGGCCGGCAACTATCTGGAGTTCGGTACCGTGCCGGTCGGAGCCGGTGGAACATCGAACATCTATTTCCGACCCTCCGTGACTCCCTGGAATATTACCGGTTTGAATTTCGAAGGGGCCGATGCCGCGCGTTTTTCATCGACGGCAAGCTTTCCCATGTTGATTGACGACAACGGGGCGGGCCGTACATTGCCTTTGCAATGTCTCGGGGGCGTTCTGGGTGATTTCGATGCGATGCTGGAAGTCACTACGGACAACCCGTCGTTCCCGATACTCGTTTTTGGCCTGCGTTGCCGGGTGGCGCACCTGCTTTCCCTGCACGTCAGCGACAACCAGTTTGCTGAAGGTGAATCCGGTTTCCTGACGGTGTCGCTGGATTCCCCGAGTGTGCTTGCGGATCCGCTGGTGGTGGATTTGCTGAATGTTGCGGGCACTGCCACCGCGGGCCTTGATTACGAAGCGTTTGCCGGTACGGTTACCATCAATCCGGGGGAAAGGTCGGTCGAGATCCCGCTGTCCATCGTCGACGATATTGTCTTCCTGGAAGATGTCGAAACTTTCGGTGCCAGGATTCTTGTGGAGCCCCGGGATGATGTCGCGCTGTCGAGCAGCAGCGCAGTTTCAGTCCAGATTTCCGACAATGACGAACCCGATCGTGGCATCGAGCTCACCATTGCAGGGGTCCCGACGGCGCTGGTGCCCGGGTCCGAGCTCAACGTGGAATTGTCGGCGCGCAACATATCGGACGTTGATGCCGCGACGTCGTTCGACGTGGCGTTTACCGTCGACGATCCCGTGCGTGTGCGCAGCTTTGTCGTCAACCGGGTAACCGTGACCTGTGCGGCGCACCGGGAGTGGCTCATTGCCACCATCTCTGATCCGGTGGCAGAGCAGGCTGCAGTGGATGCTTTTGATCTTGTCTGCCCTCCGCTGTCAGGAGGTGTGGTTAATTCCGATGATGGCGCCAACCTGGCGCGTGCCTTGCGCAATGATGCAATGTGCAGCATCTCCAGCGATCAGCGCTCCGCTCATTGCAGCTTCAGTAATTCCGTGCCCATTGGCTCGCTGGTCGAGGCTGCGGCCATTCTTGAGGCGGCCCGGATGGAGCGGCCACCGCAGCTGGACTACCCGGGAGAGGTCGTGGCCCGGGCCAGGGGCAAGCTGGGTCCGGATGATGTAGAGGTCAACGAGGCTGCCGCCTATGTCATCAAGGGCCGGCCTTCGGATTCGGGGGGTGCCCTGGGGCTGCTTCCCATGCTGTTTGCCGGTCTGCTCGCCTTGCGCGCGCGCGGTAAAAAGGCCCGTCGGTCGGGGAGCCGGCCGGGCCGTATGTTGGGGTTCCTTCCCTGGGTGATAGCTTCGGGGGCATCCTGCTCCCGGCAGGCTGGATCCCGATAACCACAAGACTCCGGAGAAGAAGAATGACCTTCAAGAAACTCGCTCTCGTGACCGCCATGGCGGCGGCTCCGATGGGCGCCTATGCTGTTGAAAACCTTGACGATTCCATGCTGTCCGGTGTGACCGGCCAGGACGGTATCGCCATCAACCTCAATCTGGACGTCACGACGGACGTGATCGTTCACGACACCGACGGTATCGATATCGGCCCGTCCACGACCTACTCGTTCGACGGTGCCATCATCATGTCCGGCGTGCACATCCAGACCGTGGGTGGTGTGCGGATAGAGGTCGATGCCGGTGACAGCTCCACTGCTTCTGGTAACGCCCCGGTACTGAACGTCAACGTCGATATCGGCGCCGGTACGAGCATTGCGACCGGTGACCTCACTGTCGGCAACTCGAACCGCGATGATGGTGCTTGGGGCTTTACCGATGAGTCTCCCTTGATCATGCAGAGCGCGACCATCGTCCTCGGTGGCACCTCTATGAATATCCAGTTGGGTAATGAGGCCCAGGGCAACATGATCCAGCTGAGCACGGTCATCACCGGCGGCATCCAGGTGCTGAACTCCGCCATCTTTGACGCCGGCGGCTCGATTACCGGCGGTGCCATTGGTGCGGGCACGATCACCATCCTGGACAATGGCGGTGCAAACCTGACCGTCGACGTAGGGGTGGATGTCGATGCGGCCCAGGGCCTCGTGATCACCCTGAACCAGCTGGGTAACGCGGCGACGGGTATGGATATCCGGGTAGAGCGTCAGTACCTGGGTACCACCACCCTGGGCTATATCGGGGACGTTGAGCTGAACGGTGTGAACCTGGCGGGTGCCGGCGTCAATACCATCAGCATCTCGGGTAAGTAATAAGGCAAGAAAGCTTCCGGGGTCGGTCTGCCGGCCCCGGAAGCCGCCGCCCGGCGCCTGTTTGTAAAGTAATGTAGACGGACCTGTGGGTGCGTGTTACTTTCCGGGACACTGTGTCCTCTTCTGAGGGCAACGAGGCCTTGAAAGACGGCTTCAACCGGTCGCCCGGCGCCCGGAAACAAGTACAACAACAACCCCCTGGCGCATTAGCCCGGGGACAAGGAGAAGAAAATGACCTTCAAGAAACTCGCCCTTGCTTCCGCCATCGCTCTGGCGCCGACCGCTGCCCTCGCGGTAGACGTGCTGGATGACGGCATGCTGTCCGACGTGACCGGCCGTGACGGTATCGAAATCGATATCGCCACCGGTGCCCCGATCACGGCTGATATCTACGTCCACGACACCAGCGGTATCAACACCGCGACCTACTCCTACGATGGCGCCATTGTCATCGACAACTTCTCGCTGAATGGCCTGATCAACATCGATATCGATGCCGGCGACTCTTCGCAGGCAGGCTCTGACCCGGTTTTGCAGGTCAACATCAACATCCCGACGGCAACGATCATCACCGGTGATATCCGTGTTGCCAACTCCCAACGCGATGACGCCACGACTGGCTGGGGCATCAACACCCAGTCCGGCGTGCTGCTGAGCACCATGACCATCACGCTGAACAACCTGACCATGAACGTTCAGCTGGGTAACGAGCCGCAGGGCAACATGATTGCCGTTGCGTCGAGCATCACCAACGGTGTTTCGATCAACAACTTCGCCCTCAATGACGCCGGCGGTTCTCTGACTGGTGGTGCCATCGGTGCGGCCAACATGTTGATCACCGACAACGGTGGCGGCAACCTGGGTGTCAACGTGGGTGTGGATGCGACTGCCGCGGGCCTCGTTATCGGCGTGAATACGCTGGGCAACGGCGGCGGTATGGATATCCGGATTACCGATCAGTACCTCGGCACGACGGCTGCTGGTATCGTCGGTGACGTGACCGTGGTGGGCCTCAATCTGAGCGGCTCCACGATCACCATTTCCGGTAAGTAAGAACGTGGCGCCACCCGTCCTTCGGGGCGGGTGGCCTGCTCGTTGTACGTTTGCGTTATAGAGCCCGTTTCCGGGTAGGAGAACAAGAAAAATGACTTTCAGAAAGCTCGCACTGGCTTCGGCAGTTGTCCTCGTCCCGACCACCGGCTTTGCAGCCATGGTGGAGATGGAAGAGGGCTCGATGGCTGACGTCACCGGTCAGGACGGTATCAGCCTGATCATCAGCACGCCGGCCATTACCACCGACATCTACATCCACGACAAGGACGGTCTTGCCGGTGCTGTTGGCGCCTACTCGCTGTACAGCTTCGACGGCGCCATCGTCATCGACAACTTCTCGTACGCCGGTAACATGACCATCACTGTCGATGCCGGCGACAACGCCCAGGCGGGTGCAGCACCGACGTTGAACATCAACGTCAGCATCCCGACGGCAACGATCATCACCGGCAACATCAGCGTGGCGAACTCGCAGCGTGATGACGTGGCTTCCGGCTGGGGCATCAACACGAACTCCGCGACGCTGCTGAACACGATGACGATCGCGCTGTCTGGCCTGACCATGAACATCCAGCTGGGCAACGAGCCGCAAGGCAACATGATTGCCGTTGCGTCGACGGTGACCAACGGCATCTCGATCAACAGCTTTGCGCTGCGTGATGCGAACTCGGGCGGCATGATCGGTGCGAGCAACATCCTGATCAAGGATACGGGTGCATCGGCCAACCTGCAGCTGAGCGTGAACGCGAACGCGACGGCGGCAGGCCTGGTGATCGGCCTGGCACAGGTCGGCTCGACCACTGGTATGGACATCCGGATCACGGATGCCCGGGTCGGCACCACCACGTCGGCAGCGATCGGTGATATTTCCATTGTCGGTCTGAACGTGACCGGCACCACGATCACGCTGTCCGGCAAGTAATGTGAGTAGCCGCACCCGTGCGGTTTGAGCTTCGTCCAATAATTGAAAGAAATCGGAGAACAACAATGACTTTCAGGAAACTTGCACTCGCCTCGGCCATTGCGGCGGTTCCTGCCGTCGGTTTTGGTCAGATGGTGGAAATTGAAGATGCGGCCATGTCGGAAGTGAGTGGTCAGGATGGTATTACCCTGACGATCAACACGCCGGCCATCACCACCGACATCTACATCCACGACAAGGATGGTCTTGCCGGTGCTGTTGGCGCCTACTCGCTGTACAGCTTCGACGGCGCCATCGTCATCGACAACTTCTCGTACGCCGGCAACATGACGGTTACCGTCGATGCCGGTGACAACGTGCAGGCCGGTGGCGCTCCGACACTGAACATCAACGTCAGCATCCCGACGGCAACGATCATTACCGGTGATATCAGCGTAGCGAACTCGCAGCGTGACGACGTGGCTACCGGCTGGGGCATCAACACCCAGTCCGCGACGCTGCTGAACACGATGACGATCGCGCTGTCGGGCCTGGTGATGAACATCCAGCTGGGCAACGAGCCGCAGGGCAACATGATTGCCATTGCGTCGACCGTGACCAACGGCATCTCGATCAACAGCTTTGCGCTGCGTGATGCGAACTCGGGCGGCATGCTTGGCGCGAGCAACATCCTGGTCAAGGATACGGGCGCATCGGCCAACCTGCAGTTGAGTGTGAACGCGAACGCGACGGCGGCAGGCCTGGTGATCGGCCTGACGCAGGTCGGTTCGACCACCGGTATGGACGTTCGTATTACGGATGCCCGGGTCGGCACCACCACGTCGGCAGCGATCGGCGACATCTCCGTCGTTGGTCTCAACGTCGGCGGCACCACGATCACGCTGTCCGGCAAGTAAGGCCAGCGGTACGTCAAAAAGCCCGGCACATGCCGGGCTTTTTGTTTGTCGACGCCGGGGGAAGGCATTACAAAAGTCTACACAGGGTGAGTTGCGGGGGTCGGGTGGGCATCGCTAACCTACCGCGTCATAACAAAAAATAGGCTTTTGGCGAGCTTCGTCGAGAGCGCCCGGGGCGGGGGAAGCATGTTTGCCATATTGGCAGGCGCCATCATCATGTACGTTGCCATGAACCAGATCCTGGTGGTCGAAGACCAGCCGGTTGGTCTTGTTCATATCGAGCACCCGCAGCGGCTGGTTGCGATCGACGAACCGAACGTGATCGTCAAGCCTGACAGTGAAGTCAAATATCACGGTATCGTCAGGCAGGCCTACGACTACAGTTGCGGCTCGGCGGCGCTGACAACACTCCTTAACAGGTACCTCGGGCGCCAGTTCCAGGAGCGCCAGATCATGGAGGGTTTGCTGCGCTTTGGTGAGACCGACAAGATTGTCGAGCGCAGGGGTTTTTCGCTGCTTGACATGAAGCGTCTGGTGACCGCGTTGGGCCACCCCAGTGGCGGCTTTCGTGCAACCAGTAAAGACCTGGTTGTGCTTGATCACCCTGCAATTGCCCCGATCGGATATGCAGGTTTCAAGCATTTCGTCGTGATCAAGGGTTTCAAGGATGGGCGCATCTTTGTGGCGGACCCTGCGCTCGGGAACATTTCGTTCACGATCGATCGCTTCGAAGAGGTATGGCTGGACAACGTACTCTTCATCGTGTTCCCGAATGGCTTCGAGCCGAAGAACACGCTCGATATTGCGGATACGGATCTGCGTTACATTGACGACAGAACCATTCGTCGCCTGTCGTTTGCCCAGCAGGATGTGTTCCTGCCGGGTCGCGAGATGGAAGCCGACCGTGCGGCGTCGGTGGTGCCTTTGCTGATCGAAAACTCGGACGGCAAGCTTGAGATCATCAATGCGCCGCAGCGGACCTACTACCTGCACTGATGACTTCCAGTGGTGGGCGTGGTGATTCAAAGATTGCGTGAAGAAACAGAATAAGAAAAGGATCAGGAGCGATGCTCAAGATTGCCCGAACTGCATGTATGGCCGCTGCCGCTCTCTGGGTGGCGCTTCCTGTTGCCTATGCCGAAGAGCCGGCTGCTTCTGAGTCCGGGTCGACGGCAGAGGCGCCCGCCGCTCCGGCCGCCACGCCTGCGGCACCGGCATCTTCCGGTGCTGACAAGGCCAGGGAAGCGCTCGCGACCAAAAGCGATGACGTGACTTCGGAGAAGAACCTGGAGGAGGTGTTCCAGGCTGCGGAGAAGCAGTACTCATTGCTCAAGTCCGGAGATATGAGCATCGATTACTCACTGGACTACGCATATTTCCGAAATGATCGTATCGATATTGCGTTCTCCGATTCGGGCTCGATCAATCGTTTCCTCATCGAGCAGGACGCCCAGCATTCTTTCTCCAATACATTTTCGTTTGACTACGGTATCTGGAACAACCTGACTTTCAACGCGCGTTTGCCGTTGGTGTTCAAGTTTGATTCTGCCAAGGATATTGCGGCTGCGGCTCTGGGCGATGTTTCTTTCGGGCTGCGCTGGCAGCCTTTTGCCCTGAAGCGGGGTGCACCGGTTACGACCCTGTTTGCCACGATTTCAACCGCGACGGGTGACAGCCCTTACGAAATCAACCCGACTACGGACGTTTCCTCGGGCAAGGGTTACTACGCGGGTTCTGGCGGTGCCAGCGTCAGCAAGGTCATCGATCCTGCCGTCGTGTACGGCAGCATCAGCTACACCATGGGTTTTGATGTTACCGATCTGAATCAGGCCCGTTCCGGACGGGTGTTGACCGAGTTCCACCCCGGGGATTCCATCGGTTTCTCCATGGGTATGGCCTATTCGCTCTCCTATGACCTGTCGATCAGTGCCTCCTACCAGCAGAGCTATGCCTTCCAGAGCGAGTATCTGTTCGACAACGGAGACTTTGTCGGATCGGAAGACTCGACGTCTGCGTCCTTCAACACTTCCCTGGGCGTGCGTATGTCGCCCAAGAGGATTGTCAACGTAGGCTTCGGCTTTGGACTGACCGAGGAAGCTTCGGATGTAACACTCGGCATATCCCTGCCGATCGATATTGCCGGATTGCGGAAGTAAGGGCCTTTGCGTGAATTGCTGGATACGCAGAGGACAGGGCGACGCATGAAAATCCGACACATCCTCCTCCATGGTTTCCTGCTTGCCTTTGCATGGGCATGCGGCGGGCCGGTGCGCGCCGAGCTGGCGACAAACATTGCCATCGACGTCAAGGCCATGGCCTTGGGCAACGCCGTCACGGCAGACCCGCCTGGCATCATGGCGATCCACTTCAATCCGGCGGGCCTGGCCAAACTGGAGGGGCGGCGTGTCGATCTGCAGTTTATCGCTGTGGATTTTGCGTTGAACTCCGAGTTTTCTGCTCCCCCGGGCTATGACGTATTCGGTTTCTCCGACGATCCGGTGGTATGCGCGGACCCGGCCAATGATGGCGCTGACCAGTGCCGTGAGTTCAAGGTCGGGCGCAGCTCTGTCGAGGGCGTCTCGCTTTATATTCCCGTGGTGGATGAGGTTGTTGATCTCCCGCCGGGCCCGGTCATGGGCGGCCCGCTGCCGGCTTTCTCGATCAAGCCGCCAGGCTCAAAGGTGACGTTTGCCAATGCCATCTATGCCCCGATGCTTGCCGGCTTTCACCGGGCTGAGGATGACCCTGGCAACTACCTGGGCGAACGGGTTGCCATTGAGCGTATTACCTATCTTTCTCCATCCGTGGGATGGCAGGTGAATGACGAGTGGTCTGTCGGCGGCTCGGTAGGTTTGTCATATCAGGCTGTGGCCCTGCAGATGGGATTCCGGTCACCGAATGAACTGCTGGGCTTTGCCAGGGTGCTGGATGAGGACATCTGTGCGCCGTTCCGTGGTGAGTCGAACATCGTGCTGGATATTTTTCTTTTCGGCGCGTGCGGAGCGGAAGAGGGGCTGGATCCTTTTGAAAATCTGGCCGATATGGACCTCTCTATGGAGCAGCGTCTGTCCCCGACCTATAACCTGGGCGTCCTCTGGGAGCCCAACGAAAAATTTGCATGGGGGCTGGTATGGCAAAGCGAAGCCAGCATGGACCTCAAGGGCAAATACACCATCACTTATGAGAAGCCCACGCAGGATGTCCTGAACTCGATTGGCGGCTCGCCAACCGGAGCAATCGCGCTTGCCGTGCTTGGCATGCCGACGCGCCTGCCGCCCACGGAGACCGGGCTGCTGTCGATGGGGCTGACCTATCCGGCGCACCTGCAGACCGGCATCAAATACCGGTTCCTGCCGCGCTGGAAAATGAATGTGGATCTTGGCTGGACGGATTATGCCAAGTGGAACGCATTCAACGTGAAGTTTGACCGGAACGTAACAGCGCTGAGTCTGGCCCGTCTTCTGGCCCCCGGTGTCACGCAGTCCTCCTTGAGTCTCCCTCTGGGTTATCAGAGCGTCTGGAGCCTGGGGATGGGCCTGGAATATGACCTCACTGACCGTCTTACGCTGCGCTTCGGGCTTGAGCCGAGGGCTTCGGCAATCCCGGAGGATCGCCGCAGCCCCATGGTGCCCATCAACGAGGCCATGCTTTACGGTCTGGGTATGGGTTACAAATGGGACCGCGACTCCCAAGTAGATGTAACCTTCTCCTACATCCATTCCAAGGATGCCATCCCGGCCGACAGCAGCTGCGCTGCCAACTGTACCGGTATTGATCAGGTGGTTTACAACCCGTATGCCGGTCTTGATATCCGCACGGAAGCCGAAATCCTGTATTTCGGTTTTGCCTACCGCACGACCTGGTAGTGCATTTCTGTTCTTCAGGGCGTTAGCTCTTCTTGTTCTCCTGATGCATACCGTGGCCTGCCAGCAGGCGGGCCGCGCGGTATCACCTGCGGGCCCGGTGTCATTCGTGGATGCCGCAGGTAACAGGATGCTCGTGGAGGTGCCATCCGCAACCCCGGTGATTGCGCAGACGATCCTGCCGGATGCGGAAATCCCGAGAAGTAGCTCTGTGCAGGCGGCTCCGGATGATTTGTCCCTGGAGGCATATCCCGACTCCGAACAGCTGTCCCGTGAGCGGCGTGCGCTGGACAACAAGCGTTTTTATGCCTTGCCGGATGGGACGGGCGGGCGCCAGGTTGTCACCTCCGAGGTCCTGAATGCGATGGCTCCGTCGGAAGATGAGCCCGGTGATCGTGGGCCGGATACGGAGTTGCTGTCGTGCGGGCAAGCACCGGCCATGCCATACCTGCTGGCTGTCGATGAGGCAGCGGTACAGCACTCTCTGGTATTCCCGGTTCTGGATCCTTCCTTCAGCAAGCGGAGGTATGCCGGATACAGCGTTCCGATTCCTCCCGCCGCCAGCACGGCCAGAATCCTGACCATCCTGAAGAACGGGCTGAGGGCTGATGTGGTGGTTTTCACGGCAGACCCGACCGGAGTCCCCATCGCGGTGGTTAACAACATTGCGACCGAAACGATACCGGAAACCCTGTTCCGGTACGCTATGGTGGCAACGAATGTGCCGCTGTCCGTGGGCGCCGCCGGTCAGCGACTGGCGGTCGTGGAGGGCACCTGGGCCCGCAAGTTGTTGCCGGCCACCTGTCGGCCGCCGGCCCCGAAATCGGGCAGTGCCGTTTCCGGCAAAGTATCTGTTGAGTTCACGCTGAAAGGTCTGGAGCAATGAATTACCGCGACTGCCTGCGTCTGCTGGCCCCCTTGTTCTGCACACTCATGATGTGTGCCTGCGACATTGCCCCGGAAGTCAGGGTCGGTGATCCGATCAATGATGATGACCCGACTCTTGATCCGGATGACCCGAACAACATTACGGCCTATTTCTACACGGACCGCCCTGTTGTCGGCCTGCATTATGTTTGTTCAAAGACGGTCACGCTGATCACGATTTCCGGGAAGACCGGTACAAACGGCGAGTTTGTCTGCCCGCGGGATCGCAAGGTGAGTTTCTACGTAGGCAACCCCGAAGCCGAAGAGCTCAAGCTCGGGGAGGTTGAGCTGCACATCTACGGAGACCAGGCTCCCGGAGAAGAAAACCTCGACTCCCGTGCCAATGTGGCAATTACGCCTGCAACCTTGCTGGGCACGAACGTCGATGGCACCACCATGCGGATCGCCAATATCTACAACCTCCTGGCCACCTTCAATGCGATACCGCTGGATGAGGACAATGAGCCGCTGAGCCTGGATCGTCAGGACAAGATACTGCTGACGGATGCCCTGCACGACGCTCTTTCCGAGCATCTGGCTGACAGCCCCGAGGATTTCAATCTTGATGACAACGATGCGAACTTCAGCGGCAGCATCGACAATCACGCGGCGGCCATACATGCGCTGCCCGATGTCGAGTTGCGCATGGCCGGTGCCAGCCTGCCCGCTTCGGAGGCAAGAAGCGAGGCGTCCGCGGCCATTCTTGCGGCCAGGGCGGGTGTGTACAACTACGTGCCGACCGTGTACGCCATTGATGAGGAGAGCGAAACCACGCTGCAACTCTCGTTTGAGACTCTGGTCGGGAAGCTCGGGCACACGACTGGCATGGGCTACTACTGGACCATCGATAATTCTGCTGCAGAGGCAGAGCACGAATTCGTACCTCTGGAGATGATCGAGGGGTCCGGCATTGCAGCCAACGGCAATTTGCGCAGCGATTTCACGTTCATGACGGAGTCCGGAGACGGGTTCACCATGGAAGGTGGCTTTGTGAACGACATCCTGTACAGCAGCATCCATTCGCTGGATCCGGAGAACAACGACAAGATCCCTCCGACCTACGCAACGACATCGAGCGATCTGGGCATATTCTCGTCGCTGGATGATGTGTTTTCCGGCGATGCACAGATGGCGCGCGTCCCGTCCATTGAGATCCTCCCGGATGTCGATCTGGATGAACTGCCGCCGAATACCCTGCCGGCGTTTGTGCGTATCGAGTACAAGTACTATCCGGACGGGATTTCCGTTTCGGATGCCAATCGGGCCGATGCGCTTGCCGTGGCCAACTCCCCGGTCGAGATACCTTGTTCATCCGGCCGCTACACCACCTGCGTCACTGCACAAACGATGGATATCAATATCCTTCCGAACGGTGACATCATCAGTGATATTGATGGTGACTGTGATCCGGTGGCAGACGCCGGTGATTTCTACGAGGACGAAAGCGGCACCCGTGAATTCCTGGTCGGCCAGGTAGGCAACGTTTTCCAGCAGGACTCCGTTTCCTATCTTTCGCTGTTCATTGCGGTCCTGGACAACGAGCATCCTGCGGCCGGGCTGCATATAGGCCTTGAACAACCGAATGACTCGCCGGTTGTATTGCCGCCGGTGGTACTGGATATCAACGAGGGCATCCTGCGAAACAAGAGTTGTGATCCTGCCGATGGCGAGTGTGAGGAGGCCATCGAGATCCTGAATACCCTGGCTTTCTACGAGGACGTCTTTAATCCGATCATCCAGGCCATCGGCGAATTGCCGGAAGACGATGAGGAGGCAGAGAGCTTCTTCGCCAAGCCGACCTATTTCGGGCTGGTGACGGCCAGCACCACGGTTTGTAGCCCGCCTTGAAGCCATCATTGTAGACAATGAGGCTTGACCGGAGGGTCACTTCTGACTAGATTGCCGACCTGCTTACAGGATTGTCGACAATCTGGCCGTGACCTACCTGCCTGAAACGGATGAAACTGCTGCCCGCACAGCCTCGGACCGTGTGTTCGAGGCCCTGCAGGACGCCATTGTCCGTGGGGAGATCCCGCCCGGCAGCCGGGTGGGGGAGGCCGAGCTGGCCGAACGTTTCGGCACCAGCCGTGGCCCCCTGAGGGAGGCCCTGCGCCGGCTGGAGTCCCGCCGTCTGGTCGAGCGGACCCCGCACGTGGGGATCCGCATCTGTTCCCTGACCCATGCCGCCCTGATCGAGCTCTACTACCTGCGGGAAGCCCTGGAAGGCATGGCCGCCCGTCTGGCGGCCCTCAACATGGCGCCTGCCGAAGTGCAGGGACTCAAGGACCTGCTGGCCGAGCACGAGCGTGATGAGGCCCTTCAGGCCGATACCGCCTATTTCCAGCAGGAAGGCGATCTCGATTTCCACTACCGGATCATCAACGGCAGCCACAACCAGGCGCTGACAGAGCTGCTGATCGGTGAGCTGTATCACCGCTTCCGGATGTACCGGTACCAGTTCAGTGCCTACGCCAATCGCCCGCAGAAGGCATTCGGCGAACACCAGCGGATCGTTGAGGCCATTGAGGCCCGTGATGGCGATCTTGCTGAAATGCTGATGCGGCGCCACGTCAGCTCCGCGCGCCAGAACATCGAGCGCCATCTGAAAGAAACCCAGCAATCCAGCCAGACCGAAAGCAGGAAGTAGACCCATGACCCAGAAGCTCACCGCCGGCGGACGTTTCCGCAAGGCACTGCGAGAAGAAAAGCCGCTGCAGATCATCGGCACCGTCAATGCCTATGCAGCGATGATGGCCTCGCGCACCGGCTACCGCGCGATCTATCTGAGCGGCGCCGGCGTCGCCAACTATTCCTACGGCTTGCCGGACCTGGGCATGACGTCGCTGGATGATGTACTGACCGATGTACGCCGAATCACCAACATGGTGGATACACCGCTGCTGGTGGACATCGATACCGGCTGGGGCGGAGCGTTCAACATCGCCCAGACCGTACGAAAGATGATCGCCGCTGGTGCCGCCGCCGTACATATTGAGGACCAGGTGGCACAGAAGCGCTGTGGTCACCGCCCGGGCAAGGAAATCGTTACGAAGGAAGAGATGGTCGACCGTGTCAAGGCAGCCGTCGATGCCAAGACCGATCCGGATTTCGTGCTGATGGCACGTACCGACGCGCTGCAGGTGGAAGGTCTGCAGGGTGTGATCGATCGTGCCTGTGCTTTCGTGGAAGCCGGTGCTGATGCGATCTTCGCCGAGGCCATGACCGACATCGGCATGTACAAGAAGGTCTGCGATGCCGTGAAGGTTCCGGTTCTGGCCAACATCACCGAGTTCGGAACCACGCCGTACTACACGCGCGACGAGCTGGGCGCACAGGGAATTTCCATGGTGCTTTACCCGCTGTCGCCGACTCGTGCCATGCAGAAAGCTGCGCTGGCAGTCATGCAGTCGATCCGGGAAGAGGGGACGCAAAAAAACGTGCTCGAACTCATGCAGACCCGCGCCGAGCTTTATGATTTTCTCGGCTACCACGCCTATGAAGACAAACTCGATCAGCTTTTCAAGAAGGGCAAGTGACGGCGTTGTGCGTCGTCCCGTAATGAATCCAGAAGGAGAACGAAGATGAGCGATACCCAACAAGTCCTGCCCAAGGCCAAGAAGTCCGTTGCCCTGTCCGGTACCGCCGCCGGCAACACTGCGCTGTGCACGGTCGGTCGTACCGGCAATGACCTGCATTACCGTGGTTACGATATCCTGGACGTTGCGACCACCTGTGAATTCGAGGAAATCGCCCACCTTCTGGTACACGGAAAGTTCCCGAACGCTGCCGAGCTGGCCGGCTACAAGGCCAAGCTGAAATCGCTGCGCGGCATTCCGGCTGGTGTGAAAGTGGCTCTGGAGCAGCTGCCTCCTTCAGCACACCCGATGGACGTCATGCGCACGGGTGTATCCGCACTCGGTTGCCTGTCGCCGGAGAAAGACGATCACAACCATCCTGGCGCTCGCGACATCGCCGACAAGCTGATGGCGTCGCTGGGGTCGGTCCTGCTGTACTGGTATCACTTCAGCCACAACGGCAAGCGCATCGATGTCGAGACCGATGATGATTCCATCGGTGGCCACTTCCTGCACTTGCTGCACGGCCAGAAGCCGAGCGCGAGCTGGGTGCGTGCGATGCACACGTCGCTGAACCTGTATGCCGAACACGAGTTCAACGCCTCCACTTTCACCTCGCGGGTCATTGCTGGTACCGGATCCGACATGTATTCCGCGATTACGGGTGCCATCGGCGCGCTGCGTGGTCCGAAGCACGGTGGCGCCAACGAGGTGGCTTTCGAGATCCAGAAGCGCTACGACAATCCGGATCAGGCCGAGGCTGATATCCGTGAGCGTGTGGGCCGCAAGGAAGTCGTGATCGGCTTCGGCCACCCGGTCTATACCGTGGCCGACCCGCGCAACAAGGTCATCAAGGAAGTGGCTCGCCAGCTGTCTGCCGAGCAGAAGAACATGAAGATGTACGACATCGCCGAACGCCTCGAAAGCGTGATGTGGGAAATCAAGAAGATGTTCCCCAACCTCGACTGGTTCAGTGCGGTGAGCTATCACATGATGGGTGTTCCGACTGCCATGTTCACTCCGCTGTTCGTGATCTCCCGAACCAGCGGCTGGTCGGCGCACGTGATCGAACAGCGCATCGACGGCAAGATCATCCGCCCGAGTGCGAACTACACCGGACCGGAAGACCAGAAGTTCGTTCCGCTCAAGGATCGCAAGTAATCCGCCATTCCCGCACCTTGCCAGCCCTCTCCGGAGGGCGGCGGGGAAGCGGGTCAGCCAACCGGTTTTCAGACGAACCCCATGAACAGCAAATTCCGCAAGAAACTCCCCGGCACCGTTCTCGACTACTTCGATGCACGCGAGGCGGTCAACGCGATCAAGCCCGGCGCCTGGGACAAGCTGCCATATACGGCACGCATCCATGCCGAGAACATCGTGCGCAAGGCCGACCCGGCCATCGTCAACGAGTGCCTTGCGCAGATCATCGAGGTCAAGCGCGAGCGTGACTTCCCCTGGTTCCCGGCCCGTGTCGTGTGCCACGACATTCTCGGCCAGACAGCACTGGTCGATCTTGCCGGCCTGCGTGATGCGATCGCCGACCAGGGTGGCGATCCGGCGAAAGTGAACCCGGTAGTGCCGGTCCAGCTGATCGTCGACCACTCGCTGGCTGTCGAATGCGGTGGTTTCGACCCGCAGGCATTCGAAAAGAACCGGGCCATCGAGGATCGTCGAAACGAGGACCGCTTCCACTTCATCGAGTGGACCAAGCTGGCGTTCGACAACGTCGATGTGATTCCGGCCGGCAACGGCATCATGCACCAGATCAACCTGGAGAAGATGTCTCCGGTGATCCACGCCCAGAACGGCGTTGCCTTCCCCGACACCTGCGTGGGCACTGACAGCCACACGCCACATGTGGATGCGCTGGGTGTGATCGCCGTTGGTGTTGGCGGCCTGGAAGCCGAGAACGTGATGCTGGGCCGCGCGTCCTGGATGCGCCTGCCGGAAATCGTCGGTGTGAAGCTGACCGGAAGGCGCCAGCCGGGCATTACCGCCACCGATATTGTGCTGGCCCTCACCGAGTTCCTGCGCAAGTCGAAAGTGGTCGGATCCTATCTTGAGTTCTACGGTGAAGGTGCCTCTTCGCTGTCGATCGGCGATCGCGCGACCATCTCCAACATGGCACCGGAGTACGGCGCCACCGCCGCGATGTTCTCCATCGACGCCCAGACTCTCGACTACCTGCGCCTGACTGGCCGCAGTGATGAACAGGTCAAGCTGGTCGAGATTTACGCGAAGGAGGCCGGCCTGTGGTCGGACGCGCTGCAAGGTGCGGTGTACGAACGCGGTCTGGAATTCGATCTGTCTTCCGTCGTACGCAATATGGCCGGTCCGTCCAATCCGCACGCGCGTGTCGCCACCAGTGACCTCGCCGCCAAGGGCATTGCCGGCAAGTGGGAAGAACAGCCGAACGGCCTGATGCCGGACGGCGCGGTGATCATCGCCGCGATTACCAGCTGCACCAATACCTCGAACCCGCGCAACGTGATTGCGGCCGGGCTGTTGGCCCGCAAGGCAAACGAGCTGGGACTCACCCGCAAGCCCTGGGTGAAGAGCTCGCTGGCGCCTGGTTCCAAGACCGTCGCGCTGTACCTGGAAGAGGCGGGCCTGAAGAAGGACCTGGAGAAACTGGGCTTCGGCATCGTCGCGTTCGCCTGCACCACCTGCAACGGCATGTCCGGCGCGCTGGATCCGAAAATCCAGCAGGAAATCATCGACCGTGACCTTTACGCCACGGCCGTGCTGTCCGGCAACCGTAACTTCGATGGCCGTATCCATCCGTACGCGAAGCAGGCTTTCCTGGCATCGCCGCCGCTGGTTGTCGCCTATGCGCTGGCCGGCACCGTACGCTTCGACATCGAGAAGGACTCGTTCGGTACCGACAAGAACGGAAAGCCGATCTACCTGAAGGATCTGTGGCCAAGCGATGCGGAGATCGATGCGATCGTCGCGAGGAGCGTCAAACCGGAGCAGTTCCGCGCCGTCTACATTCCGATGTTCGAACAGCGCGGTGCTGCCGGTGCGCGCGCCAAGCCGCAATACGACTGGCGCCCGATGTCGACCTATATCCGCCGTCCGCCATATTGGGAAGGCGCGCTGGCCGGCGAGCGCACGCTGAAGGGCATGCGTCCTCTGGCGTTGCTGCCGGACAACATCACGACCGATCACCTGTCGCCTTCGAACGCGATCCTGATGGACTCTGCGGCCGGCGAGTACCTGCACAAGATGGGCCTGCCGGAAGAGGACTTCAACTCGTACGCCACTCACCGTGGTGATCACTTGACCGCGCAGCGGGCCACCTTCGCGAACCCGCAGCTGGTCAACGAGATGGCGATCGTCGATGGCAAGGTGAAGAAGGGTTCGTTGGCGCGCGTCGAGCCGGAAGGCAAGGTCATGCGCATGTGGGAAGCGATCGAGACCTACATGAACCGCAAGCAGCCGTTGATCATCATCGCCGGGGCCGATTACGGCCAGGGTTCGTCGCGCGACTGGGCGGCGAAAGGTGTGCGTCTGGCTGGCGTGGAAGCGATCGTCGCCGAGGGCTTCGAGCGCATCCACCGCACCAATCTGATCGGCATGGGCGTTTTGCCGCTGGAGTTCAAGGCCGGTACCAACCGCAAGACGCTGTCCCTTGACGGTACCGAGACCTACGACGTGGTTGGCAAGCGTACCCCGCGCGCCGATCTGACGCTGGTCATCCACCGGAGGAGTGGCGAGAAGGTCGAGGTTCCGGTGACCTGCCGTCTGGATACCGCCGAAGAAGTGTCCGTCTACGAGGCCGGCGGCGTGCTGCAGCGCTTCGCCAAGGACTTCCTGGAATCGGCGGCCACCGCCTGAGCGATACACGGGGCGGGAAACCGCCCCGGCTTTTTTGAGGAACACGGAACATGTCGCATGTACCGCAAGTGAAGATTCCCGCCACCTACATGCGTGGCGGTACCAGCAAGGGTGTTTTCTTCCGTTTGCAGGATCTGCCGGCCCGCTGCCAGCAGCCCGGCGAGGCGCGCGACAGGTTGTTCATGCGCGTGATCGGCAGTCCGGATCCTTATGCTGCCCATATCGACGGCATGGGTGGTGCGACATCCAGCACCAGCAAGTGCGTGATTCTCTCGAAGAGCTCGCAGCCCGGTCACGATGTCGATTATCTGTATGGCCAGGTATCGATCGACAAGGCGTTTGTCGACTGGAGCGGAAACTGCGGGAACCTGTCCACTGCCGCTGGCGCTTTTGCGATTCATGCGGGGCTGATGGATCCGGCACGTGTGCCGCAGAACGGCACCTGCACGGTGCGCATCTGGCAGGCCAACATCCGGAAAACCATCATTGCCCACGTGCCGGTCACCAACGGGCAGGTACAGGAAACCGGAGACTTCGAACTTGATGGGGTGACCTTCCCGGCCGCGGAAATCGTTCTGGAATTCATGGATCCGTCAGAAGACGGTGAGGGCGGCGGCTCGATGTTCCCGACAGGAAACCTCGTGGACGATCTTGAGGTTCCGGGCGTCGGCACCTTCAAGGCGACCATGATCACCGCCGGCATCCCGACCGTGTTCGTCAATGCCGAGGACATTGGCTACCAAGGTACCGAGCTGCGTGAAGACATCAACGGCGATCCGAAGCAGCTTGAGCGCTTCGAGAAGATCCGTGTTGCCGGCGCGTTGCGCATGGGTCTGATCAAGACACCGGAAGAAGCGCTGAAGCGTCAGCACACGCCGAAGATCGCCTTCGTGGCAAAAGCGAAAGACTACAAGGCATCCAGTGGAAAGCAGATTGCAGCGGGTGACGTGGATCTGCTGGTGCGCGCGCTGTCCATGGGTAAACTGCATCACGCGATGATGGGTACCTGTGCTGTGGCCATCGGGACTGCAGCGGCAATCCCGGGTACGCTGGTGAATCTTGCCGCCGGCGGCGGTGAGCGCGAGGCAGTGCGTTTCGGCCATCCTTCGGGAACGTTGCGTGTCGGTGCCCTTGCGGTGAAGGAGGGTGGCGAGTGGGTGGCGAAAAAGGCCGTCATGAGCCGCAGTGCCCGTATCCTGATGGAAGGGGCTGTCCGTGTGCCGGGAGACACCTTCTGACATCACGAAATCGGGAAAAGATGGATCCCGGAAACAGAAACGGCCGCAGCAAGCGGCCGTTTCTGTTTGGGGCGGGGCCCTACTGTTGCGGCATGATGGTGATGGCGCCGTACATGCTTGCTGCAGGAATCGCCCAGCTGATCATGTGATTACCGCCGAAATTCACGTTGGTGGTGAAAGGACGACCCGCGGCGCCGCCATTGCCGGTGGCGGTCAGATCGTAGCCGCTGGTGGCATCGGTCATGCGTGGGCCGGCAGATGCACCTATCATCAGTTTGTTGGCCAGTCCGAGACTTTGCCGGCCGGCAAAGGCGGGAGCGGTTGATGCCGCATCGGCAGCGGTGTCGCCGGTCGAGTACAGCTGCAAGGTCCCCTGGGTCCAGGCGACATCGCCGCTCATGTCTGCAAACGCGAGATTGACTCCCGGGCGGCCGGGCTCCTCGATGGAAATGTAGGAGCCATTACCGCTGGCGATGTTGGAACCGGTCGAGTTGGCAAATGCGTTGTTCAGGCAGCCGGAGGGAGTCGTGGTTCCGCAACGGAACCGGATGGCTGCGCTGTAGGCCAGCATGTCGTTGGATTCTGCGGTCTTCCCGGAGCCGATATCGCTCGGCGGTGGAGACAGGCGGAAATTCCACAAGCCCTCGAAGTTGTAGTCCAGATTGGCAAGCTTCACCAGATCGTTGCCGGTAGGTATGCGCGCCCCGCCGAGTAATGCGGTGAGCTGGGCTCGCGTACGGGGAGAGAAAAGGTCAACGCCACCGTCCCAGTTGTTCGGGCTGGCCTGACCGGCCGTGGTGTTTTTCAGCCAGATACGCAGATCGTCGGATGCCAGCAGAAATCTCGAACCGAGCATGCCGATGCCCATGCCGGCACCGGTGTCAGCCAGCATGAAGTGTGTGCCTTCGCTCCACCGGGTCGTGTTGACACCGTTGGTGGCCCATGCCGTGTTCGGGCTCTGGCTCATGAAAAGAACATCGAGCAATGCGCCCTGGCCGCGGCTGCCACCGGCCACGTTCGACTCGCTGCCACCGGGATAGAAATAGATGTTCGAATTGATATTGGCCAGCGTATAGATCAGGCCCCACTGGTAGGTGCCTTCCAGGGTCGGTACGCCTGCCGAGGGATGACGGTAGATGTTGATGGCATTCGACCAGGCGAGCAGGTTGCCGTTGCGGATCAGGTGCACCATGGCCGGTGCTCCCGAGCGGTTATTGACCGGTGTGCCGGTGGCGAGATAGCCCTCCACCGTGCCGGCCGGCAATGTCATCAGGGTGCCGCCGCCGACGCTGCAGGCAGCGCCCGTCATGCTGTTGCCCCAGCACAGGCTGCCGCCGGCGTTGGTTGCCGAGCCGGCATCCAGGGCATCGATGGCAATCAGCGGAAAATTGAAACCGTAACGTCCTGCGACGGCGCCGGTAGCCTGTTCCAGGTTTCTCCAGTCTCCGAATTCCAGGTACTCGCGATCGCCGGTGACGTGACCGATGCGCCAGAGGAAATCCGTGGTGTTGGTGGGGCTGCGGTAATTCCAGCGCATGCCGACACTCAGTCCTTCAGTCAGGCCGCTGGAAGGCGGAGCAGCAAAGGTGGCACCGGTGCCGGCGTCCGTCGTGGTATCCCAGATGCCGCCATCGCGCAGGTAGAGCAGGGTGTCATACAGCGTGCCGCCCCAGCCGAATCGCAGCAGCGGGCGATCATTGGCCGTGATCGTCGTCAGGTCCTGGTCGGCGTTGTACTTGTAGAGCATGTCGAAGGCGATCTGGAACGTGGCATCGCCTGCGATGGCCAGTCCGTTGTTGTCGATATCAATCGTGCCGGCCGGCATGCTCCAGAGAAAGGACAGGTTGTCGAGAGCTATGTTGGCGTTGGAAGCAGCATTCTGCCGGTAGAAAAACTTGGCGTTGTTGAAGGCGAGATACAGGTCGGTTGTGGCCGGGGCTCCGTAGAACGGTTGCCCGGTCAGGCGGAAGTCATAACTGCCGGCTTCCAGCACCCATTGACCGAAGTTGCGGGTGGTATCCGCCGTGAGGCTGGAGCTGAAGCCGGCACCGGTTCCGTTGCCGAGGCGGAATCCGTCCAGGTGATTGATGATGGAGATGACCGGCAGCCCGGCGTTGTTCGACGCGCCGCTGTCGATGATGCTGTAGCCGGTCACGGATGCAGGCCCGCCATACGGTGCCAGGGTAATGTTTCCGGTCTGGTAGCGACCGCGCGTGGCACCGGTATCGGAATCGATACCCAGCGACAGTGCGCTCATGGTGGGTATGACCAGATCGGCGCGCAGCCCATCCTGGCCATTGATCACGGCCATGTCATCTTCGGACAGAGGCGTCATGCCGGCATGGGCGAGCACAGGCATGGACAACGACAGGAACATGACGCAGCAGACAACCTGCCGGGCAGTCTTGCGTTTCGGGTGCCGGAGTTGACGAGTCATGTCGGTCAGCAGAAGCGCGTTGCGCCGAAGCAGTTCTTGGCCGGTGTCAGCTGGAATTCGGCCTGATCGATCAGGTATCCCGGGGCAGCCAGCAGCGAGAGCGCATCGCCGAGTGACAGCAGGCCAAGGTTGGCGTTCGGGTTGGTTACATCCAGCAGCTTGACGCTGGGCAGGTTCATCCACCAGCCGGTATTGGCGGGTACCGCGTAGGCGCTGGAGCAGCGGGCGGTGGCGTAGGCACTCTTGCAGATATCGTTGACCACGGCCGGATCGCTGGCGGGCGTCATCTTGCTGTATCGCGGATAGGCAACGGGCTCGCGCTGGAAGGAAAGGAAAAAGTCTCCGGTATTTTCCAGCGTCATCTTGTGTACCAGACGCAGGTCGGCATCCAGTGATGCGTAGGCATTGCCGAGAATGCCGGTGAGAATGCCGGAAAGACCGTTACCGGACAGATCCAGATAGGCTGCGCGCAGCCCTAGCGACTGCATGCGCGTGCCGCCGAGATCGACGTAAAGCGGCGTGTTGGGATAGGTAGTGCACTGCGGTGTCGTCAGGCGGCCAGTGCAACCCCAGGCGTCCAGGGGCACCGGAATACCGAGACAGAAGCCGCCGATCAGGGCGCCACCGCAGATGCTGGCGATCACGCGCATCTGCAGCGACATTTCTGCGCCCAGGAAACCGCTGACCGAGTTGATGCCGGAATGGCAGCCCAGGGCGCCGGCACCCGTGGATGCGCCGGTGCAGCTATTGCTGTCCATGTTTTCCTGGTTGGTCTGGCCGTTGTTGTAGCGGCGGCCGGCACTGATGGCACCGTCGGCCGTCTGTGTTCCGATTTTCAGGCCGACGATCTCGCGGTTGGCGGTACCGTCGTTCTTGATGGCCAGTTCCAGATACGGGCGGGTCAGGGAGAAGGCGCTGAGCGGGTTGCCGGGCGAGGTGCCGTTGCGGCCCATCAGCTGGGCGTAGTCGATATCGATATCGCATCCGGCGTTGGCGTTGATGAAATCGTTGACGCCACCGCATCCCAGCTGGAGTTTCCCGATGTTCAGGTTCAGGTCCAGCTGGGCATCCATGCCAACGCGGTAAAAGGTGAACGGCGTGGAGTAGGCATTGGTGCCGGCCAGCTCGGTCCCGAGGATCTTGTCGCTCCAGAACAGGCCCTGGCCCTGCACGTGTTCCAGCTCCCCGTCACTCAGCGGTGTCATGTCTGCGTGAGCGGGAGTAGTCGACAAGGCGAAGGCCAGCAGCAGGCCGGAAGAACGCATCAGTTGTACAAGCCCGTGCAAGAGCGGAGAACGCATGATTCAGTACCCCGACAACTGGAGACGCCCGTCGAGGCGTATCTGAGCAGGCGCATTGGGCGCGATGCTGGAGAGAGTGATGCCATTGGCCATGCGCATGGAGAGCGCCGCGCCGCCTACGGCATTGCGCAGATATCCGGGTACGCGATCCACGCCGTCCCAGCCTGCGGTAGCGCCGCTGCAACCAGTGACAAAAATGCCCGAGGCGGCGTTGACTGCTGCACCGCAGTCGTACTCGGCCGAGATCTTGTCAATGGTCAGTGCCGCAGTGAAATCCTGGTAGGTGCTCTGGTTCAGGAAGGTGTAATAGGTGGCCGATGTCGCGCCGGCGTTGTAGGCGTTGGCCCAGTTCCCTGCGCGCAGCTGAACGGCAGGATCGCCGTTGGGGTCGGAAACAATATAGGTAAGATCGCGATAGGCCGAGTTGGCATTCGGCAGCGTAACGGCATCCATCCAGATATTGTTGAGCTTGATGATGCCGCGATAGTTCTTCATCACAGCCCATATGCCGGAGCGGTCGGCAAACGTGAGGCTCAGGCGACAGCTCTCGCCGGCAGCCAGACCGGCATAGGCCGGACATTCCGAAGCGGGCACGGCACTGCCGTCTGCCTGTGCATTGATGCGGAATTCCAGATTCAGGGCGATGCCTTGCTGGCCGGATATGTCGGCCATGGTTTCGTCGCTCAGCGCGGCCATATTCGTCATGCCGGCGCCGGCTGCGCATGTCATCGGCAGGATGGCCAGGGCAACACAGATTGAACGCAGTATTCTTTTTCTCATGCGTCACCTAGTACTGGGCGCCCAGCGTGGTCAGTCGCAGGTAATTGAGCTGCATGCTCTCGATGCGGGAATCGCCAAGGTTCAGTGCGGAGTTGGCCGGAACGACGATGACGGCGCGGGTGGTGGTGGAACCCATGCTGGCGCCTTCGTTGTACCAGGCGTTTTCGGCCGGCAGGACGTTGTTCGGTGACGTGACGGGATTGACACCGGTGCCGCCCTGGCCGGTGTAGGAACCGCCGTATCCACAAGTGGCGTAATCGCTGGTGCTGCCGGCGGTGCAGTTGCCATAGCCGGCATAGTAGGTAATGGCGGTGTAACCGTTGTTGTTGGCGCCGGTTCTGACGTCGACGGCCGTGGGACGGTAGGCGTAGGCGTTGTAGGCCGTCAGCCCGTAGAAGAAAACACCGTCACCGGATGAATTCCACGCGTTGCGGCCGAGGCCGTTGGCTGCGTTGGTCGTCCCGTTGGCGGTTGTCGGTGTCAGGCAGCTCACGCCTTGGCAGATGAACCAGTCACCCCAGCGGGCATAGCCATGCGTGTTGAAGTAATTGTTGTCGACGGTAACGGCCGGTGCCGTGGCATCCGGCATGTAGGCCGTGGTGTTGGTGGCGATGCGTTGCAGCATGGCGACGCGCGCGGTTGCATAGCCGGCGTCCCAGCCATTGGGCGACCACGCGGTGCCGAGTGTGGTGAGCTGTGCCGCCGTAAGCAGGCTGTAGAAACGCGTGTATACCGCAGTGCGGTTCGGTATCAGAGGCACTTCCAGCGTGATGTTGCCGGCGGTGTCGGGGTTCCCGTTGACGGTGCTCCGGGGCACGTTGATGGTGAGCGCCTGGTAGTACGGCTGGCCGATCGGGAAATAGACATCGGCATTGCGGAAGTAGAGGCCTTCGTTGGCGTGGAAAACGACCGGCGTGCCAAGTACCGGTGCAGCTTCGGTCTGGGCAACGCTGAAACGGAAGTCGCCACGCAGGTAACTCTTGTACTGGATACCGAGCGTGCGGTTCAGGTAGGCGGTACCGGCACCGTCGACACCGGCACAACTCCAGCCGGAGCCGGCCACGGTGGCGTTGGCAGAGCCTGTGCCGTCGGTACAGCCTGCGTGGCCGAGTGCCGGGTTCCAGGCATTGGCCAGGCCTGGTGAGGTCGCGGTTTGTGTGAACTTGAAGAAGCGCAGCTGACTGCCGGCGGCGTTGCCCTGGATGATGGTCTGGCTCTTGAGCAGGCCGTAGTCCGTATAGGGTCCGGCACCGGTGCGGCCGACTTCGATCTCGCCCCAGAAGGACAGGCGGTAATAGGGCTGCTGTGTGGGAGCCAGCCACTCCAGCGTGGTCTGGTTGGCGCCGGCAGGCCAGGCCGAGTTGGTGGTGACACCCTGGTAGGTCACGATGCCGTTGCCGATGACACCGGCGGCACTGCCGTCACCGGCGTAGTCAAAAGCCCGCAGGACGTAGGGGTTGTCGTGTGCGGCAAAGACGCTGATCGGTCCACCGACCGGGCAACCCAGACCGTTGATGCCGGCGCTGGCGCATTGCGTCATGTTGCCGCCGGTGGTGGTCCAGGTGGTGTTCCAGGCGCCGGCGTTGGCGGCCTGGCCGACCGTGGTGCCGGTGGCTGACACGTTCAGGCCGTACCAGCGCAGATCGCCACGCCGCCAGCAGTTCTGGTTGCCGGCCACGTTGCCCCCTGCCGAGCAGTAGGCCGTGGCAGCAGTGGTGGACCCCAGTTGCTCGAAGTAGCTGGTGGGAGCGAACAGGAGGCGGAAGTCGCTCCAGACGAACGAAATGCCGTCGCCGGTGATCCCGGTGAGTTCCTGGTCTTCGATTTCGGTCAATGCCTGCACGGGCGTGCAGAAAAAAGCGAGCGTGCCAAAAAAGGCCAATAACCAGCATTGGAGATGCCAAGGCACCCGGCGGGCGGCTCGGCCACAATGAGCGGACATGAACGCACCGTTTTGTTGTTATTGGCGCCGTGATGAAGCGATACTGCCCAGTCACAGAAGATAACCTATTGAAAGAAATAGGATTGTTCGAGTTAAGGACGTTTATGCTTGGAGTTTCGGACCGCGGTGCCCCGCCATGACCCAGCTGCAGACGCTGCGCTCGATTGAGAGTGTCCGGATGCTGGTTGCCATGGCGGAAGAAGAGGGGTTCCCGCCGGCCGCCGTGCTGGAAGGGACCGGCATTTCCATGGCCCAGATCGAGCAGCCGGATGCCGAGATTTTCGGCCGTCAGGAATTGCGGGTGATCGAGAATCTGCTGCGCCTGGGTGTCGAACCGTCGTTCGGTCTGCGCGCCGGCCTGCGTTACCGGATCAGTTCGTTCGGCATGCTCGGGTACGGCCTGATGAACTGCACGACGGTACGTACGGCTGCGCAGATGTGCATCAAGTACAGCGGTCTCATGTACAGCCTGTGCAACGTCCACATCGACGAGTCGGAAAGCGAAGGTTATGTCGTGTTCGGTACGGATCTGCCGTCGCCGGATGTGGCGGCCTTCATCGTCGAGCGTGATGCCGCCGCCCTGGCGAAGATCTTTCATGACATGACCGGGATCCGGCCCGCCGTACGCCGCTGGTGGCTGGCGCACCCGCAACGTGCGCCGCTGCCGGTATACCAGCAGGTGCTGGACGGCGTGATTGAATTCAACAAGCCGGTCAACATGTTCGTACTGGACAAGTCCCGGCTCGAACTTCCCATGCCGTTTGCAAATGCGGCAACCCGTATTTACTGCGAGCAGATCTGCGAGGAATTGCTCAGCCGGCGTACCGCCAGCACCGGTTTCGAGGGGCGCATCAGGGACTATCTGATACGGCGCGCCCAGCGCATGCCGTCCATGGAAGACGTGGCTGAAGCGTTCCACATGACGTCGCGGACCGTACGACGCCGCCTGCTGGAGGAAGGCACCACGTTCCGTGAGCTGGTCGAGGACGTCCGGCGGGAAATTGCTGAAGCATTGCTGCGTGACGGCAAGCTGACCGTGCAGGAGATTGCGTCCAGACTGGGTTATCTGGACGCCACCAGCTTCATCACGGCCTTCAAGCGCTGGACCGGGACCACGCCTGCGATGTACCGGAGGACCTCGTTGTCGGAAGACCGGTCCGAGGTTTTCCGGAAATAGTGTCTTTCAGGGGCACCCGGGGCTTCGCTGATCGACCACCACAAAACGGTTTACCGGCACATTGGTGCATTGCGTGGTTGTGCCATCCGGCCATTCGATGTCGAGCGTTGCAACGACGCTGGCAGCCCCCAGGCCGAAGTGCAGGTCGGGCAGGTTCTGGGAGTTGAAGTTGTTGTTGGCGGATGCAACGCGCAACTGCGTCTCGCCGCTGCCGATACTGCCGGAACCGTTGGTGTCTGCTGAAACCCGGACTTTCGTGCCGAGGGCTTCTGTATTGGGAGACGCTCCGACCACGCGGACATCCAGGAAACGGTGACCGGCACCGGATCCACTCTGGTTGATGTACAGCTTGGGCGAACCCGAGTTCTGGAGCACGGCCAGATCGATATCGCCGTCACGATCGAGATCGTCGCAGACCACACCACGCCCGTTGGTGTTGCTGCCGACGCCCCAGGATGCGGCACTCTCGGTGAAAGTGTTGCCACCAACGGAGGCACCGTTGTTCATGAACAGGCGGGCGGGAGTGCTGGAAAACTCCTGGGTGGCATTGGTGATGACATTGAGCAGGCTGTTGAACTGCGTTGCCGAGATCAGGTCGGTCGCACCCGGCTGGGTGATCAGGTCCGGCGGAATGTAGCCGAAGCCGTTCTCGTGGAAGATATCCAGCCAGCCGTCGTTGTTGAAATCCGCGAAACAGGCGGCCCACCCCCAGAGGCCGTCGGCAACGCCGGCATCTTCGGTGACATTCTGGAACAGGATGTTGCCGCCGCTGCTGACGTTCCGGTACAGGCGATTCCCGGTGACGCCCCAGACGATCTCCGCCACGCCGTTCGGGTCATACACCGAAGAAACAAACCAGTCGAGATCGCCATCGTTGTCATAGTCACCGATGGCCGAGCCCATGCCGTTCTGGTCGGTGATGACAGCGTTGTCGGTGGCATTGATGAAGGCACCGGTTCCGTTGTTCTGGAACACGGTGCTGGTGCCGAAGTCGGAAGCCACCACCAGGTCGGTGTGCCCGTCGTCGTTGAAGTCGGCAAAACCCGGAGCAAACTGCCATGTCTGGTTGATGCCGGCGAGCACGCCGGTGCGCGACTCCAGATCATAGGGGCGTATCGACACACCGGAGTTGTTGCGCCACATCGCCGGCGCGATATTCGGCAGGCCGATCTGGTCCCAGTGGGTCAGGAACATCTCCGGCCAGCTGTCTCCGTTGGTGTCACCGAACGCCATGCCCCAGGTGTTTCGGAACATGGGCAGGCTTGCGAGCAGCGCATAATCGCCGTCGCCATCCTCACCCAGAATCCGGAATACGGAAGGGCCACCGACCAGATTGGCCACGAAGATTTCCCGGCGATAGTCGCCGTTGATGTCGACAAGGCCCACCCCGTTGCTGCGTCCGCCGAGCTCCAGCGAGGTCAGGTCGTCACGGGTGTAGGTACCGCCTTCCGAGCCGAAGTAGACCAGCAGGCCGTCAGGTTCGCCGGCGGGAACGATCAGGTCCGGCCAGCAATCATCATTGACGTGTGCACTCGACAGGCCGCCGGCCATGATGGTGTCTTCGATCGAATTGCTGAATCCGTCTGCGAGCCAGGTCTGGACGGAGTAGGCATGGACAAAATCAAGGCCACGTGTCGCGGCACTTTCGCTGAACACGGACAGACCGCTGTTGCTGACAGAGCCGTTGACCGTGCCGCCGCAATTCTCCAGTTCAGCAAAGGTTGTCAGGGTGGTGGTTTCCGGGAAGGCCAGCACGACCGGTGTGACAGGATAACTGTCCGTGGAGGCTGGTGCCGGATCGGCTCCGTCGATATCCGGTTCGGAAAGCTCGCCAACGACCAGCAGGTTGCCGTCAGGATCGTCGCCGGTGGCCAGCTCGCCGTTGATGCGCTGCGGAACCCAGGGTTGTACGCATTCGATGTCTGCTGCGCAGTCATCGGTCAGTGCAAGCAGGAACGCTTTCAGTTGTGCGATTTCCTCAGTCGAGGCATCTCGCATGGCGAGCCGGCCGGCGGCGTTGAAGTTGGGCGAGGCCAGTGCATCGCTCGTGTAGGTATCGAAATTCGGGTAAAGCGTGGCGGTGTTGATGCCGGAGAACTGGTCAAGCGCGGCGAGAGCGGTTTGTGCCTTCGCCAGTGACGGGTTCACGTGATAGGCAATCAGTTCTTCCAGCGTGTCGAATGTGCCGGCATGCCCGTAAGGTGCGGTGAGTGCGATGTTGATCAGGGCCGGCGTCCGGTAGGCGAAGCTGTCGTCAGGATTGCGGGTGACGTCCTCGCGGCCACGGTCCTGGCCATCGGGACGTTTCCCACGGCCGATTTGCGGGAAACCGGTGTTGTGGAAGCGTTCGTCCGAGAAGTGATCACCGCTGTGGCAGCCGGCACAACCGAAGCCGCCGTCTTCCACGCTCCGGAAAAACAGCAGGGCGCCGCGCCTGGTCTGCTCCGGCAGTCCGCCTTCACGGGCGACATAGCGTGCCCATGGCGTGTCAGTGAAGGTCGTGCTGCGCTGGAAAGCATCCAGGGCACGTTGCACGTGCGGGTAGGTGACCAGCGTGTCGGCATCACCGGAAGGATCATCGAACGCGGTGCGGAACAGCTGCAGCCAGCGCGCGGCATCTGCCGTGCTGACCCGGTCAAGGCCATCGAGCTCGATGCCCTTGAGGCGATTGACGATCATGGTGCGGTAATCGTTCGGGTCGGCATAGTCGATATGCCGGAAGCCCCGCATCTCGTTGGCATTTGGCACCGGCAAGCGTGACTGTGCGTTCACAAGGCTGTCGCCGGCCATGGTTTCCTCGGCAATTCCGCTCTCGGCAGAACGTATCTGGCCGGCGGCCTTGTCCAGCCATTCAACGCGGCCATCGAAGAACAGTTTGTTCTGGTAGAGCGCCACGTTGAACGTGGTCTGGCTGTTGCGCGGTACGTTCGGGCCGCAGTAGCTGTTGCTGTTGATGCAGTCCTTGCGGGGGTCGCGGTCGCGGGCGGGATCGACCCGGCGGCCGGGACCGAGCAGGGAAGGGTCGTTGGAGGCGATGCCGACCGCCAGCGACAGGCCGTCGGCTCCGGCAAGGTCGGGGTGGTGGCAGGTGGCGCAGGCGACGTCGTAGCTGCCGCTCAGGGTCCGGGAGAAGAACAGGACCTGCCCCAGTTTTACCAACGGATCCGCGGCAGGCTGGACCGGGGGCAGTTCCTCCCCGGGGTTGCCGGTGTGACCGGTCATCGCCAGTTCCGCACGCAACTCGGTATCCAGGGCCGTATCGCCGGCACTGTCATTGTCCGAACCCCACCAGTCGCAGGCGGACAGGGACAGGGAGGCAATCAGGAGTACCACCAGGCGGACGGCCGGTCGGTTCATGTGCAGGCCCTTGATGTTGTTGTTCTTGTGACTGCCTTCCATCTAGCCACTCCGGCAGGGGCTTTTCAATTTGTCCTTTGTGATAAGACAGATGAAAAGCTCTGTGGCCGATATGAGCGGTCCTGAAATTACATTCCACAACTTGAAGTGTCCGGGGCCGCAGGCTCCAATTTGCCGGAGAGTTCCGTTCGGGTGCCCGGATGCGCTTGCTTGCATTGCTGTTGATGATCCTGCTGATCGCAGGCTGCGATGGTGGCGGCGGCCCCGGCACGCCTGCGCCCGATCCGGATACCGGTGGCGGCGATCCTGATCCCGATCCCGATCCTGATCCCGATCCCGATCCCGATCCCGATCCCGATCCCGATCCCGATCCCGATCCCGATCCGGTTGCGACCTCGACCTGTCTGGCGGACTTCAACCACGATGGCCTGCCGGACGTGTTCGTCGTGTCGGGTCGTGCGGACATCCCCGCGGCGGATATCGAGGCCATTCCTGCCGAATACCGCGAGCAGTACACCTTGCTGGCGGCGGCGTCGCCGGGTGACAACCTGCCGCATCTCTGGATGACGGCCAGTGGTGGCGGCTTCTCCGATGTGGCGTCCGGCTGGGGCATGAATGCGGCCCTGCCTGCAGGCAGCACGGCGGAGTGTATTGACCACGATGCCGATACCGACGCCGATGTTGTGGTGCAACCGCCTGCGCCGGAAACGGCCCGCGTGTTCCTCAATCGACTGCCGCTGCCGCCTGTGCCGTTTCTGCCGGCCGATACGGATCGCCTGACCCGCATCCAGTTGGCCACGGACTATCTTGATCGTGCCGGCAGAAAAGACGTCATCCATGCCGCGGTGATCGCAAACATCCGCGATCGTTTCGGGCTGGAGATGGAGCACGATCCGGCAATCACGGCAGAGGAAGGCCTCGCTTTCCTGCATGACAACGGGGCGCTCGGGCAGTGGCGCGCCCAGAAACAGTGGCGGCGTCTCTACGATTCCTCGGCCGAGCCGGATACCGGTCTGCTCGACACCCCGGCAGGCTCGCTGGACGACGTCACCATGCCGGCTGCCTATTGCGATGTGCACGCGTTGCCGGAGGATTACCGTGATCGTGTGATGGCGGCCTGGGAAACGGGTGGATACGGCACAACGCATGTGCTGCTGGCCGAGCTTTTCCTGGCAGCGAACGATTGTGTATCGCCGCTGGGGGAGGGCGAGTACGCAGCACTGATTGCCGATGTGCAGGCGGTGGTGTCCATCAGCGATGGCACTGTGGACGACCTGGACATTGAAGCCATGGCCTGGCTGGTGGCGGCCGGCCGCGCCGACCTGCTGCCGGCCGATGCCATGGACGCCATGCTGGCTGTGCAGCGGGCTGATGGTGGCTGGTACTGGCGGGTCTGGATCGGCGATTCGGGCGGGACCCGCTCCAACGACCACACCACCGCCCTGGGGCTGTGGCTGCTGCTGGGACTGGAGTACCCGGAACTGAACGCCGCGCCGCTGTTGCCGGCGGGCTGAGGGGTGGCGGGAAAAGTGCCCGGATGACGGGATAACACCTTGATTAGGCCAGCGTTTCCATTGTTGGAGATTTGTTAAGGCGACCGGACAGACATTGCCTATCGAGAGGGCAGCCTCTAGCCTGAGAATGTCCCAAAAGGGAAGTTGAGTGTCCGTTGATCCATGGTCATTGGCCTGTTCCTGTCGGGCCCGGACGCCTCCCGAATAACAACAAAGAGAGGGCGCGATTTCGTGCTCATCCGCCTGATTTCAAAGGGTTTCCTGGCTGCATTCCTGCTCTTCGCCGGTGGGGTGGCACAGGCCATGGTCTCGATGGAAGACGATGCGCTGGCGTCCGTGCAGGGTGCCGGTCTGGCTCTCGGCTCTGCCGATTTCCGTCTTCTGGCCGGTCCCACGTCCTATTTCGAGGCCATCGGGCAGGTTGCCAATGCGCCCTGGCAGCGTGGTGACGGCCGTTACTACGGCATCTCGATTTCCGGCAACACCCCGACCAGCTCCTGGGTAGGTCCCTGCGGCAGCGGCATCAACAACATGGGCTGCCCGATCGGCGGCACCATTGCGCAGTTCTCGCCGTTCGACAACCCGTTCGTGTTGCGCGTGTTCGACTACACGTCGATCAACTACCAGGGAACGGCCGGCACGACATTGCCGGTTTTCGAGTTGCTGGCGCCGACCAACTCGGATGCATTCCGTTTTGCAACCTGGACCGAACTGTATGTCGGCGGTACCAGCGCCACCCGCCTGCAGGGCCAGATGCTGCTGACTGATTCCAAGTTCAGCAATCTCAGCCACCAGCCGGCTTCCACCACACGCAACAACAACAAATTCCGGATCTTCCAGCACACGAACCCGCTGGATCCCACCATCGGCTTCATCTGGGAAAACCAGTATGAAGGCGACTTCCGTTTCAGTGTGAACCAGTTGTTTGCCAGCCCGGATGTTGCCGGCGTTCCGCCGTTCTTTTCCAACAACGAGGGCTTCTACGCGGTGAATATCCGCGCCTTCGTTCCGCTTGGGCAACTTTTCTACCAATCACTCGTGCTGGATGACACGCCGGCACAGGACGGGAACTTCTCGTTCGATGTCACCCGCATTCCAAATACAGCGGGCGTTTACAGCGATTTCTACAGTCTGGCGGTTGCCGACTCCGCGCTCGCCGGTTACACGCGGGCAGGGCGCGGTGCCCGTTACTACCAGACACACGGTTTCTTCACGGTCGGAACCCTGGGAACCACGAACAACAACGGCACCACCGGCGCTGCCGGCACCCGCTCCATCGATACCACGGACGGTATTTTCTTCGTGAAGGGTGACGCATCTCCGACGTTCAGTGTTTCGGCCAACCGGCCGTCCATGTGCAACGACTGCTCGCCGGGCGCGAACCAGACCTATACCTTCGCCAACATGAACCAGGCGAACCTGGGTGATGTGCTGGTTGAAGGCATTCTGATCCAGCATATGAAAATCACGACCTGTTCGGCCGGAGGCCCCTCGGCATGCTGAGTCTTTTTGCGGGCGTGCGCCGGGCCGTTGCGTTCGGTCTCGTTGCCTTGTGGCTGGCTCCTGTCGCTCATGCCGACATGCAGCCGATGCTGGATGAGGATCTGTCTGCGGTCACCGGCCAGGCTCTGTTCGTGGCCGACAAGATCACCCCCAACTCGCTGGCCGGTGCCGGTGGCGCCGGAAGCTCGACCGACTTCACGTATTACCGGATCGGTCTGGATGCTGTACTGGAAATGAACCTGAACATCGATCGCCTGCGTCTGGGCTGCGGCGGCGTCAATGACAACCTCGTGGCCGGTGTGTGCGACATCGATCTGGAATATGTGCGCTTCATGGGCAAGTGCACGACGCCCAACTGCGGCCAGAGCACTGGCGGTATCACCCAGTTCGGTTCCGGTGCGCCGGTGACCAGCGACTTCAAGCTGGTCCGTCCCTATCTGGAAATGGCCATCAAGAACGATGGCAGCAAGACCCAGCGCGAGGTGGTCGGCATCAAGATCGGCGCCCAGACGGCGGACGGGTATGTCGGCATCGGCGGGGTCAATGGTGATCCCTCCAACGTCAACAACCATTTCGGCATCAACGCCATCAGTGGCTATCTGGGTGCGTCCATGTCGGCCTACCTGACCGTGGATTCCGATCTGGGCGGTGGCAATCTCTGCGCCGGTCGCCCCACCGGCTATGCGGCCTGCAATGCTTACCCCACGCCCATGGTCAACATTCCGGCGGCCCGTACCACCGGTACGCGGATGACCGAATTGCAGGCGCCTGACACGCTCCTGTGCTGTCTGCACGGTGCGGGCGGTCTGCTGGCACTGTTCAGCGGCCAGGATATGTACTTGAACCTGCGTGAAGACCTGCGCTTCCTGCACGGCTTCACCATGGACAACACCAACGACTTTTTCATCTCCATGCAGCGCCAACAGGTGCGTTATCCGGTTTACAACAAGACCGGGTATGCGGCGCAGGCAAACACGGGCTGGTGGATGAACGTTCCGTCCGCACAGCTGAAGGACCTGCTGACGCCCACGGTGGATCTGGGATGCCCCGGGGGCTTCCTCTGTCTGGGAGCGCTGGATGCTTTCAACTCGCCCGGTCTGTTCCTGCAGAACGTGGATCTGGGTTCCCGCGCCGTGCGTAACTGTTTCGGCACGACGGAGTTTTGCTGATGGACATGCGAGCCGGAGTACTCGTGGCTGTCAGGAACATGCTGTTTGCCGGTGCGTGCCTGCTGACGGCATCGGCACAGGCCGAGCTCCTGGCCCTGACGTCCGAGGAAATGACGGCTGTGACGGCCCAGGACGGGGTGTCCTTTGAGTGGGATCTGCGCATCAACTCCGATGCGGCCGGTAATCTCAATACCACCCTGTGCCCGCCGGCCGACCGTACCCAATGCCGTATCGCGATGAAATTTGCCAACCGTGAAGACCTCGGGGGCGAGTGGCTGGTATTCAAGGGATTCAGTGGCCGCCTGTATTTCCCGCGCTTCAATCTGGATTCGGGTACGTCGTCGGCATCCCCGACGGCCTATGCCAACGTTGCAGGTCGTTTTGTCAACGGTCTGGGTGTCACCGTCAGCCCCTACAACAAGCCGCGCCTGGTCCTGACTTTCCCGGAGGACCTGCAGATCTACAACTTCAAGATCGAGCAGATGGCCATCGAATACGGCAGTGGCCTGACTGCAGGTACCGGCTTCCGCGCTGACCCGACTGACTCCCGTTCGTTCATCGGGCTGGCCATCAACAACTCCATCGGTGGGCAACCGGCTACGGTGCACATGGATGGATCACTGCTGATATTCGGATTCTGAGCATGGCTGGCATGTCTGTATTTGCAGGGAAACGCCGGATGGCTACCGTGGCAGCCACGTTCTGCGTGTCCATGTCGGCGGCTGTTCCGGTGGCAGCAATGTCTTCGCTGTCGGAAGACGAGATGTCGACGGTCTCGGGTCAGGACGGCATTCTGGTCAGCATCGGCACCAATACCCAGACAGCATCCCGCTTGCGTCTGGATGTGGACAACCCGAACGCAAGCTATCCGGGCTACAACTCGTATCTGGACCTGGAAGGGGTGACGCTGACCGGCGTGAACGCAACCGGTACCTCCACGGGCCTGGCGACCAGCCTCACGGCACAGTTTGATGCGGGTGCCGATTCGCAGACCTCGCTGCCGACACTGAGTCTCGATGCCGACTGGACGCGCACCCGCTTCCGTGTCGATGCGATACGTCACCAGAGCCAGCCAACCCGATCCTACGGGGCCACTGTGTTCGATGCTTCCGGAAGCCTGGATATTCTCGGCCCGGGCGGCCTGTTCAACTCCGCGGGCACCAATGCCTATGTGCGCCTGCAGCTGAACGATGCCGAGTGGTACTACCGGCAGAACAGCAACGAATTCATCTGGGACAACCTGAATGCCGATGTCGGCTATACCGGAGGCACGCTGGGTATTACTTCCTCCGGCGTCGTCATGACCACCAGCCGTTTCAACTGGAACGTTCTCTGGGATATCGGTTTCCGCTCCAACCCGGGCGTGGCATTCAGCTCTGCAACCGGTGTCGTGCCGTTCCTGCGTTATGGCTGGTCCGGTGGCCTGACCACCATCCAGGCCACGATCAGCGGTGGTGGTGTGTGGGTGGGCGCACCGACCAGCCGCACGGAAGGTCTCAATATCAGTTGGCGTGCCGATGCCGATACCGACTTCCAGTGGATCATCGGTGATGCCGGCGGCGCTCCGGCAATGCTCTATTTCACCGACTGGGTCAACATGCCCGGTGCGTCTGCCGGCCTGATCATTCCGAACCTGACGCTGGACGTCGTGAATGCCGGGCAGGGTGCGGGTTCGTTCCTGTACAAGGGCGTCAACACGAGCGCAGCGCTGGAACCGGATGCCGGTGGCCTGGCCGTCGTGATGCGGGATACCTCCTTCCTGACCTACAACACCAAGGTGCGTGTGGTTGATACCACGATCGCCCGCGACCAGGTTTATGACTGGGGTCTGGTCTATACGCTGGGTGACGTGGATCTGAACCTTTACGCCTACCCGGGCGGCAAGGCCGCTGTGAACCCGAACGAAGGCCTGCGTTTTGATCTCGCACTGGGCGTGCAGTCGCCCAGTACATGGAACCGCAACACCCACTTCATCATTGCCGATACCGACGTTGCTTCCAACGTGGGCGTAGGCTTTCTGAACACCAACTTCCTGATCACGATCAACGACGGTTACCTGACCCTGCTGCCGACCGGCGCCGAGCTGGAAACCACGACCGACTTCCGCTGGCAACTGGATGGTCAGTTCGGTGGTGGCCCGATGTCGGACCTCAGCTCCCCCATCCGCATGTTTGACCTGGGACTGGACCTGCACGCCAGCCAGATCAATGTCTTGTTCACGCCGCCGGTATGTTCGCCGGTCTGTGGCAAGTACATGGGATTCCAGTGGGATGCGCGGCTTTACCAGAGCAATGCGTCCGACCCGAGCACGGCAGACAGTTTCATCTCGATTGCCGAGCCCTCGCGTTCGACCGTCAAGCTGGTCCTGGGTCAGATCGGTGGTGATATCCAGGCTCGCAACGGTGTGATCGATCTGGAAGCCGGCACTGACACGCCGGACCTGGATACCCGCCTGACGTTCGAGCAGGACCTTCGCTTCGGCATGTCAGCTACCAATGCAGGCTTCTTCGGCACCAATCGTCCGCTGATCATCAACAACGTGGCGATCGGCAGTGCGAAGATCGGTTCCCTCGCCATTCCCGGCGGCAACTGGTACGGGGCCCTGTCGCTCAAGCAGCAATAGTCTGCGTGTCCCCGAGCTCAGCAGAGCTTCTTTTTCTGGCCGGTGATCTGCAGGATGCGGCTGGAAATTTCCTCGATCGACAGTTCCGTCACGTCGAGATACGGCAGGCCTTCGCGCTTGTAGATGGTTTCCGCCGCACGGACTTCCATCTGGCATTGCTGGATGGACGCGTAGCGGCTGTTCGGCATGCGTTCGTTCCGGATGGCTGACAGCCGGTCCGCATCTACCAGCAGCCCGAAAATTTTCGACTTGTACGGCTTGAGCACCTTCGGCAGGGATTCGCCGTCGAGGTCGTCCTCGGTCAGCGGGTAATTGGCAGCCCGCAAGCCATACTGCAGGGCGAGATACAGGCTGGTCGGCGTCTTGCCGGAGCGTGACACGCCGACCAGCAGGATGTCGGCCTGATCGTAATGGCGCGTTCTGGCGCCGTCGTCGTTGTCCAGGGCAAAGTGGACGGCATCCATCCGGGTCTTGTAGGCCTGCCGGTCCGAGATGGCGTGTGACTTGCCGACACTGTAGGACGAATGGGTCGACAGCTCGTGCTCGAGGGGTTTCAGGAAGGTCCCGAAAATATCGACAAGGAAGGCATCGGCCCGTGCCAGTTCGGCCCTGACCTCCTGGTTGACGATGGTGTCGAAGACCAGGGGCCGGCCGTCACTCTCGGCGCGGCTGGCCTCGATCCGCACCACGGCCTCCCGGGCCTTGTCGACGCTGTCGATGAAGGGGAGGGTGATCCGTTCGAATTCAACATGTTCGAATTGACTGAGCAGACTCAGCCCCAGGGCCTCGGCCGTCAGGCCGGTCCCGTCCGATACGAAGAAGGCAAAACGCTTCGACATTGATGTATCCCAATGATTTTTATTAACTATTTATTTTGTTTATGGCACATGTTCAGTGCCTTTATGTCGGATGGTCGGGCGATATTTTCCAGTAGAATGCCGCCCATCGCCACCTGCCGTGAGGATTGTTTGCCGTGAAAGATTACGTCGCCTGGTTCCAGGATCTGGATCGTCATGGGGTTGAGCGTGTGGGCGGCAAGAATGCCTCCCTGGGCGAGATGATCAGCAAGCTGAACCATGCCGGTGTCAGCGTGCCCGGCGGCTTCGCCACCACGGCCCAGGCCTATCGAGACTATCTGGAGGGCAGTGGCCTGAACCGGAAGATCCACGAGATCCTGGATCGTCTGGACGTCAACGATGTCGTTGCCCTGGCCGAGGCCGGCAGGACCATCCGCGGCTGGATTGTCGACTCGCCGCTGCAGCCCGAGCTGGAAAAAGCCGTCCGGGAGGCGTTCGCGAAACTCAGCGCCGGCAATCCGGACATGGCGGTTGCGGTGCGTTCTTCGGCCACGGCAGAAGACCTGCCGGATGCATCCTTTGCCGGGCAACAGGAAACGTTCCTGAACATCCGTGGCATCGACAACGTGCTGATCGCCGTGAAAGAGGTGTTCGCCTCCCTGTTCAATGACCGAGCCATCGCCTACCGGGTCCACCAGGGTTTCGATCACAAGCTGGTTGCTCTCTCGGCCGGCATCCAGCGCATGGTGCGCAGCGAAACCGGCTGTGCCGGCGTGATGTTCTCCATGGATACCGAGAGTGGTTTCCGCGAGGTCGTGTTCATCACGGCTTCCTACGGTCTGGGTGAAACCGTGGTGCAGGGCTCCGTCAACCCGGACGAGTTCTACGTACATAAAAAGACACTGCTCAACGCCAGGCCGGCAGTCCTGCGCCGCAATCTCGGCAGCAAGGCCATCAAGATGGTCTACGCCAAGACCGGCGTGGCCGGCAAATCCACGGAAACGGTGGAAGTGACCCCGGCAGACCGTAACCGTTTCTCCATTACCGACGAGCAGGTGGCCGAACTGGCCCGGCAGGCGCTGACCATCGAGAAGCATTACGGTCAGCCGATGGATATCGAATGGGCGCTCGACGGCGACGACGGCAAGCTGTACATCGTCCAGGCGCGCCCGGAAACGGTGAAGAGTCGTGCGCGCTCCAACATCATGGAGCGCTATCTGCTGCGCGAGAAAGGCGAAGTGCTGTGCGAGGGCCGGGCCATCGGCCAGAAAGTGGGATCCGGCCCGGTGCGCATTATCACGAACATCAAGGAAATGGAGCGTGTCCAGCCGGGCGATGTACTGGTCACCGACATGACCGATCCGGACTGGGAGCCGGTCATGAAGCGTGCCGCCGCCATCGTGACAAACCGGGGTGGCCGTACCTGTCACGCGGCGATCATTGCCCGCGAACTGGGCGTGCCGGCCATCGTCGGTTGCGGCAATGCCACCGATGTTCTCAAGGATGGCCAGCTGGTAACCGTATCCTGTGCCGAAGGCGACACCGGCATGATCTACGCCGGCAAACTGGAGTTCGACATCCAGAAGAGTTCGATCGACAACATGCCGAAGCTGCCGTTCAAGATCATGATGAACGTCGGCAACCCGGACCGTGCGTTCGACTTCGCCATGATCCCCAACCAGGGCGTGGGTCTGGCCCGGCTCGAGTTCATCATCAATCGCATGATCGGCGTACACCCGAAAGCACTGCTGAATTACGAAACCCTGCCGAGGGACGTGAAGCAGGCCGTCGACAAGCGCATGGCGGGTTACCGGTCTCCGGTCGAGTTCTATGTGGAAAAACTGGTAGAGGGAATTGCCACCATCGCTGCCGCTTTCCATCCGGAAAAAGTCATTGTGCGCCTGTCGGACTTCAAGTCCAACGAATATGCCAACCTGATCGGCGGCAAGCTGTACGAGCCCGAAGAAGAGAACCCGATGCTGGGCTTCCGCGGTGCGTCGCGTTACGTCTCCGACAACTTCCGCGACTGCTTCGAGCTTGAATGCCGGGCGTTGAGGAAGGTCCGTGAAACCATGGGTCTGACCAACGTTGAGGTGATGGTGCCTTTCGTGCGTACGGTCGGCGAAGCCGAGCAGGTGCTGAAACTGCTGGCGGCAAATGGCCTGAAGCGTGGCGAGAACGGCCTGCGCGTGATCATGATGTGCGAGCTGCCGACCAACGCACTGCTGGCGGACAAATTCCTGCAGCACTTCGACGGTTTCTCGATCGGCTCCAACGACCTGACCCAGCTGACCCTGGGTCTGGACCGCGATTCGGGCATCGTTTCGCACCTGTTCGACGAACGGGATCCGGCGGTCAAGGCCCTGCTTGCGCTGGCAATCGATGCCTGCAAGAAGCAGGGCAAGTACATCGGCATCTGCGGTCAGGGCCCGTCGGATCACCCGGATTTCGCACAATGGTTGATGGAAAAAGGTATCGATTCCATTTCCCTGAACCCGGATTCGGTGATGGATACCTGGTTCTATCTGGCGGAAGGTCAACGCGCCTGACAGGATACGGAACATGAAACTGACTGAACGTCTGGGTCATGTTCCGCTGATCCCCATCGTCGATTGCAAGGCGGCGGCGCCGGCTGCCGTCGTGCAGTCGGCAACCCTGGCCCTGCTGGAGCAGGGCGTGGTCCTGCTCCGTTCCGCCTTTGATTCCGCGCTGATTGCCGGCTGGCGCCAGCAGTTTGAAACCCACACGCTGGGAGCGGTGCGTTCCGGCCGCTACCGGTACCGGCTCTGGCCTCTGGGTGAGCGCCGGCACCACTACATCCTGGAAATTCATCGCGCATTCAACACGCCGGATTTCTATGCCAACCGGTTCGTGTACGGAACTGCGGCTGCCTGCATGGATAACGATTTCATGCTGGCGACTGCTGCAGTGGCCTACGCGGAGCCGGGAGCTCCGGAGCAGTATGTGCACCGTGACCAGAATGTCCTCTTTGCCAGCGAGCGTCTGAACGGCGTTCTGCCGCCGGTCAGCCTGACCGTATCGATCCCGCTGGTCGCAACCGGTGAGGTTGTCGGCGGTACTGAATTTGCCGTCGGCACGCACCGGCTGGGCACGATCCCGGACAATCCCCGATTCACGAAAGTGCCGACCGAGCCCGGCGATTGCCTGCTCTGGGACAGCCGTCTGGTGCATCGTGGTTGCGCCAATCCGGGCAATGCTTTCAGGCCCATCGTCCTGCTTTACTACCAGCGTCCCTGGTTTTTCAATTTCCTGAATTACGAAAAAGACTGCGAGATCAAGATTACCCGCGAGAACCTCGCTTCCGTACCCGCAGCGTACCGCTCCCTGTTTGACTGGTGCCACGCGCTGTTCGAGCCACCGCACTTCGAATCGGATGCCGATGGCCTTTGCATGTGCGGCAGTGGCCTGCGCCACGATGCCTGCCATGGCGTGTCGGGAGCACCGGAGTGAGGCCGGATTTTTATGACGAAAACGACACGGAGTCCTGGCTCAAGGTCGTGGGAGAGGGGCGCCACTATCACTTCGGGGATGGCCCGGAAATCATCCGCCGCCTGTACCGGTACATTCCGGAGGGATCACGCGTCCTGGACTGCGGTTGCGGCTGGGGCGGGCCGGCATCGATGCTGGTCCGGGAGCGTGGCTGTAGCGTGACCGGCGTGACCATATCCGCCGGCCAGCATGCCTGGTTGTGCGCGCATGCGCCGGAGATATCGGTCATACATGCCGACCTGGCGGATTTCGTGCCACGGGAGTCGTTCGATGTGGCGATGTTCGTGCAGTCGTTCACCCACATGCCGAAGCCTGTCCAGGTACTGAAGAACATCGACACGCCTGCTGTGGTCATCCAGGATTTCCTTGGTCTGAAGGGTCACTACTACGATCCGGTCTGGCAGATGCATTTTCATGCCATGCCGGATTACGAGCGGATTTTTGCGGCTGCGGGCTACCGGATCTGCAGCCGGGAGGTCATGGACGATGTGGCGAGCCTGGCCACCATCCGGAAAGATGCGGAAACCTGGCTGGCCCGGATGGAGACTCTCTCGCCGTCACAAATGACCGGGCAGATCCGGGTGTTGCGTGATTCCAGCCGGGGCTGGCTGGGCATGCAGCAACATGACGCCTGGTGTCAGGTCATTTTCCACCTGGAGCGGCAGGCAGGCTGAACGCTTCGGGGTAGTAGTCGATGTAGATGATTTTCAGATGCTGCGCCGTGTCGTTGCGGGCGTAGTGGTCGGAATCGATAACATCGAATTCCTCGAACCGGCCGTATTCCCAGAAATGCTTCCGGCCGTCGATGAACATGAATGCCTTTTCACGCTCGTCCGGGATTTCCACCGCGAAATGGGTGGTTTTGTAGCGCGGGCCGGTGAACGGGAATTCGATCATTTCACCACGGCTGTCCATCATGTAATAGGACGCATCGCGGTGGTTGTGCCAGGGAATCCCGGAGTGGGGATGCAGGTCGATGTAGACCACCTGCCGAACGGCTGGATTGATGAAGACGTCACGGACATCCGGTGTCAGCAGATCGTCCCGCACCATCAGCGGGTTCAGGATCAGACCGTTCTGCCAGCCGCCAAAGCCGGCCGACCCCATGCGTTCGTGGGTCAGGCCGCGTGCCCATGCCGCTATCTCTGTCTGCCGCGTCCGCAGCAGTTCAGGCAGGGTTGTCTTCACGAATCGGCCCGGGTCGTGCCCGTTGCCGGCAGGCGGGCAGGCGCCGACAGCGTTTCGGGGGTGCGCTGCCGTGTGAAATACCAACCCCGGATACCACCGGAAGGCATGCCTGCGATGACGATGCTGGCGTATTCCGCCAGAGGCACCAGATAGCCGAAGTGGGGCGGGCGGTAGTGGGAGATGATGCGGGTTGCCAGTTGCAGGTCGAGATCGTGCAGTTCGATGCCGAATTTCCCGGGCTGCCAGCGGCCGTCCTGCAGGCGCAGGTGTTCCCACAGATCCTTGACCCGTGCCCCGAGGGGCACCCTGAGCTCCTGTTCCAGCTTTTGCCCGATCAGGGGTAATTGCGCGGCCACCCGCGGATTCTTGCGTACCGTCAGGTAGGCGGAGACCCCGTCCTGTTCATCAATGCCATAGGCGGTGACGACACTGGCCCCTTCGGGGCGTGGCGGCAGGGGTACCTGGGTCTCGAGAAAGCGGGTGAATTCCCGGTTCCGGTCATAGATGTAGAGCTCGCGGTGGCAGCGGTCGGCCTGGATGCGCAGGCCGACGTGGAAATCATATCCGGCCCTGAGGACCTCCCGGGCGCAGGCACCGGCCAGTCCGGGGAGCGTGCCGGCGATGCGGGCCAGGCCGGCCACCGGCGGCATCCGGAAGCGCTTGACCACCAGCTTGAGGACCAGGCCTTCCTCAAGGCCGATCTCCAGGGACTGGTAGTCCTTGCGTATCCCTTCCTGGAAAGCGCCCAGGAAGGATTCGATCTCCGGGCGCCACCGGGCCACCAGCTGGCGCTCCTCGGAGGAGCCCCGGGTATCGACCAGGCGGGTGATGCTGCTGTGAAAGCTCATGGGGGTTTCCCGACGAAACGGGGGGTGGCGGACCCTGCCGGATACTTAGTTGACTGACCTGTCATGCTACGATAATCGCCGTATAACACCCACAGGTTGGCCGAAAAGGCCGACCCATATAACAACAACGACATCGAGGTCGCACCATGCGTGACGACAAGCCCCGCTCCCAGACCAGCCGTCCGGTATCGGCCATTGCCCTGGAGCAGCGCATGCTCCTCGACGGTGCCGCTGTAGCAACGGCCGTCGATGTCGCACTCAACCAGGACAATGGTACGGCAGACCAGAGCCATGTCCTGGCCGTCGAAATGGCAGTCAGCAATCCCGAGTCCCTGCAGCGCACGGGTCAGCGGGCCACGGATGCCGTATTCATCGACATCGGTGTGGCCGGTTATGAAACCTTGCTGGCAGGCCTGCCCCGTGATGCAGAAGTGTTCTTCATCAACGGCAACAGCAACGGCTTTGAGCAGATTGCCAACGCCCTGGCAGGTGATCACCAGTATCGTTCCATCCAGATCTACAGCCACGGCGATGCCGGTGAGCTGACACTGGGAGCCGATACCTTTACCAGCGCTTCGCTGGACGGAGCCGCCGGTCATCTGGCCCGCATTGGCGCTGCGCTGGCACCCGGCGGCGACATCCTTCTTTTTGGTTGTGATATCGCTGGCAACAATGAGGGCAAGGCCTTCGTTGACCGCATTGCCGAACTGACCGGTGCGGATGTTGCTGCTTCCGATGACACGACCGGCGGCCGTGTTGCCCTTGGCGCCAACTGGGACCTCGAGTACCAGTCCGGCACGGTGCAGGCCACGGCGGTGATTGACCAGCGTGTGCTGGACGCCTTCGGCACGGCGCTGACCACCGGCTGGACGCCACACGGTGACGGCAGCCTGCTGAACAGTGACAACGCGGCCAACGACCAGTACGGATATTCGGTGGCCATCGCCGACAACTCCGGCTGGATTGTGGTGGGCGGCAATGCCCAGGGCGACATCTATGCCTACCGGCCTACCGGCGGTGGCGATTATGTCGAGTACAAGCTGCCGGCGGGCAGCTCCGGCAACGGCACGGCCGGCTCTTCCGTCGATGTCGATGGCAACTTCGTGATCGTCGGTTACGCCAGCCTCAACCGCGTCTACATCTACGAATACGTCTCCGGCAGCAATTCCTGGGTGCAGCGTGCCACCTTCACCAACACCGGCAGCTTCGGCACCGATGTGGCCATCCAGGCCGATGGCACCAACTTCCGTGCCGTGGTCGGTGCGCCGCAGTACAACTCCGGTGTTGCCGGTCAGGGTGGCGCGCAGATCTTCTACTCGACCACCAGCGGCAACACCTGGGTTGCAGGGTCGATGATCAGCACCAACGACGGTCGCGATGATGCTGCGCTGAACTTCGGCACCTCGGTAGCACTGGATGGCAACAACATCGTGGTGGGTGCACCCGGCTGGGGCTATCGCACGTCCAGTTACACCATCAGCGGCGGCCAGTCCGCGACCATGACCAACGTCGGGCGCGCCTACGTCTATGACTGGACCGGCAACGTCAACATCACACCGGCCGCCAACGGCATGTCCGCCATTCTCCAGCCCGACGGGACGGGGCTGGGTGCAAGCTACAACGCCAACCCGGACGGGAACTGGGATCGCGTCGGCAGCAACCTCTATTTCGGCACTTCGGTGGACCTGTCCGTCAATGGCACCACGCGTCTGGTTGCTGTTGGTGCGCCGGGTGAGGCCGGCAACGGGGAAGCCTACACCTGGGCCAACACGGGTGCTGGCTGGGGCAGCTTCCAGAATCTGGTGCCCGGGCTGGCAGCAGGGTCGCAGTTCGGGCGATCGGTGGCCATCGATGCCTACTCGAATCGCCTGGCGGTCGGTGCATACAACTACGACAACGGCAGCGTGAGCGGCACCGGCGACGGCCGCGTCATGATGTACAACACCTACACGGCCTGGGCCAACGACTACAACCTGGAAGCTTCGGTGGGTGGCACCAACCTGGGCTGGTCGGTAGCGCTGGGCCGGGACATCCTGGTTGCCGGTACACCGCTGGCGGACCTCAACTCGACTACCAACACCGGCAACGTGATCACGTTGATCCGGAACTCCGCGCCGACGGCGGTGGATGACACGGCGGGAGTTAACGAGAACAGCACGGTAACCGTGAACGTGCGCGGCAACGATACCGATCCGAACTACCAGGGCAACGGTATTGGCAGCGGCATTGATGGCGGTCTGGATGTTCTCAAGATTGTTGCCGTTGCCCAGCCGAGTCTGGGAACGGCCAGCATCGTGACGGATTCGTACGGCTATACCCGCATCCTGTTTGACGCCAACGACGGCGATTTCGATTACCTGTCTGCCGGCCAGACCGTGAACGTCTCCATGGACTACACGATCACGGACGGCGGCGACGAACTGGATATCGGGTCGCTCTCGGTCACCGTGACCGGCACGAACGACGCAGTTGCGGTCGGCACCGCCGTCAGCCTGCAGGTGGCAAACGCCGGAGCGGCCACCACGCTGTTCTCGGCCGTCAACCCGATGTCGTCGCAGACACTCAAACAGCTGGGTGCGTTCATCGACCCTGACCTCAACGATACCCATACCTATCTGTTCAGCAACGGGCTCTCCACGGTGACGGTGGCCCCGAACGATGGCACGGGAACCTCGATTACCTTCACCATCAACGGGACCACCGGTGCGGTGACGTTCACGCCGACCCTGGCGCAGCAGGGTGAGACCTACACGATTCCCGGCATTCGCGTGAACGACGGCAGCGGTTTCGCCACGCTGCCCAGTTTCCAGGTGCGCATTGACCGCCCGAACACGGCGCCGACGGCTACCGGCGGCACGCTGGCCTTCACTGCCTACGAGGACAACTTCAAGGCGGCGACCAACTACTCGCAGTCCGGTACCACGATCACGGTGAACTCGACTGCGCACGGGCTGCAGGTCGGTGACTCGGTGACGCTGGATTTCCTGAGCGGAACGGCGCTGGATTCGACCTATACGGTGGTGACCGCCGGCGCCAACAGCTTCACGGTGACCGACAGCGTTTCCCGCACCACCAGCGGCAACGCGCTGCATACGTCCGTGTCGACCATCAACACCGCGGCACAGTTCAGTGATGCCGATGCCGGCGAAGTGCTGACCTATTCGCTGGTCAGTGCGCCCAGCTGGGTTTCCATCAACACCACCACCGGCGCGCTGCAGATCTTCGGCGGCAACGACGATACGGCGACCAGCCCGGCAACCTTTACGGTCCGCGCCACCGACCAGTACGGCCTAGTGGCCAACAAGACCCTGCAGATCACGCTGACGCCGGTCAACGATGCGCCGGTAGTCACCAATGAACTGGTCAACATCCAGGCCTATATCGGTCAGACCTATGCGAATACGGATGTCGGCGCCATCGTCAAACTGCCGAGCAGCCCGACGCTGTTCACCGATATCGACCTGCCGACGGCCAACACCTTCACCTTGAGTGCGGCATTTGCCGATGGCCGTGCACTGGGCTCGGTCGGTGTCGGCTCCTGGCTGGCGTTCGATGCTGCCAACGGCCGTTTCTATACGACGGGTCCGGTGACCGGCGAAATCGGAACCGTCCTCTCCATGCGCATCACTGCGACCGACAACGGTACGCCGCCGATGTCGCGCGATTACCTGTTCGATATATCGGTCTTCCCGCAACCGCAGTCCACCGGCCCGGGCACCGTGGGTGGCAGCAACGTGCAGGCGGGTTATGCCGTTTCCGTGTCCGAAGACGGTCTCTGGATGGTGGTGGGAGAGCCGCAATATGGCGCGGCCGGGACCGACATCTATCGTGGCCGCGTTTCCATCTACAACTGGAGTGGTACGGCCTGGGTTCTGGCCCAGACGCTGGCCGACCCGTCGCCGGCCGACAATGAGCGCTTCGGCTATGCCGTTGACATCAACGCCGATGGCACACGCATCGTTATCGGTGCGCCGGGCACGGCCAACGGTGGCAGCGCCGATGCCGGTGCTGTCTATTCCTACACGCGGGTCGGCGGCAGCAACGCATTCGGCGTCGCTGCAACCACCTACACGGCAACCGCGGGCGACCGCCAGGCCGGTGACCTGTTCGGTACTGCCGTGGCCCTGGACCGTACCGGTACGCGCTTTGTGGTCGGTGCTCCGGGCGATGACAGTGCCGGCACCGAAGCCGGCGCTGTCTACCTCTTCACGTTCGGCACCGCCACGGAACTGGCCAAGCGCCTGGCTGTGGCCGACAGTGGTGAAACCGTCGGCTCGCTGTCGATGGACCGCTTCGGCAGCAGTCTGGACTTCGACGGCAACCTTGTCGTGGTCGGCGCGCCCTTCGATTCGTCGGGCGGCAAGTTCTTCAACGGCAGCGCCACGCTGCTGGGCGTGGGCGCCTCGGCCTTCAACGGCAACGTCGTGAAGTACACCGGCGCAACCTCGCTGGATTTCTTCGGCTGGGATGTGGCCCTGGACCTGTATCGTGCCAACTCCGGCGCCGCGCTCAACAGCTCGGTGACGGTGGCGGTCGGCGCGCCCGGCAGCGACATCAAGGACACCGATGCCGGCGCCGTCTACACCTACCGTTCCAATGCCATGACCGATACGGTCACCCAGGCCAACCTCAACGGCATCACGGCGCTGGAAACGATCACGGCCTATGACGGTGTCGAGTTCGGCCGTTTCGGCCTGTCCGTGGCTGTCGATGCGCAGAACGCAACGGCCAGCTATGCCAATGATGTGGCCGACAACGGCATCCGCATGGCAGTTGGCGCCAATGTCGACGGTGTGCTCGGCGGTACGACCTATCTCTATCGCGACTGGACCTCGATCACCGGCAACGGCTGGATCGGCGAGCGCTTCACGTCACCCAACGGCGGTCTTTACAGCGAGGCCCAGTTCGGCTGGGCAGTGGCAATCAACAACGCGCCGACCTCGGCCTGGAACGCCGCATACGCAGTGGCTGCCAACGGTGGCCGCCTGACCGTGGGTGCTCCGGAAACCGACCTGGTGCGCACCGGTACCTACACCCGCGCCGGCACGACCATCACGATCAACTTTACGGCGCACGGTCTGCAGGTCGGCCAGCAGATCTATGCCGATTTCACCGGTGGCGGTACGGACAACCTCTATACCATCACCAGCGTGGCAGCCAACTCGTTCACGGTGACGGATACGGCCACGGGCGCCATCGCCAGCAGTGCGGTGACGTTCAGCACCCGATACACCAGCAGCGGCGCATTCTTCACGGCCTCTTCGGTAAGCACGCCGATCGAAACGACGCCGGCGCCGAAGTCGCAGTCGGTGGACAAGTGGCTGACCGATCCGTCAGCGCCGGCACCGGCCAGCGTCAGTACCCCGTTCGAGGATGATGAGGAACGCGATGCGCGTTATGCGTCCCTCGGCGTGTTGTCACCGGCGGGTATCGGTGAGTCCGTGCCGGCTCCGGTGACGGTCAGCGTTGCCGGCTCTGCCGATGTCGATCCGCTGCTGTTCCTGCTGCAGATGGCCGGCAACGGGCAGGAAGCGGCTGTGGCGGCGCCGGAAGGAGACACGGCTCCGGAGGAAAATGCACCGGCGGAGAACGGGGAGAAGACAACCCGTGCGGAAGCAGCACCGGCGCTTTCGCAGCAGCTGCAGATGCTCAACGACCGCCATGCCCGGGCAGCCGGCGATCTGCTGGCCCGCCTGGAGGGTTTGACGGCCTGATATCCGGGTCTGCTTTTGCCGACGCCCGCCTTCATGGCGGGCGTCGTGTTTCAGGGCCGGCGTGACGGCGCCGGACGTGTATAGTTGCCCTGACCGGACATTCCGGATATTGCTTGTCGCACCTCTACAACAACAAAGAACTGCAAATGCGAGCTTCACGGATTCTTGCGATTTCCACGGCAGTTGTTCTGCTTGCGGCCTGCGCCTCACCCAAACCGCTGAAGCGGGAAGAGCTGGTTGAAGAGGGCAGGGACTACCTGGCCCGACGTACTGCCGAAGCCGGTTCGCTCCCGCCGGGATGGACGCTGGATGCCGCCGTGCGCCGTGCACTGACCAGCCATCTCGACTACCGGATCAGCCGTCTGGAAGCGGCCATCGCCACCGGCAACCGGAAGCTGGCATCACTGGACATGCTTCCGCAGCTGGTTGCCGAGGCCGGGTATCGTCAGCGCAGCAACGTACAGGCTTCGGTCAGCGAAAGCGTCGATACCGGCAATGTGTCCCTGGTCCCGTCAACATCGTCGGAACAGGATTCCACTGATGCCCAGCTGTATCTGAACTGGGACGTGGTCGATTTCAGCATGGCCTACCTGCGCAGCCGGGAGCTGGGTGATACCGAGCTGGCTGCGGAGGAGAACCGGCGCCGTGCTGTCCAGGCAACGATCCGTGACGTGGCCTATGCCTGGTACCAGGCGCGAGCCTGGCAGGATCTGGCGCCGGACCTTGAAGCCCTGCGCGGGGAAGTCGATGCTGCGCTGAAGCAGTCCGAGGAAATCGTTCGCCAGCGTCTGGGTGACCCGTTGCAGGCGGTCGAATACCGCAGCGCACTGCTGCTGGTGTTGCGTCGTATTGATTCGGTCACCCTGCAACTCGACCAGTCCCGTGACGAGCTGGCGAGAATCCTGCACCTGCCGGCCGGTGCACCGGTGCTGGTGGATCCGGCCGGTGCGCCCGACATGAACACGCTCACCGGATTGCCGTCAGCCGATGTGCGACTCTGGCAATCGGCGGCACTGGTCAACCGTCCGGAAATGCGAAAGACGATCTACGAGGCACGGGCAAACAACCGGGCGGCGCGTCGGCAGATGCTCGGTGTTTTCCCGCACCTGTCATTCCGCTATGGCGCGAACTATGACAGCAACTCCTTCCTGGTGAACAACAACTGGGAGCAGGGCAGTGCCCAGCTTTCCTGGAACATACTCAAGCTGGCGTCGATTCCGGGTCTGCGTCGTGATCTGCGCATGAACCGTGAGCTGGGCCAGATGCGTACCGAAGCCATGTCGGCGGCTGTGCTTTCCCAGGTCTCCATTGCCGACAAGGCATACCGGCGCAACATGAGCAGCTGGTGCTTCAGCAAGTCGCTGTTCGATCTGAACCAGCGACGCAGTGAATTGCTGGGCGCGCGCTCCCAGGCTGCCGCCATTGACCGCCTGAGCCTGATCCGGGCCCAGCTGGACAGTCTGCTGCTGCGGACGGAGACCGGACTGCAGTTTGCCGAGTACCAGAAGGCACGCATGACCTTGCTGGAGTCGGCCGGTTTGCTGGATATTCCCGAGGAACTGCAGGGCGAAGCCTTCGATCGGGCACTGACAGCGCTGATTGCCGGAAACGACAGCGGTCCGGTACGGTCTGAACTGGAGCGAGTTGCTTCTGAATTCGAGTTGTCGGCGCCGCCCGCCGGCAGCAGTACTGCAAACGGATGCATGCCGTGACCCGATTTCCCATGTCTTTTCTGCTGGCCTGCCTTGCCTTGCCGGCGATGGCGGTGGAACCGCCCGCGAAGCCCGTGGCCAAGCCGGTTGCTGCGCCTGCCGCTGCCAGATCGCCGCTGCAGTCGCAAGCCACCCCTGTGCGTGTCCTGATTGCTGCCTCGCGCGAGGCAAAGCTGTCGGCGCAGATGGAAGGCCGGCTGGTGGCGTTGCCCAAGGGAACGGGCGCTTCGTTCGCCAAGGGCGAGACACTGGCCGAATTCGACTGCAGCAATCAGCGCGCGGAACTGGCCATGGCTGCCGCCCGGCTGGAAAAGAGTCAGCGTACGCTCGATTCGCAGCAATCGCTCAACAAGCTGAATGCGGTCAGCGATCTCGATCTTGCGCTGGCCAGGGCTGATGTAGCCGAGGCCAGGGCCCGTCAGCAGCAGGCTGACGTAAGCGTTGCCCGCTGCACCATCGTTGCGCCCTATGCGGGCCGTGTCGTGCGCCGGGTAGCCAACCAGTTCGAAACCCTGACGCCCGGTGCACCGGTACTGGAGATCGTCGAATCCGGCGCGTTGCGTCTGGAACTGCTGGTGCCGTCGCGCTGGCTGGGCTGGTTGAAGCAGGGCACGACGTTCACCGTCAATGTCGACGAGATCGGCCGTCAGGTGCCCGCCCGCATTACCGGGATCGGTTCGCGCGTCGATCCGGTCAGCCAGACCGTGAGTGCCCAGGCGGTGTTCACGGAAAATGTTCCCGGTGTGCTGCCCGGCATGAGCGGCAGTGCACAGTTCCCGAACGCGAAATGAGCGAGCCGGCGGCTGATCCGCGCCTCGTCGCGTTATCGACCCTGCTGCTGGTCGAGCATGACGTTCGGCGTGCGGAATCCCTGAAAGAACTGTTCTACATCGTTGCCAACGATACCCACCGGCTGACGCCTTACCGGTTCGCATTCATCTGGGAATACGCGGCCTCGGGCAAACCCCATCCCGTGCAGGCTTCCAACGTTTCCGAACTGGAGCCGAATGCGCCGATGGTGCGCTGGCTGGGCAAGGTCAGTGAGTGGCTGGCCGGACGCGGCGACAAGAAGCCGCAGGTCCTGGTGCAGCCGGAAGCGCCGGCGGATCTGCATGAAGGCTGGCAGGAGCATGCTGCGCCTTTCGCGCTGCATGTGCCGTTGATGGCGCCGGACGGCACGGCCCTGGGTGGCCTGCTCATGACATCGGATGCGCCCTGGTCCGACGTGCAGTCGGCGCTGGTCGAGCGTCTGGCTGATGCCTACGGGCATGCCTGGTGGGCACTGCGGCCGAAAGTGACTGCGGACGTGATGTCGCACTTTCGGCGGCACCGCAAGCGCTATGGCATCGGCCTGGCGATCCTGCTGCTGCTGCCGGTCCGGCAATACGTGCTGGTACCTGCCGAAGTCGTGCCGGCGGAGCCGTTCGTGGTGGCAGCGCCCATGAGCGGCGTGGTGGCGCAGGTCGATGTGTTGCCGAACGCAGCCGTGACGGCCGGTACAGTGCTGTTCTCGCTGGAAGATACCAGCCTGGCGAATGAAGTGCTGGTGGCGCGCAAGGCCTACGAAGTGGCCGAAGCCGAATACATGAAAAATGCCCAGGATGCGTTCGGTTGTGACTCCTGTCGTGGTCGTGTGCCCGAGTTGCTGGCGCAGGCGGAAAAGGCCCGCGCCGAAGCCGAGTGGGCGCAGGCACAGCTGGACCGCAGCCGGGTCGTGGCGCCGGTGGATGGCATTGCGGTTTTCTCCGATCCGAACGACTGGCGCGGCAAGCCGGTGTCGGTGGGCGAACGCGTCATGGTGCTTTCCCAGCCGGACAAGACCCGCCTGCGCATCAGCATGCCGATCGGCGATGCCATTGCCATCGAATCCGGCACCGATGTTGTTTTCTACCTGAACGTCAATCCGCTGGACAGCTACGATGCCAATGTCGTGCAGACCAGTTATGAGGCAACGGTGCAGTCGGATCAGTCGCTGTCATATGTCCTGATGGCGAATTTCGAGGATGAGCCGGCCCGTCTCGGCCTGCGCGGTACGGCCAAGGTATATGGTGGTCGTGCACCGATCCTGTTCCATGTATTGCGGAAGCCGCTGGCATGGCTGCGACGGACGCTGGGCATCTGAGCGAGGCGGTCGCGGAGAGCGGCCGCACGGCACTGGAGGACATTCCGCTGCCTGCGCTGCGGGATGATGTCCGTGTGCAGCCGGGGCCACGCGATCATGCGGGGCGCCCGACCTGGACCCTGTTCGATCCGCTGCGCAACAAGTTCTTCCAGCTCGATGAACGTGCCTTCCAGCTGGTCTGCTGCTGGCATGAAGGCACCGCCCGCTCGATTGCGGCGACTGTGGCCGCGCGTTTCCCGTGGCAACCCTCCGTCGAGGATGTCAGCGAATTCTTCGAATTCCTGGTTCAGTCGGAACTGCTGGTGGTCCGGGACGGTTTCCTGCGGGCCCGCCTGCTGCGCAGCGACCGCATGCGCACCCAGACGGTCTTCCAGCAGCTGCTGCACAACTATCTCTTCTTCCGTGTGCCGCTGCTGCGCCCCGACCGGTTGCTGGACCGGGTCTTTCCGCGCGTGCAGTTCCTGCTGACGAAGCAGTTCCTGTTGTTCAGTGCCATGGTCGGCCTGGTCTCCCTGGCGCTGCTGCTGCGGCAGTGGCAGACCTTCGTGGGAGGATTTGACTGGTTCTTCTCGCTGGAAGGCGCCATCGTGTTCGCCCTGACGCTGGCGAGCGTGAAGATACTGCACGAGATGGGGCACGCGCTGGCCTGCCGGAAATACGGTGTGCGGGTTGCCAGCATGGGGGTCTCCTTCATCGTCATGTGGCCGGTTCTGTACACCGATGCCACGGACGGCTGGCGACTGACGTCGCGGCACCAGCGCGCGATGATCAGCAGTGCCGGCGTAATCACCGAACTGGTGCTGGCCTGCTATGCGCTGGCGTTCTGGTTGCTCCTGCCTGACGGCCTGCCGCGCAGCGTTGCCTTCACGGTGGCGACCACCACACTGGTGATGAGCCTGCTGGTGAACCTGAACCCCATGATGCGGTTCGACGGGTACTTCTTCCTGTCGGACATCCTCAACATGCCCAACCTGCAGGAACGCTCCTTTGCGCTGGCGCGCTGGCAACTGCGAGGCTGGCTGTTCGGCGATATCGGTGCGCCACCGGAACGCATGGAGCGGCGCCTGCACCTGATGTTGCTGACCTACGCCTATTCGGTATGGATCTACCGTTTTTTCCTGTTCATCGGCATTGCCTTGCTGGTCTACCACATGTTTTTCAAGGCGCTGGGCATTTTCCTGTTCCTGGTGGAGATCTGGTTTTTCATCGTCAAGCCGATCAGGAATGAAATGCTGCACTGGCCCAACCTGTGGCGCTCGATGGGAGAGGTTCGCCGGCGGCGCTGGTACTGGCTCGGCGGGGTTGTACTGCTGATCCTGTTGTTTCCCTGGCGGCAGGACTTCATCAGCCAGGCAATGCTGGTTGATACACGCTACGAAAGATTGTTCCCGGTGCGTGCGTCGATGGTGGAGGAAGTGCTGGTTACCCAGGGTGAGCCGGTGCAGGCCGGGCAGGTGCTGGCGCGGCTGAACTCGCCTGAACTGGACAAGCAGTACCGGGTGACGATGCTGGACGTTCAGCGCCTGCGCTCCCAGCTGGATCGCAGCCTGACCGACCGTGAGCTGGCATCGGGGCGGCTCGTGCTGCAACAGGCGCTGCAGCGGTCGGAAACGGAGTTGGCGGCGTTGGCCCGCGTGCGTGATCAGCTGGTGATCTCGGCGCCGGTGGCCGGCCGTGTCGAGGACCTGATGCAGGATCTGCATCCGGGCCGCTGGGTTTCACCGGAGCAGCAGCTGATGACCGTACGTGCCGGCGCCGGCCTGCATGTGACGGCACTGGTGCCGGAATCAAAGCTGGGTGCGCTGCAGGAAGGCAGTGAAGCCCGGTTCTTCGGCGAGGCATCAGGTGCTCCGGCCGGTCTGGACTTGCGCGTGACCGGTGTCGAACGATCAGCCGTCGTGGCGCTGGACAGCCCGTATTTTGCCGTTCCTTTCGGTGGCGAGATTCCGGCCGGTCATCGCGACGGAGGCCGTGATCTGGTGCCGGATATCTCCGTGTATCGTGTGCATCTCGAGCCGTCGGCATCGCTGGCAGCCGAAGAGATGCCGGCGCAGCGCCTGCGCGGCTGGGTGCATTTCGAGGGTGAGCGGAAGACGCTGCTGGGGCGGCTGTTCCGGCTGGTGATCGGCACCCTGGTGCGCGAAGCCGGTTTCTAGCTTTGCGGGTGTCTCAGCGTTTGGCGAGCGTGAGCTCGCTGTAGCGGTCGGACAGCTGCATCACCTTGCCGACGTAGTCTTTCGTTTCCGGAAACGGAGGTATGCCGCCGTACTTGCGCACGTTGGCTTCGCCGGCGTTGTAGGCGGCCAGGGCATGGCGGGTATTGCCGTGGAAGCGGTCCAGCATCATGCGCAGATAGCGTGCGCCGGCATTGATGTTCTGGCGCGGATCATGGATGTCGGTGACGTTGAGCATGGCTGCCGTGGCGGGCATCAGCTGCATGAGGCCGCGCGCACCGGCGCGGGAGATGGCGTCCTTGTCGAAGGCGGACTCGGCATGCACCACGGCCTTCACCAGTGCGAAGTCGACATCCCAGCGTCGTGCGGCCGTACTGATCAGGTCATCGTAGGCATCGCGGCGTGCCGCAGTCAGTGCGCCCGGTTTGCGGCTGTAGTGCTCGTCGCCGTAGACCCGGGTTTCCAGCAACTGCATGCCGGGCTCGCGGACGACAGTCGGATGCCGGTTGGTGAACAGCATGGTGCCATCCGCCTTGCGATACACGCGCACCTGCTCGGCCGCCAGGGGCGGTGAGGCGAGGGCGGCGGCCAGCAGGGCCAGGGTGCTCAGGAGCAGGGGTCGCATGGGGTGCCGATCAGGATATTTCAGTAAATCCTAGGCTAATTAACGGGTTACAGCCACCACTTCAGGTCGGATGGTAGCCGGCTGCCGGTCGGCGGTCATTCCTGCCCGGCCTCTTCGCCCGTGTCGCTGTTTCGTCCGCCATGGAACAGCAGGTACAGGTCGGTCAGGTTTTCCGGGAGCTCCCGGACCATGGCATCCCTCAGGGCCCGGTTCCGGCGCAGTTCCCGGGTTTCCGGCAGGTCGATGAGGTCCGACTCCACCATGACCGGCAGCAGGAGGTGGGCCAGTTCCGGGTCTGCATCATCGCCCAGCCATTCCTCCTCGCTGAGAAACACGCCCTCCATGAAGCCCACGCACCAGGACTCCAGGCGCTCGTGTCCGGGCTTCAGCGGGCAGGGCAGGGCAATGCGCAGGTTGCCGTAGAAGCGGTGTGCCAGTTCCGTGTGCAGCAGCCGGATCAGCTCGATACAGCGCTCTGCCTGGCCGGGTTCGGGGAAATCGGGCGTGCCGTCGAATACGGTCTGCAGCCAGACTTCCTCGGGCAGCTCGGGGCCTGCGACAATCGCGCACAGCAGGCCGTGCGTGGCGGCATAGTCGAGCGTGTCGTCGCCCGCGAGTTCGTCGAGCAAGAGCGTCAGGGCCTGCTCGTCGGCGTCGGTGAATTCCTTCATGCCGGGTCGTGTTCCGGTAAATGTGGCCGGGAATATCGTCGTGGCGCGGCCGTTGCGGCAGCCGGAAGCGGCGATTCTAGCAGTCCAGCGAGGTGTGCGTCCGTGCAGGAAAATATCCCGGTCGATGTGGTGCGTTCGGCTCGCCGCCGTACCCTGGCGATCCACGTGGACGCGCGTGGCGGGGTGGAGGTGCGGGCGCCGGTATGGATCGCGCGTGCCGACATTGCCGGTTTTGTCGAGCGGCACCGGGACTGGATCGGCCGCAAGGTTGCAGAAGCGCGTGCAGCGCCCGTCTGGCAGCCGGCCTGGCAGGAGGGCGGCGGATGGTACTGGCAGGGAGAGTCGGTGGTGCTGAGGGCCGGCCCGTCGCGCCGGACGTCCCTGCATGGCCGGGTGCTGCAGGTCGCCGTGCCGGTATCGGCTATCGGGGCGGACTGGCACCGGGCGGTGCTGGCCTGGCATCGCCGTGCAGCGGCCGATCTGTTGCGGGCCCGTGTGGAAGCCCTGTTCGCGCTGCACTGCCCGCAGCACCGGCTGAAATCGGTGGAGTTCCGCTGGATGCGGGCGACCTGGGGTACCTGTGGCGGCAAGCGCGCAGCGGATGGCCGGCGCGATGTGGTGATCCGGCTGAACCCCTGGCTGGCCGCGTTGCCGCCGCACCTGTGCGATGCCGTGCTGTTGCATGAGCTGGCACATGTCGAGCACATGCATCACGGGCCGGCGTTCTATCGTCGCCTGGCCCGCCTGGACCCGTCGTGGCGAGAGCACGATGACGGACTGAAACACTGGGCCCGGATGCTGTTTCCCGTCAGGACTTCCCGGGTCTGACAATCCCTGTTGCGACTGGCCGGTTCTGTTGCCGTGGTTGACCGTTTTGTTCAGGGCCTTGATCGGATCGGGCCTGTGCGGGCGGCAGGCTGCATGGCAGCATCCGGCGCGATTTTCCTTTCTTTCGTTTGTCCACGACTGCCGAGGATCCCATGGCCGGCGACCAGTTGTTCGATCTGACCCTTACCGAAGAACAGCGCATCACGCGCGAAAGCATGCGTCGTTTTGCGCAGGCGGAAATCCGCAGCATCGCGAAAAAGGCGGATCTGGAGCAGGCATTGCCCCCGGGTTTCCTGAAGAAGGCGGCCGAGCTGGGCCTGGCCTTGCTGCCGATCCCCGAGGATTTCGGCGGTGCCGGCATGGCGCGTTCGCCGGTATCCAATGTGCTCAATGCGGAGGATCTGGCGCACGGTGATTTCGCCATTGCCCTGGCAACGCTGACGCCGCAGGCGTTCGTGAACACGCTGATCGATCAGGGCTCGAAGGCCCAGCAGGAAAAATACCTGTCGCAGCTTGCCAGCGAGGATTTCGTGCCGGCGACCATTGCGCTGCAGGAACCACGCGCAACTTTCGTTCCCGAGCAGCTGCAGGTGAAGGCTGTCAGGCAGGGCAACGAGTACGTGCTGAATGGCGTGAAGTCGATGGTCATTCTCGGCGCATCCGCGAAACTGGTGCTGGTGGTGGCTGATGCCGGTGCCGAGGGGCCGCAGGCGTTCATCGTCGAGCAGGGCGCTGCCGGTGCCGGCTGGGCGAAGGAAGAGTACATGGGCCTGAAGCCGGTTGAAGTCAGCCGGTTGACGCTCGATAACGTGAAGGTGCCGGCATCCGCCAGGCTGGGTGAAAGCGAGAAAGTTTTCAGTCTGCAGCGTCTGGTCGATCTGTCGCGCCTGGGGACCTGCGCGCTGGCGGTCGGTACCTGCCAGGCAGTGCTCGACTACGTCGTGCCCTATGTCAATGAGCGCATCGCTTTCGGCGAACCGATTTCCCACCGTCAGGCGGTGGCTTTCATGGTCGCCAACATTGCCATCGAGCTCGATGCCATGCGCATGCTGGTGCTGCGTGCCGCTTCGCGTGCCGAGCAGGGCCTCGATTTCCACAAGGAAACGTATCTGGCCCGCGTACTCTGCGCGGAGAAGTCCATGGAGATCGGTACCAACGGCGTTCAGCTGCTGGGCGGCCATGGTTTCACTCGCGAACACCCGGTCGAGCAGTGGTACCGCAACCTGCGTGCGGTCGCCGTGCTCGAAGGCGCAGCAGCGGTTTAAGGCAGACGACAGGAGCAGACAGCCATGATCAATCTCGAACTGCCGCAGAAAGTACTCACCATGCAGCAGATGACCCGTGCCGCGGCACAGGGCATCCTGCGCCCGATTGCCCGCAAGTACGACAAGCTTGAGCACGCCGACTCCGTTCCGGAACTGGCCATGCTGGCGCAGATGATTTCCGGCCGCAGCGGCAACGCCATGGCCAGTGCCACGGCCGCCGGCAAGAAGGAAGAAGGCGTCAAGAACGCCAACAACATGATGGGCATCGTCAGCACGATGGAAATGGCCGGCGGTTGCTGTGGCCTGATGCTGTCGATCCCTGGCGTGGGTCTCGGCAACGCGGCGATCGCCGCTGTCGGGACGCCGGAACAGAAAGAGAAGTGGGGCAAGAAGTACTGCGCCATGGCAATCACCGAGCCGGGCACCGGATCCGATTCGGCCAACGTTCAGACCACGGCAAAGCTCGACGGTGATCACTGGGTGCTGAACGGGGAGAAGATTTTCTGCACTGCCGGCCAGCGCGGCGATGCCATCGTTGTCTGGGCCACGCTTGACAAGAGCAAGGGCAAGGCGGCGATCAAGTCGTTCATCGTGGAGCAGGGCACGCCGGGCCTGCATCTGGTGCGTGTCGAGCACAAGATGGGCCTGCGGATTTCCGACACTGCAGCCCTGCTGTTCGACAATTGCCGCATACCGAAAGAGAACATCCTCGGCTCACCGGAAATTGCCGATACGGAAGAAGCACGCAAGAAAGCCTTCGGCGGCGTCATGCAGACCTTCGACAACACCCGGCCGCAGGTGGCGGCCATGGGTATCGGTGTCGCCCGCGCGGCCCTGGACATCACCCTGGAGGTGCTGAAGAAGGAAGGCATCGAGATGCAGTTCTCGGGCAATGCCTGGAGCGTGGGTGCCATCGAGGCCGAGCTCTACCGCATGGAAGCCGACATCGAGGCTTCGCGCCTGCTGTCGCTGAAGGCCGCCTGGATGGCCGACAACGGTCAGCCGAACTCGAAGGAAGCCGCCATCTGCAAGGCCAAGGCCGGCCGCACCGGCAACTACGTGACCCTGCGTTGCGTGGAGATCCTCGGCAGCCTGGGTTACAGCGAGGAGTTCCTGGTCGAGAAGTTCGCCCGGGACTCGAAGATCATCGACATTTTCGAAGGTACGCAGCAGATCCAGCAGCTGATCGTCGCCCGTACGGTCCTCGGCCTGAGTTCCAAGGAACTCAAGTAACCGGGCGGTTCCGGTCTGCCGCAGGGCAGGCCGGAACAGGGCGGCGGTGGTATCCTTTGCGCCCTTTTTCCGGGTGCAAAGGTCATGACTGCACGGTATGCCCAGGCCGGCCCTTATGCCGACAAGGTGGTCTGGATCACCGGCGCCTCATCCGGCATCGGTGCCGCCCTGGCGGCTGCCTTCAGTCGTGCCGGTGCCCGGCTGGTGCTGAGTGCACGCCGTACTGCCGAGCTGGAGAAGGTCCGGGCCGGCTGCGCGCGGCCCGATGAGCATCTGGTGCTGCCGCTGGACATGGCCGGCGGGGATTTCGACGGCGCCGTGGCCAGCGTGCTTGCGCGTTTCGGCCACATCGATGTGCTGGTCAACAATGCCGGCATCTCACAGCGTTCACGGGTGGCCGATACCGTACTGGTGGTGGACCGCCGCATCATGGAAGTGAACTACTTTGGCGTGGTGGCGCTGACCCGTGCCGTGTTGCCGGTCATGCGCCGGCAGCAGCAGGGCAGCATCGTCACGATCTCCAGTCTGGTCGGGCTTGTCAGCACGCCCCTGCGTTCTACCTATTCGGCATCCAAGCATGCCCTGCACGGTTTCTTCGAGGCGCTGCGTGCAGAAGAGCATGACAACGGGATCCGGGTGCTGATGGTGTGCCCGGGCTCGATCCGCACCGATGTATCCCTGCATGCGTTGTCCGGCGATGGCAGCGAGCACGGTGTCATGGACAACCTGATCGACAAGGGGCTGCCGCCCGCCGTCTGTGCGGAGAGGATCCTGGCGGCGCTGGCAGCCGGCCGGCAGCAGGTCCTCGTGGCCGGTTCCGAGCGTCATGCCGTGCTGATCTACAAGCTTTTCCCCGCGTTGTACCGGCGCCTCATACGCCGGATGACAGTGACCTGAGACCGGTACCATGAGCATTGTCGAAACCTTCGTGCCCCCCGAGCGGGCGAAAAAGGAAAAGACCGAGTTCAACAAGCTGCAGAAACGTCTGCGCGGCCATGTCGGCAAGGCGATCATGGACTTCAACATGATCGAGGATGGCGACAAGGTCATGGTGTGCATGTCCGGCGGCAAGGACAGCTACACCATGCTGGATATCCTGATGAACCTGCAGAAGCACGCGCCGGTCAGGTTCGAACTCGTTGCCGTCAACATGGACCAGAAGCAGCCCGGTTTCCCGGAGCATGTGCTGCCGGAATACCTGACGGCGCTGGGGGTGCCTTTTCACGTGATCGAGCGTGATACCTACAGCGTCGTCAAGGAAAAGACACCCGAGGGCAAGACCACCTGCGCACTGTGTTCGCGCCTGCGCCGCGGCACCCTGTACGGGTATGCCGAAGAAATCGGTGCCACCAAGATTGCGCTGGGCCATCACCGCGAGGACATCGTCGAGACCCTGTTCCTGAACATGTTCTATGGTGGTTCGCTCAAGGCCATGCCGCCCAAGCTGCGTTCGGATGACGGAAAAAACGTGGTGATCCGGCCCATGGCCTACTGTCCGGAGTCGGAGATCGCCGAATACGCGCAGTGGAAGCAGTTCCCGATCATTCCCTGCAACCTGTGCGGCTCCCAGGAGAATGCCCAGCGCAAGGTCATCAAGCAGATGCTGGCGGACTGGGAGCGGCAGCATCCGGGCAGGATCGAATCCATCTTCTCGGCCATCGGCAACGTGGCGCCCTCGCAGCTGGCTGATCATTCCCTGTTCGATTTCGACCGCTTCGAGCGGCAGTCGGGGCCGGACGAGGGCGGCCGGCGCATCCCGCTGCGGAACATTCTGGAATAGTTCCCGTCCGGCATGGCCGCGGCGCATGGCGGCCTGCGGCTCCGCCCATCGCCGCTTTGCCTCCGCCCGTCCCGGCAGACCGGCCCCGGAGCGGTGCATATCCGTGGTCCTGCCTGCCGCGTTTCGGCAAACCGCAGGCAACCGTGCGCGACAGCCGTCTGTGGGGGACCTAGACTGCGACAGCCGGACCGCGGCGGCGCTGTGAGGTTACCGCAGGTATTGCGCGTAACTTGTTGTCGCCACAGGACGGAGTTGATAGGTTAATCCCGAACGAACCAGACCCGGATCGTCAAAACAACAATCCCTGGCCGGCGAACGGAACCTGCCGGCGTGCCCTGGAGCCCGACCCATGTTGCAGTGGTTGCAGCATCTTTCCATCCGCAGCAAGGTGCTGCTCATTGCCGGAACCGGCATTTTCCTGTTCGTTCTCTACTACGCCTTCACGTTCATGGCCGCCAGCCACACGGCTGATCTGGTTACCCGGATACACACGGTCAACTTCGCGATCATCGAAGTGCTCAGCAAGAACGAGCTGGAGATCGTCGACATCCGCGAAAAATACATCGCGGCGATCAACGAAGAAGACGAATCCACGCTCGACGATGCCGTGGCCGGTGCCAAGGCCATGCGTGGCCGTATCGTCCGGCTGGCGGAGATCGATCCGGAGTTGCGTGCGGAATCGGTTGATCTGCTGGCCAAGTTCGATGCCTACACGGTGGCTGCGGAAACCCTGGCCCGCGGCATGCTGGAAGGCACCATCACGTCCGACCAGCTCTATGCCGAGATCACGCGCATGCGCGAGATGCTCGACATCTTTGTTGCCGTCCAGGGCGAGCTGCGCAAGAGCCAGAACGAACAGTTCAATGCCAACCTGCTGGAGGCGGCGCACTATTCCGACGACATGCGCATCCGCGGTCTGGCCATCGGAGCGGTCGGTATCCTGGTGCTGGTATTCCTTTCCATCGCCACGATTCGTGGCGTGACGGCCGCGCTGGCCAATGCCATTGCGACGGCAGACCGCATTGCAGGCGGCGACTGGGATTTCGAACTCAAGATCCAGTCGCGTGATGAAACCGGCAAGCTGCTGCAGGCCATGGAGCAGATGCGCGATGCCCTCAAACGCAAGCGTGACGAGGATCGCCGGATCGAGCGCCGGAAAACCCAGCTGGCGGAACTGAACGACCGCATGCGCGGTGACCTGACCACGGACCAGCTGGCCGGCAACGTGCTGACCTATCTGGTACAGGCACTGGAAGCACAGGTCGGAGCTTTCTACCTGTACGACGAAGCTGACCGCAAGCTGAAGCTGGTCAGCAGCTATGCCTTCACCCGCCGCAAGAGTGTGACCAACGAATACGGTCTGGGTGAATCGCTGGTCGGCCAGGCGGGCATGGAGCAGAAGCAGATCCTGCTGACCAACGTGCCTGATGGTTACATCCTGGTCAGCTCGGGTCTGGGCGAGACCACGCCGCGTCATGTCGTGGTGACGCCCATCGTGCATGACAAAGAGCTCAAGGCCGTCATCGAAATCGCGTCGCTGCGTGGTTTCGGCGAAGACGACATGACCCTGATGGCAAATGCGGTGGACGCCATTGCCATTTCCATGAATACCGCCCAGTCCCGGGTCAAGCTGGCCTCCTTTGTCGATGAGCTGCAGGGCAAGACCGACGAGCTGGAACGCCAGAAGATGGCGCTGCACAAGGTGAACGACGATCTCGAGCGGCAGGCGATGGAGCTGTCGGCGTCGGAAGCCAAGCTGCAGGCCCAGCAGGAAGAGCTGCGGGCAACCAACGAGGAACTCGAGGCCCAGGCCCAGGCGCTGCGTGCCTCGGAAGAAAGCCTGCAGGCCCAGCAGGAGGAGCTGCGGGTTACCAACGAGGAGCTGGAAGAACAGGCCCGTCTGCTGGCCGAACAGAAACAGGAAATGGCTCGCCAGAACGAGCAGCTGGAACAGGCCAAGGTCATTCTCGAGGACAAGAACAAGGCGCTGGAAATGTCCAGCAAGTACAAATCCGAGTTCCTGTCCACCATGTCGCATGAGTTGCGCACGCCACTCAACTCGATCCTGATCCTTTCGAATGCCCTGGCCGAGAACAAGAAGGGCAACCTGCAGGACAAGCAGATCGAGCATGCGCGCGTCATCCATTCGGCCGGCTCCGATCTGTTGTCGCTGATCAACGACATTCTCGATCTGGCCAAGGTCGAATCCGGAAAGATGAGTGTGGTGATCGACGAGATCAACCTGCAGGAGCTGTCCCAGCACATGATCCGCTCGTTCCGCCATGTGGCGGAAAACCGCGGCATCACCTTCGATGTGGAGCTTCAGGAGACACTGTCGGTACCCAGCGTGTTTACGGATCGCCAGCGCCTGGAGCAGGTGCTGCGCAACATGTTCTCCAATGCGTTCAAGTTCACCCACAAGGGCGGAGTCACACTGATCATCCGCAAACCGGATTCTGCCGTGTTGCAGGAAGGCGGCTTGCTGGGCCGGATCGACCCCGAGCACATGGTGGCCTTCGAGGTGAGGGATACCGGTATCGGTATCCCGAAGGACAAGCAGCAGGTCATTTTCGAAGCTTTCCAGCAGGCGGACGGAACCACTTCCCGCAAATACGGCGGCACCGGCCTTGGCTTGACGATTTCCCGAGAACTGGCGCATCTGCTGGGTGGCGAGATCCAGCTGGTGTCGGAGGAAAACAAGGGTTCATCCTTCATCATCTACATTCCGGTCGGCGATTCGAGTCTGGTCGAGCAGGACCAGGAGCAGGACGCTTTCGAAGCGCGCCTGGCCGCCATCGCCCAGCAGTACGAGAAGACCGACAAGGCCACAACGCCAGCTGACGGGGCCGCGTCCGGTGCGGCTGCAGCAGAAAGCGAGGAGCATTTCACGGTCAAGGAAAAGACCGTGCTGATCATTGAGGACGATACCGAGTTTGCGAAAATCCTCGGCCAGCTGGCGGAAGACTACGGCCTTGAAAGCGTGGTCTGCGACGATGGTGAATCCGGTCTGGAATACGCCCGCAAATATCGCCCCAGCGCCATCATCCTGGATGTCGGCCTGCCGGGTATCAGCGGTTGGGATGTGATGGAGAAGCTCAAGGAAGACCCGCGCACCCGCGGTATTCCGGTGCATTTCCTGTCCGGTGACGATCAGCGGGGCAAGGCGCTCAAGATGGGTGCCATCGACTTCCTGACCAAGCCGGTCAATGAAGGCCAGATCGTGAGCGCCTTCAACAAGATCGAAGCCGCGATCAGCAAGAATGTGCGCAAGTTGCTGGTGGTCGAGGACAACGAATACGCGCACGAGGGCCTGCGCGAGCTGTTCGATCAGAAGGGTGTCGAGATCAAGCTGGTGTCCACCGGTGAAGAAGCGCTGGCGGCGGTCCGGGCCGATGTCTTTGACTGCATGATCCTCGATCTGACCCTGCCGGACATCAATGGCCTGCAGCTGCTGGAAACCATGCATGCGGATGACTCGGTGTCAGCCATGCCGGTCATTGTCTACACGGGCAAGGATCTGTCGCGCGAAGAAGAACAGCAGCTGCGCAAGTATGCTGACCGGATCATTCTCAAGACGGAGCGTTCCGCCGAGCGCCTGCTCAACGAGGCCTCGCTGTTCCTGCACTGGCTGGAATCCAACATGCCGGCAGCGACCAAGGGCCGGAAAGTGGAGAAGGTCGATCATCGCGAGGACATCTTTGCCGGCAAGAAGGTTCTGGTGGTGGATGACGACATGCGCAATATCTACGCCATGTCCGCATCACTGGAGGAAATGGGCTTCGACATCACCATCGCCAACAACGGCGTGGAGGCACTGGATGCGGTCGAGCAGCATCCGGACTTCGATCTGGTGCTGATGGATATCATGATGCCGGAGATGGACGGCTACGAAGCCATGCGGCGCATCCGGGCCCAGGACCGTTTCAAGGCGCTGCCCATGATTGCCCTGACCGCCAAGGCGATGAAGGACGACAAGGCCAAGTGCATTGAGGCCGGGGCCAACGACTACTGTTCCAAACCCGTCGACATGGAAAAGCTGACCGCACTGATGCGCGTATGGCTGCACAAGGCCTGACCAGGGACCTGAATCATGGCTGAACAGATTGCAACCATCGGCGAAGAAGAGCTCGAGCGTCAGGACATCGAGCTCAAGCTGCTGCTGGAAGCCATCTACCTGATGTACGGCTACGATTTCCGGTCCTACAGCAAGGCTTCAGTGAAGCGTCGTGTGCAGCACAGGCTGGGCATGTCCGGGATGGGCAACATTGCGCAGATGATCGAGCGCGTGGTGCACGATCGGGAATTTTTTGTCCAGCTGCTGAATGACATGACGGTGAACGTCACCGAAATGTTCCGGGACCCCTGGTTCTACAAGGCGTTCCGCGAAGAAGTGATTCCCCAGTTGCGCACCTATCCGTTCATCAAGATCTGGCACGCCGGTTGTTCCACCGGCGAGGAAATCTACTCGATGGCGGTTCTGTTGACCGAGGAAGGCTTGTACGAGCGGACCCAGATCTACGCCACGGACATCGACAAGGTGGTGCTGGACAAGGCGCGCAAGGGTATCTACCCGCTGGCGTCGTTCAAGCAGTATGGCGAGAACTATCTGAAGGCGGGCGGCAAGCGTCAGCTTTCCGATTACTACACCGCCAAGTACGACAGCGTGATCATGGATCAGCGTCTGAAGAAGAACATCGTGTTTGCCGACCACGATCTGGCCACGGACCAGGTATTCGGCGAGATGCAGGTGGTGGTGTGCCGCAATGTGATCATCTATTTCGACAGGGAGCTGCAGCGCCGCGTGTTCTCGCTGTTCCGCGACAGCCTGGATATCGGCGGCATTCTCTGCCTCGGCAGCAAGGAGACCATGCGGTTTTCCGGCTGCGATGACGAGTTCGAGGTGCTGGTCAAGGAAGCCCGCATCTACCGCAAGAAAACCCGAATCTGAGTTGTTGTCATGAGCGAACAGCCGCAAAACGAAGAGATCGTCCATACCATCCTGATGGTGGACGACACCCCGGAGAACCTCTACTCGCTGGAGGCCATCCTGGAGGCGCCTGGCCGCGTTCTGGTCAAGGCGAATTCCGGTCCGGAAGCGCTGAAAGTCCTGCTCAAGCAGGACGTATCGCTGGTGCTGCTGGATGTGCAGATGCCGGGCATGGATGGATTCGAGGTCGCGGAAATCATGCGCTCGAACCCCAAGACCAAGAACGTGCCGATCGTCTTCGTGACGGCGATCAACAAGGACCAGAAATACGTCTTCAAGGGTTACCAGGCAGGGGCTGTCGATTACCTGTTCAAGCCGCTGGATCCGGTCATCCTTGCCAGCAAGATCGACTTCTTCCTGCAACTGGACCGGCAGCGCCGCGACCTCGAACGCAAGATTCGCGAAGCGCAGGCGCATCGCGCTGCCTATGAGCGGGAAAAGGCAGCCCGTGCCGCGGGCAATCCGTCGTCCGGCGGCAGCGACCATTCCTGATAGCCCATGGGTGGCAAGGTCGGGATCGATGCCATGGTGATCGGCGCTTCCTGGGGGGGATTGGGTGCGGTCACTTCGATACTGTCCCGCGTTCCGTGGCGGGTGGGTGCGGCCATCGTGCTGTGTCAGCACCAGTACCCGCACGCCATCAGCACACTGCCGCAGGTCATGCGTGGCAGAACCAAGCTCAAGGTGATGGAGGTGGAAGACAAGCTGCCGCTTGAAAGTGGTGTGCTGTATGTCTGTCCGCCGAATTACCACACGATGATCGAGCGCGACCGGACCTTCGCGCTCAGTATCGACCCGCCGGTAATGTACTGCCGGCCGGCGATTGATGTGCTGTTTGCATCGGCGGCGGAGGCCTACGGCGAACGGTTGGCGGGAGTCATCCTCACCGGTGCAAACGAGGATGGCGCAGCGGGCTTGTACCATGTGGCCCGTTGCGGAGGGATGCCGATCGTCCAGGATCCGAAGACTGCCGAGGTTCCGGTCATGCCGGAAGCGGCACTCAAGACGGTGCCCTGGGCCCATGTCATGACGCTGGGCGAGATCGGTGAATTCATGGCGAGTCTGGCGGCAGCATGAAGCGATGACAAATCAGACGATTATCCAGACGATGTTGCTGGTCGATGACCGGCCGGAGAATCTGATCGCACTGGAGGCGATCCTGGAGGCGCCGGATCGCCGCATGCTCAAGGCCGGTAACGGCAACGAGGCGCTGACGCTGGCGCTCAAGAACGACGTCTCGCTCATCCTGCTGGACGTGCAAATGCCCGACATGGATGGCTTCGAGGTGGCGGAGCTGCTGCGCCGTAACGCCAAGACCAGGCAGATCCCGGTGATCTTCTGTACGGCGATCAGCAAGGAAAAGAAATATATCGCGCGCGGCTTCGATGTCGGCGCTGTGGATTACCTGTTCAAGCCCATTGATCCCGACCTGTTGACGTCCAAGGTTCGGGTGTTCCTGGAACTGGATCTGCAGAAGCGCAAGTTGCAGCAGACCCTGATGCAGCTGCACCGTGTCCAGCAGGAAAACGAGCGTCTGCTGCGTGCCATGGGTGAGGGCGTGGTCGGTATAGACCGTGCCGGTCTGATCACCTTCGCCAACCCGGCCGCGGCCAACCTGCTCGGTCGGGAATCGGCCCGACTGGTGGGAGAGGCCGCGGACAAGCTGTTTTTCCTGGACGGCAACGGCCGCCGCCTGTGGGCCTGGGAGGACTCGCCGCTGCTGCGTACCGTGGCACAGGGCGAGGCTTTCCAGTCCAGCGAGGCACATTGCCTGCGTGATGGCCGGCCACTGCCGCTGGAACTCACCGCCACGCCGATCAACGATCGCGGCAAGGCATTTTCCGGTGCGGTAGCGGTCATACGTGATGCTGGTGTGCGCGACCGGGTGCAGTCCGGATTCCAGGAGCGCCGCAAGTCGCCGCGCAAACGCCTGTCGACCGAGCTGACCGTTTTTGATCGCTCGACCGGTGCCAACGTCGGCCGGCTGGTGAATCTTTCCGAAAGCGGGGTGCGCCTGGCCGGCAAGAAAGCCTTCACTGACGGCCAGCGGATGACCTTCAGCATGATCCTGCCGCAGATGATCCGCGGCAGCACGACGGTCAGCTTTGATGCGGTGACGGTCTGGTCACAACAGCCCGGAAGCAACGGAGAGGCATCGGCCGGCTTCCGCTTCGTGGAAATCAGGCCGGAAGCGCTGGAACTGGTGCGGTACTTGCTGGAAAAATACTGATCGGTAGCACCCTGGAGCAGTTGCGGCATGGAAGGGCAGGTGGGAAGTCGGGTGGAGAACCGGGTCCAGAAAATCCTGTGTGTCGATGACCAGCCGGCCAACCTGCTGGCGCTGGACGCCATTGTCGAGTTGCCCGGTGTGGAGCTGCTGAAGGCGACTTCCGGTGCGGAAGCACTGGAGATGCTGCTGGCCAACGACAACATTGCGCTGGCCCTGCTCGATGTTCAGATGGCAGAGATGGACGGCTACGAAGTGGCCGAGCTGATGCGCACGCACCGGCGCTCGCGCAAGATACCGATCATCTTCCTGACGGCCATCAACACCGACATCCGCCACGTTTTCCAGGGTTACGACGCAGGTGCGGTCGACTACATCTTCAAACCGGTCGAGCCGCGTATCCTGCTGTCCAAGATAGAGTTCTTCCTGGATCTTGACCTCAAGTCCCGCCAGCTGGAGGACACGCTGGCGGAAGTGCGTGCCCTGCGGGAAAACACCGAGGCGCTGCTGCGCAGCGTCGGTGAGGGCATCGTCAGTGTCGGTGCCGACGGGCTGGTCTCCTTCGCCAATCCTGCCGCGGCCACGATGCTGGGGCGCACGCCGAACGAAATGGTCGGGCGCCGGCTGGTTGATTTCGTGGAAATGACCGAGGCATCGGCAACCCTGCGCTGGGCGGACACGCCGCTGTGGCGTGCCTGCAGTGCCGGCAACATGATGGCCATGCACGGGATGTCGGGCTGGCTGGTGGCTGCCGACGGTGCACGCATTCCGGCAGAGATCACGGCCTCGGCGGTACGCAACGAACAGGGCGATGTCTCCGGTGCGGCGCTGGTATTCCAGGATGTCAGCCAGCGGCGTGAGTACGAGGAAAAGCTGGTGCGGCTGGCTGAGTACGACAACCTGACCGGACTGGCCAATCGCTACCTCTGCCTGAACCTGATGGCGCAGGCGACGGCGCGTGCGACACGTGCCGGGCACAGTGTCGGCGTGCTGTTTCTCGATCTCGACCGGTTCAAGCAGGTAAACGATACACTGGGACACCAGGCGGGTGACGACCTGCTGCGTGAGGTCGCGCAACGGCTGAAGCTGTGCGTGCGGGAAGGCGATACCGTGTGCCGCCTGGGCGGTGACGAATTCGTGATCGTGGTGGAAGGGCTGAACGCAGGCAAGCACGCAGCGGCGGTGGCGGACAAGGTGATCCGCGCGCTCGCCGATCCGTTCATCGTGCTCGGCACGCCGCAGTTTGTCGGCGCCAGCATCGGCATCGTGACGTTCCCGGAAACAGAAGGGGACCCGAATACGTTGCTGCGTTGTGCCGACATCGCCATGTATCAGGCCAAGCAGCGCGGCCGGAACAACTTCCAGTTCTTCACGCCGCACATGCAGGACGAGGTCCTGCGTGCGCAGGCGCTGGAGCAGAACCTGCGGCGTGCATTGGCCGCCGGCGAGTTCGAGTTGTGGTATCAGCCCCAGATCAGTACGCATACGGGTGCGATCTGCGGCCTCGAGGCGCTGGTGCGCTGGCGCACGCCGGACGGCCAGTTGCTGGAGCCGGAACAATTCATATCCCGTGCCGAGGAAACCGGCCTCATCGTCGAACTGGGCGAGTGGGTGCTGCGGGAGGCCACGGCCCGGGCGGCCCGCTGGCACCGGGAAGGCCTGCTGGACGTGCCGGTAGCGGTCTCGGTGAACCTGTCGATACGGCAGGTCCGGGGCCGCAGCGTGCTGGAGACCGTCAGCGACATCCTGTCCCGGCTGGACCTGCGCCCGGACCAGCTGATGCTGGAAATCACCGAGCACATGGTCATGGATGAGCCCGAAGCCATGCTCAGCCTGCTGGCGGGCATCCGCCGGCTGGGGGTACGCATTGCCCTGGATGACTTCGGCGTGGGCTATTCCTCTTTTGATCATCTGCGCCGCATGCCTCTGGATGCGCTCAAGATCGACCGCAGCTTTGTCGAGGATGTGGCTGCATCGGGGCGGACCCGGGACGTGGTGCGGGCCATTACTGCCCTGGGACACAGCCTGGGCATCCAGGTGGTGGGGGAGGCGGTGGAAACCGCTGCCCAGCGGGATGCCCTGCGCGAACTCGGCGTGGATGCCCTGCAGGGCTTCTGCCTGTGCCGTCCGCTGACCGCCGCCCAGCTGGAGGCCGAGCTGCCCCGGTTACGCAATCAAACTTTCCCGGGCTGATGTGGTCCATTAGACTGCCCCGGCCCCGGATGGGCCCGGTTTTCCTTGCATAACAGGCAGTTGGCAGTCATATCGCATGAGCTCTGCAACTCTGGACACGTCATCTGCCGATCCTGCGGAGGCCCCCGCGGGCAGTCCGGCCGATGCCCGGCCGCTGCGCCTGCCTTTCGGCTTCGCCAAACGCCACGGTGTGCTGGTGGACCGCCATGACGGCCACCTGGCCTGCCTGCTGGTGCGCCAGGACGCCTCGCTGACGGCGCTGGCCGAAGCCCGCCGCTTCCTCGATTGCCCGGTGCGCATCGAACGTGCCGGCACTGACGATTTCACGGCCCGTCTGGGCACGGCCTACCAGTCCGATTCCTCCGACGCCATGCAGGTGGTCGAAGGTCTTGGCGACACGCTGGATCTGGCGAGCCTCGCCGAATCGGTGCCGCAGACCGAAGACCTGATGGAGCAGGAAGATGATGCGCCGATCATTCGCCTGATCAACGCGTTGCTGACCGAAGCCGTGCGCAGCAACGCTTCCGACATCCACATCGAAACCTACGAGAAGCGCCTGGTCGTGCGCATGCGTGTCGACGGTGTGCTGCGCGAGATCGTGCAGCCGCGCCGCGAGCTGGCACCGCTGCTGGTATCACGCATCAAGGTCATGGCGCGGCTGGACATTGCGGAGAAGCGTGTGCCGCAGGATGGCCGCATCTCCGTGCGACTGGCCGGCCGCGAGGTCGACGTGCGCGTCTCCACCATGCCGTCATCCAACGGCGAGCGCGTGGTGCTGCGTCTGCTCGACAAGAAAGCAGGGCGCCTGGACCTGTCGCAGCTGGGCATGGAGTCGCGCACGCTGGATGCGCTGGACGAACTGATCCACAAGCCGCACGGCATCATCCTTGTGACCGGCCCGACCGGATCCGGCAAGACCACGACACTGTACGCCGGCCTTGGTCGGCTGAATGACCGTTCACGCAACATCCTCACGGTCGAGGACCCCATCGAATACCAGATCGACGGCATCGGTCAGACACAGGTGAACACGAAGGTCGAGATGACTTTTGCACGCGGCCTGCGCGCGATCCTGCGCCAGGATCCGGATGTGGTGATGGTGGGCGAGATCCGCGACCTGGAAACGGCAGAGATCGCCGTGCAGGCCTCGCTCACCGGCCACCTCGTGCTCTCGACGCTGCACACGAACACTGCCGTCGGTGCCGTGACGCGCCTGCATGACATGGGCATCGAGCCGTTCCTGCTCTCCAGCTCGTTGCTCGGTGTGCTGGCCCAGCGTCTGGTACGCGTGCTCTGCGACAACTGCAAGGAGCCCTACGCGCCGGATGAGAAGGAGTGCGCCCTGTTCGGTCTTGATCCGGCCCAGACGCACCGGTTCCATCATGCGCGCGGCTGCCCGGACTGCAATGGCCAGGGATACCGTGGCCGTACCGGCATCTACGAACTGGTGATTGTCGACCACGAGATGCGCAACCTGATCCACGGCAATGCCGCGGAAACCATACTGGAAGAGCATGCGCGCCGGGCCATGCCCGGTATTCGCCAGGATGGTTTGCGCAACATCCTCATGGGCCGCACCACCGCGGAAGAAGTCCTGCGCGTGACCCGGGAAGACTGACGTGGCGGCGTTCGTCTACGAAGTCCTCGACGAGAACGGCCGCAAGCGCAGCGGTGTGCTGGAGGGCGACAGCGCCCGGCAGGTCCGCCAGCAGTTGCGCGACAAGGGCTGGACGCCGCTGTCGGTGGAAGCCAGCCTGGAGAAAGAACAGCGTCGGCAATCATCCGGCTTCATGGCCCGTTCGATCAGTGCCGCCGATCTGGCACTGGTGACCCGTCAGCTGGCAACGCTGATCCGCGCCGGCCTGCCGGTGGAGGAGGCCCTGCGTGCGGTGTCTCGCCAGAGCGAGCAGCAACGCATTTCCAGCATGATGCTGGCCGTGCGCGCGAAGGTGGTGGAAGGGCATACGCTGGCCTGGGCGCTCGAACAGTTCCCGGGATCCTTCCCGGAGCTGTACCGCGCCACGGTGGCGGCCGGCGAGAAATCCGGGCACCTGGACCTGGTACTGGAACAGCTGGCGGACTACACCGAGCGCCGTTATGACCTGCTGCGCACCGTGCGCGGTGCGCTGATCTATCCGATCGTGCTGGTGCTGTTCTCCGTACTGATTGTCGGTGTGTTGCTGACGGTGGCGGTACCCAAGATCGTGGCGGTGTTCGAGCGCACGAAGCAGGAGCTGCCGGTGCCGACCCAGATCCTGATCGCCGTCAGTGATTTCATGGCCAGCTGGTGGTGGGCGGTTGCCGCGGCTGCGGCCCTCGGCATCTTCCTGTTCGTGCAGGCCATGCGCGAGGATGCGTTCCGCCGTCGCGTGCACGCGTTCCTGCTGCGTGCGCCGCTGGTGCGCCGGCTGGTGCGCGGTGCCGACGCTGCCCGTTTTGCCAGCACCCTGAGCATCCTGATGGCCAGCGGCGTACCGCTGGTGGAGGCTTTGCGTATTTCCGGCCAGGTCACCACCAATCTGCTGATCCGGGACGCGGTGAACCACGCCTCGGTCAAGGTGCAGGAGGGTGCCAGCCTGAACCGGTCGCTGGATCAGGGTGGGTACTTCCCGCCGATGATGATCCAGATGATCGCCAGCGGCGAAAATTCCGGCGAGCTGGACACGATGCTCTCGCGGGCAGCGCTGGCCCAGGAAAAGGATCTGCAGGTCACCATCAGCGCATTCCTGGCCCTGTTCGGGCCGCTGGTGCTGGTGCTGATGGCCGTGCTCGTGTTCGGCATCGTCATTGCAATGCTGCTGCCTATCATCAACATGAACAACATGGTCGGCTGACGGCCGGAGGACAATCATGAACAAGCAACAGGCCGGACGTCACCAGCGTGGCTTCACGCTGATCGAGATCATGGTGGTGGTGGTCATCATCGGCATCCTGGCCGCGATGATCGGCCCCAACCTGTTCGGCAAGGACGATCAGGCGCGTGTCACTGCTGCGAAGACCAACCTGCAGGGCATCCGCAATGCGCTGGATCTCTACAAGATGGACAACTACCGATATCCGACCACCGACCAGGGCCTGGAAGCGCTGGTGAAAGAACCGGCCGACGCAAAAAACTGGCCGCAGGGCGGTTACCTGCGCAGCAATGAAGTGCCGGTTGATCCGTGGGGCAACCCCTATGTCTACATTTCACCGGGCACGGACATGCCCTACGACCTGCTGTCGCTGGGTGCGGACGGCAAGGAAGGCGGAGAAGGGCTGGATGCCGACATCAATGCGTTCGGCAACAACAGCGACAGCGGCAAGTGACGCATCGCCTCCTGCCGCGGTGATGGCACGTCACGGTCGTTCCCAGCGGGGTTTTACCCTGCTGGAAATTATGATCGTGGTGGTGATCGTTGCCATACTCGCGGCCGTGGTCGGCCCGAACCTGTTCGCCGGCAACAATCGCGGCAAGGATTTCGAACGGGAGGCGGACATGCTCGCGGCGCGTGTCCGTGTTGCCCAGGACGATGCCATGCTGTACGGGCACGAATACGGCATCGTGTTTTCCGAGACCGGGTACCGCTTCGTGGTCTGGGAAGCATCGAAGAACCGTTTCGTATCGGCTTCCGGGCCGGATTACGCCTGGACACTGCGCGATCTGGAGCACGAGGTCCGGATCAGTACATCGCCGGACGGCAAGGATCCCATCCTGGTGACGCCGTCGCCGTCGCCGTCGCCGTCGCCGGAAGAAGAGCAGGACGCCGCGGCAGCGGACGCAGCAGCCAGTCCGGAAGAGAAGGAGCCGGACTGGCAGCCTTCCGTGTTCGTGCTTTCCAGCGGCGAAGTCACGCCGTTTACCGCCCTGTTCAGCGCCGAAGGCGAGGACACGGCGCTGGAACTGCGCATCGATGCGCTGGGCAATCGTGTGCAGGAACGGGAAGCACCGGCAGGGACGACCGATGCCGGCTGACACGATGACATGTCGTCGCACCCCGCGCGGTTTCACCCTGATCGAGGTGCTCGTGGCGCTGGTGGTGTTTGTCGCCGTGGCGCTGGCACTGGACAGCACCATGACGTCGAACGTGGTCAGCACCACGCGGCTGGAAGAGAAGACGCTGGCCGGGTGGGTGGCGTCGAACAAGCTGGTCGAGCTGCAGGTGTACCAGCGCTGGCCGGAAAATGGCCGGCAGGACGATGAGGCGGAATTTGCCGGGCGCACCTGGTTCGTGCGCACGGAAGTGGGTGATGGACCCTTCCCGGATACCCGTCGGGTCGACATCGAGGTGGGCCCGAAGCCGGATGCCGCCATGGAGGAAAAACATCCGGTCACCACCCTGACGGCATTGCTGGTGCGGCCCCTGTCGGCCCCGGCCTCGTCGCGCGGCGCGGAGGGTGGCTGATGCGCACGCGGATCGCGGCACGCGGCTTCACCTTGCTGGAACTGGTCGTGGTGATGGCCATCATGGTGGTGATCGGCGCTGCCGCGACGGCCACGTTCGGTCAGGCAGTGGACAATCGTGACCGGGTCGGTGAGCGCGCGGCGGCGCTGGCGGAGCTGCAGCGGGCAAACATGTTCATGCAGCGCGATTTCGAGCAGGTGGTTGCACGCGGGGCCCGCGATGAGCTGGGCGATGCGCAACCGTTCCTGATGAGCAACGGCGAAGGCGGCGTGGAGCTGACCCGTACCGGCTGGCTGAATCCGCTCGATACCCGGCCGCGCAGCACCCTGCAGCGCGTGCGCTACCGGTTCGAGGATGGCCGTATCTGGCGTGACTACTGGGAACATCCGGATCGCCAGACGGGCAGCGAGCCGGTTTCCGCCGTGCTGATGAATGATGTGCTCGGGTTCCGCGTGCAGTTCCTGCATCGTCCGGAAGGCAGCGAGGGCAAGCCGGCCGGTGACTACAGCTGGCAGGAGCAATGGCCGCTGGCCGACGACAGCAGGCGCGATCCCGCCTTCCAGCGTGCGCCGCTGGCGGTGAGCGTGGAGATCGAAAGCAGGCGATTCGGCACCATGAAACGGTTTTTCCGCATCGTGGCCAACCCGCACGCGAGGGAAACCTGATGCGTGTACGCAAGCCGGCAACCGGTGTGGCGCTGATCATGGTGATGCTGATGCTCACCATGGCCGTGATCATCGCTGCCCAGGTGATGGAGCGCATCGAACAGGACCGCACCCGCACCGCCAACACCCTGGCACTGGAGCAGGCCAACGCCTATCTGCTGTCGGCCGAAGCACTGGGCGTGCGTGCGCTGGCGGCGGACCTGGTGGCAGACCAGCAGGCCGGCGAGGAAATCGATGCCTGCACCGAGCAGGACTGGGCCGTAGCCATCGGTCCCTTGCCCTGGGACAACGGCATTTTCCAGGTGTCCGTGCAGGATCTGCAGGGCCGTTTCAATCTCAACAACCTGGTGGCCAGTCATGACGGTGAAAGGTCCATCGACCGGCTGCAGCTGGAGCGTCTCAAGCGTTTGCTGAAGGCCGTACTGCCGGATACGGGCGGCGCGGAAGCCGCTGACGCACTGGCCGAGGAGGCCGGAGACTGGCTCGACGGCAATACGCTGGTGGACGGGCTGGGGGGTGCCGAGGACACGGAATACGAGACCTGGCGCACGGGCAACCAGCCGCTGGGCCACATCTCCGAGCTTCGTGCGCTGCGTTCCGCAACCCGGGAACTCTGGCAGGCGGCGGATGATAAGCCGCTGTTCAGCCGCTATATTACGGTGCTTCCCGAGGGGACCAGGATCAACGTGAACACCGCTCCCGCCGAAGTCCTTCAGGCACTCGCGCCCGCCCTGGGCAGCACCGGTGCCGACGCCATCATCCGCCAGCGCGAAGAAAAGCCGTTCCTGTCGGTGGACGAAGTGCTCGCCGTGCAGGTCGTCGCTGCCATGCCGCAGGCGCAGCGGGATGAACTGAAAGCGGCCATCGCGGTGAACAGCGATTATTTCCAGGTGACTTCCCAGGTCGCGGTGGCCGATCGCACGGCACGTCTGGTGAGCTACGTATACCGTCCACGCCGTGACGAAGCCGCGCAGATCATACAGCGCGATCTCGGCGCACTCTTTGTCGCGCCGGAAGGTGCCTGCAATCCCGGCTGGAATCCGCCGGAGAAAGACGGGGACGACAACAATCCGCAGGGAGGCAATCCGGCGTGAGCACGACCTGGCTGGTGTCCGCCCCGGACACGTTCTCGCCGGAAGCCGTCTGGAGCTGGCGCCTGCAGGATGCTGCCGCGGCCATGCCGGCCGAGCATGGTGGTCTGGCCGAACTCGGCGGCGCACTGGCCGGCGCTCACGCGGTGCACCTGCTGGTGCCGGCGGCGCGCGTGATCAGCGTGCCGCTCACGGTGCCACTGCGCCAGCAACGGCAACTGCAGCAGGCACTGCCGTATCTGCTGGAAGAAAATCTTGCCAGCGACATCGAGAACCTGCATGTCGTGCCCGGCGACCGTATCGACGGCCAGCGCATGCAGGCACTGGCCGTCGATCGCAAATGGTTTGCCGGCCTGCTGGCACAGCTGCGCACGGTTGGTATCGATCCGGCGCAGGTCACCAGCGAAGCCCTGGCACTTCCGTTGCCGGACAACGGCAGCACGATGCTGCTGGACGGTGTCCGCAGCCTGCTGCGCACCGGCGACGGGCACACGCTGGCCTTCGATCAGCAGGATGCCGTGGTTGTCGCTGCCACCCTGGCTGCCCAGAACAATGCTGTCGTGCAGGTGCTGCTTGGCCGTGACGGTGATCCGCTGGTGGCCCGTGCCGTGGAAAGCGAACTGCAGCTGTCGGAAGCGCCACCGCAGGTTCTGGTGCAGGAGCAGCCGCAGGAGCGCATGAGCGTGTTTGCCGGCGGCATGGCGGGCCGTGCCGGCGCCAACCTGCGTCAGGGTGCGTACGCGCATACGCAGGAGTCGTTGTTCGCGCTGGGTTTCAACTGGCGCCCGCTGGCATGGCTGGCCGCCAGCTGGGTCGTACTCGCGCTGGGTTACCAGATCGCTGTCGGTATCAGCCATGCGCGCGCGGTCGATGCCGTGCATGAAGCGCAGGCATCACTGTACCGCCAGATTTTCCCCGGCAGCCGCAATGTCGACTATCCGCGCCGGCAGATGGAAAACCAGTTGAAGAATGCGGGTGGCGGTGGCTCTTTCACCACACTGATCGCGCAGACAACAGAAGGCATTGCCGCCCTGGACAAGGCTGCCGGCACGGCGGAAGCACGCTACACGCCGCGCACGCTGGCCTGGGATGCCGAACAGGGCCAGCTGCGCATCGATATCGTGGCGCGCAGTCTCGAGGATCTGGAAAAACTCCGTGTCGACCTGCAGTCGCGCGGGCTGTCGGTGGACATCGGGGCGGGTGTGTCCCAGGACGGTGGTTACAAGGCGCGCATGAATGTCGGCATGAAGGCTGACGGCCGCAAACGGGGAGATGCCTGATGAGCGCTGCTGACGCACTTCGCCGGCAACTGGCGCCACTGCAGGCACGCTGGCAGGTCCTGCCGTTGCGTGATCGTCGTGCACTCGCGCTGCTGGCCCTCGCCCTGGGGGGGCTGCTGGCCTGGTTCGCCGTGATCTCGCCGGTGCTGGGCTATGCGGACGGCAATCGCGACGATCTGGAACATGCGCGTGCCGACCTCGGCTGGATGCAGGCCAATGCCAATCGCGTACGGCGGGCGGCATCGCAGGGTGCCGGGCATCTTGAAGCCGGGCAGTCGTTGCTGTCTGCCGTGAATGCCAGCGCAAAGGATGCCGGACTGAACCTGCAGCGTTTCGAGCCGGACGGCGAGCAGCGTGTGCGGGTGACACTGGAGAACGCCGTGTTCACCGACGTGATGCGCTGGATCGTCGAGCTTGAGCGCCGCTACGGGCTGCAGGTCGAGCACTTCAACGCCGATGCCCAGGCACCGGGTATCGCCAACATCCGGCTGACCCTGGGCGCCTCTTCGTGATCGTTGCGATGGCGCGCAGCGTGTGGCGTTTGCTGGCCTTGCTGGGCGCTGTGCTGCTGCCTGCCGCTGCCGCTGCCGAAGATGCGCGCAAGGTCCTGCCGGCCTTTGCCGTCTACGATGCCAACAAGGTCCTGCAGCTGATGCCTGCCGACCTGCCTGCGCTGGAGGGGCGCGAGCTTGCGCGCATCCGGCTGGCCGTGGTGCGGGAAGGCGTGCTGGTGCCGATACCTTTCCAGTGTGACGAATACAACACGCGGGGGCTGGTCTGGTTTCCCGAGACCGGGGTTCCCCTGGACGGCAAGCCGGGTGTATTCGACGGCAATGACCGCTTGCTGATGCTGGCCGGCGATGCGTCGGTGGAGTCGCTGCCGGCCACGCTCACGCCCCCGGCCGGCTGGCTGGGAGAACTGGCCATGACCCTGCAGGGCGAGACGCGCTACGTGCAGCTGATTGCCGGCGACTTTCCGAAAGCCGCCGAAAGCTATGTGCAGCACAACCTCAACACCGGCGTTACCGAAACGCCGTTCTATACGCTCAGGGTAGACCCGAAGAACGAACTCAACTGGCAGCACCTGATGGTTCGAAGCTGGCGTGGCGATCGGGAACGCTCATTGGTCGACACCCTGAAAATGCGTATCTCCGGTGGAGTATTCACCTCGGTCACGCGCCTTTCCCTGGACAACGACAACCTGCGCCCGAAGGTGATCGGTGTACGCGGTGGCCCGATCCGCTCCACCGTCCAGCTGGAGGCGGCCGTGGTCGTGTCCGGCATCTCGGTCATGAAAATGCAGGCGCAGGTGATCCGGTACCCTCGTTACTTCGAGGCTTTCACCCACGCCCGCGTGCCGAAGCTGTACCGCATGGCCCTGGTGAATCCGGAAGTGAAGGTGACCGTGGATGGCAACGACCTGCGCGGCGCCGTGGTGCGCACGGCACGCGGTGGATCGCTGCAGGCACTGGTGGACAGCCGTTTCGACGACGCCGAGCGGCAGCTGGTGGCACGCGGACTCAGTTCCGACGAGGACTGGATCCTGTTCGATACCCGCAACGGTTTCTCCATGCTGACTTTCCTGGATGTGCCGCCGGATCTGCGCGGCATTCCGCTCAATCTTGTCTATGAAGACGATCCGGCCCTGCGCGACAAACCCGAACGTGTGCCGGGGCAGCAGCCGAATCTCGGCTACGGCATCAGCGGCTTCCCGCCAGGCGAGGATTTCCAGTTCGGCGTGACCCTGTCCTTCGACAAGGACCTCAACGGCGTTGATCCGAAGCAGTACGTGGCCCGGTGGCGTGAGCGCCCGGTGCTGCGGTTCCGCGCTGCAGGCAGCTGAGCATGGAGTGGCAGGTCCTGCTGCCGGCCTGCCTGCTGGCGGGTGCACTGGCGGGTCTGTTCGCCGGATTGCTCGGTGTCGGCGGTGGCATCGTGATCGTGCCGGTGCTGGCATACCTCTACGCCGCAGCCGGGTTTCCCGGCGATGCCGTCATGCAGTTCGCACTGGCCACTTCGCTGGCCAGCATCCTGTTCACCGGTCTGAGTTCGGTACGTGCCCACCATCATGCCGGCGCCGTCCGCTGGCCGCTGGTGCGCGTGCTGGCGGTGCCGCTGATGGCCGGGTCCCTGGCCGGTGCGTTCGTGGCCGATGCCCTGGGCAGTGAGCGCCTGATGCAGCTGTTCGGCGTGTTCGCAGTCCTGCTGGGCCTGCGCATGCTGCTGGCGCGCGCCTCGGCCGCTGACGATCCCGATGCACCTGATCCGCACATCCCGCCGGCGCGGAACATGGCCGTTGGCGGTCTCATCGGCGTTGCCTCGGCGATTTTCGGCATCGGTGGCGGCTCACTGACCGTGCCGTACCTGCATGCCTGCGGCATGCGCATGCAGAAGGCCGTCGCGACATCCTCGGCCTGCGGCGTGCCGATCGCGCTGGCGGGGACGCTGGGCTATGTGCTGGCCGGCAGCACACGCAGCGACCTGCCGGCCGCCACGGCCGGTTATGTACATCTTCCCGGCCTGGCGGCGCTGGTCGTGGCCAGCGTGCCCATGGCTGTACTGGGCGCGAAGCTGGCACACCGGTTGCCGGCGGCGGCCCTGCGCCGCATTTTTGCCGTCCTGTTGCTGGCCGTCGGCATCGATTTTCTGGTTTGATGTCGCCCTGCATCAGGGCCGGAGGAGAGGCAGACCATGCGGCGCGTCGTGTTCAACCAGAAAGGCGGTGTCGGCAAATCCAGTATTGCCGTGAATCTTGCCGCCATCAGCGCCGCGCGCGGCTACAAGACCCTGGTGGTCGATCTCGATCCGCAATGCAACGCCAGCCAGTATCTGCTGGGGGACGATGTCGTGTTCCCGGAGAACGGCAAGGAGCTTGAACCCAATATCGGTGGCTTCTTTGCCCAGACGCTGTCCTTCAAGCTGGTGGAAAAGACACCGGACTCCTTCGTGCACCGCACCCGCTGGGACAATCTCGGCGTCATCCCGTCGAACCCTGAACTGCGCGAAATCGAGCACCTGCTCGAGTCCAAGCACAAGATCTTCAAACTGCGCGGCGCGCTCAAAACCCTGAGCCAGCAGTACGATGCCATCTACATCGACACACCGCCGGCCTTCAATTTTTACACGCTGTCGGCGCTGATCGCTGCCGACAGCTGCATCATTCCGTTCGACTGCGATGCCTTTTCCCGGCGCGCGCTCTACACGCTGCTGGAGAACGTGCAGGAAACCGCCCGCGACCACAACGACGAGCTGGTGATCGAAGGGGTGGTGGTCAACCAGTTCCAGCCGCGCGCGAGCCTGCCGCAGCAACTGGTCACGGAGATGAAGGCCGAGGGCCTGCCGTTGCTGGACAGCCTGCTGCCGTCCTCGGTGCTGATGCGGGAGTCGCATGAACAGGGCAAGCCCCTGGTCCACCTGGATCCGTCCCACAAACTGACCCAGGCCTTCCAGGCCCTGTTCGACGAGCTGGAAGCCCGCCGGCGGCGCTGAGACTGCCTGTGATCCGGCGACAATGCCGGGAAATCATTGTCCTTGGGCGACATTGCTGCTGCCTCTGCCCCGTTGCTAGGGTCGAGGACAGTGGCACCGGCGCGCCCGCCGGCCGGCCTTTCCCGACTAACAACAACAGCAGTGCGGAGGAGTCCCATGGGCATCATTCACGTCAAGCAGCCGCCGCAAGAGATCCAGTGGTATGACAAGGACGATCTGGCAGCGCGAATGACGGAAAAGCACGTCAACGACATCTGCGAGATATTCCAGACGCCGCTGACCGGCCACTACAACTGGGACTACGACTCGGCCGACGGCCGTATCCGCAAGCTGTACAAGCTCGGCAAGGAGCTCAACTGGAACGCGGACATCGACATCGACTGGCGCAAGAGCTTCCCGAAATCCGAATACCCGGTTGACCCGATGTTCAATCCCTTCGTGGGCTATGAACCGTTCGAATCCATGAGCGAGCAGCGCAAGCTCGAGTTCGCCTGGCACAACCACTCCTGGACCATTTCCCAGTTCCTGCACGGCGAGCAGGGGGCCCTGCTGGTGGCCTCGCAGCTCACCACCTGTGCACCGACCTTCGATGCCAAGCTGTACGCCGCATCCCAGACCTTCGACGAAGCGCGCCACGTGGAAGCCTTCCACAAATACCTGCGCGACAAGGTCCAGTTCATGTACCCGATCAACAAGAACCTGAAGGCGCTGCTCGACAAGGTCATGACCGACCCGCGCTGGGACCTCAAGTTCATCGGAATGCAGATCATCATCGAGGGCCTTGCACTGGCCGCATTCAACACCCTGAAGATGGTGTCGCGCGACGACCTTCTGAAAGACATCATCGAGCTGGTCATCCGCGACGAAGCCCGCCACGTGACCTTTGGTGTCAACTACCTCGAAGAGTTCGTGAAGAACCTGAGCGAGCAGGAAAAGGAAGACCGCGCACAGTTCGCCTACGAGGCCTGCATTGTCATGCGTGAGCGGCTGATCGCCACCGACGTCTTCACTCAGTTCGGCTGGGATGTGGAAGCAGCCCGTGCCCGCGTGCTGGAATCCGAGGTGATGGAAAAGTTCCGCAACCTGCTGTTCACCCGCATCATCCCGAACCTTCGTCGCATCGGTCTGCTGACCGATACCGTGCGGCCGAAGTTTGAAGCGCTCGGCCTGCTGGCTTTCGAGAACCTGGTCGACGATGGCCAGATCGACTGGGCCGCGATGTCGCAACCGCTGTACCGGGCGAAGACGGCCGCCGCCTGATTCCATCCGTGCGCAGGCACAAGGCCCGTCATCGACGGGCCTTTTTCTTTCCGGGAAGGGACGGATGCCGGATCAGAGTGTCCGGAAATCTTCCATGACCGTGCCGGCGGGCATCGACAGGGCCCTGGCGGTCGACACACGTGCCTGTTCGACAATGCGCTTGCCGAGCGTCAGCCTTGATGGCCCGGAGCGCGGCAGTGCGAACAGTTCCAGCGCAGCCATGCCCGGCCGCTGCGGAATCTGCAGGCCGGGATCGCCCTTGCGTCGCCAGGGTGAGCGCGAACCGAGGTGATGGTAGAAGACGCGCTCGCCGCTGCGGGTACCCGCGAGCCCCCAGCGATCGCCGATACCCCCGTCAGCGCACAGCTTGCCGTCCAGTCGCAGCGGATGGAACAGCAACGGTACGGCGCAGGATGCATAGACGGCCGGCACCAGATCGCCGTTGCTGACCGTGCGCGTACTGCGCGAAGCCCATTCATGCACGGACAGGGTCAGCGGCAGCACGCAGTTTTCGAAACGGCTGACGGGCAAAAGCCGGGTCAGCCGCTCCCGGAACAGGACGCCACGCAGGAAACCGAGGCCGGGTGCCGGGTCCCAGAAATCGCGTTTTTCCAGGGCCAGCAGCTCTTCGATGATCCGGCGGGGTTCCAGCCCGGCGGCACGGGCGCTGCCGACCAGCGCGCCGGCACTGGCGCCGGTGATGCGTGCCGGTACCAGCCCGGCATCGTGCAGGGCCGACAGCATGCCGGCGTGCGCGAAGAAACCGAAAAACCCGGAGGACAGGGTCAGTGTGAAAGGCTCGGCCGCGAGCCAGTCGGCGAGGGTAGGGCGCATGCAGGCCTGTTCACAGGTTGTTGCGGTTGCCGGTCGGCGCGTCGCGATGACGGCGCCGGTGCCGACTATAATCGCGCTCCGCATTGCTGTTGCCGGAAATTTTCGTGGCCACCGTGTCGCCCCTGCCGCTGATCCTGCTTGCCGTGTTCGCCACGGGCATGGGGCAGACCATCGTGTTCGCCGTGCTGGCGCCGCTGGGTCGCGAGGTGGGGCTGCGCGAGATCGAGGTGGGTCTGATCATCGCCGCCAGCAGCGTGGTGTTTTCCTTCGCCAGCCCGCGCTGGGGTCACTACAGCGAGCGGATCGGGCGCCGCCGCACCATGATCACCGGCCTGCTGGGGTACAGCTTCGGCACGGCGCTGTTTGCCACGGCGTTCCTGGCCGGGATGCAGGGCTGGCTCACCGGCATGGCGGTGCTGGCGGCACTGGTGCTGGCGCGCATGATCCAGTCGACCGTGATGGCGGCCACACCACCGGCCGCCACTGCCTATATCGCCGACATCACCACCCGTGAGGAGCGGGCTGCCGGGATGAGCCGGCTGGGCGCCGCGCACAACCTCGGCACCATCCTCGGTCCTGCCATCGGCGGCGCACTGGCGATGCTGAGCCTGCTGGCGCCCCTGTACATCGCTGCCTGCGTGACGCTGGTGACGGCGTTCGTGGTCTGGCGCCTGCTGCCGGAATCGCCGCGCATGCAGGTGGTGGTGCCGGTCGGGGAGCATGCCGGCCGCATGAGTTACTTCGATACGCGTGTCTTTCCGTTCCTGCTGATCTGCGTCTGCCTGTACGTCGGTTTCTCCGTGATCCAGCAGACGCTCGGCTTCTACATCCAGGACCGGCTGCAGGTGGATGGTCGCGAAACCGCACGTCTGACCGGGATGGCCATGATGATCTGCGCGGTGGCATCGCTGTCCGCGCAGATGCTGGCCCTGCGCTGGCACTGGCCGGCCAGGCGCCTGATGAATGCCGGTTTGCCGGTCCTGCTGCTGGGCGCAGCGCTGCTGGTGTTTGCCGACGGCCCCTGGCTGATGGCGATCGCGATGAGCTGTGTCGGGATCGGTGTCGGCCTGGCGGGCCCCGGCTGCAGTGCAGCCGCCAGTGCCGCGGTCGGCGCGCACGAGCAGGGCCCGGTCGCGGGGCTGGTATCCGCAGCCCCCGCACTGGGCTACATCGTCGGCCCGCTGGCCGGTACCGCGCTCTATCACCTGGACCCGCAGTGGCCGTACCTGTTCGTTGCGGTATCCTGTGTGCCCCTGATCATCTACGCGCTGCGCCATGGCCGATGACCGCCGCATGAAGGGCAAGAAAAAAACTTCCGCCGAGGTGGTCGATCTCGTGCGCTCGCGTGAGGCGCTGGAGACACGGCGACAGGAACGCGCAGAGGCCGAACTGGCTTCGCGCTTCCATGATGCCATGGGCTGGAAAGGCACCGCAGACCGCTCCGGCGGAAAGAAAAAACCGAAACGCAAGAAACGTTGAGCGCATGCCGAAAGTTCCTGACGACGTTACCGACTTCACGCCGCCACCACCCGGCTTCGTGCATCGTTCACTGGCGCCGCTGCGTCGCTGGTTCTCGCCACGCTATTACGGCCTGGACAACGTGCGCGCCGACGTGCCATCGCTGTTCGTGGGCAACCACACCATCTTCGGCGTGATCGACTCACCGCTGATCTTCGGTGGCCTGTACGAGAAAACCGGAGTCTTCGTCCGCAGCCTTGGCGATCACTATCACTACGTGATTCCCGGCTGGGGTGACCTGCTGCTGAAATACGGATCGGTACCGGGAACGCCGGAGAACTGTGCCGCGCTGATGCAGGCCGGCCAGCACGTCCTGGTGTTTCCGGGTGGCGCCCGCGAAGTCGCCAAGCGGCGCGGCGAGGAAAACCGCCTGACCTGGAAAAAACGCACCGGCTTTGCCCGCATGGCGATCGAGCATCAGTACCCGATCGTGCCGTTTGCCTCGCTGGGTGCCGACGACATGTACACCATCGTGTACGATGCCGAGGATTTCCGCGCGTCCTGGCTGGGCAGGCGTCTGCTGGGTAACGAGCGCCTGGCAAAGCTGCTGCGCGACGGTGACCTGTTCATGCCGCTGGTGCGCGGGCTGGGGCCCACCGCACTGCCGAGGCCGGAACGTTTCTATTTCATGTTCGGCAAGCCGATTCCGACCACGCCCTGGGCCGGCCGCGCCGACGACCGCGATGCCCAGTGGGAACTGCGCCGGGAGGTGCAGGCGTCTGTCGAATCCATGCTGGCAAGCCTGCAGGCCATTCGTGCCGACGACGATGACCTGCCACTGTGGCGCAAGGTGCTGACCCGCCGGGCCTGAAATAAAAAGCCGGCAGCAGGCCGGCTTTTCCGTGCGATCCTGTCGGTGCTCGTGGCGCCTTTCAGAAACCCATCCGCTTGCGCTCCAGGCGGCGGATGAATTCTTCCAGGATGATCCGGTACAGGTCCTCGCCCAGATAGGCATCCTCGATGCCGAAATCGATGCTCGGGTTGTCGTTGACCTCGATCACCGCGACCTTGTTGCCGTCCTGCTTCACGTCAACGCCGTAGAAGCCGTTGCCGATCAGGTTGGCGGCCTTGAGCGCGGCGCGTACCACGGCCGGTGGCGCATCGCGCACGGGCAGGGTGCGCGAATCGCCACTGATGGTCTTGCCGGACGGCTGGTGCGCATAGATCTGCCAGTGGCCGCGTGCCATCTGGTACTGGCAGGCAAAGATGGGGCGCTGGTTGAGCACGCCGATGCGCCAGTCGTACTCGGTGTAGAAGAATTCCTGGCTCAGCAGCAGGGACGATTGCTTGAACAGCAGGTCGGCCTGTTCCAGAAGCTCCTGCTGGCTGTTCACCTTGACGATACCGCGCGAGAACGAGCCGTCCGGAATTTTCAGCACCAGCGGGAAACCCAGTTCCTCGCCCAGTGTGTCCAGGTCCTTGCGGCGGTCACGGCTGATGATCACCGTTTTCGGCGTGGGTACGCCGTTGGTTTTCAGCAGGTCGGCCAGGTACACCTTGTTGGTGCACTTGAGGATGGATTCCGGATCGTCGATGACGACCATGTCCTCGCTCTCCGCTTTCTTGGCGAAGCGATAGGTATGGTTGTTGGTGGCGGTGGTCTCGCGGATGAACAGGGCGTCGTACTCGGCCAGCCGCGCGAAATCGCGCTTCTCGATCAGCTCGATGTCCATGCCCAAGGTGCGGCCGACCCGGATGAAACTGGCGATGGCCTTGGCGTCCGAAGGGGGCATGGCTTCCTCGCGATTGACGAGGATGGCGAGGTCATAGCGGTATTTCTTGCGCGAGCGCGGCTTGCGCCAGATCTTGCGCGAGAACTGGTCGAGCGCGGCCGCAAACCGGTCTTCTTCCGGTTCGGCCAGCGAGCTCAGCGCGCCGGCCTTGATGGATTCGATCAGCCAGACATCGGTCTTCTTGAACTCGACCACGAGGATGGGGCAGGCGTACTGCTCGAACAGCGAGCGGGCGAGGTCCTCCAGCGGCTCGTAATCGGTCTGCCCGAAGAACAGCTTCAGCGTGAACTTGTTCTGCGCCTGGATTTCCTTCACCAGGATCTTGTTGAGCTTCTCGTTCAGGTCCTCGATGTCGAGGCTGTAGATGCTCTTGTTGCGCAGGTCGTTGATGGTACGCACCGACGGGATGACCCGCTGCTCGCGCGCTTCCGCCAGCAGCGAGCAGTAGTAGCCGTTGGACAGGTACCGGTAGCTGGAGCAGAGGTTGATCACCTGGGTACGCGAGGCATCGTAGGTGCCGCTGCGCGCGAGGTAGTCCTGTACAGTGATCAGGTCTTCGCTGGGGTAGTACGCCTTCCAGTCCTGGACGTTGTCGACGACGATGATGAGCTTCGACATGGTGCGGCGGCGCGGCCCCCGGTGCGGGCAGGATGGACAGGCATGTTGGGGCGCAATGGTGGGCCAAGGTGGGTGGCCCTACAATCCCCCGACCCTGACCGGAGCCTCATGTTGCCGACTGCATCACCCGACCTGCCCGCACTCGTGCCGGGCACGGCCTTCGACCTCGACCTGTTCGCCGCCGACCATGCCGGTGCGCGTGCACGTTTTGCCGTGCTGGCGAAACGGTCCGGAGCCGTGCGCGAGTCGTACCCGCATCCCCTGCCGGGGCCCGGGGGCGAGGCGCTGACCACGGACACGGCCTGGCTGGGGCCGCCGGACGCCGCCCGGGTGCTGGTCCTGCAGTCCGGCCTGCACGGCGTGGAGGCCTTTGCCGGTTCCGCCATGCAGTGCGATGCGCTGACGCAGTTTCCGGCCGCGCAGCTGCCGGCGGATACCGCGATCCTTTACATCCATGCGATCAACCCCTGGGGGTTTGCCTGGTTGCGGCGGTGCAACGAGGACGGCATCGACCTGAACCGGAACTTCATCGATTTCGAGCGGCCGCTCCCGGCCAACGAGACCTACGATGCCGTCGCCGATGCGCTGGTGCCGGTCGATGCGCGTGCGGCTGCCGTGGCCGATGCCCGGCTGGACGCGTTGCGTGTGCAGCTGGGCCAGGCCGCGTACGAGGCCGTGGTGTCGCGCGGCCAGTACCGGCACCCGCACGGCTTCTATTACGGAGGCACGGCACCGTCCTGGTCCCGCCGCACGCTGGCCGGCATCGTCGCCCGTCATGACCTGCGCCGGCGCGAGGTGGTGCATGTCGATCTGCATACCGGGATCGGACCCTACGGGCACGGCGAACTGATCTGCGATCACCTGCCGGACAGTACCGGCGTGCGGACGGCGCGCCGGCTGTTCGGGCCGTCGGTGACGGAGCCGCACCGGGGCAATTCGGTGTCGGGCGTGAAAGACGGGCTGGTCGATTCCTGGTGGGAGCGCGAGCTGGGCGATCGTCTGTGCTTCGTCACGCTGGAATGCGGCACCGAATCCTTCGCCGGCATGATCGCTGCGCTGCGCGCCGATCACATCCTGCATGCGGCCGGCCCGGTGAACTGGTCCGATTCCGGGGTCCAGCGGGTCAAGTCGGCATTGCGCGATCATTTCTGCCCGCCGCGGCGCGACTGGCGCCAGCTGGTGCTGTTCCGTGCACGTCAGGTGATCGCGCAGGCACTGGCGGGCATGACGGCATGACACTGCGTGCGGCAACGCCGGACGATATTCCGGCACTGGCAACACTGGAAGCCGCCAGCTTCAGCACGGACCAGCTGGCAGTGCGCCACTTCCGCCGTTTCCTGCGCTGCGGGAACTGCACGATGCTGGTGGCGGAAGAGAGCGGAGCGCTGGCCGGCTATGTGCTGGTGCTGTACCGGTCGAACAGCAGGGCGGCGCGCATCTACTCGATAGCCGTGAGCGGCAGCTTCCGCGGGCGCGGCATCGGGGAAAGGTTGCTGGAACAGGCGGAGCAGGCTGCGCACCGGCGCGGCAGCAACGTGATGCGCCTGGAAGTACGGCCCGACAACCGGGCCGCCATCGGCATGTATGAAAAGAACGGTTACCGGCGCTTCGGCATGTTCCCGGGTTTCTACGAGGACGGTACCGATGCCCTGCGCCTGGAAAAAGCACTGGGGGAAAAAACCGCGTGAACCGTTCCGAACTGGTCGACACCGGTGCCATCCCCGGGGGTGGCGAAATGAAACTGTTCCGGCGTGGCAATGACTACACCATTCGCGTGGCCGGCCGCAGCGGCGACCTGATGTCCACGCGCATGCACGGTTCGGAAGACCGCCTGGCCGAGCTGACCTGCACGAAAGTGGCCGGCCGCAGTCGCCCCCGGGTGCTGGTGGGTGGACTGGGCATCGGATTCACGCTGGCTGCAGCGCTGAAGCAGCTGGGCGGCAATGCCGAAGTGGTGGTCGCGGAACTGGTGCCGAAAGTGGTCGAGTGGAACCGGGAACATCTCGGCGCCTATGCGGGCCATCCACTGCAGGACGCACGCACGGTCGTGCGGGTGGAGGATGTCGGTGCCGTCATGAGAAGCGAGCCTGGCGGTTTCGATGCCATCCTGCTCGATGTCGACAACGGCCCGGAAGGTCTGACCAGCCGGGCCAACGACTGGCTGTATTCGAACGAAGGGCTGGCCGTGGCCAAGGCTGCCCTGCGTGCGCGCGGCCTGCTGGCGGTGTGGTCTGCAGGCCCCGATTACCGCTTCATGGCGCGGCTGGAAAAGACCGGCATGACGGTGGAAGAAAAAAAAGTGCGCGCCCATGGCAACAAGGGCGCCCGCCACATCATCTGGCTGGCGGAGAAAACCTGAACCGGTTCAGTCGGGCTCTGCGGCGTCGCGCCACATGAACCAGACGCCGTGTCCGCTCCAGGGCAGGCGCAGACTGCCCGTCAGCCGGAAGCCGTGCCGCTGGTAAAACGGAATGTTGGTCTCGTTCATGGTCTCCAGGTAGCAGGGCATGCCGGCGGCGTCGGCCACCTGCAGGCCTTTCTTCAGCAACTGCGTGCCCCAGCCGTGGCCCTGCGCGGACGGATCCACACCCAGCACCTGCAGGTAGTAGTGCGGCGCACGGGGATGGGCCGCAAGGATTTTCTGCGCCGCCAGGAAACGCGTGGGCAGGCGTTTCCAGCCGGTGGCGCGCAGGAAGTACGGTGTCATGCGCAATTGCGCGGCGACACCCATCTGCCATTTGCCCGGCGGCGACCACAGCGCACCGCCGGAATGATCGTGCGTGGTGTAAACCATTCCGTGCGGCAGCGACAGGCAGCGCAGGTAGCCTTCGAACAAGGCGGCGGCACAGGCATCGCGTATCCCGTCCGGCACGGCACCGCGCGGGCCGCACAGCCAGTCGATCATGCCGTCGTCGGCGAAGGCGCGTGCCAGCGTGGCTGTCAGCGGCTTGATGTCTTCAACCAGCGCGTGCCGGACTGCGTCCTGTTTCTGCATGCAGGGCCTCGTTGCCATCTGCCGGCGGCGCCAGCAGCAGATACATCACCGGCGTCACCAGCCGGGCGAGCAGGGTGGAACTCACCAGGCCGCCGATGATGACCCAGGCCAGCGGCGAATACAGCCCCGAGCCCTGCAGGGCCAGCGGCAGGAGACCGCCGATGGCCGTCAGTGACGTCAGGAAAATCGGCAGGAAACGGACTTCGCCGGCCTGCTGGATGGCATCGATCAGGGGCACACCCTGCTGTCGCAGCCGGTTGGTGAAATCCACCAGCAGGATCGAGTTCTTGATCTCGATGCCGATCAATGCCACGAAGCCGATGCCGGCCATGAAGCTCACCGAATAGCCGGTGAGGGCGAGCGTGGCGAGACCGCCCATGATGCCCAGGGGAATCACCGTGGCCACCACCGCGGTGGTCTTGAAGGAGCCGAACTCGAGGATGAGTACGGCAAGGATGCCGAACAGCGCCACCAGCCCGGCCACGGTCAGCCCGGCGAAACTCTGCTGGCGGGCTTCCACGGCACCGCCGACGCCGAAGCGGTAGCCCGGTTTCAGCTCGATGGTTTCGAGTTTTTTCATCAGGGCCGCGGTCACTGCTTCCGGATTGTGGCCGGTGGCCACGTAGGCAGTGACGGTGACCGAACGCACACGCTTGTAGTGGGAGATGCTGGCCGGCGCCGTTTCGAACGCCGGCGTGCCCAGCTGCGCCAGTGGTACGGGTGCACCACTGACGTTGTCGACATAGATGGCATCCAGTGCCGACAGTCGCTGGGTTTCGTCAATCAGGGGCAGGCGGACCACGATGTCGAAATCGTCGCCGTTGTCGTCGCGGAACTTGCCGATGCTCTCGCCGGCAATGGCCAGTCGCACGGTACGGTCAATGCTGGCCGCCGGCACGCCCAGCAAGGCGGACTTGTCGGAATCGATGCCGAGATTGATGTCGGTCCGCTTCAGCCGGACCGGGTTTGCCACGTCGCGGGTGCCCTCGGTGGCGTGCATGGCGGCAGCCACGGCTGCCGCCAGACGATCCAGCTCGGCCAGCTCGGGCCCGGTGATGCGGATGGCGATGGGTGCCTCCACCGGCGGGCCGTTCTCGAATGGCTTGATGATGATCTGCGCCGCCGGATAGTTGCCGAACTCCTCGCGCCAGCGGTCATACAGGGCGGGCGTGGTTTTCGGGTCGTACGCGTGCAGCTGAACGAAAAGCTCGCCGATGTTGCTGCGGGTTTCCCGCATGAAGACGTTGTAGAAGATCTGCGGATTGCCATGTCCGGCATTGGAATAGACGTATTGCACGGCCGGGTCCGCCAGCAGGCGCTGCTCCACGTGTTTCACAGCGCGGTCGGTCTCCGCCACGGATGCGCCCGGCGGTGCATCCACGGTGACGATGAACTGGGGCACGTCAGCCAGCGGAAACAGGCTCACGCCCAGCATCGGGACCAGCCCCAGGCTGGCCACGAACAACATGCCGGTGATGGCCACGAGCTTGCGCGGATGCCCCAGCGACCAGGCCAGCAGCGGCCGGTAGAAAGCGCGGATACCGCGCTGCAGCAACTGCAGGAACCGGTTGCCGTGCGGATCGCTACGCTCCGGCAGCCAGCGGCTGGCCAGAAAGGGAATGATGGTAAGTGAAACCAGCAGCGAGGCGATGATGGTGAAGGTCACCGCGGTCGGCATGGAGCGCACGAATTTTCCGGAGCCCTCCGACAGGAAGAACAGCGGCAGGAATGCGAAGAGGAGGGTGGCCGTGCAGCCCAGCACGGCCAGCCAGATCTGTTCGGTGGCCCGGATGGCTGCCTCCCGCCGGGAATGGCCCTCGCGCAGGAAGCGGGCGATGTTCTCCGTCACCACGATGGAATCGTCGACCAGCAGGCCGATGGCGAGCACAAAGCCGGCGATGGCGAGCTGGTTCAGCGAGAATCCGGCCAGATACAGCGCCGCCATGCCGACCGCCATCGACAGGGGAATCGATACCATCACCACGCTGGCTGCGCGCAGGCCCAACGGCAGCAGGGTGACCAGCACCAGTGCGATCGCCAGGCCGAGATCGAACGTGAGCCGGCCCAGCCGCTTCTGCACGTTCTTCGCCTGGTCAAAGCCGGCCTCGAGCCGGATGTCCGGCGGCAGGGTGGTTGCAAAATCCGCGGCTTCTGCGTACAGCGCTGCCCGCACGTCGAAAATGTTGTAGCCATCCTTCTGGCTGGCGGTCACGAAAGCCGCGCGCCGGCCGTTGAAGCGGGTGATGTGTGCCGTCTCTTCCTCGCCCCATCGCACCTGCGCCACATCGCGCAGGCGCACGATGCGGCCGTTGGCGGCGGTGATCACCGTGTTGGCCACCTCATCCAGCGAGTCGTAGCCGCCGGTGGCCTTGATGTTGAAACGTCGCGTGCCGACATCGACCGCGCCGCCGGGAATGTCGGCATTCTCGCTGTCGATGGCATCCAGTACGCGGGTAAGGGGGATCTTCAGCTGCGCAAGACGGACCAGATCCAGCGCGATCTGGATTTCCGGCTCGGGTACGCCCCACCAGTCTGCCGTGCGCACACCCTGCACCTGCTCGAAGCGATCCTTCAATGCTTCCGCGGCCGCGTGCATCTGCCGGTAATCGGCCCGCGGCGAGACCAGCGCGAACTGCACGATGTTCACGTTGCCCGGATTGGCCTTGATGATGTCCAGCGAACGCAACTCCTTCGGCAACGAGCTGCGTATGGTGTTGATCTCGCGGATGGCTTCGTCGTACTTCTTTTCCGCGTCCTTGCTCCAGTCGAACTCGACGCGCACCGTGGCGACACCGGCCTCGATCTGCGACCAGGTCTTCTTCACGTCATCGAGACTGTCCAGTGCATCCTCGATCGGCTCCGCGACCAGTTTCTCCATGTCGACGGGGTCGGCGCCGGGCAGGACCGCAACCACCGCCAGGATCGGGATGTCGAAATGCGGATCTTCCTGGCGGGGAATCTGGCTGAAGGCATAGAAGCCGAGCGCAACCAGCAGGAAGAACACCACCAGGGTGAACTGGAAACGCTGTACCGCAAACGAGGCCAGGCGCATGGGCGGGCTCCGGTCAGGGCACGAGGCGGACGCGGTCGCCGTCCGCAAGCCAGGCGGCGCCTTCGCTCACCACGCGATCACCGGCGGCGAGCCCGGCGGTCACCAGCACTTCCTCGCCGAGCAATCCGCCGGTATCGATATCAACCCGTCGCACGCTGCTGCCGTCAGCGTTCAGCACGAACACGTGCGCGCGTCGACCATCGCCTTCCAGGATGGCGCCGACCGGTACTGCCAGCCGGTTGTCCTTCCGGCCGGACTTGTCGCGTGGCAGCAACTTCGCGCGGGCCACCAGCCCGGAGGCCAGCGGGAGGTCCTGCGGATCGATACCGATTTCCACGCTCATGGTGCCGGTGGCGCTGTCGCTGGCCGCAGCGATCTGGATGATGCGGCCGGGCAGCACGCGCTCCGGCCAGGCATCGACGGAAATCTCTGCGGTATCGCCACGCCGGAGCCGTACCGCCACCCGGTCCGGTACACCGGCGCGGAGGATCCAGCCGCGCCCGGCGCTGGAGACGACGAGCACCGGATTGCCGGCGGCAATCGTTTCTCCCGGCTCGGCCAGCCGGCGCAGCACCCGGCCGCCGGACGGCGCCACGATGCGGGCGTGCGAGCGATTGAATTCCGCTGCCGCGACCTGCGCCCTGGCGACATCGCTGGATGTCTGCGCGTCCTGCACGACCTGGCGTGCCACCAGGCCGCGTTCGAACAGGTTCTGTGCACGCTCGAGATCACGCGCCGCCTTGGCGGCCTGCTCGCGTGTCTGCACGAGCTGGGCATCGACTTCATCGAGAGCAATTTCAGCCAGCAACTGACCGCTGCGCACGGCATCGCCTTCGTCAACGGCAATGTGGCGGATCACGCCGCCGGTCTTGAAGGCCAGCCGGAGCTCATCGCGGGCGGCAATCAGGCCGTTGAGCACGACGATGTCGGCGGAACCGGGAGCGGCCACAGGGACCACGCGTACCGGCTGGGCGGCGGGAGCGGGTGGTGGCTCGGGCGCGCTGCAGGCCGCCAGCAACAGGACTGGAAACAACAGCCGGATGCGGACAGCGAGGCCTCGGGATGTCATGCGGGTGCTCCGGCGCTTATCTTGACAATGTCAGGCAGGTTCCGGAATTATCTGGACACTGTCAAGACCAAAGCTCCGCCCCACATCAGGTAGAGGCTGCAACCCGCTGGTTCATATGGAAAAGAAAGCATCGACGCCTGCCCGGAGGCGCCCTCCGCGCAAGACCTATCATCACGGCGACCTGCGGGAAGCCCTGCTGCAGGCCGCGGAACGGGTCATCAACCGGGACGGGCTGGAGCGGTTCACGCTGCGCGCCTGCGCCCGCGAGGCCGGGGTGTCCCACGCCGCGCCGGCCCATCACTTCCAGGACATGGCCGGCCTGACGTCGACCCTGGCCACCCGTGCCTTCGAGAAACTGTCCGGACTGATGGACCGTTATGCCATGGAGGCCGCGCCGGAGCCGCGCGCCATGCTGCCGGCCATGGGGGTGGCCTACATCGACTTCGCCCTGAGGCACCCGGGCCTGTACCGGCTGATGTTCCGGGTCGAGGCCCTGGACGCCGAGAACCCTGTGCTCAAGAAGGCCGCCAACGAGTGTCATGACCGGCTGGCCCGGGCCGTGGCCGCGGCCCTGCAGGAAGGCAGCCAGCCGGCCCCGGAAGCACGTGTCAGGGAGGTGGCGGCACTGGCCTGGAGCGTGGTCCACGGTTTTGCCTCGCTGGCCCTCGACGGGCATTTCGAGGCCGATTGCCCGGCCCATCCGGGCAGCGGGACCACGTTGCTGGACTATGCAGGACGGGTGCTGCTGCACCTGCAGCCGCTGTTTGTGTCGACAGGCCGCTGACAGGGTGGCCGAAGGCTGACGCGGATCAATCGAAGCCCCTGAATCCGCCCGGAAAATCCCTGATAGTCAGGTTGCCGGTAGGGTCATGCGTGCGTATCATTCCGGCCGCTTCGAAACCGGTCGTTCGTGCCGGGCCCGGGCCTTCGCGGAATGCGCATAATGTATATTATGTTAAATTCCACCAGTGCCGGATCCGGCTGATCGATCGAGTCGTCCACTGACTCGCCCGAGGATGTACCCGCCCATGGGTCACACAACAGCAGCCCCCCTTGCCGATTCCGATTACGACTATTCCATTCCGCGCCGCTTCGCCATCATGGCGGTGGTCTGGGGCGTGATCGGCATGGCCGCCGGCGTCTGGATTGCCTCCCAGCTCGCATTCCCGGCCCTGAACCTTGATCTGCCCTGGACGCACTTCGGCCGCCTGCGTCCGGTACACACCAATGCGGTGATTTTCGCGTTCGGTGGCTGTGCGCTGTTCGCCACTTCCTATTACGTGGTGCAGCGCACCAGCAATGCCCGGCTGGCATTCCCCTGGCTGGCGGAATTCACCTTCTGGGGCTGGCAGGCCGCCATCGTGCTGGCGGTCATCACGCTGCCGATGGGTATGACCAGCTCCAAGGAATACGCCGAGCTGGAGTGGCCGATCGACCTGCTGATCGCCGCCGTGTGGATTTCCTATGCGATCGTGTTCTTCGGCACCATCGCCAAGCGCAACACCGAGCACATCTACGTTGCCAACTGGTTCTACGGCGCCTTCATCATTGCCGTCGCGCTGCTGCACATCGTCAACAGCGCGGCCATCCCGGTATCGCTGACCAAGTCCTACTCGGTGTACTCGGGCGCGGTCGATGCCATGGTCCAGTGGTGGTACGGACACAACGCGGTCGGTTTCTTCCTGACTGCCGGCTTCCTCGGGATGATGTACTACTTCGTACCGGTGCAGGCCGGCCGCCCGATCTATTCCTACCGCCTCTCCATCGTCCACTTCTGGGCGCTGATTTCCGTCTACATGTGGGCAGGTTCTCACCACCTGCACTACACCGCGCTGCCGGACTGGACCCAGTCGGTCGGCATGGTGTTCTCGCTGGTCCTGCTGGCACCGAGCTGGGGCGGCATGATCAACGGCATCATGACGCTGTCCGGCGTGTGGCATAAGCTGCGCACCGACCCGATCCTGCGCTTCATGATCGTCGCCCTGTCCTTCTACGGCATGTCGACCTTCGAAGGCCCGATGATGGCCATCAAGACCGTGAACGCACTCTCCCACTTCACCGACTGGACCGTCGGCCACGTGCACTCCGGCGCACTGGGCTGGGTGGCAATGATCTCCTTCGGTGCGCTGTACGTCATGCTGCCGCGCGTCCTGGGCCTGAAACAGATGTGGAGCATCAAGCTGATTGAAGCCCACTTCTGGCTGGCCACCATCGGCACCATTCTCTACATCGCTGCCATGTGGATCGCCGGTATCCAGCAGGGCCTGATGTGGCGTGCGGTCAACCCGGACGGCACCCTGACCTACTCCTTCGTCGAAGCCCTGCACGCCAACTGGCCGTACTACGTGATGCGTATGGTCGGCGGCATCCTGTACCTGAGCGGCATGCTCTGCATGGCTTACAACACCTGGAAAACGGTTCAGCAGTCGGGTGAGAAACAGCCGGCTGGCCAGGCACAGTACGCCTGAGAACGAACGAGGAGAATCTGATCAATGGCATCGCATCCACACTCGTTCGTAGAAAAAAACCTGGGGCTCATGCTCGTGTTCACGCTGTTCGCGTGCAGCCTGGGCGGTCTGGCGGAAATCGTGCCGCTGATGTTCCAGAAGGAAACCACCACGCCGGTCGAGGGCCTCAAGCCTTTCGGTGCGCTGGAGCTGGAAGGTCGCGACGTATACATCCGGGAAGGCTGCAACGTTTGCCACACCCAGATGATCCGTCCGTTCCGTGCCGAAACCGAGCGCTATGGCCACTACTCCGTGGCCGGTGAATCGGTGTACGACCATCCGTTCCTCTGGGGCTCCAAGCGCACCGGTCCGGACCTGGCTCGCGTCGGCGGCAAATACTCGGATGACTGGCACCGCGTGCACCTGAACAACCCGCGCGATGTCGTTCCGGAATCGAACATGCCGGGTTTCCCGTGGCTGGCAACCAACCGGCTGGACGGCGAGCTCACCGGCCGCAAGATGGCCGCACTGCGCCAGGTCGGCGTGCCCTACACCGACGAGGACATTGCCGGCGCCCAGAAAATCGTGGCAGGCAAGACCGAGCAGGAAGCCGTGATCGCCTATCTGCAGCAGCTCGGCACCGTGCTGGGCCGCAAGCAGGCGGCCAGCGCACCGGCTGCCGTGCCTGCCGCTGCCGCCACCAACTGAACTGAACAGGGAGCACGGCGATGGACTTCGGCACGATACATGGCGTCTATACGCTGATCTTCATGCTGGCTTTCATTGGCTGGGGTATCTGGGTTTTCCTGCCGCGCAACAAGAAACAGTATGACGAGGCAGCCTCGCTGCCTCTCAGCGATGTGGCGAAATCCGATGCCGAAGGTTCCCGCAAAACGGAACAAGGGGAGTAAGACAACGTGTTGACCGATTTCTGGAGTTTCTGGGTCATCGCCATCGTCACCATCAACCTCGGTGGCTGCGCCTGGTTGCTGTGGTGGGTTTCCCGCCCGATGAAAAACGAACCGCCCATCGGTGAGTCGATGGGCCATGCCTTCGACGGCATCGAGGAATACAACAACCCGATGCCGCGCTGGTGGCTGTGGCTGTTCTATCTCACGATCGCCTTCGCGATCGGCTACCTGATCATGTACCCGGGCTACGGCAAGTGGCAGGGCGTGCTGGGCTGGACCCAGGTGAACCAGTGGGAGAAGGAAGTCGCCGAAACCGAAGCCCGCATCGCGCCGATCTTCCAGAAGTTCGCTGCCATGCCGGTAGAGGAACTGGCGAAGAACCCGGAAGCGCGTGAAATCGGCCAGCGCCTGTTCCTGACCAACTGCGCGGTCTGCCACGGCTCCAGCGCCCACGGCGCCCGCGGTTTCCCGAACCTCACGGACAACGACTGGCTGTACGGCGGTACGCCGGAAAAGATCAAGGAAACGATCACCGCCGGCCGTCAGGCTGCGATGCCGACCTGGATTACCGTACTGGGTGACGAGGGTGTCAACGAAGTGGCCTATTATGTGAAGAGCCTGTCGACACCGGAGCTGAAAACGGAAAAGCCGGAGCTGGTCGAGGCCGGTGCCGGCAAGTTCGCCGCCAACTGCGCGCTGTGCCACAACGCCGATGCGAAAGGCAATCCGGCATTCGGCGCGCCGAACCTGACCGATACCATCTGGCTGTACGGTGGCGACCTTTCCACCATCAAGGAAACCATCGCCTATGGCCGTCAGGGCCACATGCCGGCACAGGCCGAACGCCTGTCCGCCGACAAGATCCACCTGCTGACCGCGTACGTATACGGACTGTCGCACGCAGCAGCACCGTGACCTGATACCGGGGCATCCGCCCCGGGCAACAAGAAGAGCCCGAACGGCCCGGCGTGAGTGCATCACCCCGGGTCGTTTTTTGCCGGCAAGCCACCTTCCGCAGCAGTCGAGGCCGTCATGACGAATCCGATCCCGGTCAAGGACGTCACGCCACCCGCCGGAGGAAGCGGCAACCCGTTCAGCAAGAAGCGCGAGAAAATCCATGCGCGCTGGATTTCCGGCCGTTTCCAGAGGCTCAGCGATTTCACGCTGACCACCACCATGGGCCTCTACATCATCACGCCCTGGCTGAGCTGGAACGGATCACCCCTGGTTCATTTCGATCTGCCCGCCCGCCGCTTCGACATCCTGGGCCTTACCTTCTTTCCGCAGGACTTCTTTTACCTCTCGCTGCTGCTGATGGTGGCCGCGTTCGGACTCCTGTTCGTGACCAACCTGGCCGGCCGCATGTTCTGCGGCTATGTCTGCCCCCAGACCGTCTGGACACGGTTCTTCATCCGCATCGAACGCATCACCGAGGGAGATCGCGGTGCCCGGCTGAAACTGGACAAGGCCGACCTCAGTGTCGAAAAGGTGCTGCGCCGCAGCGCCAAGCATGCCCTGTGGCTGATGCTGGCCCTGCTGACGGCAGTCACCTTCGTCGGCTACTTCTCGCCGGTACGGGACCTGGTGCCCAGGCTGTTCTCCTTTGAGCTCGGCGTGTGGGAAGCCTGGTGGATCTTTTTCTTCACGGCCGCCACCTACATCAATGCCGGCTGGATGCGCGAACAGATCTGCGTGAACCTGTGCCCCTACGGCCGGTTCCAGAGCGTGATGTTCGACAAGGACACGCTGGTCGTCAGCTACGATGAACGCCGCGGCGAACCGCGCACCCGTGGTGCGAAACGCCGCGAGAGCGGCTCCGATCCGTTCGGCGACTGCATTGACGACAAGCTGTGCGTCCAGGTCTGCCCCACCGGCATCGATATCCGCGACGGTCTGCAGTACGAGTGCATTGCCTGTGCTGCCTGCATCGATGCCTGTGACCAGGTGATGGACAGCATCGGCAAGCCGCGCGGACTGGTGCGCTATACCACCGAGCATGCACTGGAAGGTGCGCCGACAAAAATCGTGCGCCCGCGCCTGGTCGGTTACGGCTCCGTACTGGCCGTACTCGCCGTCCTGCTCTTCGGTGGCCTGCTGCTGCGTCAGCCGCTGGATCTGGACGTACTGCGGGACCGCAATGCATTGTTCCAGGAAACCAGCGAAGGCCTGCTGGAGAACGCCTACACCCTGAAGGCGGCCAACAAGGGGCAGGAGGCGCGCACTTTCCTGATCGCGGTCGAGGCGCCTCCCGGCATCGAATATCGCGGCCCGGCTGCGATCATGCTCGGTGCCAGCAGCATGGAAGCCCTGCCGATCAGCCTGGTACTGGACCCGAACCAGCACGCACCGCTCAATGCCACCGTGTACTTCACGCTCACGGCGCAGGACGATCCGTCGGTGCAGGTCCGCAGTGAAAGCCGCTTCATTTCCGTGGGTCGCTGATGTCATGAGCAGTACGCAACAGAATCCCTTGCCGGGCTCCGGCGAACAGACTTCCCGCTGGTACCAGCAACCCTGGGCGTGGTTCGTGATCGCACTGCCGCTGGCTTCCGTAATCGCCAGCTCGGTGCTGATCTACATCGCAGTGACAAACCAGGACGACCTGGTGCGCGATGACTGGTACAAGGCCGGCCGTGCGATCAACCAGGACCTGCATGCCGACCAGGAAGCGCAACGCCTGGAACTGTCGGCACAGCTGCTGCTGGATCCGGCAGCGTTGACCATCCGTGCTGAAATCCTGTCGCCACAGGCCGGTGCCGTAACCGCCCTGCCCGCGCGCCTGCAGCTGATCCTTGCCCACAACACGCTGGCCACCGAAGACATGATCACGTTGCTGGAGCGCACCGGCGACGGCCTCTGGCAGGGCAAGCTGCCGCGCCTGCCGCTGGGCAAGCGCCGGATCGCACTGGAACCGATGGCCGCGGAATCCGGTGCTGTCGCCTGGCGGCTGCGTGCCGACGACGTGATCTTCCAGGGAGTGCCGGTGGCATTGCGCCCCGGTTTCTGAGCACGCGTGCAGGTTCCGGACGGCTTCTGTTTCCACTGCGGGGAACGGCTGCCCGCCGACCATCACTGGCCGGTGACGGTACGGAATACCGTGCACCCGGTCTGCTGCCCGGGGTGCCAAGCCGCGTGCCGGACCATTGTCGACCTCGGGCTGGAAAATTATTACCTGCACCGCGACCGCTTTCCGGTACGTCTGGACGACACACCGGTACCGGATGACCTGTTCGCAAATTTCGGCGATGCCGCGCTGATCGATGGCGGGTATATCGCAACGGCTGTCGCCCCCGATGCCGGCAATGCCGATCGCGAGTGCACCTTGCTGGTCGAGGGACTGCGTTGCGCCGCCTGCGGCTGGCTGATCGAGAAATCCCTGCTGGCCGTGCCCGGCGTGGCCGGTGCCGGCGTGAATCTCAGCACCGGGCGCGTGCGCGTACGCTGGCAGTCGGACCGCGTGCAGCTGCGCGACCTGCTGCTGCGCATCCGCCGGCTCGGCTATCGCGCCCTGCCGTTCCGCGGCGACGGCGCCCTCAGCGCCTTCGACCGCGAACGCCGGCAGTCGCTGCTGCGGCTGCTGGTAGCCGCATTCGGCATGATGCAGGCGATGCACGTCGCGGTCGGCTTCTACGGTGCAGCCGGCGCGGCGATGGACATCGGTGAACGCGACTATCTGCGCGTGATCAGCTTCCTGGTGACTACGCCGGTGGTCTTCTATTCCGGCTGGCCGTTCCTGCGCAATGCCTGGACCAGCCTGCGTGCCGGCATGCCCGGCATGGATGTGCCGGTGGCGCTGGCGATCCTGCTCGCCTATTTCGCCAGTCTGTGGGCCATCATCGTCAGCGGGCCGGAAGTCTGGTTCGATTCGGTGGTGATGTTCGTGTTCTTCCTCTCGGTCGGCCGCCATCTGGAACTGGAAGCACGAAGACGTGCCAATCGTGTGGTGGACAACCTGTCCGCGGCCCTGCCGCTGACCGCCACACGCGTTTCTGCCACCGGTGACAGTGTGGTCCCGGCGGCGCAGCTGCGCATCGGCGACCTTGTACGCATCCGGCCGGGCGAAACCATTCCGGCGGACGGCCGCATCACGGAAGGATCGGCCAGCGTCGATGAGGCGCTGCTGACCGGCGAACCCTTGCCGGTGCTTCGCACGACGGGCGACAACGTCACCGGCGGCTGCATCAGCACCGATGGCGTCCTGCTGGTCGCCGTGCAGGCCACGGCCGGCGGTGGCAGGCTGTCGCGCATCGTCGACCTGGTCCAGCGTGCGCAGGAAGCCCGCCCGCCGTTGCAGCAGCTGGCCGATCGCATCGCCACCGGCTTTGTGCTGGCCCTGCTGGCGCTGACGGCCGTCACCTGGATCGGCTGGCAGCTGGCCGATCCGTCGCGAGCCTTCTGGGTAGCGCTGGCCGTGCTGGTGGTGAGCTGCCCCTGCGCGCTTTCACTGGCCACTCCCGCTGCCTACACCGTAGCCACCAATTTACTCACGAAGCTCGGTCTGCTGCTCACGCGCGGGCATGCGCTCGACGTACTGCCCGGGGTGAAGGCGGTGGTTTTCGACAAGACCGGCACGCTGACACGTGGTCGGCCGCGCGTGCAGGAAGTGGTGGCCACCGGTGCACTCGACACGGAAACGGCGTTGCGCCTGGCCGCATTGCTGGAGCGCGATTCGACACACCCGCTGGCCCGCGCGTTCCATCGCGACGACATCGAGGGTCGCGCCACCGACGTGCAGGCCGTTGCCGGCCACGGCCTTGCCGGCACGATCGACGGCGTGCGTTACCGTATCGGTTCTGCGCAATGGCTGGCATCGCAGGGGCTGCCGGTTCCGGAGGACTGCGTTCCGGTATGGCTCGCGGACGAACACCGGTTGCTGGCCGGTTTTCGGCTCGGCGATACGGCACGCGACGATGCCGCTGCCACGGTTGCCGCACTGCATGAGGCCGGGCTGGAAGTGCACCTTCTGTCCGGCGACGGTTCCGGCGATGCCGCGCGTCTGGCACAGGCACTCGGCATCCGGCACGTGTGCGCCGGCGCGACGCCCGAACGGAAAGTGCAGTATCTGGAACAGCTGCGCACGCGCATCGGTGCACCGGTGCTGATGATCGGCGACGGCATCAACGATGCGCCGGTGCTGGCAGCCGCCGATGTTTCGCTCGCCATGGGTGAAGGGACCGATCTGGCCCGCACCAGTGCCGACGGCGTGTTGCTGCGCTCCCGGCTGGCACTGGTGCCGCATGCGCTGGCCGTGGCCGCGGCGACCCAGCGCACTGTGCGCCAGAATCTCGGCTGGGCACTCGGTTACAACCTGTCGATGATCCCCCTGGCCATGGCCGGCTGGATGCCACCTTGGTTCGCCGCGCTGGGCATGGCCGCCAGTTCGCTGCTGGTCGTGCTGAATGCACTTGGCGTCGAGCGGCGTGCACGGCGTCTCTGCCGTAAAATGGCCCTGCCGGCCATACCCGCAGGCCCGGAGGCGCTGGCATGAATGCACTGTATTTCCTGATCCCGATGACACTGCTGATCCTGGGCGGTGCCGTGGCCATCTTTTTCTGGTCGCTGAAGCGCGGGCAGTACGAGGACATGGACAGCCCCGCGCATCGAATCATCATCGAGGACCGGGAGGAGCGTGACCGTCTGGAACGGCGGGAGCAGGCCACGCGCAACACCGGCCAGGGTTCGCCGCCGGACGCATGATCGATCCTCTCTTCCTGCTGGCCGCGCTGCTGACCGGGCTTGCCGGTGTCGGGCACTGCGCCGGCATGTGCGGTGGCATTGCCGGTGCGCTGGCGCATGCAATTCCCGCCGGGCAACGCAGCCTTCCGCTCACGCTTTGCTACAGCGCCGGCCGCCTCGGCAGCTATGCGCTGCTTGGCAGCGCCGTCGGCGCACTGGCGTCGCTGCTGTCTCCGGCCGATACCGGTACGGCCTTGCTGGTGATGCGCCTGCTCACCGGTTTTGTCCTGCTCGCTATCGCACTGCACCTGCTGGGCGCCACTCGCTGGATGCAGCGTCTGGAGATCGCCGGCGCCGCCGTGTGGCGGCATCTCGCACCGCTGGCACGTCGTCTGTTGCCGGTCACCACACCGCCGCGCGCGCTGGCCCTGGGCGCACTGTGGGGTCTGCTGCCCTGCGGTCTTGTGTACGGTGCCCTGCTGTATGCCGCCACGTCGGGTTCTGCCGCGGCCGGCGGCCTGGTCATGCTCGCGTTCGGCATCGGCACCCTGCCGGCCGTGCTGGGGCTGGGGCTGGCGGCGCGCTGGCTGGCCGGCCATGCCCGCGCGGTGCGCAACGGTTCCGGCGCGCTGCTGTTGCTGAGCGCACTCTGGACCTTGCTGTCGACACTGCTGGCACTGCCGGCCATTCTCGATGGCACCTGCCGTTCACCCGGTGATGTTTTCCGCGAGGCTACCCGCCTGCTCGGCAGTTGATACAGGTCAACATGTGCTGAAGGCGTGACCCCGATACTGGCAGGCACGCACCGGCGGAAACGTTCGCCATGAACCTGCAGACCCGAATTCCTGTCCATGATGCCGGCCCGGCGGTCGCCGCCGTGCCGCTGGATCTGCTGGCGCGGCGCCACGATGGCCAGGTCCCCCGCTACACCTCCTACCCCACCGCCGACCGTTTCCACGAGGAATTCACCGCAGACGACCAGGTGCGCAACGCACTGGCGAGCAACGCCGCGCACCGGCCCCTGTCGCTGTACATACACCTGCCGTTCTGCGCGACCGTCTGCTACTACTGCGCCTGCAACCGCATCGTGACGGCCAACCGGGCACGGGTACGTCCTTACCTGGACCTGCTGAAGGAAGAAATCCGCATGCAGGCGGCGCTGTTCGACAGCAGTCGCCCGGTGCGTCAGCTGCACTGGGGCGGCGGCACGCCGACTTTCCTGAGCGGCGCGGAAATGACCGAGCTGATGCACCACACCGCACGGCACTTCCATCTGCTGGAAGGCGACCGCGGGGAGTACAGCATCGAGATCGATCCGCGCACGGTCGATGCCGGCACCCTGGCGCTGTTGCGTGGGCTGGGTTTCAACCGGCTCAGCCTGGGTGTGCAGGATTTCGACCCGCGTGTGCAGAAAGCGGTCAATCGCATCCAGGATGAAGCCCAGGTCCGCAGTCTCGTCGAGGCCGCCCGCTCGCTCGGTTTCCGGTCGCTGGGTTTCGACCTGATCTATGGACTGCCGCTGCAGAGCGTGGCGTCATTCCGCCGCACCCTGGCCCAGGTCATCGCACTGAAGCCGGATCGCCTGAGCGTCTTCAACTACGCGCATCTGCCCGCCCGCTTCCATGTGCAACGGCAGATCGACGAAGCAGAGCTGCCGCCGCCGGCGGAGAAACTCCGCATTCTCGACAGCACCGTGCAACAGCTGCTGGCCGCCGGGTATGTGCATATCGGCATGGATCATTTCGCCCTGCCCGGCGACGAACTGGCGCAGGCGCTGCACGATGGCACCCTGCGCCGCAATTTCCAGGGCTATTCGACTGGCGCCGGCACCGATCTGGTCGGGATAGGTCTGTCGGCCATCAGCGATGTGAACGGTGTATACGCCCAGAACCATCGCGACATGGCTGACTACGAATTTGCCGTCCGGGAACATCAGCTGCCGGTGGCCCGTGGCTTTGCGCCGGACAGCGAGGACAGGCTGCGGCGGCACGTGATCATGGAGCTGGCCTGCCGCGGCCGACTGGACTACGACGATATCGGGCACCGGTACGGCATCGACTTTCGTCGCCATTTCGCTGCAGAACTCCAGCGGCTGGACGAATTCGCCGGGGACGGCCTGCTGGTCACCGGTGATCACGGCGTGCAGGTCACGGATGCGGGCCGCTTCCTGCTGCGCAGTCTGTGCGCGGTATTCGACCGCTGGCTGGATCGCCGGCATGCCGGTTTTTCACGGGCGATCTGACATTCATTCGCAACAGGAGTCGGGGCATGAGCAATATCCGCGGCGAATGCTTATTGGAGCGCCCGGGCACCGGTGCTAGGCTCCCGGGGCGTACCGGAAGCCACCGCGGAGTCATCATGTCCTCGTGCCAGTCGCGGCATGCTGCCGGCGTTACCTGCAGCGATTGCAGCCTGAATCCGGTGTGCCTGCCGATCGCGGTGCGCGAGGATGAGCTGGCGGAGCTCGACCGCATCATCAAAAGGTCGCGTCCGCTGCGCAAGGGCGAACACCTGTTCCAGCCGGGCGACACGTTCGAGTCCGTCTACGCCGTGCGCAGCGGCGCCTTCAAGACCTGCACCATGACGACAGACGGCGAGGAACAGGTCACCGGCTTTTATTTGCCGGGCGAAATCCTCGGCATGGACGGGTTGGGCACCAACAGCCACACCAATGCTGCCCGCGCTCTGGAGTCGTCTGCCATCTGCGAGATTCCCTTTGCACGTCTGGAAACACTGTCGGTAAAAATCCCGACGTTGCAGCGTCACTTTTTCCAGCTGATGAGCCGCGAGATCCAGGCTGACCAGCAACTCATGCTCCTGCTCACCAAGAAGCCCGCTGACGAACGTCTTGCCGCCTTCCTGCTGAACCTGTCCAGCCGCTGTGCGCGACGCGGCCTGTCGGCCGACCGCCTGCGCCTGCCGATGTCACGCAACGATATCGGCAACTACCTCGGGCTGGCCGTGGAAACCGTCAGCCGTATCTTCACGCGTCTGCAGGCTGCCGGTGTCCTGAGTGTCGAGGGCAAGGAAATCACGGTCATCGATCGCCCCGCGCTGTGCGACATGGCCAACCTGTCCACGGGCGGCCTGAAACGCACCGCCTGAACGACCCGCGTCAGCCTTCCGCCTCCCGGGCACGCCGGGCCGCCTCCTCGGCAATCGCGTCCTGGATCTCGCGCAGCAGGCCGTCGAGATCAGCCGGCCTGGTGTCGTGCTCGAAAATGCCGGTAAGCCGGCTGCCCGGCTGCAATTCGCCGCGCTCGTACAGATCCCAGATCTCCGGCGCGTAGTCGCTGTTCAGCAGTGCCGGCGCGTACTGCCCGAAGAACGTCGCCAGGTTCTGCACGTCCCGGGCCAGCATCGCCTTCGCGTGATTGTTGCCGGCCGCATCCACGGCCTGGGGCAGATCGATGATCACCGGGCCGTCGACATCGACCAGGATGTTGTACTCGGAGAGATCGCCGTGCACGAGGCCGGCACACAGCATCCGTACCACTTCCCGCAGCAGGCGCTGGTGGAAATCGCGCGCTTCTTCCGGTGAAAAATCGAAGTCGGCCAGACGACCCGCCGGGCCGCCATCCTCGTCGGCGATCATCTGCATCAGCAGCACGCCATCGAAACAGCCGAACGGCTTCGGAACCCGCACGCCGGCCGCTGCCAGCCGGTACAGGGCATCGACCTCCGCATTCTGCCAGTGCGCCTCCTGCTGCTCGCGGCCGTAGCGCGACCCCTTCTCCATGGCTCGCGCCAACCGACTGTTGCGCACCTTGCGGCCTTCGCGGTACTGCACGGCCTGGCGGAAGCTGCGCCGGTCGGCATCCTTGTAGACCTTGGCACAACGGGTTTCGTTGCCGCAGCGCACCAGCCACACCGAAGCCTCCTTGCCGCTCTTCAGCGGGCGCAGGACTTCGTCGATCAAGCCATCCTCAATCAGCGGCTGCAGCCGCTCGGGCACTTTCACTGCAGGCGGATCAGGGCGTCGCAGGCACAGCGCCGGCGGGAACCTCGGTAGCGGCATGGGCCGCATCCAGGATGTCGCGCAGGCGCAGCAGCTCGTCCCTCACTTCCGCCGGCACGAATTCACCGCTGGAACCGCTGTAGGCGAATTCGACGTAGCGCTCATATTCGTCGTAGCAGAGTTCGGCCGTGTCGCTGGTCGGATAGCGGGTGATGCATTCGCGCAGATACAGATCGGCCAGCGAGTAGTAGAAATTGTAGTCAAGCACGCGATCGACCACGGACAGCCAGTACAGCAGTTCCGGCATGCGTGCATCGGCCGGATGCGCCTGCACGTATTCGTACACCAGACCACGCAGCCACAGCAGCGCAATCTTGTCCTTCTCTTCGGTCGCGATCGGCACACCGGCATGCGGCAGGATGTACTTGCGCGCGTAGGCATCCAGATCAGCGATGCCCGGCTCGAAGGCCTTCAGCTTTGCCTTGCGGACGTCCTCGAAGCCCTTGATCCAGGCCTGGATATCCTTGCGGACCTGCTTCGACATGCCGGCACCGCTGCGGTCCAGGCGCTGTTTCAGGGCCTTGATGGCTCGATCCGGATCCCGGTAGATCTGCGCGTAGATGGTCAGTTCGCCTTCGAAGGCATCCAGCACCGGCCCGTTCCACGAGAGCCTGGGCTGGGTATCCAGCCAGCTTTCGTACAACCGCAGGGCATCGGCGTAGTCGCGGGTGATGTAGTGGTAGCGCGCCTGCTGCAGCGGATCGCCGGAAGCCGGTGTCAGCCTGCCGAAGCTGAGCACCTGTGCCTTGTCGTCCTGGGTGTGGCAACCGGCACAGGCCGAGGCGATGCCATGCACCAGGTTACTGAGGGTATCCGGCGTCGCGGTACCCGCATCGACGGCATCGCGGGCACGGCCGATCTGCTCGACCATGGTCTGCCAGCTGATCCGGAATGCCGGGCCACGGTCACCGGTATGCGGTTCCATCAGGCGGAAGCGCTGGTCCAGTTGCTCCAGGCGCTGCAGCGCGGCGTCCGGGTCTGCCAGCACTTTCTCGCTGAGCAGACCGGACATGAGCGCACCGATCTCCGTCATGGTGGTGTTGATGGAGATGACCGGCACGTCGGTCTTCGGCAGCAGGAGCTGCTGGCCGGAGGCCGCGGGAGCGGCGGCAGACACCACGGACGACCAGCCGGCCGACGCCAGGAACACGATCGGGAGAAACGCACGCATCGACTTTCTCCTTGCAGACGATGCGTGAAATGTTACCGGTATTCGGGCTCCTGCCACCACGGGAATCCCGGCGGCAGGTCCTTGCTGACCTTGCCCGGGTAGGCGGGCTGGCGCTTCTGCAGGAACGACATCACACCTTCCATCGCGTCCGGGGAGCGGCCGGCGTAGTACAGGCCGCGCGATTCGTACATGTTGGCGTAGACCGGGTGGTCGGTGCCGGCCATGTTCCAGAGCAGCTGGCGGGCAACCGCCACGGAGATGGCCGACGTGTTGTCGGCAATCTCGCGGGCCAGCGCGGTGGCGGCGGCCAGCAGTTCGTCGGGCTTGTGCAGCGAGCGCACCAGGCCGCCTTTCAGTGCCTCCTCGGCGCCGAATACGCGGCCGCTGAGCGTCCACTCCAGCGCCTGCGGCAGGCCGACCACTTTCGGCAGCAGCCAGCTGGCAGCACCGTCCGGCACGATGCCGCGACGAACGAAAACAAATCCCATCTTTGCGCTGTCGGCGGCGAGGCGGATGTCCATCGGCAGCGTCATGGTCGCGCCGACACCCACGGCCGGCCCGTTGATGGCGGCAATCAGCGGCTTGCGGCTGCGGAACAGGCGCAGGTTCAGGATGCCGCCGATGTCGCGCACCTTGCTCCAGTCGATCTCGCCGTCGCCGGCCTTGTAGTTGAAGGTATCCGCACCGGCCTCCAGGTCCGCCCCGGCGCAGAAGGCCCGGCCTTCCCCGGTGAAAACGGCCACACGCACGTCGTCGCGCGTATCGATCTCGTCGCACACGGCCAGCAGGTCCTGGAACATGGCGGCGTTGAAGGCATTGAGCTTGTCCGGCCGGTTCAGGGTGACGGTCATCACGCCGTGGTCGACGGCGGTCTTCAGGGTCGCGTAGCTCATGTCGGTTCCTGTGGTCATTTCTGGTATCTGTTCTTCCATTCGGTGTACGGCATGCCGTACACGCGGGTTTTCGCGTCGTCGACGCTGACATCCAGCCCGATGCGGCCCGCCTCTTCCGCGTACCACTTGGCCAGACAGTTGCGGCAGAAGCCGGCCAGGTTCATCAGGTCGATGTTCTGCACGTCCTTGCGCTGGTCCAGGTGCTCCAGCAGACGGCGGAATACGGCAGCTTCGACGCGCGGATCGCGGGTTTCGGAATTCATGGCGGGGTCCGGGCCCGGGGGACGGGCATGGCTGTGACCGATGGGTCAACGACGGCGCGCAGGATAGCAGAAGCGGTCCCGGGGGCAGCAGACCGGAGGCTGGACAAGCCGGACCGGCGCTCCGTACATTGCGCCGCCATGACTCCCTTCCTGATTGCCCTGCTGGCCGGCCTGCTGGTCGCCGGCGCCCTGACCATCGTGTACCGCGAGCGGCGGCAGCACTTCCGCCGGGCGGTGGAGCTGACGGCTGCCGGTGCCCTGGTGGTGGCCGGCTACGCCATGTGGATCTCCGGCGGCGAACTGCAACGGGCCGACGCAGCCATCGTCGGGCTGCACCGGCTGCAGATGATCGAGGCGGCCGGCAGCTTCCGCCTGGAAGGCCAGGTGCAGAACCGTTCGGAAAACCTCCACATCGTCACCCTGCCGGTCCGTCTGCGGGTCGAGGACTGCCCGGCCGCCGGCGACTGCACCACGCTGCACGAGGAAACCGCCGAAGTACCGGTGTCGGTCGGCCCCGGCGAGACCGTGGCCTTCCGCCGGGTCTACGCCGCCACGGCGGGGCCGGCCCACGGCACCCGCCGCTGGCGGGTCTGGTACGGTGATCCGCGCGTCAACGAAGCCCGCGCGCGCTGAACGAAATCGTCCTGCCGGCTGAGCGAATCCGTCATTGCCGGCCTGCGGCCGGCACCGGATCATCGCGGCACATTGCCATTTCCCCTCCGCCCCCTGACGGAAGCCGCCCGCGATGAATTTTTCCTGGACCGAAGAACAGAACCTGCTGCGTGACAGCGTGCGCAAATGGGTCAAGGACAGCTACGAGTTCGAAAAGCGCCGGCGTCAGTTGCGCGAGCACAACGGCTTCGATCCGGCGCACTGGGCACAGATGGCCGAGCTCGGCTGGCTGGCGTTGCCATTTGCCGAGGCCGACGGCGGTTTCGGCGGCTCGCTGCTGGACACCACGGTACTGATGGAGGAATTCGGCAAGGGCCTGGTGATCGAACCGTATCTCGCCACCATCCTGCTGGCCGGCGGCGCGATCCGTCGTGCCGGCAATGATGCGCAGCGTGCAGCCCTGCTGCCCGGCCTGATCGACGGCAGCCGCCAGGCGGCCCTGGCCTTCAGCGAATCCGGCAGCCGCTTCGCCCTCGAGGACGTCACCACCCGTGCCGTGCGCCAGGGTGACGGCTGGCTGCTCAACGGCAGCAAGATTGCCGTGCTCAACGGCGACAGTGCCGGCCTGCTGGTGATCGCCGCCCGCACCGCCGGGGCACAACGTGACCGCAACGGCATCAGCCTGTTCGCGGTCGACGCAGCGAGCGCCGGCATTGCCCGCCGCGACTGGCGTGGTTTTGACGGCTTCCGGGCTGCAGAGCTGCAGCTGAAGGACGTGGCACTGCCCGCCGACGCCTTGCTGGGCCCGGAAGGCAAGGCGTTCGACGTACTGGAAGCTGTGGTCGACGATGCCACCGTGGCGGTTTCGGCGGAAGCCGTGGGCATCATGGAAGCGCTGTACAAGACCACGGTCGAATACACGAAAACCCGCAAGCAGTTCGGCGTGCCCATCGGCAGCTTCCAGGTACTGCAACATCGCATGGTCGACATGTTCGTGCATCACGAGCAGGCGAAGTCGCTGCTGCTGATGGCGGCAATCCGGCTCGCCGAAAATGATCCGGTCGAACGCCGCAAGGCGGTCTCCGCACTGAAAGCCTACGTCGGCAAGTCCGGCCGCTACGTCGGCCAGCAGGCCGTGCAGCTGCATGGCGGCATGGGCATGACCGACGAATTCATCGTCGGTCACTACTTCAAGCGGCTCACCGCCATCGACGTCCTGTTCGGCAACGAGGACTTCCATCTGCGCCGGTTCGCCGACGCCGCCTGATGCGTGCTGCCGCCAGCCTGGTGCTGGTCCGCGACAGCGCGCAGGGGCCGGAAATCCTGCTGGTACAGCGCGGCAACAGCGGGGATTTCCCCGGTCTGCACGTCTTTCCCGGCGGACTGGTCGATGCCGGCGATGCCGATCCGCGCCTGCTGGCGGCGTCGCGCCGCGACGCGGATTCCGCCGATCGCCTGCTCAATACCACACCCGCCCTGCCCGCTTTCATTGCCGCGGTGCGCGAGTGTCTGGAGGAAACCGGCGTACTGCCCGGTGATGTCCCGGCCCGGCCCGGCTGGCAGCAGGCGTTGCTCGCGCGCGAGCTCGGCTTTGCCGATCTGGCGGAACGCGAGAACCTGCAACTGGCCACCGACCGCATCGGCTATTTCAGCCACTGGATCACGCCGGTCGGCATTCCCCGCCGCTATGACACCCGGTTTTTCGTGGCGCGCATGCCTGACGGGCAGCCGGTGACGGTCGACGGCCGGGAGGCCGTGCGGGCGGACTGGCTGACCGCGAGGGACGCGCTGGCCGCTCATGCTGCCGGCGAGCTGAAGCTGATCTTCCCCACCATCCGCAATCTGGAAGCACTGACGGAATTTGCTACCGTGGACGCACTGCTGGCTCACGCCGCGCAGGTGCGACCGGTACCGGCCGTGCTGCCGCGGCTGGTCAACCGCGGCGCGGATGGCATGCGTCTGCTGCTGCCGGGCGATGCCGGCTACGATGACCCCTGAATCCAGGAAACGCGCGAAGGTCGCCAGATCATGCAGGAACTGCTGACCGGCAAGCCGGTGCAACTGTCGGAACACGTCTGGCGTGTGCTGGCGCCGAACCCGTCGGTGTTCACCGGCCCCGGCACCAACAGCTACCTGATCGTCGACGGCGACGATGTCACCGTGCTCGACCCGGGCCCGTCCGACACCGCGCATGTCGACGCACTGCTGTCGGCCGCATCCGCCACCGGCGGCCGCATCCGCCGCATTGTCTGCACCCATACCCACGAAGACCACTCGCCCGGCGCCGCGCCGCTGGCGCGGGAAACCGGCGCACGGCTGATCGGCAGTCCGGCGCCCGACGACGGCTACAACGACACGTCGTTCCGGCCGGATGTGGTGCCTGCCGACGGCGAAGTGATCCTGGCCGGCCGGCTGCGCCTGCGAACCATCGCCACGCCGGGCCATGTCTCGAACCATCAGTGCTTCCTGCTCGAGGAGGAAGGCCTGCTGTTCACCGGCGATCATCTGATGCAGGGTTCCACCGTGGTGATCGTGCCGCCGGAAGGCTCAATGCGCGACTATCTGGCCTCGCTGGCACGTCTGGAAGCGTATGCGCTGAAAACCATCGCTCCCGGACACGGCCACCTGATGCCGGAACCGGCGCAGGTTGTAGCCGCCACCATCCGGCACCGGCTGCTGCGGGAAGCGAAAACGCTGCGCGCCCTGCGTGAACTGGGCGGCGGCACGCTGGAGGAGCTGCTGCCGCGCGTCTATGACGACGTCCCGGCAGCCATGCACCCGATCGCGCGCCTGTCGCTGGAGGCACACCTGATCAAGCTGGTCGAGGATGACGCGATCCGCCGGCACGGCGAACGCTGGCACGCCTGAGCCGGCGTGTCAGCGCCGGCGCGGTGACTGCTTCCCGGCTGCCGTTTTCTTCGCCTGCGCCTTCTTGCGAGGGGCTTTTTTCTCCGGCGTCTTTTTCTCCAGGCCCCTGTCCGCCGGCTTGACCGGCGCGCTGCGCCGGCGTGCCTCTTCCAGATGCAGCTCGCGCAGGCGTTCGATGCGCTCCAGCACTTTCGAGTACACCGATCCGGCGGTGAATCCCCCGCCCTTGAGCGGCTTGCCGGCCGGCGTGTCCATCAGAAGCTGAACCGCCTCGTCCACGTGCGCCGCACCGTAGATCCGGAAATCACCCTTTTCCACCGCCTCCAGAACGTCATCGCGCAGCATCAGGTTCTGGACGTTCGCCTTCGGCACGATCACGGCCTTGCCCTTGATGGTGTCCAGCGTACGGCAGGCATCGAAGAAGCCCTCGACCTTTTCGTTGACGCCACCGATGGCCTGCACCATGCCGAACTGGTTGACCGAACCGGTCATCGCGAACGACTGGTGGATCGGAATGCCTGACAGGGACGACAGCAGTGCGCACAACTCGGCCAGCGAAGCGCTGTCACCCTCGACACCGTAATAGGACTGCTCGAACACGATCTGGGCCGACAACGGGATGGGCCGTTCCTGTGCGAACAGTGTGCTGATGAAGGCCGACATGATCATCACACCCTTGGAATGGATCTTGCCGCCAAGCTGCACGCTGCGCTCGATATCGATCACCTCACCATCGCCGTAGCGGGTGGTGGCCGTGATGCGGGACGGCATGCCGAACTCGAACCCCGGCAACATCAGCACGGTCAGCCCGTTGATCTGGCCGATCTCGCGCCCGGTCACGTCGATCATCAATGTCTGGTTGCGCAGCGTCTCCAGGTATTCGTCGCGGATGCGACCGGCGCGGTGCTGCTGCCGCTCACGGGCCGTGCGGATGTCGGCCACGGTGACATGCTTGCGCTTGTGCTCGCGTGCGCAGTAGGTGGCTTCGCGCAGGGTTTCCTGCAGCGTGGCCGCATGCAGGGACAGCTTGCCCTGATCGCCGGCCCAGCGGGACGAGAGATCGATGGTGCGCGCGACCGCTGCACGGTCCAGCGGCAGCAGACCCTGCTGGCCCGCCATGGTGGCAATGAAGCGGGCATAGGCCAGCTCGCTCTCCGGCGTGCGCGGCATGTCGTCCTCGAAATCCGCCACCACCCGGAACAGCTCGTCGAAATCGGGATCCATCTCGCGCAGCAGGTACAGCACCTGATGACTGCCCAGCAGCACCACCTTGACGTTGACCGGAATGGAGTCCGGCTCCAGCGAAATGGTGCCGGTGAGCGTCAGGATCTTCTCCAGCGCATCAACCTGGATGGTGCCGGTACGCAGCGTGCGCTTGAGGCTTTCCCAGACAAAGGGCTGCTCCAGCAGCTTTTCCACCTCGATCACCAGGAAGCCGCCGTTGGCCTTGTGCAGCGAACCGGCGCGGATCAGCGTGAAATCGGTGGCGACGGTGCCCATGTAGGTGACCTGCTCGATGCGACCGACCAGATTGTTGTGGGCCGGCAGGTCGTCGACCACCACCGGCGCACCTTTCGCCGGATCGTGCGACACCATGACATTCACCTGGTAGCGCGGCGGCGTATTGCTGCCGGTGACCGTGGCAGATGCCTCCTGCTGTTCCTCATTTCCCGGCAGGAAGATGCCGAAGTTCTCGATCAGGTCCTGACGCAGGCGCTTCAGATGCGCGGCCACTGCGTCCAGGCCGGAATACTTGCCGATCAGCTCCTCGAACAGGTGATTGACCACCAGCTCGGCCGTTTCCTCGTTGAGCTGCCGGGCCTTGCGGCGGTGCACCTGCTCCCGCTGGCCGATATCACGCAGACCGGTACGCAAGCGCCGGTCCATCTCGTCCATTTCCTTGCGGAATTTCTCCTGGCGGGCAGCCGGCAGCTTCTTGAATGCCTCCGGCTCGATCAGTTCCTCGCCGTCCACCGGCACGAAGGTGTAGCCGCCGGGCGTGTTCAGCACCATCTTCAGGCTGCGCGTTTCCGCTTCCCGGGCGATGGCCGACAGTACGGTCTGCTGCTCCTTGACCAGCTCTGCCTTGAGTGCCTCGACCCGCTGGAAGTACTTCTCGTTGTCGAATGCCTGCGGAATGGCCTCACCGAGTTCGGTCAGGATCTTTTCCATGTCCCGGCGCAGGTTCATGCCGGTTCCTGCCGGCAGGCGCAGCACCTTCGGCTCGCGGGCGTTGTCGAAATTGTTCACATAGCAGAAATCATCCGGTGCCGGCAGCGTACGCGCGTACTCCTCCAGCGCCCGCAACACCAGCGTGCGTTTGCCCAGCCCGTCGGTACCCACGGCATACACGTTGTAGCCGCGCTGCCCCATGGACACCGCATAGCGGATGGCGGCCTGCGCCCGTTCCTGCCCGAGAAAACCGGACAGCGGCTCAAGGTCGCGGGTACTGCGGAAGGGAAGCGACGCGGGGCGGCAGCTGCGGGTCGCCTCACGCGGGGTCAGGGGCCGGATGGGCATGGCGGAAACCTTGGAAGAAACAGGACAGTGAGGGTCGTGTCAAAGCGTACTCAGCGGGCGAGGCTTTTCGATGCCGTAGCCCTGCGCGAAGTCGACGCCGATCTCGCGCAGCTTGGCGAGGATCTCGTCGTTCTCCACGTACTCGGCGATGGTACGCTTGCCCATGAAGTGGGCCATCTCGTTGATCGAGCGCACCATCATGTAGTCAGACGTATTGCGATGCATGTCACGGATGAAGGCGCCATCGATCTTCACATAATCGACTGGCAGATTCTTCAGGTAACTATACGAGGACAGACCGGATCCAAAATCATCCAGCGAGAACTTGCAGCCGATTGCCTGCATCTGGCGGATGAAGTCCACCGCGTCCGACAGGTTGGCGATGGCCGCCGTTTCCGTAACTTCGAAAGTCACCTTCTCGCGGGCCACCTCGCTGTCCAGCACCTGCTGGAGAATGTAGGTGGTGAGTTTCTCGTCGTTCAGGGACTGGCCGGACAGGTTGATCGAAAAGCCGCCGATGCCGGACATCTTCGCCGTGTGCTCGTGCATCCATTCCAGGGTGTTGCGGATAACCCAGCGATCCACCGCGTGCATGCGGTTGTAGCGTTCGGCGGCCTGCATGAACGAGCTCGGCGGGATGAATTCGCCGTTCTCGTCCTCGATCGCAATGAGAATCTCGTAGTGCGGCAGCAGGCCGGAAACCGGATCGACCGGCTCGATGCGCTGACAGCGCAGCTGCAGCTGGTCGTGCTCGATCGCCTGGTTGAGGCGGGACACCCATTTGATGATGTCGTCACGACGGGTCAGGCGGGCGTCGTCTTCCTGATACACGTGCACGCGGTTGCGGCCACCTTCCTTCGCGGCATAGCAGGCGGCTTCCGCCGCCTTCATCAGACTCTCGGCAGGAACGCCGCCGGCTCCGATGAACACGATGCCGGCGCTGGCGGCCACCGGATAGGCCTTGCCCTGCCAGGAGAAACGGAACTCCTCGATGGCACGCAGGATGCGGTCCACCGTGCGCTTGCGGACTTCCTCGCCGATGTTGCGTGCCAGCACGGCAAATTCATCGCCGCCCAGACGGGCCACTTCGGCATCGCTGCCCGCTGCGCCCACGATCAGCTTGCCGACTTCCTTGATCAGGGCGTCGCCGGCCTCGAAGCCGCAGGTGCTGTTGATGACCTTGAACTGGTCCAGGTCCAGCCAGCACAGCGACCAGGGCGCATCGCCCTCCTTCACGCGCAGCACATGCTGCTGCAGACGCTTCTCGAATTCCTTGCGGTTGAACAGGCCGGTGAGCTCATCATGGGTGGCCCGGTGCGACAGCTGGCCATACACCTTCTGCACCATGGCTTCCAGTCCGCGATCCACCAGCGGTGTTTCCGGATCGTCGATACGACGTGCCCGCTCGTCACGGAACGCACGCGCCAGACTGTCGGCATCCAGATCCAGCACCTTCATGCCCTGCAGGTTCACGAATACGAACTGGGTGTGATCGTTGTCGACCCAGGCCAGTCGCGCCTGCTGCGGCTCCTCCGCGTCGTCGTCTTCCAGCTCTATCCACTCGCCGATTTCCAGCTCGCGCACCCGGCGCAGCCAGCGCCCCAGGCCCTCGGCATCCACCATCTGGATATGCGACTCGGTATCGACCGCGCCAACCGGCACCTCTACCGACGGCACCGCATCGGAGCGGCCGGTCGACAGGGCGGTGAACATTTCCCGCAGATCGTTCACCACGGCATCGCGGCCTATCTGCCCGGTCGTCTGCGCGGACAGGCCGCGCTTGATCACGCCCAGCAGCGACTTCATGTCCAGATGTGCCGGATCGTCGATGCCACGCACCATCTGCTCGACCACGCCGAGGTTTTCCTTCCAGGCATCGCTGTCGGTACCGTGGCGCAACAGTGTGTTCACCAGTGATTCGCGCCAGCCGGCATCCAGCAGGGTCAGGACGGCACGCGGCACACGCTTGCCGCCCAGCTGCCCTTCGAGCACCTGCAGCACACGTCGGCGCGCCGCATTGACCCGGTGCAGCCCCTCGCTGGACTGTCGTACCCGCTGCAGGTTGTGCTGATAAACCTTGCGCTGCTGCTCGAGCATTTTCTCCAGCACGGCCAATGCTTCGGTGAACACGCTGGTATCGTTGTCGAAACCGGATACCAGATTCTCCACCACCGAACCGATGGTCTGCTGCTGGGCCGGCGTGGTCATTGCGCCGCGCGCACCCAGCGAAGCCAGACTGTTCAGTACCTGGCGTGCCGGGTGCTGCTCCGTGGACAGGAATGCGGAATCTGCCAGCAGCAGCTTCAGGAACGGAACTTCCAGCTGGCGGATCAGGGGCTTGGTATCGTCACGCAGCAACGGCGTACCCAGCATGGCCATGAACAGCTGGTCGACGGTGTCGGCAGCATTCGCCTGCTCCGCCGGCAACACCTTGTCTGCCGTGCCCGAGGGATCCAGGGCCTGCTGCAAACGCTCGCGCAACGGCGCTGCGGGCGCTACCGACACCGGCACTTTCTGCAGCTTGTCGAGCACACCGGTGACCGCTTCCGTCGGCCAGGCCGGCGGCGGAGCAACGGCGGCGACGGCACTGCCCTCCGCATGCGTCGTCATGGCCTGGCGCGCAGCCAGCAACTTCTGCACGGTGCTGTACGCCTGGCGGGCAATCTTCTGTTGCAGCTCGAACTGCCGGACCGACAGTTCTGCCCGCTGCTGGCTCGAGACCGCCTGTGCGGCCACCTTTCCGGTTTCCGTGCCGGTTGCGGCGGCTGCAGCCGGTGGCGGCGGCGCGGCTGCAGGAGCCGGCATCGCGGGCGCTTGCTCCGGAACGGCTTCCGGAGCCGGCCGTACTGCCGCGGGTTCTGCTGTCTTCATCGCCGGTTTCTCGGCCGGCTTTTCTGCCGGTTTCACGGCCGGCTTCTCGCCAGCCGCCGACTGTGCACGCGGCGCGCCGAACTGCTGGACCTTGGCGTACTTGCCGACCTCCAGATCCGGCATGATGCCGTTGCGCACCAGCACCTCATTCAGCGCCGGATACAGGCGCGCCAGGCGCTCCAGCAGCAGGTTCTCGATGTCCTGCAGCAACAGCTGTTCAACCTGCTTCGGCAGTTTCAGCCGCTGGATCGGCTCGCCCAGCGCATGAAAAAAAACAGCGGGGCCTACCGGATTGTTCTGCACGCCCATCTTGGCGCCAAACATTTCATTGAAACGTATCTGCAGCTCGAACAACGGCGCCTTGCAGTCGGCTTCCGCACGGGAAACCATCACCTTCACGGCCAGCCAGTCCTCGAATGCATTCTTGTCGATCAGGGACAGCCGCGATGCGCTGCCGTTACCCGGCAGCAATCCGCCCGGTTGCCAGCCGCCGAAATCCTCCAGCGGCTTCAGCGCCTGCTGCAGGAAACCGGACTGGATGTCGGCGCTGTAACGCCGCAGGGTGGTGATGGCATCGCGCAGGCGGTTGCTTTCCTCGTTGCTCGATGCCGACATCGACAGGTCGATGACCGGTTTCTGTACGCGCGTGAGCAACAGGTTGGGCACGTCGACAACGTGCTGGCGTACGCAGTCGCGCATGCCGGCAAGGGCGGCGCGCACCACCGCCTCGTCGAACTTGATCTTGCGGGCTTCGCCGCGGGCGCCCAGCCGCTGCTGGGCGCTGCTGACATTGGCAAGACTCTGCAGCGCCATCAGCGCGGTCGGATCCGGGCTGGCAAAGGAAACGCCGAGCGTCTGCCGGTCGCGCCGGGCCACCGTGGCGGAAAATGTATACGTGTCGCGGAAACCGGGTGAACGTGTCATCACGCGCAGTTCGACCGGCGTACCGCGCTCCAGCAGTGACAGACCGGGCGGCAACGGTTTCAGCGGATCGTCGAAGGACAGCAGCGCACCACCCAGACAAAAATCCCGCACCTTGCACGGATAATCGCGCAACCCCTGGGAATTGATGCTGGCATCGAAATCGACGTTCAGTCGACGGTGGGCACGTAGTTCATCCATCGTGGGACGTCGTTCCTGCGCTCTCGATCACACCGTCCGGCCCCCCGTGTACAGGGGGGAGGCAACAGCATGCGGTTATCGGGGTCGGCCCACGAATGTAGCAGGCCCCGCCGGCCATGCGCCATCCGCCGGACGAAGCGCGATACGTCAGGACGCGTCAGCCAAAAAATGCGTAACAGACCGCGATTGCCGCCACCACCCCGACCACGTCGGCCAGCAGGCCGCACCAGAGTGCATACCGTGCATGACGAATGCCGACACTGCCGAAGTAGACCGCCAGGACATAGAACGTGGTTTCGCTGCTGCCCTGGATGATGGCCGCCAGCCGGGCGGCAAAGGAATCGACACCCTGGGTCTGCATGGTCTCCAGCATCATGGCGCGTGCGCCGCTGCCGCTGAACGGCTTGACCAGGGCGGTCGGCATGGCGTCGACCCAGCGGGTGTCGAAACCGCCACCGGCCACGGCCGTGCGCAACAGGGCCAGAACGGCATCCAGCGCACCGCTGGCGCGCAGTACGCCGATGGCGACCAGCATGGCCACCAGATAGGGAATCAGGGCCACGGCCGTGCGGAAACCCTCCTCGGCGCCCTCGACGAAGGTGGCGTAGATGTCATGCCCGCGCCACAGGCCGGCCCCGAGGAAGAGCATCACGATGCCCAGCAGCGTGATGTTGCCGATTGCCGAGGAGGCCCCCGTGGCGACCTCGGCCGGCACCATCATCAGGGTGGCCAGCAATGCGCCCATGGCGGCCATTGCCAGCACCACCGGCCAGAGGGTGAGCAGTCGCCAGACCGGCAGCCGCTGCAGCATGGCCACGGCCAGCAGTCCGCTCATGGTCGCGGCCGCGGTCGCCAGCAGGATGGGCAGGAACACCAGCGCCGGCTCGGCGGCCCCCTGCTGGGCCCGGTACACGAAAATCGACACCGGCAGCAGGGTCACGCTGGCGGTATTCAGCACCAGGAACAGGATCTGCGCGTCGGTGGCACGGTCCGGGACAGGGTTCAGCGACTGCAGCTCGCGCATGGCCTTCAGGCCGAGCGGTGTGGCGGCGTTGTCCAGGCCCAGCATGTTGGCCGACAGGTTGAGCGTGACCGCACCGATGGCCGGGTGGCCGGCCGGCACACCCGGCATGAGGATGCGGAAGACCGGCGCCAGTGCGCGCGCAATGACCGCCACCAGGCCGGCACGCTCGGCAACCCGGAACAGGCCCAGCCAGAGCGCCAGGGCACCGACCAGGCCGATGGCGATTTCCACGGACAGCTTCGCCATGGCGAAGCAGGCTTCCACGACGGCGGCAAAACCGGATGGATCTCCGGCCGTCAGCAGCGGCCACAGGGCACCGGCAAATCCGATCAGAAACAGCGCAAACCAGACACGGTGCAGCATGCGGGCTCCCGGCAGTCAGGCGGCCGGGAACACGGCGCGGGGCCCGGCGGTCCATGACGCGGGCATTATGCGGTTGCCGGCCCGGCACCCGCTATCTACCATTCCCCGCACATACGCTGTCTGCGCGAGTACCCACGGTTTTCATGAAATACCTCCCCCCTGCCCGTCGCTGGCGCCTGACCGCAGCCATCGTTCTCGCCCTCACCGCCACCGTTGCCGGTGCCGTTTCGCTCATCGAAGACAATGCCGCCGCCCAGGCCGCGCGCGCGCCGGTACTGGCGCCGGAGCGCGACCAGGCACGCGCAGGCGTCAATGTCGTGCGGCAGCTGCAGATGCACTACCGCCAGCAGACCATCGACGCCGCACTGGCCGACCGCCTGTTCGATGCCTACCTGAAAGCGCTTGACGACCAGCGCATCTATTTCTACGCCAGCGATATCGCCGAGCTGGACAAGCTGCAGCCGAAATTCGAGAAAGCCCTGAAGATGGGCGACCTTGATCCCGCCTTCCATATCTTCAATCGTTACCAGCAACGGGTGGTGGACCGCCTGCAGTACCTGGTCGGGGAAATCGACAAGGGCGTTTCCCGCTTCGATTTCGGCAAGGAAGAATTCATCGAGCTTGATCGTGCCGAAGCCGCCTGGCCGACCACACGCGCCGAGATGAACGACCTGTGGCGCCGCCGCCTCAAAGCGGCCGTCCTCGACCTGCGCCTGTCCGGCAAGCCGGACGAGGAAATCCAGAAGCTGCTTGGCAAGCGCTACCGCAACCAGCTCAACCGCACGTTGCAGACCCGGCCCGAAGACGCTTTCTCGGTCTACATGAATGCACTTACAGGCCTGTACGATCCGCACACCGAATACCTGTCGCCGCAGACCAGCCAGAACTTCAACATCAACATGAGTCTGCAACTGCAGGGCATCGGTGCCGTCCTGCAGAGCGAGGATGAATACACCAAGGTGGTCAAGCTGGTGCCGGGCAGCCCGGCCGACAAGTCCGGCCAGATCAAGCCGTCGGACCGCATCGTCAGCGTTGGCCAGGGCACGGGTGAACTGGTCGATGTGATCGGCTGGCGGCTCGACGAAGTCGTCGACCTGGTTCGTGGCCCGAAAGGTTCCCGGGTACGCCTGGAGATCATTCCCGCCAACGCCAAGGATTCCTCGGAAACACGCGTGGTGACCCTGACCCGTGACGAAGTGAAACTGGAGGAGTCGGCTGCCCGCAAAAAAGTGATCGAAGTCACCTCGCAGGGCCGTCCGTTCAAGGTCGGCGTCATCGTGCTGCCGACTTTCTATATCGACTTTGACGCGGCACACCGTGGCGATCCCGACTACCGCAGCACCACCCGCGATGTCGCGCGCCTGATCGAGGCGCTGCGTGCCGAGAAGGTGGACGGCATCGTGCTCGATCTGCGCAACAACGGCGGCGGCTCGCTGGAGGAAGTGCAGTCGCTGGTCGGCCTGTTCATCCGCAGCGGTCCGGTCGTGCAGGTACGCTGGGCCAACGGCAAGGTCGACGCGGAAAACGACTACGATCCGACCGTGCTGTACGACGGCCCGCTGGCGGTGATGGTCAACCGGCTGTCAGCCTCGGCCTCGGAAATCTTTGCCGCTGCCATCCAGGACTACGGCCGCGGCCTGGTGATCGGCGACCAGACATTCGGCAAGGGCACGGTGCAAACCCTGCGCCCGCTCAACCAGGGGCAGCTGAAAGTCACGCAGGCGAAGTTCTACCGGATTTCCGGCGAAAGCACACAACTCAAGGGCGTGATGCCCGACATCCAGTTCCCGAGCCTGGTCGACCACGAGGAAATCGGCGAGAGCGCCCTGCCCAATGCCATGGCCTGGGACACGATCCGTCCCGCACGTTTTTCACGGATCGGCGACTTCTCATCCATGCTGCCGGAACTGCGCAAGCGCAGCGAGCAGCGTGCCGCCACCGATCCCGACTTCCAGTACGTGCGTGAGCAGCTGGAATTGCTGGAGCAGAACCGCAGGCAGAAACAGCTGTCCCTGTCGGAGAACGTGCGCCGCAGCGAACGTGACACCCTGCGCCAGAAATCGCTGGACGCCGAGAACAAGCGCCGCAAGGCGCGCGGCGAGCCGATCGTGAAGGATTTCGAGGAGCTGGAGAAGCTCAACGAGGAACTGGCCGGCAACGAAGACAAGGAGAGCCCTGCCGACCACGCCATGCTGGTCGAGACCGGGACACTGCTGGCCGACCAGATCCAGATCTGGCGTGCACGCCAGGCCACCCGGACAGCCACCACGACACCGGTTGCCGCACCGGACGCTACCGCCAGCCGGAAGCCCTGACCGGATATCAGTCGCGCAGGCGTGCCAGCTGTCGCGAAAGCGCTACCAGCTCGCCTCGCGCGTCCCACAACTCGCCGTCGGACTCCAGCAGCCCGCGCGTGACATAGCGCGTGCGGAAACGGGCACGTACCAGCCCCGGTGCCGGGCGGGCACGCAGATGCACGGTCAGCTCCACGGTCGGTACCCAGCCGCGCGGGCCGATCCGGTTGAACACCGGCGGCGGCAAGGCGTCCGCGAACAGCAGCAGGCTGTACAGATCCGGGGCGCGCCGGTCGGCATGGCCGATCCAGACCCGGAATTCAGCGAGCTCCGCGGTTTCCCCGCGCATCCAGCCGGCCGATACCGGATCGAAATACGTTTCGTAACGCTGGCTGATGGCCAGTGTGTTCTTCAATGACACACAGGCCTCCGGAGGCGGCATGTCCGGCAGCGGCTCGGTATGCCACGACTGGCCTTCCAGGGTGTCCAGCGTGCCGAAGGCCGCGAGAAAACGGCAACGCTCACGCCCCTGCTGCAGGATGGATGCCTGCACGTTGTCGAAGGTGCTGCCCTGTTTCACCGGCGTCGCTTCGATCTCCGCCGTGCCGGCTTCTGCCGGACGCAGGTAGTGCCCGGTGATCGTCAGCGGATCCCGGTGCGAAACCGCCTGCGCCATCGCCTTTGCTGCAGCGGCCATCAGGTATCCGCCATTGGGGATGGCACCGACATTCCAGCGGTCACTGAGCGCGAACGACCAGCGCTGCCCGCCGGCCGTCACCAGCTGCGTGTCCTGTTCGAAATCGTGCATGCGTCACTTCACACGGCAGGAGGGAAAACTCAGGGGCCGGCAAAACCGGCAACGCGATCGGCCACCCAGGCGCCGTCATCCAGCGTCAGATCGTGGCCGGCAGAGGGATGTCTTTCCAGCGGCAATCCGAACGCCGTGGCGATGCGGTCGCTGCAGCGCGGGTTGACCAGACGATCGCCGGCGCCGTTCAGCAGCAGCACCGGGCATACCGGTGCGCGCGACGGCGCGGCATACCGGGCCGCTGCCAGCAGCTGGACCACGGTGTTGCGCCGGCTGACCGGCCGCGTGGCCGCGTAATCGGCCCAGCGCCGGACGTAGATCTCACGGTCCGGCAGCAGATTGGTCGTGATTTCCAGGATCATCCGCTCCCGGCGGACACGGTCGCTGCTGAGCAGCGCGTCGCGCAGGATGCGCGGATAATTCTGCGGGCGCAGCCGGTGCCAGAACGGACTGAACGCACTCAGGCTGGTATTGAGCAGCACGGCGCGTTCGACTTCCTGCGGGTACCGGCTCATCCATTCGAAAGCCGTCATGGCACCCAGCGACAGTGCCAGCACCGAGACCGGGCCGGCGTGACCGGCCGCGGCCAGGTCCGCACGCACGCTTTCCAGCATGCCGGTGATCGAGGCCGGGCTGTGCTGCTGCCAGTGCTCGCCGTTGCCGGGCAGATCGATGCAGAGCACGCGCGCCCCCGGCAACCGCTGCGCCAGCAGCGCCGGGAACGCTTCCCAGTGGCGCTGTTCCCGCACCAGGCCCCGCAACAGCACCCAGGTTTGTCCCGACACGGCGTTCTCCCGAACAGGCCCACGTGGCCGCGGGCGATTATCGGGGCCGGAACCGCGGGACAGCAATCCGCGCCGCCGTCGGACCGTGCTGCACCGACGAAAACCCCCGCCGCCGGGCCCGGCCTCGACTACAATCCGCGCCGCCCGCCACCCTGCCGACACACTCCATGTCCTCCAGACGCCCGCCCTCCGACACCGTCAGCCGCATCAAGACCGGAGCCCTCGAGCGCCGCTTCACCCTCGCCCGCGCCGGACTGCTGGCCGGCGCGCGCTTTGCCGTGCAGTCGGCCGGCAACCTGCTGGTCAGCGGTGCACAGCGCGAACAGCGGCAACGGCGGATCCTGTCGGAACAGGCGCAGTACCTGGTGAAGGAACTGGGCAAGCTCAAGGGCAGTGTCGTGAAAATCGGCCAGATGATGGCGCTGCTGGGCGAACACTTCCTGCCGGATGAAGTCACGGCGGCACTGCACACACTGGAATCGGAGACCACGGCGCTGGCCTGGCCCGCCATGGAAGAACACCTGCGCGCCCAGCTCGGTACGCGCATGGACGAACTGGATATCGACACCACACCGCTGGGTGCTGCCAGTCTCGGCCAGGTACACCGGGCCCGGCGCCGCTCCGATGGCATGGAACTCGCGCTGAAGATCCAGTACCCGGGCGTGGCGGATGCCATCGACAGCGATCTCAACGCCGTGGTCTCGCTGCTGAAGCTGACCCGCATGGTGCCGATGACCGAGGACTTCCACGGCTGGCTGGAAGAAGTCCGCAGCATGCTGCACCGCGAGGTGGACTACCGGCTCGAGCTGGAAACCACGCGCCACTTCGGCGAGGTGCTGCGCAACGACACCCGCTACCGGGTCCCGGACGTATTCCCGGAATACTCCACCGGCAATGTGCTGTGCACGTCCTTCGAACGCGGCGTCGGCGTCTCCGATCCGGCCGTGATGGCGCTGCCCCAGGAACGCCGCAATGCCATCGGCAAGGCGATCATGGATATCTGCTGCCAGGAAGTGTTCGTCTGGAGCAAGATGCAGACCGACCCCAACTTCGGCAATTACCTGATCCGCATTGCGGAAAAACCCGGTGAGCAGGATTGCATCGTACTGCTCGATTTCGGCGCTTTCCGGGACTTCGACGAGTCGATCCTCGGGCCCGGCAAGGAAATGATCCGTGCCTCCTTCTATCGTGACCGGGCCCGTCTGCTGAAGGCCATCCATGCGCTCAGGTTCCTGCACAAGGATGTTCCGGACAAGAACCTGAACGACTTCGTGGAAATCTGTTTCATGGCTGTCGAGGTGCTGGCCGATCCCGACACCCATCCGATGCCGGATTACGTGCTGAACGAACGCGGCGAGTACCTGTGGGGCAAAAGCGACCTGCCCGACCGGGTGATGGCCAAGGCATCGAAGGCAGCCCTCAGCGTGCACTTCGACATACCACCCAAGGAATTCATCTTCCTCGCGCGAAAACTGCTGGGCGCCTATACCTTCCTGCATGTCATCAACGCGGAAGTGCGCGGTGACAGTATCCTTCGCCCCTATCTGACCGACCGGACGGCCTGACGAAAACCCTTCACGGGATTTTCATCAGTCTGTCGCACGGGCCGGCAAACATCTGCATGCCGGCACACACACGCAGGATGCGGCCACCGCAACAGGAGTCGTGACGGCATCCGGGCCTTCACGCATGTCCATTGTCGCCGACCTCACCCGCACCTGCCCGGTCCTGACACCGGATGTCAGCGTGGCGGACGCCGCGCAGCTGTTCCTGCAACCCGAGTGCGAGCAGTTCCTGTCGCTGCCGGTGGTAACCGATCGGCAGCCGGTCGGCATGCTGACCCGGCATGCCCTGCAGCACATCTACATGTCCCGCTTCGGGCGCGACCTGCATGGCCGGAAATCGGTCGCCGATGTGATGCAGGCCACGCCGCTGGTCGTGGCCGCGGACATGCCGGTCGAACAGGCATCACGGCACATCACCGCACACATTGCCTTCCCGATCCGTGAGGATTTCGTCGTGGTCGACGATCTCGGCTTTGCCGGTGTCGGCGTGGTGGTCGACCTGCTCAAGGCGATGGAAGAACGCGTCGCAAGGCGCAACGGGGAGCTGGCCGCGGCCTACCGCAAGCTGAAGGAATCGCAGGCACAGCTGGTGCAATCGGAAAAAATGGCCTCGCTGGGCCAGATGGTCGCGGGCGTCGCCCACGAGATCAACACGCCACTGGGTTACGTGCGCAGCAACATCGAGATCATCCGCGGCCTGATGGTCACGCTGCATGCCGAACTGGACGCGCACAGCGCATCACAGGCACTGGCCGGCGAGACCCGCGCCCTGCTCGACGACAGCACCCAGCTGCTGGACGACACGCTCTATGGCTGTGACCAGATCGGCGAGCTGGTCACCGGGCTCAAGGACTTCTCCCGGCTCGACCGCAATGCGGTGGCCGACACCGATCTCAACGAGTGCATCGACGGCGCCCTGCTGATCGCACGCAACATCACCCGCAACCGGGTCGAGGTCGTGCGCCGCTACGGTTCGCTGCCGGCAGTTGCCTGTGTGCCATCGCAGATCAACCAGGTGATGCTGAACCTGATTGCCAATGCCGCCCACGCCATCAAGGGCAGCGGCCGGATCCTGATACGGACCTGGGCCGACGAGAGCGGCGTGCACGCCTCGATCCAGGACAACGGACACGGTATTCCGCGGGAAAACCTGGCGCGCATTTTCGATCCGTTCTTCACCACCAAACCTGCCGGCCAGGGCACCGGCCTTGGCCTCGCCATCTGCTACCGCATCGTGCAGGAGCACGGCGGACGCATCCGGGTCGGGTCGGAAGTCGGGCGCGGCACCCGCTTCATCGTGACGCTGCCGGCCGGCGCGGGCCTGCCGGCGGAAAAGGCGGCACCCGTCGCACCGGCAGACAGGCCCGAACCTCAACCGGCATGACCAGGGAGTGCAGGCCATGACGATCCATCCGCAGAGACCGGCACCGGCCGTACTGTTCGTCGACGATGAGGAGCGCATCCTGCGCACCCTGCAGGTGCTGTTCCGGCCGCATTGCCGTGTGCTGACCACCACCGACGCCCGGGAAGCACTGCAGTTGCTGCAGGCAGAAGACATTGCCGTACTGGTCAGCGACCAGCGAATGCCGGTGATGAGCGGTTCCGAGCTGCTGGCACGGGCGCGGGAACTGGCGCCGGATACCGTGCGCATCCTGCTGACCGGATATGCCGATGTCGATTCGGCAATACATGCACTCAACGACGGCGAGATTCATCGCTACCTGACCAAGCCGTGGACGGTCGAGGGCATCGTGCGCACGGTGCGCGATGCGCTGGCCGTTGCCGAAGCCGTGCGCGCGCCGGTCATTCCGGACCTGCAGGAACCGCTGCGCCCCGCCCTCGCCGGAATTCTGGTCATCGATGACGATCCGGCCACGCTGGCGGCCATCCGCAGCATGGCCGCGCCCGGGCAACCGGTGATGCACGCCACCGGCCTGACCCGCGCGGTTGAAACGCTGGGCAGTTGCCCGATCGGCGTGATCGTCACCGACATCGTGGTTGGCGGCGACGACATGACACACCTGCTGCGCACGCTGAAACAGCAGTATCCGGAAGTCCTGAGCATCGTGGTCACCGGCACGCGTGATACGCCGCGCCTGATCCGGCTGATCAACCAGGCGCAGGTGTTCCGCTATTTTCCGAAACCGTTGCGCAGCGGCATCGTCGCGCGTGGCCTGGCGTCGGCAATGACCCGGTACAACGAGGCACGCCGGTTGCCACTGCCCGCATCGGCCCGGGTCGAGGATGCCACGACCGAGGTGGAACGCACCCTGTCGCGTCGCATCGGTGAATATCTGGCGCGCCTGAGGTCCCGGAACGCAGCCACCACCGGCTGAGGGAGCGGTTATCATCGCCGGACCCTGTTCCCGCCCGGGCCTTCGGCATGAGCAACCCCGTCCAGCTCCAGTTCGACCAGAAACTCGCACTCGCCCTTATCGACGACGGCAAGGCCAACGTGTTTTCCCACGCCATGATCGACCGGCTGCATGCCGTGCTCGACGAGGTCGAGGGCAACGAAGCCGCCCGGGCACTGGTGCTGACCGGTCGTGACAACCGCTTCTCCGCCGGCTTTGACCTGTCCGTGATGAGCGCCGGCAACGAGGCGGTGCGGGGACTGGTCGGCGCCGGTGCCCGACTGGCCCTGCGGCTCTACGAATATCCGAAACCGCTGGTCATGGCCTGTACCGGCCACGCACTGGCCATGGGTGCCATTGCCCTGTTCACCGCCGACTGGCGCACCGGCGCCAACGGCGCTTTCAAGATCGGCATGAACGAAACCGCCATCGGCATGACCATGCCGGAATTCGGCGCTGAACTGGCCCGTGACCGTCTGGCGGCCACCCACTACACGCGTGCCGTGGTCGGCGCGGAAATTCTCTCGCCCCCGGAAGCCGTGCTGGCCGGGTATCTCGATGAAGTGGTCGATCCGTTGTCGGTGGTGGACTTCGCCTGTGTGCAGGCCGAACGGCTGGCCGCCTTGCATCCCCGGGCGTTCGCCGCCACCAAGCGGCGGACCCGGGCGGCCACCGTGGCCCGCATCCGGGCAGGTCTCGAGGCCGACCTCGCCGGGCTGGGCGGTCCCGGCTGAACATCCACCCTGATGCGGCGGAAAGACGCGGCGCAAAAAGTGCCGCCGTTTTTTTTGCACTCCGGAGCGCGATGTGTAGAATACGCGGCCTCGGACGGGGCGTCGGAGTGTAGCTCAGTTTGGTAGAGCACTACGTTCGGGACGTAGGGGTCGTAGGTTCGAATCCTATCACTCCGACCAATTCGCCCTTTCCCGTGTCTTTTGTCTGTCCCCTGCCGGCCGCCTTCCCGATACCGTTGCGGCCCGCCGTCCATACCCGCTGACCGCCATAAAAAACGGCGGGCCTTTGGGGGGAAAGGACCGCCGCGGAGGTCATAACTGCGGTCGGGGGTGACCGCAGGCTGCCTGGCTCGTGTAGCCGTTTTTCTCGTTATTGTCCGGCCGAGTCTAAGCTCCGCATCCGCCCGTGTTGCCGGCCCGGTGCCCGCTCCCCTGCCGACCGGTCGCAAACAGCACCATGAACGGCACGATGCCTGACGGGCGGTCACGGTACGCGGCACGGACATCTTCCCGTAATATCGTGGCCATCCAGTCACCCGCCGGAACCCCCGCACCGATGGCCAGCATTTACGTCGCCATTCCCAGCCCCGATCGTCTTGAGCAGAACACCAATACCTTCCTGGCCGCCATGAACAGCGGCAGCCGTGCTCCGCAAAATGCCGTTTTCACCGAGATCGCCTTCGACTTTCTCGATGTAATGCTGGAAGCCCTGTTCTACGGGCCGACCCGCCAGATCGAGCTGACCGGATTCCGCAAGAAACTGGTCGACAGCCTGGGCAGCGTGATCGAGAAAACCACCCACGGCCTGATCCGCTCCATCGTTGCCAAACTGTCCAATGACGAGCTCCGCCACCTGCAGGCCTTCGTGGAAGAGCGCCGCCTGTATCTCGACGGCAAGCCGCACGTGAGTTTTCCGCTGCCACCGCGTTTTGCCACCCGCTTCCAGGCGCTGCACGACGCCACCATGTCCGGCAACCGGGAAAATTCCGAGGTGCAATCGGATGTGATGAATGAATTCGTCGATATCTCGCTCGACTACATGCTGAAGAAGCCGGCCGACCTGCTGAAACTGGGCTTCATCGCCCGCAAGGGCGTGGACCTGGGACACAGCAGCATCCGCTCGCTGGCACACTCGACGGTGCGCAAGCTGTCCAGCGATGTGTCCCTGGAGGAAAACCAGCGGCTTTCAACCTATTTCCGGGATCTGATGAAGGAAGGACCGGATTACCGCGGCAGCTGACGCCACGGAAAACGAAGTGCACACCACGACGGGGAGGTCGGGGATGACGGACAATGCACGGGTGGGTGAAGACGGCAAGAAGCGCTTCTTTCGTTCGCAGCGCATCAGCGTTTCCAACGGGAAATTCTACTTCTCGACCCGGGAGGGCACCCTGGAAGGGCCTTTCGACACCCGGGAAGAAGCCGAACGCGAACTGGCCATGTTCATTCGCCAGGCCACCGGCAAGGACATCTACGGCAGCATCATCCGCGACCAGCCGAAGAAGTAGGGTTCAGGCAACGCAGGGTGCGCGGCAGGGCTGATGCCCTGCCGGCCGCCAGGTGCCGGGCAGGTCGCCCCGGCAGACCACCTGACCGTCTGCCGTCACGCGGTCCAGCAGCGACGGATCCAGGCACAGCATGCCGGCCACCGGCGCATATTCGGGATCCGGTCCCGGGTAATACCAGAGCGCGTCCGCAGCCGTACGGCCACCACCCGACAGACTCAGGTGGATCGCCAGCCCGAACTCGTCCATGCGCAGCGTGCCCGATGCGCGCACGTGCTTCAGTGCCAGGGCAGCCGGCGGCAGGAAAATGACCGGCGCCTGCCCGGGCTTCAGGTAGCGCAGTGCCCGCCCGCTCCGTATGACCGGCCGTTCTCCCAGCCAGCCCGCCACCTGGATATCCAGTTGCTCGAAGGCCGGCGCCGCATCGGTATCGGCCATGGCCAGGAAACCGTCCGGGCGGCCGGCATAGCGGCGGATCTCGATCATCGTCATGGCCTCCGGGACAAATCTTGTACAGTGGAAACTTCCTGCACAAGATTGGCACAGTCAGGCCGCCGGGAGCAGCCCCCCGATCCGCTCGGCCAGCCGAAGATCCCTGGCGGTAATGCCGCCGGCATCATGGGTGGTCAGACGTATGGCCACCCGGTTCCAGGAGTTGCTCCAGTCCGGATGGTGGTTGGCAGCCTCCGCCAGCAGGGCCACCCGGGCCATGAAGGCAAAGGCCTCGGAGAAATCGGCGAACCGGAAATCGCGTGCCAGCACGCCCGAGTCCAGCCGCCAGTCCGGATGGACGGACAGCCAGTGGTCCAGTTCGGGCCGTGGCAACGGGGAATCAGTCATCGGAACCTCCCGGAAACGGCGGCGAGGCATGGTGCCCGGGGCCGGTCTCGAACCGGCACGGGGTTGCCCCCGAGGGATTTTAAGTCCCTTGCGTCTACCAGTTTCGCCACCCGGGCGGCACGTTCAGGTATGGCAACGCGGGAAGGAAGGATATGGAGGCTGGGGTCGGAATTGAACCGGCGTACGCGGAGTTGCAGTCCGCTGCATGACCACTCTGCCACCCAGCCGAAGTCCGGCAGACACCCGGTACATCCCTCACAAAAAACCCCGGTACAGCGACCGGGGCTTTTGCTTGGGAGCCGGATTCTGGAGCGGGAAACGAGACTCGAACTCGCGACCCCGACCTTGGCAAGGTCGTGCTCTACCAACTGAGCTATTCCCGCAAAGAGGGTGCCATTCTAGCGGCGGCCGACCACCTGTCAAGCAAACAGCCCGGCGTGTACCGTCCCGGTCGCGCCTTCAGTCACCTTCGCGCAGATGCGGCCATGCGGCCCGCAGGTACAGTGCCATCGACCACAGCGTCAGCACAGTCGCCAGATACAGCAGCACGTAGTTGAACACGAAGAACGGCGTGAACACGATGCGCCGCTGCGCGTCGAAATCCGGTTCGAACGCCAGCAGCAAGGTGATGGCCGTGATCTGCACGACAGTCTTGACCTTGCCGATATGCGACACCGCCACGCTGGCACGGCGGCCGATCTCGGCCATCCACTCGCGCAGCGCGGACACGGCAATTTCCCGGGAAATAATGGTGATGGCCGGCACCGCCAGCCAGGCCGTGCCGTGATATTCGACCAGCAGCACCAGTGCCGCAGCCACCATCAGCTTGTCTGCGACGGGATCGAGAAATGCACCGAAACGTGTGGTCTGGTTCCAGCGCCGCGCCAGCCAGCCGTCCAGGTAATCGGTCAGGCCTGCAATCAGGAAGACGGCAGCGGCCAGCACGTTGCCCCACCACGAGTGCAGGTAAAAAATGCCGACGAAAAACGGAATCAGCGCGATCCGTGCCAGCGTCAGCAGCGTGGGGATGTTGAGCAGGGATTTGCGCGGATGGCTCATGCGGAAGCTTCGACCGTTGAGTCGCGAGTATAGCCCAGGCACGCCACGACGCCGCCACCTGGACCGGTCCCCTCCCGGTCACTCCGGATGCAGGGCCCGGTAAATGGTTTCCGCCAGGCGCTCGTTGATACCCGGCACACGCGCCAGGTCGGCAGCGCTGGCCCGTTCAAGCTGCTGCCAGCCACCGAAATGGGTCAGCAGCAGGCGGCGGCGCTTCGGGCCGATACCCTCGACATGCTCGAGCGAGGACTCCGTCTGTTTCTTCCCGCGCCGGGCCCTGTGACCGGCAATCGCAAAACGGTGCGCCTCGTCCCTCACCTGCTGGATCAGCAGCAGACCCGGATGATCCGCAGGCAGGACCAGGGCCTCATCCCTGCCGGGCAGGTGCAGGGCCTCCAGCCCGGCCTTGCGTGACGGTCCCTTGGCGACGCCCGCCAGCTGCACACCCTCCAGCTGCAGTTCGGCGGCCATGGCCATGGCCCGGCCCAGCTGGCCGGCGCCACCGTCGATCAGCACCAGATCCGGCAGCGCGGCGCCCTCTTCCTTGAGCCGCGTGTAGCGCCGGCGGAAAGCCTGCTCCATGGCCGCGTAATCGTCGCCGGGCGTGATGTTTTCGATGTTGAAGCGCCGGTACTCGCGACGCAGCGCACCCTCGTGGTTGAACACCACACAGGAGGCCACCGTGCCCTCACCCATGGTATGGCTGATGTCGAAGCACTCGATGCGCATCGGCGGTGCCGGCAACATCAGGGCATCGGTCAGCGCCTCGAAGCGCTGACGCAGGTTGCGGCGGCTGGCCAGGTGCGCGGTCAACGCCTGGCGCGCATTGGTATCCGCCAGCCGCAGCCAGGCGGCACGATCGCCGCGTACGGCACTGGCAAAGCGCACCTTGTGCCCGCACTGCACCGCCAGCAGCTCTGCCAGCGCGGCGGCACTCTCCACCTCGTGCGACAGGAGCACTTCACGCGGCACATCGCGACCGGTGCCCTCACTGTCGGCCACCAGATAGAACTGGGGCAGGAATTCGTCCAGCACCGCCGCCGGCTCGGCATCCCCCGCCGCCGGAAACCAGGTCTTGCTGCCAAGCACACGACCTGATCGCACAAACACGGCCGCCACGCAGGTACCGCCCGGCTGCGTGGCCACCGCCAGTATGTCGGCATCGCCACCGTCGCGCGAAACGTGCTGGGTCTCCTGCACGTGGCGCAGGGCCGCGATGCGATCGCGCAAGGCGGCCGCCGTTTCGAAATCCAGACGCGCACTGGCACTTTCCATCGCCGCCACCAGTTCGCCGGTGATGTCGTCGCTGCGACCCTCCAGGAACATCAGCAGATGACGCACGTCCGTGGCGTAGTCATCGGGCGTCACGAGTTTCGTGCAGGGGCCACTGCAGCGCCGGATCTGATATTGCAGGCAGGGCCTTGAACGGTTGCGAAAGAAACTGTCTTCGCAGGTGCGCACGTGAAAGACGCGCTCCAGCAGATTCAGGGTGTCACGGACGGCCTGTGAACTCGTATAGGGCCCGAAATAGCGGCCGGGCGCCTTGCGCGATCCGCGATGGAAAGTGATGCGTGGCCAGGGATCTTCCGTGGTGACCCGGATGTAGGGATAGGACTTGTCGTCGCGCAGCAGGATGTTGTACGGCGGCCGATGCTGCTTGATCAGCTGTTGCTCCAGCAGCAGGGCCTCGGTTTCGCTGGCCGTGATCGTGGTCTCGATCGAGGCAATGCGCCTGACCAGCGCCTCGGTTTTCAGCGAGCCGGGATTTTTCTGGAAATAGCTGCCCAGTCGGTTTTTCAGGTTCCGGGCCTTGCCGACATACAGGATGGCACCGTCGGCGTCGTACATGCGGTACACGCCGGGTAACCGGCTGGCTGTACGCAGGAAATCGGCGGCATCGAATGCCGGTGATGAGGATCCCGTCATGCCGTCATCGAAACCGGTACTGCCGGCAACTCATGCCGCGCCGCTGGCCGCGCGGGCGTCCACCAGTCCGTGCCGTACCGCCAGCAGGGTCAGCTCGACATCGGAGTCGATGCCCAGCTTCTCGAAAATGCGATAGCGGTAGCTGTTGACGGTCTTCGGGCTGAGACAGAGCTTGTCGGAAATCTCCTGCACCTTCTGACAGTTCACCACCATCATGGTGATCTGCAGCTCGCGCTCGGACAGCTGGTCGAACGGTGACAGCTGGTCCTCCTTGAACGGCTTGAGCGCCATCTGCTGGGCAATGTCGGCGCTGATGTATTTCCGGCCGACGTTCACGACCCGGATCGCCTTCACCATCTCCTGCAGGTCGGCACCCTTGGTGAGATAACCGGAAGCACCGGCCTTGAGCAGGCGGGACGGGAACGGCTCCTCATCGCAGACCGTCACCGCGATGACCTTGATACCCTCATCGATGCGCTGGATCTTGCGGGTGGCTTCCAGACCGCCGATACCCGGCATCTGCACGTCCATGAGCACGACATCCGGCGCCAGTTCACGCGCCATCCTCACGGCCTCCTCGCCGCTCGCCGCCTGCCCCACCACCTTCAGGCCCTCGACGTCGCCCAGCATCCGGCTGATGCCGATGCGCACCAGATCGTGATCGTCGACCACCAGTACCTTGATTGCCATGCCGCCCCCTCCGCATCCCGCAAAATGCCCGCGCCCCGTCCGTTGGGGTGCGCTGCACATTTAAGCCCGTTGCCGGGCGTGCGTCAGTCTGTTCTCTCGGAACGCAGTGTAGGCATTTTCTCACAGGTAGGGGGTGAGCAGTCCCGCCAGCCCGTCGCGCAGACGCACGAGAAACGGCCGACTGCGCAGCTCCGCCCGGGACAGCGAGCGGGCACGGCCGATCCGGTGCTCGAACAGGTAGCGCAGACGCCGCCCGAGCGCCGGGTCATAGCACTCGACCACGAACTCGAAGTTGAGCTTCAGGCTGCGCGGGTCCCAGTTGCCGGACCCCAGCAGCGACCAGGCATCGTCGACCAGGAACAGTTTGCCGTGATCGAACGGCCCCGGCGTGTACCAGACCCGGCAGCCATGCGCGAGCAGTTCGTCCAGCATGCCGGCCGCAGCCCAGTCGACCAGCGGCTGGTTGCTGTGCTCCGGCAGCACGATGTGCACGTCCACCCCGCGCATTGCCGCGGCATTCAGCGCCGACAGCAGCTCCGGCTCCGGCAGAAAGTACGGCGTCAGCACATACAGGGAATGCTGGGCACCCTGGATGCCGGCCAGGTAGGCCCACAAAAGGCGATCGGTATCCTCGTCCGGCCCGTCGCTGATGCCGCGTGCAAGTGTGTCGCCCTCCGGCGACAGCGGCGGGAACCAGACATCGCCGGCCAGCACCTCGCCGGAGGCAAACAGCCAGTCCTCCTGGAAGCTGCGCTGCAGCTGGCCCACCACCGGCCCGCGCAGGGCGAAGTGAAGGTCGAGGATGGCATCCGGATCGCGCGCGTGACGGGTATGGCCATCGCGCACGTTCATGCCGCCGGTAAAGCCGGTGTGCCCGTCCACCACCAGGATTTTCCGGTGGTTGCGCAGGTTCGCGTAGGGCAGATGCCAGGGCAGGTAGCGCGGGGGCAGGAAACGCACCACCGGCACGCCCGCTTCCGCCAGCTGCCGGTCGACCGGATTGAACCAGGAATAGCGCAGGCCCACGGCATCGATCAGCACACGCACCTGTACGCCACGCGCATGTGCCGACGACAGCGCCGCCACCAACCGCCGGCCCAGCGTGTCGTAATCGAAGATATAGGTGCAGAAGGTGACCGAACGCTGCGCGCTGTCGATGGCGGCCAGCATCTCCTCCCAGGCACGGGCCCCGTCGTCGAACACCGTGACCTGGTTGCCCGGCAACAGGGAACGCGGTGTCACCTGGCTGACCACACGGTAGATCGCACGCAGCGACGCCGGCATGCCGGCCACCGCCGCCGGCACCACCACCGGCTCGGCGGTGCGCTGCAGGCGCCGGTGCAGTGCGACCGCACGGCGGCGTATGCGGTTGATGCCCAGCAGCAGGTACAGCAGCGCACCCACCACCGGTACCAGCCAGAGTATGGCCACCCAGCCGGCCCGGGCCTGCACGTTGCGTTTGGTCAGCGCCACGTGGGCCGTGCCGGCGATCGCCAGCAGCACACCCGTGGTACCCAGCACTGCCGGCCACCAGGTGGAGGCCCAGGCCAGCAGCAGTCCGGGGTCGAACAGGCTCGGTTCCGTCATGGATCAGGCCGCCTGTGCGGGAGATATGGCGGAAAGGGTGAGATTCGAACTCACGGGCCCCTCGCGGAGCCGTCGGTTTTCAAGACCGATGCAATCGACCACTCTGCCACCTTTCCGCAGTCGAGGCGCAAGGATAGCGAAGCCCGCGCAGTCATCCAAGGCAAGCCGGCAAACGCGCCGCGGGCTATCATGCCTGCATTGCAGCCGGCCACTGTTTCCCGATGCGCTACGCCCTGATGATCCTCGATGCCCCGCACGGCGGGCCTGCCGCGCAATCGGCCCTGCGCTTTGCCCGCGCCGCCGTTGCCCGGGGTCATCGCGTGACGCGGGTGTTCTTCTACGGCGACGGCGTCCTCACCGGTTCGCAGCTGGCCTGCCCGCCGCAGGACGAGCCGGACCTGCGTACCGGCTGGCGGGAATTCGCCGCAGCCCACGGCACGGAACTCGTGCTGTGCATCGCCGCCGCGCTGCGGCGTGGCGTGCTGGACGAAACCGAACGGCAGCGCTACGAGAAATCCGCGGCCGCCATCGATCCCGCTTTCACGCTGGCCGGGCTTGGTCAGCTGGCCGATGCCGCGCTCGGCTGCGACCGCCTGCTCACCTTCGGAAGCCGCGCATGAGTGCCGTCCTGGTGCTGGTCCGCGGCACACCGACGCAGGACGTGCGTGCGCGCGAGGCCGCGGAAGCCGCCCTGCTGTTCTCCGCCTTCACCCCGCAGCTGTCGGTGCTGTACAGCGGCGATGGCGTCTGGCAACTGCTGGCCGGCCAGCAGCCCGATGTCATCGGTGCCGTATCGGTCGCCTCCGTCATTGCCGCTTTTCCGGAGTACGACATTCAGCGCGTTTACGCCGATGCCGATGCGCTCGCCGTGCGCGGGATTGCACCCGGCTGCCTGCTGCCCGGCGTGACCCTGCTCGCCCGTGACGGGATTGCCCGTCTGCTGGCCACGCACGCCCCCGTGCTGACTTTCTGATCACGGAGACGTCATGGGAACCCTGCATCTGGTCATGTCTGCTTCACCCGGCGCGCTGACCGACTGCCTGCGTGCCGCCCTGCCCGGCGATGCCGTGCTGTTGCTGCAGGATGGCGTGTACGCCGCGGCCAGCATCGTGCCCGGAGCCGGCGGGCACGAGGGCGTTGCCCTGCACATCCACGACACCGATGCCCGGGCCCGCGCCCTCCCCGCGGAAACCCGCCTGGCCGGCATGACCGCCGTCGATGATGACGGCTTCGTTGCGCTCACCGAAAACCACGCACGCGTGGTGAGCTGGTTCTGATACATGGACCCATTGATCGTGAACGGCATCCGCATTGCCCGTGACCGCGACGGCTACCTGAAGGCGCTGGCCGACTGGAATCCGGCCGTGGCGGATGCACTGGCCGCGGCGGAAGGCATCGTACTCGACGACGAACACCGGGCCGTGATCGAAGTCATGCGTGCCTTCCATGCCGAACACCGGATCTCGCCGGCCACCCGCGTACTGGTCAAGGCTGTTGCCCGTGCACTGGGGCCGGAGCGCGGCAACAGCGCCTGGCTGATGCAGAAATTTGCATCCGGCGTGCACCCGACCCAGAGCCCGGCGCTGGTGGTTGCGCGCATTGCCGGCCTGCCACGCCCCACCAATTGCCTGTAGGCGGACCATGAGCGGCAACCGGTACAAGGATTTCGAGCACGCCTTTGCACCCTACGTGCGCATACTCGGCAAGGGTCGCAAGGGTTCGCGCTCGCTCGACGAAGCCGAGGCTTTTGCCGCCATGGGCATGATCCTGCGCGGCGAAGTGCTGGACGTGCAACTGGGCGCCTTCCTGATGCTGCTGCGGGTCAAGGAAGAGACCGGCGAAGAGATAGCCGGTTTCGTGCGCGCGGCACGCGACACCATGAGCGCAGAGCGCAAGGCAATGCGCGCCGATATCGACTGGGCCTCCTACGCCGGCAAGAAGAACCACCTGCCCTGGTATCTGTTGTCTGCGCAGTTGTTGGCGAAGAACGGCGTGCGCGTACTGATGCACGGCGCCGGCGGCCATACACTGAATCGTGTGTACAGCGAGCAGGCATTGGATGTCCTGGGGATCGGCACGGCCACTTCGTTCGCCGATGCCGCACTGCGTCTGGACCGTGACCGTTTCGCCTACCTGCCACTGGCCGTGATGTCACCACGGCTGGCAGAGATCATCGAGCTGCGCAATGTCCTGGGCCTGCGCTCGCCGGTGCATACGCTGGCACGCCTGCTGAATCCGGCCGATGCCCCCTGCGTTTTCCACGGCATCTTTCATCCGAGTTACCGGCCGATACACCAGGAAGCCTCTCTGCTGCTCGGCTACCGGAATCTTGCCGTGCTCAAGGGAGAGGCCGGTGAAACCGAGCGGCGGCCGGATGCGATCACCGCCGTACTGCGTGCCGTGATCGATGCGGACAATCCACAGGGGCGACTGTTTACCGAAGAGTGGCCGGCGCTGTTCGATGGCCGGCAGGCGAAGGAAGAATCGCTGGACCTGTCGGTGCTGCCACGCCTCTGGCGCGGCGAGCTCGAGCACACCTACGGCGAGGCCGCGATCACCGGCACGGCGGCGATGGCGTTGCAGTTGTCAGGACGTGTCGCCACCCCGTCCGGGGCCCAGGCGCTGGCGGTGCAATGGTGGCAGGCACGGGACCGGAACGCGTTCTGAAACGCGGCCCGGAGCAGCCAGGGAATCAGCCCGCGTCCGGCCGGTACCAGGCGAGCTTTTCGTGCAGTGTCACGACCGTGCCGACAATGATCATGGTCGGCGCATGCACGTCGCGCCCGGCGATGACTTGCCCGATGGTCGCCAGCGTTCCCACGTGCACCCGGTGTTCCGGCGTCGTGCCGCGCTCGACCAGCGCCACCGGCATTGTCGGCGGCATTCCCGCCTGCACCAGCTCCCGGCACAACAGCGGCAGCGTCACCAGCCCCATGTAGAAACACAGGGTCTCGTTGGCCGTTGCCAGGCTTTTCCAGTCCAGACGGGGATCGCCGCCCTTGCCGTGTGCGGTGACGAAACGCACGGACTGCGCATGCTCGCGATGCGTCAGCGGAATGCCCGCGTAGGCGGCGCAGCCGGCAGCCGCCGTGATGCCCGGCACTACCTGGAACGGAATGCCGGCGGCAGCCAGATCCTCGATCTCCTCGCCGCCGCGTCCGAAAATGAACGGGTCGCCGCCCTTCAGCCGGCATACGCGTTTCCCTTCCTGCGCCAGCCTCACCAGCAAGGCATTGATGCCTTCCTGCGGCACCGCATGGTCATCACGCTTCTTGCCGACGTAGATCCTTTCGGCATCGCGACGCACCAGATCCAGCACGCCGGGCGAAACGAGACGGTCATAAAGCACCACATCCGCCTGTTGCATCAACCGCAACGCACGGAAAGTCAGCAGGTCGGGATCACCCGGGCCACCACCGACCAGATACACCTCGCCGACATGCCGTGCCTCGCGTTGTGCGGCAGTATCGAGTGCCCGCTCAAGCAACTGGTCGGCCTGCGCGTCCTGCCCTGAGAACACGCGCTCGGCAATGGGGCCGGACAGCACATTTTCCCAGAAGCGGCGGCGCGCATCACCGCTGTCAAGCTTTTCCTTCACCCGGCCACGGAAACGCGACGCCAGTGCCGCCAGCCGGCCGTAGGCGGCCGGAATCAGGGTTTCGATGCGCGCACGCACCAGCCGTGCCAGTACCGGCGCGGCACCGCCACTGGAAACGGAAATGATCACCGGCGACCGGTCGACAATGGCCGGGAAAATGAAAGTGCACAGGGCCGGCCTGTCGACGACATTCACGAGGATGCCGCGCGACTTCGCATCACGCGACACCTGCGCATTGACATCCTCGTCGTCGGTGGCGGCAACCACCAGCGTTTTCCCGGCCAGCACCGGTGCCGCGTAGCGTTCGCGCACGGCCAGCCCACCGCTGCGATTGGCCAGTGCTTCCAGCTCGCCGCGAATGTCCGGCGCCACCACCGACACCACGGCCTGCGCCCGCGCCAGCAGTTCGGCCTTGCGCTGCGCAACGGCACCACCGCCGACCACCAGTACCGGCTGGCCTTTCAGATCGAGGTTGACCGGCAGGAAATCCATGGCAATCAGCCGATGGTCTTCAGGCCGCCCATGTACGGCACCAGCGCATCAGGGATGCTTACGCTGCCATCGGCGTTCTGGAAGTTTTCCAGAATGGCCACCAGCGTCCGGCCGACGGCCAAGCCGGAACCGTTGAGCGTGTGCAGCAGCTCCGGCTTTTTCATCTGCGCATCCTTGTAGCGCGCCTGCATGCGGCGCGCCTGGAAGTCGCGGAAGTTCGAGCAGGAGGAAATCTCGCGGTACGTATCCTGTGACGGAACCCAGACCTCGATATCGTAGGTCTTGCAGGATGCGAAGCCCATGTCGCCGGCACAAAGCACGATCACGCGGTACGGCAGGCCGAGCAGCTGGAGAATCTTCTCGGCATGGCCGGTGAGTTCCTCCAACGCGGCCATCGAATCTTCCGGCTTCACCAGCTGCACCAGCTCGACTTTTTCGAACTGGTGCTGGCGGATCAGACCGCGGATGTCCTTGCCGTGCGAGCCTGCTTCCGAGCGGAAACATGGCGTGTGGCAGGCCCAGCGCACCGGCAGCCGTGCGGCATCGACGATCTCGTCGGCTACCAGATTGGTGACCGGCACTTCCGCCGTCGGGATCAGGTAAAGCTCGCGCTCGCCCTCGATCCGGAACAGGTCTTCCTTGAATTTCGGCAGCTGGCCGGTGCCGCGCAGGGCCTGCGGACCAACCAGATACGGCGCATAGACTTCCTGGTAGCCGTGCTGCGTCGTGTGCGTGTCCAGCATGAACTGGATCAGGGCACGATGCAGACGTGCCAGCTGACCGCGCAGCACCGAAAAGCGCGCACCGGACAGCTTTGCAGCCCGCTCGAAATCGAGCGCGGCCTTCGCCGGATCAAAACCTTCGCCCAGGGCTACGTGATCCCGCACCGGAAAATCGAAGACGCGCGGTGTTCCCCAGCGACGGATTTCGACGTTGTCAGCATCCGACTTTCCGTCCGGAACCGAGTCGTCAGGAATATTCGGGATCTGCAGGTGGGCGTTTTCGATACGCGACTGCAGGGCATCGAGCTCACTTTCCGCCTGCGTCAGCTGTGCGCCGAAATTCTCGACCTGCGCCATCAGTGGCGCAACATCCTCGCCTTTCTGCTTGGCCATGCCGATCGCCTTCGAGCGGGCATTGCGCTCGGCCTGCAGGTTCTGGGCGCGGGTCTGGATATCCTTGCGCAGTTCTTCCAGTGCCGTCAGCCCGGCCACGTCCAGCGCGTAGCCACGACGGCCCAGTTTTCCGGCAACGAGGGCAAGTTCGGCACGGAGCAGTTTCGGATCAAGCATGATTCAGTTCGCAACAGGTTCGGTTTGGAAGAAAGTCTGTTCGGGGAAAACCGTCAGGCAACCGGCGGCTTCACCAGCTGCAGGCCCAGCCAGACAGCCAGTACACAGCTGAGCACACTGCCGAGCACATAGGCGAGGGCCAGCGGCAGCTGCCCTTCCTGGATCAGACGCACCGTCTCGAAGGAAAAACTGGAAAAAGTGGTGAATCCACCCAGAAAACCGGCCAGCAGGGCGACGCGAAGTGTAGCACCGCCGGCCGAGTCCTGAGGCAGGTACTGGGTCAGCACGGCAAAGAGCAGCCCGTACAGGAATGAACCCGACACATTCACCAGCCAGGTACCCCATGGCATGGCGTGCGGGCCTGCGGCCGGCAGCCAGACCGTGTTGATCAGATACCGGCCGGCCGAGCCGATCGCGCCGCCGCCGGCCACCGCCGCCAGCAAGGTCCAGTGGATCATTTCGCTTTCCCCTTTTCACCGCCCGGCTTGCCACCGGATTTTCCGCCCGGGTGCGGCCAGCGCTGCCAGTCGCTGCCGGCATCCTGCTGGCGCCACTGCGCCATTTTCTCCGCAATGCGCTGCTCCAGCCCGCGATCGACCGGCTGGTAGAAACGCGCATCACGGCTGGTTTCCGGCAGATAGCTTTCGCCGGGCACGTAGGCACCGGGAAAATCGTGTGCGTACTGATAGCCGGCTCCGTGACCGAGCTCACCCATCAGCTTCGTCGGGGCATTGCGGATGTGCATGGGCACCTCCTCGCTGCCACGCGACTTCACGTAATCCATGGCGGCGTTGAAAGCCACGTACACGGCATTGCTCTTGGGCGCGACCGCCATGTAGACCACGGCCTGGGCAATGGCCAGCTCCCCTTCCGGACTGCCGAGGCGCTCCTGCACATCCCAGGCCGCCATCGCAATGTCCAGCGCACGTGGATCGGCATTGCCGACATCTTCACTGGCCATGCGCACCACCCGCCTCGCGATGTAGAGCGGATCGCAGCCACCGTCCAGCATTCGTGCCAGCCAGTACAGCGCCGCATCCGGGCTGGAGCCGCGCACGGATTTGTGCAGTGCCGATATCTGGTCGTAGAAGGCGTCACCGCCCTTGTCGAAACGGCGGGTCCCGGTACGCAGCACCTCCTCCAGCGCGGCGACATCAATGACACGGGATGCGCCGGCAAGGTCCGCCGCGATCTCCAGCAGGTTCAGCAGCCGGCGGGCATCACCGTCCGCGGCCTGCAAAAGACGCGCGCGTGCATCGTCGGCAACCCGCAACTGCTGTGCACCCAGCCCGCGCGGCACATCAGCCAGTGCCCGCTGCAGCAGCCTGTCCAGCGCTTCTTCGGGAATCGGCTTGAGCACATAGACCCGCGCGCGTGACAGCAAGGCGCCGTTCAGTTCGAACGAGGGATTCTCCGTGGTGGCACCAATGAAGGTCAGCAGGCCGTCCTCCACATGAGGAAGGAAGGCATCCTGCTGTGACTTGTTGAAACGATGGACTTCGTCCACGAACAGCACGGTGCGCCGGCCCTGCGAGAGGCCGATGCGTGCCCGTTCGACGACTTCGCGGATTTCCTTGACGCCGGCCAGCACGGCCGACAGCGATTCGAAACGCGCATCCACGGCCTGTGCCAGCATGCGGGCCAGCGTGGTCTTGCCGACGCCCGGAGGCCCCCAGAGGATCAGCGAGTGCAGATGCCCGGATTCCACTGCCTTGCGCAGCGGCTTGCCGGGCCCGACCAGATGTTCCTGCCCGACGTATTCATCCAGCGTTTGCGGGCGCAATCGTGCTGCCAGCGGCTGGCCGGCAGGGGCGTCACCACCCAGCAGATCCGGCTGGTGATCAGAGGCCTTCACGGATCACGTCAGTGCCGGCCGGCGGCACGAACCGGAACTGCGACGCAGCCACCTTGCCGTTGAGCTTCACGTCGCGGAAGACAATGGCCGTTCTCTGTCCCAGCGAGTCCGCCAGCGCCATCTCGCCGAGGCGGCCGTCAATAAAAGTCACACGCAGGCTTTCGAACAGGGCATCGCCGTCATGCGGCGTCAGCTCGAAACGCAGCAGCTTGCCCTTTTCCTCCAGCAGGCTGACCGTGTAACGCTCGCCGATCCTCGCGGCATCTCCGGAGAACAGCAACGCCGGGGTATCCGACAACTGGCGATCGAATGGCCGTACCACCGCCTGCGCAAGATCCGGATCGTAGACCCAGACTTCCTTGCCATCGGCCACGATCAGCTGCACGAACGGCGTTTTCACTTCCCAGCGGAACAGGTGCGGACGCGTCACCGCCATGTGCCCGGTCGCCCGCTGCGACACGACACCACTGGCTGCCGTGATGGTCTGCTCGAACGAAGCATCCAGACTGTTGGCGGCCGCCAGCAGGGCGGCGAGCCGGTTCACGGCCTCCCCCGCCTGCAGGGGCAGCGAGACCAGCAGCAGCACACAGGCCATCAGGAAACGTTGCACGTCCATTCCTCGCATCATCAACTGCCCGGTCGTATGACCTCGCGCTGGCCGTTCGGTTGCATGGCACTGACCAGCCCGGCATTTTCCATGGCCTCGACCAGACGAGCCGCACGGTTGTAGCCGATCTTGAGCTTGCGCTGCACGGACGAGATCGAGACCCGGCCGGATTCGATCACGAAGGCCACAGCCTGGTCGTACAGCGGATCGGATTCCGGATCACCGCCCTCCTCGCCGTCGCCACCGCCGCCAAACCCGCCACCACCGCCTTCATCGGCCTGACGGGTGATTTCCTCGATGTAGTTCGGCGCGCCACGGCGACGCCAGTCGTCGCAAACCCGGTGCACTTCCTCGTCGGCCACGAAGGCACCGTGCACACGCTCGGGAACGCTGGTGCCCACCGGCAGGTACAGCATGTCGCCATGACCCAGCAATTGCTCCGCGCCACCCTGGTCGATCACCGTGCGGGAATCGATGCGCGAGCTGACCTGGAAGGAAATGCGCGACGGCACGTTGGCCTTGATCAGGCCGGTGATCACGTCCACCGACGGCCGCTGCGTGGCGAGGATGAGATGGATGCCGGCGGCGCGTGCCTTCTGGGCGATGCGCGCGATCAGCTCCTCCACCTTCTTGCCGACGATCATCATCATGTCGGCAAATTCGTCGACCACGATCACCACATAGGGCAGCGTGGTCAGCTCCGGCGCCTGGGTATCGGTCACGCTGTCCTGCGGCTTCCACAGCGGATCGCGGATCGGCTCGCCGGCCTTCTTCGCATCCTGCACCTTCTTGTTGAAACCACCGAGGTTGCGCACACCCAGCTGCGCCATCAGCCGGTAACGGCGTTCCATTTCCGCCACACCCCAGCGCAGCGCGCTGGCGGCCTCCTTCATGTCGGTCACCACCGGCGTGAGCAGGTGCGGGATATTGTCGTAGACCGCCAGCTCGAGCATCTTCGGGTCGATCATGATCAGGCGCACATGCTCCGGCGTCGACTTGTACATCAGCGACAGCAGCATGGCGTTCAGGCCGACCGACTTGCCCGAGCCGGTGGTGCCGGCCACCAGCAGGTGCGGCATCTTCGCCAGATCCACCACCACCGGATTGCCGGCAATGTCCTTGCCCAGCGCCAGCGTCAGCGGCGACTGGGCCTCATCGAAGGCGCTGGAGGCCACCACTTCCGAAAGACGGATCATTTCCCGCTTTTCGTTCGGGATCTCGATGCCGACCACCGTCTTGCCGGGGATCACTTCCACCACCCTTACACTGACTACCGCCAGCGAGCGCGCAAGGTCCTTGGCCAGGTTGGTGATGCGGGACACCTTAACGCCGGCCGCCGGCTGGATCTCGAACCGGGTGATGACCGGGCCCGGCAGCACCCCGGTGACTTCCGCCTCGATGCCGAAATCGCGCAGCTTCAGCTCCAGCAGGCGCGACATCGATTCCAGCGCCTCTCGCGAGTAACCCTTCTTCGCCGCCTTGTCGACCGAGTCCAGCAATGACAGCGGCGGCAGCTCACCGCTGACTTCCGTCTCGAACAGGTTGCGCTGTTTTTCCTTCTGCACGCGCACACTGGGTTTCGGCGGTGGCGCAACCTCGGCAATTTCCGGCGGCTTGCGGTTCTCGACCTTGGCCTGATGCTCGCGGAACGCCTCTTCGCGTTTTTCCACCAGCACTTCCGCTTCCCGCTCGACCCGCGCCTCCTGCCGGCGCTGCTCGAAGGCCGCCGCGATGCGGTCAACCAGCGCCAGCGTACGGGCACCGGTCCACTCGGCAATGCGCAGCCAGGGCACATCGACCACCACGCGGAACGCCGCCAGCAGGACCGCCAGCAACAGCAACGTACTGCCGGCCAGATTGAAGGCAGTCAGGGCTGCCCGGCCCAGCGTGGCGCCCAGCACGCCGCCGGCGGTTTCAGGCAGTACTTCCTGCAGGGTCTCCGCCAGACCGGCCACGCCGGACTTCGGCACCGTGAAATGGATCGATAACAGCGCACAGGCAGACAGGACGAATGCAACCCAGGCGCCACGCCGAAGCCAGCGCTGGGCCGGCGTACTGTCGTCCACCACCAGCGGATGCCGGAAGACCAAGACCCCTCGCCAGAACCAGGCCAGCGGCAGCAGGTAGGCCACGTAGCCGAAACAGACGAACAGCACATCCGCCACCCAGGCGCCGAAGAACCCGCCGGCATTGACCACGGAGCCGCCGGGCGGGCCGACATGCGACCAGCCGGGGTCGTTCCGGAAGTAGGTGAAGAGCGCAATGAACAGCAGCACCGCCAGCGCCATGAGCGCGATGCCCCAGCCCTCGCGCAGACGGCGGCGGGCCTGCTCGGGCAGCCGGGCCTGGCGTGTCGCGCTGCGGGTCACGGCAGGCGACCCGGGCGGCGTGGGGAGAAAACGGTGGCGGCGTGATCCGTCATGGGGCGCCATTGTAGTGAATCCCGCGCCCTGTGTACGGATGTCGTCTGCCCCTTCGGGGATTTCCGCAAGCCGCCCTTAAGCGGCTTGTCTTATCATCTGCCGCCTCCACATCGAACCTGATCCACACGTCACAGGACACCCGCCCCATGACCCGCCACTGCAAGCTGCTCATTCTCGGTTCCGGCCCCGCCGGCTACACCGCCGCGGTCTACGCGGCGCGCGCCAACCTGAAGCCGGTGCTGATCACCGGCATGCAGCAGGGCGGCCAGCTCACCACCACCACCGAGGTCGACAACTGGCCGGGCGACGTGCACGGCCTGCAGGGGCCCGACCTGATGGTGCGCATGCAGCAGCACGCAGAACGCTTCAATACCGAGATCGTGTTCGACCACATCAATGCCGTCGACCTGAAGCAGCGCCCGTTCCGCCTCAAGGGCGACGCCGGTGAATACACCTGTGATGCGCTGATCATCGCCACCGGCGCCTCGGCGCAGTACCTAGGCCTGCCGTCCGAGGAGAAATTCATGGGCAAGGGCGTGTCCGCCTGCGCCACCTGTGACGGCTTCTTCTACAAGAACCAGAAAGTGGCCGTCATCGGCGGCGGCAACACCGCCGTGGAGGAAGCCCTGTACCTGTCGAACATCGCCAGCCACGTCACGCTGGTGCATCGCCGCGACAAGCTGAAGAGCGAGAAGATCCTGCAGGACAAGCTGTTCGCACGCGAGAAGGAAGGCAAGGTCACCCTGCTCTGGAACCACACGCTGGACGAAGTGCTGGGCGACAACACCGGCGTGACCGGGCTGCGTGTGAAGAGCACGCAGGACGGCAACATGAAACAGCTGGATCTGGCCGGCGTGTTCGTGGCGATCGGGCACAAACCGAACACGCAGATTTTCGAAGGCCAGCTGGACATGAAAGGCGGCTATCTGGTGGTGAAAAGCGGTATCGAAGGCAATGCCACCCAGACCAGCGTGCCGGGTGTGTTCGCTGCCGGCGACGTGGCCGACCACGTCTATCGTCAGGCCATCACGTCCGCCGGTTCCGGCTGCATGGCTGCACTGGATGCCGAGAAGTATCTCGACAACCTGCATTGACGCCGGCGCGCGGCAGCGGAGCGCGCGGTGGACCTGACGGTACTGGGTGACAACCCGGAGGATTTTCCGCCTCTGGCCGCCGCCCTGCGCGAACCGGACGGCCTGCTGGCCGTGGGCGGAGACCTCTCGGTACCACGCCTGCTCGCCGCCTACCGGCGCGGCATCTTCCCCTGGTTCGGCCCCGGCGATCCCGTCCTCTGGTGGTCGCCGGATCCCCGTTTCGTGCTGGTACCCGCCCGCGTGCACGTCGGCCGCAGCCTGCAGCGCACGCTGGCCCGCCGGCACTTCCGCTTCACCTTCGACGCCGACTTCCCCGCCGTGATCGAAGCCTGCAGCCGGGCGCCGCGCCCTGGCCAACCGGGCACCTGGATCACCCGCGGCATGCGTGAGGCCTATGCCCGGCTGCATCGCGAGGGCCACGCACACTCGGTCGAGGCCTGGCTCGGTGATGAACTGGCCGGCGGCCTGTACGGCGTTGCCATCGGCCGGATGTTTTTCGGGGAATCGATGTTCGCCCGGGCAGACGATGCCTCAAAGGCGGCTTTCGTGGTGCTCTGCCGGCACCTGGCGCACTGGCAGTTCCCGCTGGTCGACTGCCAGATGGAAACCCCGCACCTGGCCCGCTTCGGCGGGCACTTCATCGAACGCACCGTGTTCGCCGCCACGGTGCAGCAACAGGTACGCCTGCCCGCCCCCGACTGGCGGCTTGATCCATCGCTTGCCGGCGCCTGAGCGGGTTCCGGTCGCGCCCGTCCCTGCCCTATAGTCAGCGGACCGACTTCATCCACTGGCGAGGCCCGGGCGGGCGGCGGTGAGCAACCTCCAGACCCTCAAGTTCTACTGCACCCCCGCGCACCGCTGCAGTTATCTGCCGGACCGCGAGGCGGTCACCCTCTTCCTCGATCCCAAGACCGATGTCTCCGCGGACGTCTATTCCTCGCTCACCGGCGTCGGTTTCCGCCGCAGCGGCGACTTCATCTACCGGCCGCACTGCGGCACCTGCCACGCCTGCATCCCGGTGCGTATTCCGGTCAACCTGTTCGAGCCGGACCGCAGCCAGCGGCGCTGCATGGCGCGCAACGCCGACCTCAGCGTGATTTCCGCTCCGCCGCGCTACACACCGGAGTACTACGCGCTGTACGAGAAGTACATCGAATCGCGGCACCAGGACGGCGACATGCACCCGCCCAGCCGCAACCAGTTCCGATCCTTCCTGCTGTGTTCCTGGGGCAATTCGCGCTTCTACGAGTTCCGCCTCGACAGCCGGCTGCTCGCCGTGGCCGTTGTGGACCACGTCGACAGCGGCATGTCGGCGGTCTACACCTTCTACGATCCGGAGGCCGAGGCCCGCAGTCTCGGCCGCTACGCCATTCTCTGGCAGATCCGCGAGGCCCGCCTGCGCGGTCAGGGTCATGTCTATCTGGGCTACTGGATCCGGCAGTGCCGCAAGATGGCCTACAAGCGGGAATACCAGCCACTGGAATACTTCGACGGCCAGCAGTGGCTGCGCCCGGACCCCGACGGCTACCGCCCGGCCACCACCCGGATCGACATCCGGAGCTGACCCGGGGACCACCCCGCCCCATCATTCCCGCTTCCTGCCCGGGGGGCTTTCGGATACAGTGGCGCCCTTTCCGGGGCAGGCCCCCGCCGGCGAACGAGACCCATGGCGAAAGACGACGTCATCGAGATGGAAGGTGTGGTCACCGAGACCCTTCCCAACACCATGTTCCGTGTCGAACTGGAAAACGGCCACGTGGTGACTGCCCATATCTCGGGCAAGATGCGCAAGAACTACATCCGCATCCTCACCGGCGACAAGGTCAAGGTCGAACTGACGCCCTACGACCTCACCAAGGGACGCATCACCTTCCGGGTTCGCTGAGCGAACGGGAAACGGACAAGAAAAAGCCCCGCGTTGCGGGGCTTTTTTGTTGCTGCTGTTACTGCCTGTCCGGCCTGCCTTCGCCCGGCTACGCCGGGACTGTCTGCCTTGGCCCGGCTACGCCGGGACCCGGGCATCCACTTCCAAGTCGAGCTTGCCGTCGTGCACGGTGATGTGGACATCACCGCCCTTCTCGGCCAGCGCACCGAACAGGATCTGCTCGGCCAGCGGCTTCTTGATCTCGTCCTGGATCAGGCGCGCCATCGGACGCGCACCCATGGCCTTGTCATAGCCCTTGTCGGCCAGCCATTTGCGCGCATCGTCGTCGACGTGAAGCATGACCTTCTTGTCGTCCAGCTGAGCCTGCAGCTCGGTCAGGAACTTGTCGACCACGCCGAGGATCACGCTCTCCGTCAGCGGCGCGAACGGAATGATCGCGTCCAGACGGTTACGGAACTCCGGCGTGAACATGCGGCGGATGACCTCCATCGCATCAGTGCTGTTGTCCTGCTGCTGGAAGCCGATACCGCGTTTGCTCATGGACTCGGCGCCCGCATTCGTGGTCATGATCAGGATCACGTTGCGGAAATCCGCCTTGCGGCCGTTGTTGTCAGTCAGCTTGCCGTAATCCATCACCTGCAGCAGCAGGTTGAAGACTTCCGGGTGCGCCTTCTCGATCTCGTCCAGCAACAGCACGCAGTGCGGATGCTTGGTGATTGCCTCGGTCAGCAGGCCGCCCTGGTCGAAGCCGACATAGCCCGGCGGCGCACCGATCAGGCGGGACACCGTGTGGCGTTCCATGTACTCGGACATATCGAAGCGGACCAGCTCCATGCCCATGGTCTTGGCCAGCTGCCGGCTGACTTCCGTCTTGCCCACGCCTGTAGGACCGGAGAACAGGAACGAACCGATCGGCTTTTCCGGGGCCTTGAGCCCGGCACGCGACAGCTTGATCGCGCTGGCCAAGGCATCAATCGCCGCATCCTGGCCGAACACGGTCATCTTCAGGTCGCGCTCCAGGTTGCCCAGCTGCTTCTTGTCGGAAGCGCTCACCGATTTCGGCGGAATGCGCGCCATCTTGGCAATGATGTTCTCGACATCGACCACCGAGATGACTTTCTTGCGCTTGCCTTCCGGCTGCAGGCGCTGGAAGGCGCCCACCTCGTCAACCACATCGATGGCCTTGTCCGGCAGGAAACGGTCGTGCAGGTGGCGTGCGGACAATTCCGCAGCGGAACGCAGCGCATTGTCCGAATAGCGCACGCTGTGGTGCTCCTCGAAGCGCTCGCGCAGGCCCTTGAGGATTTCATAGGTCTGCTCGACCGTCGGCTCGGTGACGTCGATTTTCTGGAAGCGACGCGACAGTGCACGGTCTTTTTCGAAGATGCCGCGGTATTCGGCGAAGGTGGTGGAACCCATCACCTTGATTTCGCCCGAGGCCAGCAGCGGCTTGAGCAGGTTGGACGCGTCCATCACCCCGCCCGATGCCGCACCGGCACCGATGATGGTGTGGATCTCGTCGATGAAGAGAATGGCGCCGGGACGCTTCTTGAGTTCGCCCAGCAACGCCTTGAAGCGCTTCTCGAAATCGCCACGGTACTTGGTGCCGGCCAGCAGCGCACCGAGGTCGAGCGAATACACCGTGCTCGCCTGCAGCGGCTCGGGCACCTTGCCGTCCACGATCAGCTTGGCCAGGCCCTCGGCGATGGCCGTCTTGCCGACACCGGGTTCCCCGACCAGCAGCGGGTTGTTCTTGCGGCGGCGGCACAGGATCTGCGCAGCACGCTCGATCTCTTCCTCACGACCGACCAGCGGATCGATACGACCGTCGCGCGCCGACTGGTTCAGGTCGCTGGCATAGGCTTCCAGCGGGCTGGTGCCCGTAGCGCCGCCCTCGGCCGCCGACTCCTCGTCCTGCGACTGTTCATTGTTGCCGGCGTTGTTGCCGGCAGCATTGTCATCGTTGACCTTGCTGATACCGTGCGAGATGTAGTTCACCACGTCGATGCGGGCGACGTTCTGCTTGCGCAGGAAATAGACAGCCTGGCTTTCCTGCTCGCTGAAGATGGCGACCAGCACGTTGGCACCGGTGACTTCCTTCTTGCCGGACGACTGCACGTGGAAAACGGCACGCTGCAGCACGCGCTGGAAGCCCAGGGTCGGCTGGGTCTCGCGATCCTGGTCGTGGCCGGGAATCAGCGGCGTGGTCTCGTCGACAAACTGGATCAGGTCGCGACGAAGACCAGCGAGATCCGCACCGCAGGCCTTGAGCACCTTGGTGGCGGACTCGTTGTCGAGCAGCGCGAGCAGCAGGTGCTCAACCGTCATGTATTCATGACGCTTGGCACGGGCATCGCGGAACGCGACGTTGAGGGTGACTTCGAGGTCCTTGCTGAGCATGGCCGTTTCCCCCTTTTCCCGACGACAGTAACCGGTACTGCATTCCGACTACAGACCCATTCTAGGGTCGGTGGTTTCACGCCTGTTCGATCTTTGCCATGAGCGGATGCTGGTGGCGACGAGCGTAGTCTACGACCTGGGTTGCCTTGGTTTCTGCCACATCCCGTGAGTACATCCCGCAGACGGCCTTGCCGGCAGTATGCACGGTGAGCATGACACGCGTTGCCTGCTCGCGGTTCATGGAAAAGAAGGTTTCCAGCACCTCGACCACGAAATCCATCGGCGTGTAGTCGTCGTTCAGCAACAGGACCTTGTACATGGCCGGCGGCTTCAGGGCCGGCTTTGCGGTTTCCAGGGCCAGCCCGGTACCGCCGGCCGCCTCGTGACCTTCATCCCGGCCGGGCTCGTCCGGCGGGTCGCCGGCGGGGCCGGCGACGATCCGGAGCCCGGGATACACGTTGGCACTCATGCTGGTGCTTCCTGAAACCATGAACCGGTTCACAGCCGGGGGGATATGGCGACCGGAGCCCGCCGGTTCAAGGGAGGACCCGACGCCCGACACTTGACGCCAGATCAAACCTTGATCGACAGTTCCCCGACGCCTGATTTTAACAATAAATAAAAGCGGCACGGCGGGCTGCCGGCACGGACCATATCGAGGGATCGCTCATGGCTACCGGACGCGTCAAATGGTTCAACAATGCCAAGGGGTACGGATTCGTCCGGCCTGACCATGGCGGTGAGGACCTGTTTGTCCACTACTCCTACATCACCATGGACGGCTACAAGACGCTCAAGGCCGGGCAGCCGGTCAATTTCGACGTCAAGGAGGCCTCCAAGGGGCACCATGCCGTCAACCTGACCCTGCTGGAGGAACCGGCCACAACCGGCCATGACACCTCCCGCCCCGCGGTCAACGACCCCAAGCGCTTCCAGCAGACCGCCTGAGCCGGCGCTCCGGCACACAGAAAAAACCCGGGCCATGCCCGGGTTTTTCGTATCTGCCGGCAGTGTCAGCCCATGTGGCGGATGATCGCGTCACCGAACTCCGAACACTTGAGCAGCCTGGCATCCGGCATCAGGCGCTCGAAGTCGTAGGTCACGGTCTTGGCCGCGATGGCATTCTCCATGCCCTTGATGATCAGGTCCGCCGCTTCGATCCAGCCCATGTGACGCAGCATCATCTCGGCCGAGAGGATGATCGAGCCGGGGTTCACCTTGTCCTGGCCTGCGTATTTCGGTGCCGTACCGTGCGTGGCCTCGAACATCGCGACCGAACCGCCGATGTTGGCACCCGGCGCAATGCCGATGCCGCCGACCTCCGCCGCCAGGGCGTCGGAAATGTAGTCGCCGTTCAGGTTCAGCGTGGCAATCACGCTGTACTCGGCCGGACGCATCAGGATCTGCTGCAGGAAAGCGTCGGCAATGACGTCCTTGATGATGATGTCCTTCCCGGTTTTCGGGTTCTTCATCTTCATCCAGGGGCCGCCGTCAACCAGCTCGGCGCCGAAACGCTCCTTCGCCAGCTGGTAGCCCCAGTCCTTGAAGGCACCTTCGGTGAATTTCATGATGTTGCCCTTGTGCACAAGCGTGACACTGGGCTTGTCGTTGTCGATCGCGAACTGGATGGCCTTGCGCACCAGGCGCTGGGTACCTTCGCGCGAAACCGGCTTGATGCCGATGCCGCAGCCTTCGTGGAAGCGGATCTTCTTGACGCCCATTCCCTCGCGGAGGAACCGGATCAGCTTGGTCGCTTCCGGGCTGTCAGCCGCCCATTCGATACCGGCGTAGATGTCTTCGGAGTTCTCGCGGAAGATCACCATGTCGGTGAGTTCCGGGTGGGTGACCGGGCTCGGCACACCCTTGAACCAGCGCACCGGGCGCTGGCACACATAAAGATCGAGTTCCTGGCGCAGGGCCACGTTCAGCGAGCGGATGCCGCCACCGACCGGCGTGGTCAGCGGGCCCTTGATGCTCACCACGTATTCGCGCAGGGCCTCCAGGGTTTCGTCCGGCAGCCAGACATCCTTGCCATAGACGCGGGTGGATTTTTCGCCGCAGTAGATTTCCATCCAGACGATGGAGCGCTTGCTGCCGTAGGCTTTTTCGATGGCAGCGTTGGTGACCTTGATCATCACCGGCGTGATGTCGACGCCGATGCCGTCACCTTCGATGTAGGGAATGATGGGATGATTGGGAACGTTGAGCGAAAGATCGGCGTTTACGGTGATTTTGGCGCCATCGGCCGGGACCTTGATCTTCTGGTAACCCATCGGCTTGCAACTCCTGCTGGACTGCCTTGTGAGCGTCTTTGGACGAATGCGGACGACCATCGTTGGCCGCCCGTGAGAGACCGGAAGTATAGTACCGGCCGGTCGCGTTTGGGCACGCCCGCCCCCGGCCATGACTGCAAATAAAGATTTCCCGTGGCCACCATCGTGCTGTTCAACAAACCCTTCGATGTGCTGTGCCAGTTCACCGACGGCCAGGGCCGGCGCACGCTGGCCGACTGGATCGACGTGCCCGGCGTATACGCTGCCGGCCGGCTGGATCGCGATTCCGAAGGGCTGCTGGTGCTGACCGACGACGGCGCACTGATTGCCCGCCTGGCCGACCCGAAGCACCGGACCGGCAAGACCTACCAGGTGCAGGTTGAAGGCATTCCCGATGACGCGGACCTGGACCGGCTGCGGCAAGGCGTGCTGCTCAACGACGGCCCGACCCTGCCCGCCCGGGTCGAGCGCATCGGGCCGCCGACCCTGTGGGAGCGGGTGCCGCCGATCCGGCAGCGCAACAACGACGTCACCAGCTGGCTGGAAATCACCCTGCACGAAGGCCGCAACCGGCAGGTCCGTCGCATGACCGCTGCCGTCGGGCACCCTACCCTGAGACTGGTACGGGTCCGGATCGGGGACTGGCTGCTGGGCGATCTGGCCCCCGGCCAGTACCGGGTCATCAGCGAGGGGGCTCCCCGTCCTGCCAGCGGCCGGCCCGGTCGCGGTCCGAAGCCTTCTGCTCGACCCAGCGGGAAACGCCCGCCGCGTCGCTCTCCCGCTTCCAGAACGGGGCCCGGGTCTTCAGCCAGTCGATCAGGAACTCGCAGGCCGAAAACGCCGCCGCCCGGTGGGCGGCACTGACACCGACAAAAACGATCTGCGCACCCGGCGCCAGTTCGCCGACACGATGGACGATGCGTACCGCGGTCAGTGGCCAGCGCGCAGCGGCCTCCGCGGCGATGGCCTGCAACGCTTTTTCCGTCATGCCCGGATAGTGCTCGAGATGCATGTTCGTCACCGCGGCCAGATCCCCGTCCTGCCGGACACGGCCGACAAACATCGTCACGCCGCCACTGTCACCGCCATCGGCACACAGCGCCGCGTATTCGGCCGCCACATCGAAATCGGCCGCCTGGACCCGCAGCGAGATGTCCACCTCAGCCTCCGGTCACCGGCGGGAAAAAGGCGATTTCGTCGCCATCGTCGATGCTGGTCTGCATCAGCGTGGTCTGCTGGTTGACGGCCGCCAGCAGGCGGTCGTTGTCGCCGAACACATCGGCCCAGGCACCGCCTCTCAGCGCCAGGCGATCACGCAACGCCTGCACGCTGTCGCCGGCATCGGCAGCGGTCACCTCGATACCGTCCGTGCCCAGCCGCTCGCGCACGCTGCCGAAGAAAAGCACGCGGATCATGTGCCGGCCCCTGCAGTCCAGTCGCCGCTTTTGCCGCCGCGCTTGACCAGCAACCGCACCGATTCGATCACCATGCCCTTCTCCACGGCCTTGGCCATGTCGTACACCGTCAGCGCCGCCACGCTGGCCGCGGTCAATGCCTCCATTTCCACACCGGTCTTGCCGGTGACCCGGCAGCGGGCCCGGATGACCAGCCCGTCGCCGGAAGGCAGCGGGCTGATCTCGACATCCACCGAGGCCACCGGCAGCGGGTGGCACAGCGGGATCAGGTCCGGCGTGCGCTTGGCCGCCATGATGCCGGCGATGCGCGCCGTGGCCAGCACGTCGCCCTTGGGCAGGCTGCCATCGAGGATGCGGGCCAGCGTGGCCGGCTGCATGCGCAGCAGGGCTTCGGCTTCGGCCTCGCGCAGGGTATCGGCCTTGCTGCCGACATCGACCATGCGGGCTTCGCCGCGGGCGTTCAGGTGCGTGAGTTCGGACATGCGGATTCCGCGGGTTCAGACTGCGGGGACGATCCATTAGGATAGTCGCCCCTCCTCGCCCTGCCCACCGCCGTCCCGACACCGTGCTGCCGCCATGTTTGATCCCCATCTGACCGTTGCCACGGTCGTCCTGCGCGACGGCCGCTACCTGCTGGTCGAGGAAAGCCCGCACGGCACGCCGGTGTTCAACCAGCCGGCCGGGCACGTGGAAGGCGGCGAGTCGCTGGCGGAAGCCGCGGCTCGCGAAACGCTGGAGGAAACCGGTTACCGGGTGCGCACGACCCACCTGCTGGGCATCTATGTGTGGACCTCGCCGGCCAACGGCGCCACCTACTATCGCATCGGCTTTGCCGGCGAGATCGAGGCCGAAGTCGATGGCTACCGGCGCGACCGCGACATCGATGCCGTGCACTGGCTCACCCTCGACGAGATCCGCGCCCGCCGCGAACAGATGCGCAGCCCGCTGGTGCTGCGCTGCTTCGAGGATCATGCCGCCGGCCGGCGCTTCCCGCTCGACTTCGTTTTCGACGCGGACCGTCTGCCGTCATGAGCGCCCGGGTGATCACGGGCATGTCCGGCGGCGTCGATTCGTCGGTGGCCGCCGCACTGCTGATCGAACAGGGTTACCGGGTCGAAGGCCTGTTCATGAAGAACTGGGACGAGGACGACGGCACGGAATACTGCACCGCCAAAACTGATCTCGCCGATGCGCAGGCCGTCGCTGACCGGCTCGGCATAAAACTGCACACAGCCAATTTCGCGGCCGAATACTGGGACAACGTCTTCGAGCACTTCCTGGCCGAATACCGGGCCGGGCGCACCCCCAACCCCGACATCCTGTGCAACCGCGAGATCAAGTTCCGCGCTTTCCTCGACTACGCGCTGGCGCTGGGTGCGGATTTCATCGCCACCGGGCACTATGCCAGGACGCGTACGGCAGATGGCCACGTGCAACTGCTGCGCGGGCTCGATGCCAACAAGGACCAGACCTACTTCCTGCATGCCGTCGGCGAACGCGAGTTCGCACGCACGCTGTTCCCGGTCGGGCACCTGCCGAAGAGCGAGGTGCGTGCCATCGCGGCGAAGTACGATTTCGTGAACAAGGCGAAGAAGGATTCCACCGGCATCTGCTTCATCGGCGAACGGAAATTCGCCGATTTCCTGAAGCAATACCTGCCGGCACAGCCCGGCCGCATGGTGCTGCCGGACGGCCGCGACATCGGCACGCATCACGGCCTGATGTACTACACCCTCGGCCAGCGCCAGGGGCTGGGGATCGGCGGCACCCGCGACGGCTCCGAAGAACCCTGGTACGTGGTCGGCAAGGATCTGGCCGGCAACCGGCTGGTGGTGGCACAGGGCGATCATCCGCTGCTGTATGCCCGCGCCCTGTCCGTGCACCACCCCTGGTGGATCGACGGCCGGGGCCCGACGCTGCCGTATCGTTGCACGGCCCGCGTCCGCTACCGCCAGGCGGATCAGGCCTGCACCATCGAAGCCTCCGGCGACGGCCTGCGCGTGCATTTCGACCAGCCGCAGCGTGCCGTCACGCCGGGCCAGTCCGTGGTGTTCTACGATGGCGAGCGCTGTCTCGGTGGCGGCGTCATCGAAACCACGGAAGCGGCCCGCCCCGATATCCTTGCCGCCAGTTGCCTCAATGGAACCTCCGCATGACCGATGCCCTGATGCAAGATCGCGTGACTGCCCTGGCTGCCGTATTCCAGGCGGCCGCGCTGGTCGAGGAAATTGCCAACACCGGTACGTCCCCCGCCCGTGAGTTCTCCACGTCCATCAACAGCCTGTTTGCGCTCGACGCCGGCGAGGTCACCGACATCTTTCCGCCGGGACCCGGCCTGGCCACCGGCCGCAACCGCCTGAAGGCCGTGCTGCGGCGCGAAGGCTCCGACAACGGCAACCAGATCAACTATGTGATGGCCATGCTGCATCTGGCCGGCGTGCTGCGCGCACAGCCGGCCCTGCAGGACACCATCCGCAATCGCCTGCTGCAGATCCGCGACGACAGCACCGGCGTTGCCGACCGCACCACTGACGATCTGATCGCCAAGATCGCTGCGCTGTACGTCGATACCTTCGGCGGCCTGCGCTTCCGCGTCCAGGTGAAAGGCGAACCCCGGCAGCTGCAGGTGCCCGAGGTGGCGGCCCGCATCCGCGCCACCCTGCTGGCCGGCATCCGGGCCGCCCACCTGTGGCACCACCTGGGCGGCCGCCGCTGGCACCTGCTGTTCGGTACCGGCCGCATGCTCGCCGCGCTCGAGTAGCCCGGCGGCCTCCACCCGGCAGCTCCCGGCGCGCGACACATCGGCAAGGCCCTGCGGCGTGTAGAATGCGCGCCGCACGAAACCCGACCCGGCCCGAGGCTCCCATGACCCTGTCCTCCCTCACCGCCCTCTCCCCGGTCGACGGCCGCTACGCCGGCAAGGTCGGCGCGCTGCGTCCGGTCTTCAGTGAATACGGACTGATCCGCTTCCGCGTGCTGGTCGAGGTACGCTGGCTGCAGGCGCTGGCCGCGCACAAGGGCATCCCGGAAGTACCGCCGCTGTCGGCAGCCGCCAGCACGCTGCTTGACGCCATCGTCTCCGGTTTCGACGAAGCCGCCGCACAGCGTGTGAAGGACATCGAGAAGACCACCAACCACGATGTGAAGGCGGTCGAGTACTTTCTGAAGGAACGGATCAAAGGCAACGCCGAACTGGAGAAGATCGGCGAATTCATCCACTTTGCCTGCACCTCCGAGGACATCAACAACCTGTCCTATGCACTGATGCTGAAAACCGGCCGCGACGAGGTCCTGCTGCCGCTGCTGCGCCGGGTGACCGATGCCATCCGGAAACTGGCCCACGAGCACGCCAACGTGCCGATGCTGTCGCGCACGCACGGCCAGACCGCCTCGCCGACCACGCTCGGCAAGGAAATGGCCAACGTGGTCGCCCGTCTGGAGCGGCAGATCGCGCAGATCGGGAAAGTGGAAATCCTCGGCAAGATCAACGGTGCAGTCGGGAACTACAACGCCCACCTGTCTGCCTATCCGCAGGTGGACTGGGAAGCCAGCGCAAGGGCTTTCGTGGAATCCCTGGGACTGACCTTCAACCCGTACACCACACAGATCGAGCCACACGACTACGTGGCCGAGTTCTTCCACGCGCTGGAACGCTTCAACACCATCCTCATCGACTTTGATCGCGACGTCTGGGGCTACATCTCGCTGGGTTATTTCAAACAGCGCACGGTCGAGGGCGAGGTCGGCTCCTCGACCATGCCGCACAAGGTCAACCCGATCGACTTCGAAAACTCGGAAGGCAATCTCGGCATTGCCAACGCGATCTTCGTGCACCTGGCCGCCAAGCTGCCGGTGTCGCGCTGGCAGCGCGACCTCACCGATTCCACCGTACTGCGCAATCTCGGCGTCGGCATTGCCCATTCCGTGATTGCGTACGATGCCTCCCTGAAGGGCATCGGCAAGCTGCAGGTGAACGAAGCGCGCCTGGCCGAGGACCTCGACGCCGCCTGGGAAGTGCTGGCCGAGCCGATCCAGACCGTAATGCGCCGTTACGGTATCGAGCAGCCCTATGAAAAGCTCAAGGCCTTTACCCGCGGCAAAGCCATGACCCGTGACAGCATGCAGGAGCTGGTGCGCTCGCTGATGCTGCCGGAATCCGCGAAAAACGAGCTGCTGGCCCTGACGCCGGCCACCTACACCGGCAACGCGGCGCAACAGGCGAAAAAGGTCTGAGCCCGCCATGAGCTGGCTGGGTGAAGATTCGCTGCGCCGCTTCGGCAAGCTGACGCCGGAGCGTTTCCTGCGCGAATACTGGCAGCGCAAGCCGCTGTTCGTGAAAAACGCAGTCCCGGAGATCGCTTCGCTGCTGGCCGGCGATGACCTGGCAGGCCTGGCGCTGGAAAAGGATGTCGAATCGCGGCTGGTGCTGCGCGACGGCAAGCCTTCACTGGCGAAAAGCTGGAGCCTGCGCCGTGGTCCGTTCCGGGCCGCCGATTTCAGGAAGTTGCCGGAACGCGACTGGACCCTGCTGGTACAGGCCGTCGATCACCGGCTGCCGGAACTGGCTGACCTGCTTGACCGCTTCTCGTTCCTGCCGCAATGGCGTGTCGACGACGTGATGGTGAGCTACGCCGTGCCCGGCGGCGGCGTCGGACCGCACTACGACAGTTACGACGTATTCCTGATCCAGGGCTTCGGCAGCCGGGTCTGGAAAATCGGGCCACAGGTCGATGATTCGCAGCTGCTGCCACATCCGGACCTGCGCATCCTGAAAGGCATGGACATCTCCGACGAGTTCCTGTGCGAGCCCGGCGACCTGCTGTACCTGCCGCCCGGCTACGCCCACTGGGGCATCGCGCAGGAAGCATGCACCACCTACTCGGTCGGCTTCCGCGCACCGTCCGACCGCGAGCTGCTGGACGGTTTCTGCAACCACCTGATCGAGCACACGCCGGAAACAGAACGCTACGGCGATCCCGGCCTGGCCGCGCCGCGCCACCCCGGCGCGCTGGACACGGCCACGCTGGAACGTTTCCGCCAGCGGATTGCCCGCCTGGTCGACCAGCCGGACCTGCTCGCCGGTTTTCTCGGCAGCGCACTCAGTGATCCGAAATACGCAACACAGCCCGAGCCCCCGGCACGTCGCTACACGGCCGCAGCACTGGGCAAGAAGCTGGCCCGGTCCGTCGCGCTGCGCCGCCACGAATCCAGCCGCTTTCTGCTGCTGGCTGACTTCGGCACGCTGTACGTCGATGGCCATCCGCTGGTGCTGGCGGACAGGCACGCCATCGAGCTGGCCGCCGTCATTGCCGATCACCGCGTACTGCCTGCCGGTGAACTCCGTTCCGCCCTGGATCATGCATCCACACAGGCCCTGTTGCTGGAACTCTGCAACAGCGGCCATCTGTACTTTCCGGAAGCCCGTTGACGAGGACCGTCATGACCGACATCCGTATCCGCAGGACCGACTGGGCGCAGGATCGCGCGCCGCTGTCGGCCATTCGCCGCAAGGTGTTCATCGAAGAACAGCACGTTCCGGAAGACATGGAGTGGGACGAACACGATGACACCAGCGTGCACTTCCTTGCCGAGGAGAACGGCCAGGCCGTCGGCTGCGTGCGACTGATCCCCACCGGCCAGATCAGCCGCCTGTCGGTACTGGAATCCCGGCGCAGCGAGGGCATAGGCCAGGCCCTGCTGCAGGCAGCCATCGCCGAAGCCCGCGCGGCCGGGTTGCGGGAAATTTTCCTGCATGCCCAGACCCATGCCACTTCCTTCTATGAGGCCGCCGGTTTCCTGGTCGACGGTGGTATCTTCGTGGAAGCGGGCATCCCGCACCGGCTGATGGTCAAGACCCTGGACTGACCTGCGCGCCGGTGCCGGCACGAGGCAGTCATGACGACACCGGCATACGACACACAGACGCTCGGTGAGGGCGACGCGGTCCTGCGTACCACGTCGCTGGCAGAAACCATCGCCGTCACCGACCACATGGCCGCCCAGGCCATGCGGACCCTGGACATCCTCGCACCGGATACCGAACCGGAACTGTACGGGCGCGACGCGTTCGGCCGCGTGGTCTCGGACTTCATCGCGCGCCGCAGCAAGACCGCACGCGTGCGCTTGTTGCTGGCCGACCCCGCCCGGGCGCGCCACCAGCCCCACCACCTGATCGAGCTGTGGCACCGGTTTCCATCCTTCGTGGACGTACGCGAGCTGCGCGACATCTATGCGGAAACACGTGAGGCCTTGCTGATCGTCGATGGCATCGGCCTGATTCGCCGGCCGGAAAAAAACGAATGGGACGCGGTCGTCACCTACAAGAGTCTCACCACGGCACGTGATCGCAGCGCATGGTTTGCTGAAGCCTGGACACGCGCGGCCCCCTGCAGCGCCCTGCGCCGTCTCGGCCTGTAACAGCAAGGCAGACAGGAGAACACGACATGGACATCCGGGAAATTGTTCTGCTGGCCAGTGCGGCCCTGCTGTTCCTTGCGTTGCTGTACCGCTTCTGCCGTCGCGATCGCGCCGACCTGCTGTCCACCTGCGTGATCGGCGTGATCGGTCTGGGTATGCAGGGGCTGGCGCTGCTGGCCGTACGCGGTGGCATGGACATGTTTGCCGGCGTGCTGACCGAAGCCGGCGTGGTCGCCACCGGCATCGCTTTCATCCGCCTGACCGGCCTGTTTGCATTCCGCTTGCTGTTGCCGGCACTGCGCGTGCAGGCGCCGCGCATTCTCGAAGACGTGGTCGTGGTGGCCGGCTATGTAGCCTGGATACTGGTTCGCCTGCGCTATGCCGGCGTGAATCCCGGGGAACTGGTGGCGGCCAGTGCCGTGGTCACCGCCATCATCGCCTTCTCCATGCAGGACACGCTGGGCAACATTCTCGGCGGCATTGCCCTGCAACTGGATGATTCCATCGACATCGGCGACTGGGTAAAGACCGACGATCTCACCGGCATCGTGATACAGGTGGGGTGGCGCTCGACCTCCCTGCGCACCCGCAACGGCGAGATCGTGGTGGTGCCCAATGGCCTGCTGATGAAGAACCGTTTCCTTGTGCTGGGTCGGGAGGTGCATGGCCGGCCGCAGTGGCGCCGGTGGGTCTGGTTCGACTGCCCGAACGACGTGCCCCCGGCCCAGGTAATCGGCACCGTCCGCACCTGCCTGCAATCAGCGGCCATTGCCGATGTGTCCAACCACCCGGCGCCGGACTGCCTTCTGATGGGTTTCAGCAACGGTGTCTGCCAGTACGCCGTCCGTTACTGGCTGACAGATCTGTGGCGCGACGACCCGACTGACAGCGAAATCCGCCAGCATGTGATTGCCGCACTGCGTCGTGCCGGTATTCCGCTGGCCCTGCCGCAATATCGCTTGCGTACGGTTGCCGAAGGCGAAGCCTTCGACCGGGCCAAACAGCAGCGCGACCATGCCCGCCGTACCGCCGTCCTGCGCGGCGCAGAGCTGTTCACGCATCTCACCGGCGACGAAGTCGAGACGCTCGCCGACCGTCTTGTCTATGCACCCTACGCAGCCGGCGACGTCATTACCCGGCAGGGCGACACCGCGCACTGGCTGTATCTGGTCAGCAGCGGCGAAGCGGAAGTGTTCATCGAGAACGGCGACGGCACACGCAGACAGGTGAACGTACTGAGTGCCGGCTCATTCTTCGGAGAAATGGCACTGCTGACCGGAGCGCCGCGACGTGCCACGGTGATCGCACGCAGCAATGTCGAGTGTTACCGGCTGGACAAACAGTCCTTCGCCGATCTGCTGCTGGCACGCCCTGCCATTGCCGAAGAGGTCTCGCACATCCTGGCAGAGCGCCAGCACGGGCTGGAAAACGTACTGCAGGACCGTGATGCCGACAGCCGGCAGCTTCACGTGGCGCAGAAACACCACGAAACGCTGGCCGCCATCAAACGCTTCTTCGCACTCGACCGCTGACCTGTCCAGCCATCAACCCCAGGCCTGCTTCAGCAGGCCAAGAATGTCATCGCGATCCGATTCACGCGGGTTGAACACGATCGGGCCGTCATTGAGCGCCATCTCGGCCAGGGCCGGCAGCTGCTCCTGTGTGATCTTGCCGGTCTCCTGCAGGGTGCGCGGCAACTTGCAGCGCGCATGGATCTCATCGCGCAGGGTCCGGATTGCCGCCACGACCTTGCGGCCGCGCTCCGACTTCGGCGTTGCCGCATAGACATCGGTGCCGGCCAGCGGCAGCAGCAGCTCACCGATCTTCTCGCCGGCTACCGGCAGGTTGTATTCCAGCACATAGGGCATGAACAGGTTCATGCAAAGGCCGTGTGGCAGATGCACCATGGCACCCAGCGAATGACCCAGCGCATGCACCAGGCCAACCATGGAATTCGAGAAGGCGATGCCGGCCATGGTCGAAGCCTGCGCCAGCTCCAGGCGCGCTTCCGCATCACCCGGATTGTCCATGACCTTCAGCAGGTTTTCGCTGATCTTGCGTACGGCGCGTGACGCGAAAGCATCGGAAATCGGGTTCGATGCGAGGCAGGTATAAGCCTCGACCGCGTGCGTCATGGCATCCATCGCCGTCATGGCCGTGATGTGTGCCGGCAGGGTCAGCGTCATGCGCGGATCCAGGATCGCGGCATTCGGCATCAGGAAGTAGGAGGTGAACGGAATCTTCACACCACGCTCGCGATCGGAAATCACGGCCACCATGGTGCATTCGGAACCGGTGCCGGCCGTGGTCGGCACCACGAACAACGGCTTCAGGGGACGCTTCAGATGGTGGGCACCGGAAAAGCGGGTCAGGTCATCCCCGCCTTCACTCACCAGGATGTTCACGCCCTTGCTGGTATCGATCACCGAACCACCGCCCACCGCCAGAATGGCGTTGCAGTCATGGGCCCGGTACAGGTGCGCAGCGTCCCGCACAGTGGTCAGCGAGCTGTCCGGCGGCACATCATCGAACACGGCCGCCACACTGACGCCGGCTGCCGCCAGCGCGCCTTCCACATGCTTGAGCAGGCCGACCTGGATCACACCCTTGTCGGTGATGATCATGGGACGGGTGGCTCCCAGCATGTTCAGCTCGAACGGAATGTGCTCGAGTGCCCGGAGACCGGCGATGACCTTGACCGGGCAGAAAAATTCGTAGAATTCCTTGCTCATGGCTCAGCTTCCCTTGATCAGATTGGTGACGACCCGCCCGTAAACACGAGTGGCCGTGGCCAGTTTCTCGCCGGCACCGATGTCCGGGTATCGCTTGACGGCGCGCTCGGCAATGAACTTCGGCAGGATCATCGTTTCCATGCGGTTCAGGCAGCGCACCAGGCGGATCGCATGCGAGATCTCGCCGTCAACGAACATGCGGTCGTTGGCAAAGGCACGGGCCGTTCCTTCCTGGAAGGAAAACACCAGGAACGCGTGCGCCATGTGCTTGAAGAAAATGCCCAGCGTGGTGCGGCCGGGATAATCCTTCAGGAGTTTCAGCGTGCCATCGGCCTGGACCTCGGCCGTGAAGGCCGGGCCACCCGGGATCACCTTCATCTGGATGGTGTAGCCGGCCGGCAGGGCCGAGACCTCGCGGCGGACTTCCCCGTCGATCTGGCTGATGGCCACCAGCCCGCGCCCGACCACACCCATCATCAACTGGACATACACTGCCTGCGCCAGCGGCGACAGGCCGCGCGCAGTCGCCGGCGAGGCCGGCCCCGAAGTCTCGGTCATGAACTGTTCCTGGCTGGTGCCGGACGGGCCGGCGCTGTTGTTGTTATGGGCAACGCAAGAAGCAGCCGGGCCTCGCGGCCCGGCATCAACAAACCTTCAGCCCTGACAGCCGGCACCGGTCATGCTGCCGAACAGCGCCTTGGCTTCGCGGCGACGACGGTGCAGTACCGGCTCGGTGTAGCCGTTGGGCTGGATGCGGCCCTGGAACACCAGCTCGCAGGCGGCGTTGAAAGCGACGCTGTCGGCATAGTTCGGCGCCATCGGCCGGTACAGCGGATCGCTCGCATTCTGTGCATCGACCTTGGCCACCATGCGCTTCATGGCATCCATCACCTGCTCTTCCGTGCAGATGCCGTGATGCAGCCAGTTGGCCACGTGCTGGCTGGAGATGCGCAGCGTGGCGCGATCTTCCATCAGACCAATGTCATTGATGTCCGGCACCTTCGAACAGCCGACACCGGCATCGATCCAGCGGACGACGTAGCCCAGGATGCCCTGGCAGTTGTTGTCCAGCTCTTCGCGGATCTCCTGCGCCGACGGCTTCGTGCTGCCGAGGAACGGAATGGTGAGGATGTCGTCCAACGACGCGCGCGCGCGCGACTTCAGTTCTTCCTGGCGCCCCTTCACGTTCACCGTGTGGTAATGCGTGACGTGCAGCGTGGCGGCGGTCGGCGACGGTACCCACGCGGTATTCGCGCCGGCCTGCGGATGGGCGATCTTCTGCTCGATCATGCCCTTCATCAGGTCCGGCATCGCCCACATGCCCTTGCCGATCTGCGCCTTGCCCTGCAGGCCGCAGGCCAGGCCAATGTCGACGTTCCAGTTCTCGTAGGCGGCGATCCACTTCGCTTTTTTCATTTCGTTCTTGCGCACGACCGGGCCGGCTTCCATCGACGTGTGTATCTCGTCGCCGGTGCGGTCGAGGAAACCGGTATTGATGAAGATCACGCGGTCCTTCGCGGCGCGGATGCACTCCTTGAGATTGACCGTGGTACGACGCTCCTCGTCCATGATGCCGATCTTCAGCGTGTTGCGCGCCAGGCCCAGCGCATCCTCGACGCGACCGAACAGCTCGACGGCGAAGGCCACTTCTTCCGGGCCGTGCATCTTCGGCTTCACGATGTAGACCGAGCCGGTACGCGAGTTGGACAGCGGACCGGTCTTCTTCAGGTCGTGCATGGCCGACAGCACGGTCACCATGGCATCCATGATGCCTTCCGGGATTTCCTCGCCCTTGTAGAGGATCGCCGGATTGGTCATCAGGTGGCCGACGTTACGCACCAGCAGCAGTGCGCGGCCGTGCTTGACGAGCTTGCCCTTGCCGTCGGGCGCGGTGAACTCGCGATCCGCGTTCATGCGGCGCGTCATCGGCTTGCCGCCCTTCTCGAAGGTTTCAACCAGCGTGCCCTTCATCAGGCCCAGCCAGTTGCGGTAGACCTCGGCCTTGTCCTCGGCATCGACCGCGGCGACGGAATCCTCGCAGTCCTGGATGGCGGTGATCGCCGACTCCAGGCAGACGTCCTTGACCTGTGCCGGATCGGTCTTGCCGATCGGGTGGTTGCCGTCGATCTGGATCTCGATGTGCAGACTGTGCTGCTTGATCAGCACGCCGGTCGGGTTCGCGGCATCGCCGGTGTAACCCTTGAACTCGCCCGGGTGCGCCAGTTGCGTTTTCTTGCCGTTTTTCAGCGTGACGACCAGATGGCCGCCTTCGACGGCGTATTTCACCGCATCGGCATGCGAGCCCTCGGCCAGCTTCGCGCTGGCGTCGAGAAAGGCGCGTGCCCAGGCAATGACCTTCGCTCCACGCTTCGGGTTGTAACCCTTGCCCTTCTCGCAGCCGTCGGCCTCGTCGATCACGTCGGTGCCGTACAGCGCGTCGTACAGCGAACCCCAGCGCGCATTGGCGGCGTTCAGCGCATAACGGGCGTTCTTCACCGGCACCACCAGCTGCGGACCGGCAATGAAGGCGATTTCGTCATCGACGTTTTCCGTCGCAATCCTGAAATCCGCGCCTTCCGGAACGAGGTAGCCGATGTCGGTCAGGAACTTCCGGTAGGCGGCGGCATCGTGCGGCTGGCCCCGACGGGCCTTGTGCCAGTCGTCGATCTGCGCCTGGATGGCATCGCGCTTGCGCAGCAGGGCCCGGTTCTTCGGCATCAGATCGGCCAGGATGGCTTCCAGCGAAGCCCAGAACGCAGCGGGGGCCACACCGGTACCCGGCGCCGCCTCGTTCACGACCAGGTCGTGGATCTCGCGGGCGATCTGCAGGTTGCCGATGGTGATGCGCTGGGTCATGGAGTCTGGCCTCGGTCAGGTTGGCGGACGGCGGCGCCGTCAGCGTGGGCACCGGCGCGCGAAGGGCGCCCATCCTACCGGAAATCACGTGCCGCTTCATGAGCCCCGGCGGGAGCGCAACCCTTTGAGCCGTCGGCAAAAAAGACCGGTCAGTCACCCGCTTCGGTATTCGCGTACAGACCGTTACCGGGGCCTGCCCGGTGCTGTGCTATAAAACGGCATTCCCGAACGGAATCGCCCGCAAGGAGTACCTGATGCGCGACATCGACCCCCGCAACACCCCCGAAGAAGAACTCGACGCCATCCCCCTGTTCGACGAAAAGCGCCGTCGCTTCATCCAGCGCAGTCTGGCTTCCGGTTTCGTGCTGGCCGGCGGCAGCCTGCTGGCACCGCTGGTCCACGCCCTGGGCGGACAGGTACCGCGCGAACTGCCGGCCGGCCGCAACATCTATGACGTACGGGGTGAAGTGAAGGTCGATGGCAGCAAGGCCAGCCGCTCCACCCAGATCAAGACCACCTCGACCGTGGAAACCGGCAGCAACAGCCTGGTGATCTTCCGGGTCGGCAAGGACGCGCACATCCTGCGCGAGAACAGCCGCATCCAGCTGGCCTCCAGCGACAGCACCGTGGCCGAAGGCCTGCGTCTGCTCAGCGGCGCCCTGCTGTCTGTGTTCGGCGAACGGCCGAAAACCGGCAAGGGCTACAACCTCTCCACGACCACCGCCACCATCGGCATCCGCGGCACCGGCGTCTATGCCGAATCCATGTCGGACGCCAGCTATGTATGCACCTGCTACGGCGTGGTTGATATCAATGCCAACAGCAATCCGGAAGAATTCGAGAACATCAGATCGGTGCACCACGATGCCCCGCGCTACGTACTCGCCAATCCGGAGGGCGGCAAGCTGATCACGCCGGCACCGATGAAGAACCACACCGATGAGGAACTGATGCTGGTCGAGGCCATCGTCGGCCGCGTGGCGCCGTTTTCCTCGGTCAAGGGTTACAGCACACCCCGTCGCGGCTACTGATCTCGCCAGACAACAAAAAAGGCGCCGCAAGGCGCCTTTTTTGTTGTTCCGTGCGGGGTATCAGTCACACAGCAGCGGGTCGTCGCCACAGGGCGCGCCGGCGCGGACCCACTCCAGGATGGTGTTGTAGTTTTCCAGACCTTCCGGTGTCTCCAGATCGATCTGGATACCCCCGCCATGGCGCGGACCCGTCGGCTTGTTGAGCAGCAGGCTGTTTTCCGGCTCGGCCAGGTTCACGCGCTCCAGCACGTCCCGGTAGACGTTGTCGTTGTCGGCCGCGTCGTAGATCACCGGGATACCGTCGTAACCACCGTCATAGTGACAGGAAGCACAGTTCATGCCGGTATTGACGCCGAGAATCGGCGCAACGTCATCGGCAAACGTGCGCGTGGTCGTGGCAGGCATGCCACTGTCGATGGTCAGCACCAGCTCTTCCGCAACGCTGTCGCCCAGCGAATTGCTCACCGTCAGGGTCAGGGTGTACTGGCCATCGGTGTCGGTGGTGAACACCGGACGCGCACTCGTGGCATCATCCAGCGACGCATCCGACCCCGGTTCGGCCGACGTGATTGCCCACGCATAGCCGAGCGCGAACGAACTGGCCGTGCCGTCCAGCTGCACCGGCGAACTGACCGTACGGTCGGCCCCCGGGCGTGCCACCGGCAACCCCGGCTGCACAACATCGCCGTCATCATCGAACAGGGACGGATCATCAAGGAAAGCGGCCAGCATGGCCGGCTTGTCCTGCGGATCACGCCAGAAGTCCTCCCAGTTGCGCAGCGACAGCGGCATCACACCCCGCCGGAAGACATAGTCCGCAATCTGCGCGCGGTAGCTGATGAACTTCTCCCAGCTGCTGAAATTGATCGCGTTGGCCAGCTCGGAAACGTTTTCGCCGGCATTGGTCCCCTGCAGCGAATGGCAGGCAATGCAGTGCGGCTCCACCACATGCTTGTACAGTTGCTCGACACCTTCCGGACGATCGATGGTTTGCTGCCAGCCGGCAGGCACAGCGTCCGTCTGATAGGTCCCCGCCGGCAGACCGCTGCCGCCGTACCGGCCCTCGGCCACGTCGATGGCAAAAGCCGCAGACCACTTGGCCTGCTGCGTATCGTCGCGCGCCCCCATTTCCTCGTAGCTGGCATGCACGAATTCATTCATGGCATGGAAGCCGTCTTCCTGGTCGGCCTGGGACCAGCCCGCCAGATCTGCGTACTCGAAGGTATCGATCTCCAGCAGGTTGTATTTGGCCGAACGCAGAGACACCAGCGGGAAGTCGCCGTTCTCGTCCAGCGGATACAGCTTGCCGCCGTGACAGACCCAGCACATGCCCGGCATGTGCTTGACACCGCGCCCGTCGAGATCCGCCGAGGTAATCCGCTGGCCGGCCGCGTTGTAGGTGAAGAACTTGGTGATCATCACCGACGGATCGTTCGGATCCGGGCTGAATTCGATCGCATTGGTGCCCAGGTGGTACTGGCGATCCTCGCGCACTGCCGCCTCGACGTTGATCGGGCCGTAGTTCGAGGAGCTGCCCTTCTGCAGCCGGATCACGTAGTTATCCACGAAGAAGGCCGTGCTGCCGTCACTGTTGCGACGGGCGTACATGTTGCGACCGTATCCGAGGTCCTTGCTGTCGCGGAACACGACATGCTCGGTCGTGGAGAAATCCTCACCGATGCAGTCGTCATGTCCGGCAATGAAGCAGTTCTTTTGCCGGTACTTCTCCAGCGTGTCCCGCTCGCTGTCCGGGTCGACCGCGGCGTAATACGCACTGGCATATGCCGCGGAGCTGATCCGGCTGAGCGTCAGACTGATCAACGGATTGTGCCCGCCACCGCTGTTGTCATCCTCGGCGATGATGCGCCCGTCACGCACCAGATACAGATAGCCATCGACGGCCGTCGATGTCAGCGCGACAGTCAGGCCGCCGGCGTGCGAAAGGGTGACCGGCACACGCGGGTTGCCCGCGGCATCCGGGTCCTGACCACCGGAACTCGTCCACTGGCCATAGGTCGTGCTGCTGGTGCCGTCATCGCGGGTGATGGTCAGCGTGTAGTAGCCCGTGCGTGCAGCCGCGGTGGTCGCCAGCACAACCTCGTACTCTCCGGCCGGCAGGCTGGCCTGGGTGTTGATGTAGGTGAGGAAGGCATCCGGGGTTTCGGCCGGCAACTGCGTGACCGGCGGCACATCATCGGCGGGCTTGTCACAACCGGCCAGCAGGAATGCGGCAACGCCGGCAAGGAGAAGTTCACGTTTCATGTTCAGAACCTCGCCAGAATGCCGGCGCGCACGATGGTGCGCTGATACTCGTTGTCGCCTTCGGCGAACACCATGACGTGCTGTGCCGAGACATCGAACGACAGGTGATGGCCGAAACCGCGGTTGGCACCCAGCACAGCCGCATGCGTTTGTGCCTCCAGGCGGTAAGCCAGCCAGCTGCCGCAAAGTGCGTCATTCAGGGCCACATCGGTCTCGATTTCATCGGCTGCCGTGATCAGCCCATAGGTATCGCCCGCGAGGGCACCGTTGCAGAACACCTGCTGGGCAGATGACACGGTATCGCCACTGATGAAGCTGTAGGTACCGTATACCGCCCAGTTATCGGTCACCTGCAGGTCGCCGTTGACGAACAGGCGAGCCTGCTGCGTATCGAACACCACGCCTTCCGATTCCTGCATGCTGCCTTCGATACCGACCGAAGCCCGCAACGCATCGGTCATACGCCGGGTCACAAAAGCCTGTGCCGTGTATCGATTGGCATCCCGCAGATCCGTCGCGCTGTCATCACGCTGTGCCGTCACGCTGACCTGATAGAACGGCCTGGTAAAACCCAGTGCGTTCTGCCAGCGATACATGCCCTGGATACCGGCCGATGCACGATTGATGGTGTCGATGTCGGTGAAGGCCTCACCGTCAACGAAACCGCGCACCGTGGCTGCACTCATCAGTCCGAATTCATGGTTCCAGACAGCCGCCAGCGAACCGGACACCATCGAATCCTCGACAATGTCACGCGTATAGGCCGCACGGGTGACATTGCTGTCATAGCCCACGCTGGCCTCGCCATCGATCAACAACCGGAACCCGCCTTCCTCGTCTGCCTGGGCAGCAAACGGGCACACCCCCAACCACAGGCCAACCAGGGCCCGAAATCCGTTTTTCATCTGCATCACTTCCTTTGACGGCCCGAACGGAATCCTGCCAGGGCCAGGAACACGAGGAACCACATACCACCGCTGCCGCCACCCTCTTCGGCTTCCGGCGCAACCGGATCCGACACATCACGCGGCACGGCCGGGCCACCCGGGTCGCGGATGACACCGTTGATGACACCGTCAGCGTCGTTGGGGCCACCATCACTGAGGGTCAGGCGCACACAGGTATGGCCGGCAGTAAGGCCGGGAGACCAGGCGCCGGATTCCGGCGGCGGACACTGTCCGTCAACGGCTGCCGCCGAGGCCAGCGCATCGGTATCCGTCCCGGCAAAGCTGAACCAGCCACCGTTGATGTATTTGCGCCAGGCCGCATCCGGCGGCAGCGCGATCGGCAGTGGCAATACGACATTCGCCACACGGTCGGCTTCACCCAGCCCCGTGATCAGGAAATCGTAGAGCGCACCAACCGCCACGTAATCCTCATCGATCACCAGATCATCGTCGTCATTGACCACCGCGGACGACAGGATCTGGACACCGCCGTTCTGCGCCGCCGTCGCAAAGGCACCGGCCACAATCTGCAGGCCCGCGTCCACCTGCACGACCTGCAGCAGCCCGGCATCGCTGCTGTCGATGCGCAAGGCAATCTGGTCGGGTGCGGAAATCGCATCCAGATAATCCAGCAAGCCGTCACCGTCGGAGTCGGCGCCGCCCTCGTCTTCATCGTTGACGCCGTCACCATCGGAATCAACAGCACCCAGCTCCGGCGCTTCGCTGATGACGGTCAGCATGATTCGCTGTTCGGTCACCAGGGCACCATCCGATACCCTGACCACGACCTCGTGCATGTCGCCATCCGAGAGCAGGGAGGGATCGAAGCGGATCGCATCACCGTCGATGGTGGCGTCGAGATCCGGATCGGTCAGCGACCAGTCGTAGCTGAGCGTGTCATCGTTGGCGTCGCCGGCCAGCGCCGTCACGTATACCGAATCGCCGTCGGTGTACACCACATTGCGGTGCTCGCCATCCTGTTCCGACCACAGCACGACGGTCGGGGCCACGTTGCGCTCGACGATCAGGAAGGTACCGGTCAGCGCATCCGACAGAACCGCACCACCGTCTTCGACCTCATCCAGGGTCAGGACCACGGTCTCGTCACCTTCACCGGTACCGTCAACGCTGGCATTGATCGTGATATCGGCACTGGTGCCGCTCACAATGGTGACCGTGCCATCGGCAAGATTATGGTCCGCTGCACCGGCCGTGCCGGACACCGTGTAGTGGAGCACCACCGGATAATCCGGCGACTCCCCCATCAACTGCACGGTCAGCACGGACGAACCGCCCTCACCCACGGTACGGCTGCCGCCCAGCGAGACCGTCGGAAGCACCGTGATGACCTGCTCTTCCTGTGTCGTGTTGCCCAGGCTGTCTTCAGCCGTCCAGGTGATCGTATGCAGACCCGGGCGGAACGGGCCGTCGTTGTCGACCGATACGGCCACCGGTGTGCCGATGCCGTTGATCACATCGACCGCCGTGGCCGTCACTTCCACCGGCGTGTAGTAACCGGTGGCCGTCACGGTGATGTCGCCGTTGGTGGTGATTTCCGGGCCGACAGAATCAGTGCCGATGGCCAGACAGGTATCTTCCGGATCACAGTTGGCGAACTCTTCGGCGTTGGTCAGACCGTCACCGTCCAGATCCAGTCCGGCATCGCTGTCATCGTTCGGGTCGAGACCGTTTGCAAGCTCGGCCAGATCGCTGATGGTGTCATTGTCGTCGTCGGTGTCGCAGGCATCGCCGCCGTCGGCATCGTAAGGCGAATCATTGTCCCCATCGGCACCGTCATTGTCGTTGTCGGCCTGGCTGGCGTTGGCTTCGTAGACACAGTTGTCGTTGTAGTCGGCAACCAGATCGCCGTCATCGTCCAGCTTGTTGATGGTGACGCGGAAAACGTCGGTGGCGGACAGGCTGCCGGCGTCAGTCACCTGCACCGTCACGTCGTAGTCAATCGAGGACGCACTGGGCGGCACGACATCCTCACCCGGCGTGTAGGTGACGGCACCGGTGGAACCATCGATGGCCATTCCTCCCGGCACGTCCCCCGAGAAACTCCAGGTGAAGCCGGAAACATTGTCGACATCGCCGAAATAGAGGACATCCGCCGCAGCTATCGAAGTCATCGCGCTCGTCTCCGTCACCGTACGGTTCGGCAGACCGGAGAGCGTCGGCGCGTCGTTCACCGCGTTGACGGTCAGTGAGACCGTCACGGTATTCGAATAGTCGAAACCGTCATAGGCGCGGTAAGTGAAGCTGTCGGGGCCGTTGTAGTTCAGCGACGGCGTGTAGCTGAACGTGCCGTTGCTGTTGAGCGTCAGCGAACCGTAGCTGACATTGGCGACCACCGAGGCCGTCAGCGACGGGCTGTCGGCATCGGTATCGTTGGCCAGCACACCGTTGCCCAGCGTACCGACCGTGGTGACGTTGAGCGTGGTGTCCTCGTTCGTCGAATAGCTGTTCGCCACCGCCACCGGGGCGTTGTTGACCGAAGCCACCGAGATATTCACGGTCGCAGTTCCCGAATAGAGAGCGCCGTCATAGACACGGTAGGTGAAGGAGTCCGGGCCGTTGTATAGCGAAGCCGGCGTGTAGGTGAACGCGCCCGTGGAAGGCGTCCAGGAAGTCAGGGTGCCATGGGCCGGATCGGAAAGCTTCTCCACGGTCAACGAACCCGTGGGGGTTTCCGCATCCGTGTCGTTTGTACGCACGTTCCCGCTGACAGGGACGTCCTCATCAGTGGAATAACTGTCGTTGTTGGCCACCGGATTGTCGTTCACCGCCGCGATCGAGATGTTGACCGTGGCCGCCGCGGAGTAGGCCGTGCCGTCCCATGCCCGATAGGTGAAGCTGTCCGCCCCATTGGTGTTCGCGTCCGGCACGTAGGAGAAACTGCCGTTCGTGTTCAGCGTCAGGTTGCCATTCGAGGGAACCGCCAGCACATAGGCCTGGAGACTGTCGCCGTTGGCATCGGTGTCGCCGACCAGCACACCGGAACCCGCCGACACGTTCAGCGTGGTGTCCTCGGTACCGTTGTAGGTACCGTCGTTGTCCGCCACCGGCGCGTTGTTGTTGACCGTGAGCGACAACGTGGCCGAGTCCGTTGCGCCCTGGGAATCGACAATCTGGTAATTGATGGTGACCGCGCCGGTGAAATCGGCTTCCGGCGTGTAGCTCAACTGGGTGTTTGCGTTGATGCGGCTTACCGTGCCGCTGCTGGCACTCAGGCCCGTGGAGCGGATGGTGATGGAGTCGCCGCCTTCGTTGCCGCTGGGGCCGGAGGTATCGTTGCTGAGCGGCGACAGCGTGTTCGAGGAAGAGTTCTTGGCTACCGTGATGCCGCTGTCGTTGACGGCATTCGGCGTGCCATTGACAGTGATGTTGCGTGTGGTGCAACCCGGCGGGCCGTCGTTTGTCGTATTGCTGTCAACGACAACCGGGTTGCCGCAGGCATACAGGGTGACCGTGCCAACGGTTGCCGGCGAGTTGTAGTCGAAACTCCATGATACGTTGCCCCCCGATGTCGCCTTCGGGGCCGAATGAGTGACTTCGCCGGCAACCAGCACGTGCGAGCCCGTCCCCGCCGTGAACGAGCCGCTGGTGGCAGACGCATTGAAACCGCCGTTGGGCGCACTGCTGCCCGAATTCCTGTTCAGGCTGAAGGTCACCGCAATCGAGTCGCTCGGCAACATCGTTGTCGAGCTCGACAACGACCCGCTGTAGTTGTACGTGCTCCCGCTGTGGCAACCCGAGCAGTCGCCGCTCTCGCCCGACGCCCCGCTGATGCCGCCGGGGGAAGCGTGCGCCGGGGCACCGGCGTACAACGCGGCACACAGCAGGGACAAGGCCGCCAAGGGCCGGATCAGGCCCGGCGCGCTTGCGGCCAGCCCGGTTGAGGAAAGAACGGCAGCCCTTGAGGCCGGCGCGAAGGCACCGGAAGCAGCTAGCGTGCGAGGCATGAGGTCGTCCCTGGGGCGAGGTAAATACGGATGGCGCAGTCGCCGCAATGGTATCGCCTCGCGCCCGGTCCGGTCAGCCCCGGCCGGACCGGGGCCGTGCAGGCACGGCCGGGCGGTGCAACCGGGCCGACAGGCTACCGGCAGCCGGACCGGGCGTGGCGCTCACATGACTGCCGCGCGCAGGGCCTCGTCGACGTCGTCGAAACGGCCGACCAGGTACAGACGCACCGCGATGGCCGGCGCAGCTGCTTCCAGCAAGGCTGCAGCGTCCGCGTCCGGTGCCTCCAGGAAGGCCAGTTCGATCACCGCCACCGTCGCCCCGTCGTGGACCAGCGGCATGACGTGCAGATATCGCGCAGGCGCGTTGCCAAGCCCCGAACTGATGCGGAAATAGTCGGACGGCGTGTCGAGCACCAGCGGCACCTGATCCAGTGCGACACGGCCCACCAGCCCCTCGCCCTCCTCCAGCCCGGCCAGCCCCGCACGTTCTTCCGGTATCGCCCGCCCGGCCAGCCGGTGCAGGCCGTTGCCGGGACGATAACCCCAGCAGGCGCCGGCCTGGGCGCCGGTGCGCTCGCACAGCATGTCCAGCGCGATGCGCGCGATCAGCGCCGGGCTGTCCTGCCCCTGCAACTGCTCGCCCAGCTCCACCAGCATGCCGCGCAGGCGGTTCTGCCGCTCCAGTTCGTGCTGGCTCTGCTCCAGCCGGGCATAGGACTCGCGCATGCTGCTCATATGCGCATCCTGCTCCATGGCTTCCTTGCGGCGCAGCAGGTACAACACCCAGAGAAACAACGCGATCACCACGGCGATCAGCACGCCCTGCACCAGGGTGAAAGTCACGAGTTTGCGATCGATGCTGGCATTGAGACTGCGATCGACCTGGTCGGTCGATGCCACGAATTCCTCGAACACGTCGTCAAAACGTGAATCGATGTCGGTGCCGACACCGGCATCGGAACCGCCGACCCGCTCGCGGGCAATCTGCTCGAACTGGTCCAGCACCACCAGTGAGGCAGACACATGCGCCTGCGTCTGCTCGTCATCGACCTGGCGCACGGCAACAAACGCATCCTTGCCACCGCTGCCCAGCGCCGTGAGCGCAGCCCGGGACTCGGCGATCAGGTCCCAGACCTGCTGCGGACTTTCACTGTCATCGCCGCTGACGATTTCCTCCAGCCAGAGGTGCGCCTCCGTGACGGTCAGGCGGGAACTGGCCGAAGCATCGATCTGCGGCGCGAAGGTACGCACCAAGTCCCGTGCCGACCAGGTGGTCCAGGCCAGCAACGAAGCGACGCTCGCCATGACCAGCAGAATGACGATATGGAGACCGGAAACCCGGGTGTTCCGATCAGGCAAATCCATGTGCGTGACTCCCGACATTTTCTGCCCGTCCTGAGGGCGGAACCGGCAGGGCCGGACGTTGGCGAGCATAGCGCCCGGCGGTGTGGCGGCAACCCGCGCCCTGACCGGTGGCCACGGGCCCCGGCCGGATATCAGGAAAGTCAGGCGGATTTGTCGCCCGCAGAGCGCCGCGCAACGTACTGGATCAACTGGCGCAACCAGCGATGTGCCGGATTATGGTGCAGCAACGGGCTCCAGGCCATGCGCAGTTCGAAATCCGGAATATGGAACGGCGGTTCGCGTACAGCCAGCTTCGGGTTGGACTCTGCCAGCAGCTTCGCCATGCGCGACGGCAGGGTCGCGACCAGATCGTTGTTCTGCACCAGCAACGCCGGCAGGAAGTAATGGCGGGTAAATATCGAAATACGGCGCCTCTTGCCGATACGGTCCAGGGCCTGGTCGACCCATCCCAGCGATACGGACTTCTCACTGGTCACCCCGAAACCGACACCCATGCCGGTCTTGCTCACCCAGACGTGCTGGGCATCCAGATAGCTCTTGAGATTGAAGCGGTCGGCCAGCGGGTTGTGTGCATTCAGCACACAGGAGAAATCGTCCTTCCACAGGGAAACCTGGTGAAAGGACTGGGGAATATCGTTGAAACGGTTGATGGCCATGTCGACCTTGCCCTGCTCCAGGTCGCGCGGGCTGACATCGGACGGCGTCAGGATGTCCAGCACCACCCCGGGTGCTTCCGAGCGCAGCGCCTTCACCACCGCCGGGAACAGGGTCGCCTCGGCATAGTCACTGGCCATGATGCGGAACACGCGCTGGCTGTTGATCGGCCGGAAATCCTGCCGGGGCTCCAGCACCTGCTGCAGCTCGGCCAGCATGGCCCGGATCCGCGGCTGCAGCTCGATGGCCCGTTCGGTGGGGGTCATGCCCTCGCTGGAGCGGACCAGGATGGGGTCGTTGAACATGTCCCGCAGGCGACGGAGGCCGTTGGACATGGCCGGCTGGGTAATGCCCAGCTGCTCGGCCGCCCGGGTCACGTTCTTCTCCCGGAGCAGAACATCCAGATAAATCAAAAGGTTAAGGTCGACCTTGTCGAGGTTCACGGCAGTCACCCATGAATTCACAGCCGAAATAGCCGGAATAAAACCCATAAATTGGGAAAATTATGCCACGGCTCCTATAGTGCGCCCACCCGGAAACCGGCTTATCCACAGGTCCGCCCCTGAACGGGCCCGCCGGCCTCCGCTCCCAGCCAGCCACTCACCTGGAGCTCGTCATGACTACGTACGCCTCTGCGATCGAACACGTCCGCGCCGTCAAGGCCAAACTCGGTGGCACCTGGGGTGCCATCCACCCGGAAGATGCTGCCCGCATGATCGTGCAGAACCGCTTCCGCACCGGACTGGACATCGCAAAGTACACCGCCGCCATCATGCGCAAGGACATGGCCGAGTACGATGCCGACAACAGCAAGTACACCCAGTCGCTGGGTTGCTGGCACGGTTTTGTTGCCCAGCAGAAGATGATCGCCAACAAGAAGTACTTCGGCACCACGTCCAAGAAGTACATCTATCTGTCCGGCTGGATGGTTGCCGCCCTGCGTTCCCAGTTCGGCCCGCTGCCTGACCAGTCCATGCACGAGAAGACCTCGGTGCCGGCCCTGATCGAAGAGATCTACACCTTCCTGCGCCAGGCCGATGCCCGGGAGCTGAACGACCTGTTCCGAGCCCTGCAGAAAGCAGAAGGCGAAGGCAACCAGGTCAAGGTCAAGGAAATCACTGCGAGGATCGACAACTTCGAATCGCACGTGGTGCCGATCATTGCCGACATCGATGCCGGTTTCGGCAACGAGGAAGCCACCTACCTGCTGACCAAGAAGATGATCGAAGCCGGCGCCTGCGCCATCCAGATCGAAAACCAGGTTTCCGACGCCAAGCAGTGCGGTCACCAGGCCGGCAAGGTTACCGTGCCGCACGAAGACTTCCTGGCCAAGATCAACGCAGTACGTCTGGCTTTCCTGGAGCTCGGTGTTGACGAAGGCGTGATCGTTGCCCGTACCGACTCCGAGGGCGCCGACCTGACCCAGAAGATCCCGGTCTCCAGGAAGAAAGGCGACATCGCTTCCCAGTACATCAGCTACCTGGACACCCAGGCCATCGACATCTCCGAAGCCCAGGACGACGAAATCCTGATCAAGCGTGATGGCAAGCTGCACCGTCCGAAGCGTCTGCCGTCCGGCCTGTACCAGTTCCGCGAAGGCACCCAGATCGACCGGGTCGTGCTGGACTGCGTCACCTCGCTGCAGAACGGCGCCGACATGCTGTGGATCGAAACGCCGACGCCGAACGTTGCTGAAATCGCCCACATGGTCAACCGCGTGAAGGCCGTCATCCCGAACGCCAAGCTGGTGTACAACAACAGCCCGTCGTTCAACTGGACCCTGAACTTCCGTCAGCAGGCGTTTGACCGCATGAAGAAGGAAGGCAAGGACGTGTCTGCCTACGATCGCGCCAAGCTGATGAGCGCCGACTACGACAACACCGAGCTGGCCAGGCTGGCTGACGACATGATCCGCACCTTCCAGGCCGATGCTGCCCGTGAAGCCGGCGTGTTCCACCACCTGATCACCCTGCCGACCTACCACACGACCGCCCTGCACATGCACGAGCTGTCGAAGGGTTACTTCGGCGACCAGGGCATGCTGGCCTATGTCGCCGGCGTACAGCGCAAGGAAATCCGTGAAGGCGTTGCCTGCGTGAAGCACCAGGCCATGGCCGGCTCCGACATCGGTGACGACCACAAGGAAATGTTCGCCGGCGAGAATGCCCTGAAAGCGGGTGACGCGTCGAAGAACACGATGAACCAGTTCAGCGCCGCCTGATAGCGCTGACCCGCTCCACCAAAGCCCCTGCGCGCAAGCGCGGGGGCTTTTTTATGGGCGTTTGCCGGGATCCGCGTCCGCAAGGACTCATCGGGGAACACCGGGGACCAGACTCCTGAATTGGCGGAATCACGGCACGGCTCCTATAGTTGGCAGGTAGTTCGCAGGATCCGGGGCTGCCTGATCGGCCCTTGCCCACCACCACCCGCCGCAGGAGCCCGCCATGACTATCGGCAACTACGATCGCAACGCCGAAATCGAACGCCTGAAGAAGGACTGGGCGACCAACCCGCGCTGGAAAGGCGTCAAGCGCACCTACACCGCCGAGGACGTGGTCCGCCTGCGTGGCTCCATCAAGGTGGAGAACACCATTGCCCGCCGCGGCGCCGAGAAACTCTGGGAACTGATCACCAGGGGCGCCAGGCCGGCGTTCCGCCCGGAGAAAGACTTCGTCAACGCCATGGGTGCGCTGACCGGCGGCCAGGCCGTCCAGCAAGCCAAAGCCGGTATCCAGGCCATCTACCTGTCCGGCTGGCAGGTTGCCGCCGACAACAACACCGCCTCGTCCATGTACCCGGACCAGTCGCTGTACCCGGTCGACTCCGTCCCGGCCGTCGTCAAGCGCATCAACAACTCGTTCAAGCGTGCCGACCAGATCCAGTGGAAGGCCGGCAAGAATCCGGGCGACAAGGACTTCATCGACTACTTCCTGCCGATCGTGGCAGACGCGGAAGCCGGTTTCGGCGGCGTACTCAACGCCTACGAACTGATGAAGGGCATGATCGAAGCCGGGGCGGCGGGCGTGCACTGGGAAGACCAGCTGGCCTCCGTCAAGAAGTGCGGCCACATGGGCGGCAAGGTGCTCGTCCCGACCCAGGAAGCCGTACAGAAGCTCGTCGCCGCCCGCCTGGCCGCCGACGTGGCCGACACGCCGACGATCGTGCTGGCCCGCACCGACGCGAACGCGGCCGACCTGCTGACCAGCGACTTCGACCCGAACGACAAGCCGTTCTGCACCGGCGAGCGCACCGCGGAAGGCTTCTACAAGACGCGCGCCGGCATCGACCAGGCCATCTCGCGCGGTCTCGCCTACGCGCCGTACGCCGACCTGCTGTGGTGCGAAACCGCCACGCCGGACCTGGCCGAAGCGAAGAAATTTGCCGAAGCAATCAGGAAGCAGTTCCCGGACCAGCTCCTCTCCTACAACTGCTCACCGTCCTTCAACTGGAAGAAGAACCTGGACGACGCGACCATCGCGAAATTCCAGCGTGAACTTTCTGCGATGGGCTACAAGTTCCAGTTCATCACTTTGGCCGGTATCCACAACATGTGGTACAACATGTTCCAGCTCGCGTATTCGTATGCCCGCGAAGACATGAAGGCCTACGTCGAGATGGTGCAGGAACCGGAATTCGCGGCGCGCGACAAGGGTTACACCTTCGTTGCCCACCAGCAGGAAGTCGGCACCGGCTACTTCGACGACATGACCACCGTGATCCAGGGCGGCGTGTCCTCGGTCACCGCCCTCACCGGCTCGACCGAAGAAGACCAGTTCCACTGATCCACGCATCAGCGCTGCACGAAAAGGCCGCCGGAAGGCGGCCTTTTCTTTTCGGGCGTGAGCGCCCCGGAAGACAGCCTTTTTGTTTTTGCCGCCGGCACTGCTAGAGTCGGCGCATGCCCTTCCTGCGCGCCCTGCTCCTGCTGCCTCTCCTGGCCACCTCCGGCATCGCCGGGGCCGATGCGTGCCCGGACAACACCACGCTGCAACTGGTGGAGGCCCGGTTCACCAGCATGGTTCGCTCCCAGCAGCCGCAGGACCGGCTGCTCTATCTGTCACCCGGCATGCGCGAGGTATACCTGCACGCCACCACGCGCGGCCATGGCAGGATCCTGTATCGCTGGTTCCGTGACGGCAAACGGGTCATTGATGTCGGCGTCGATGTCGGCAACGGCACGGACCTGCAGCGCGAATGGCATACCTGGTCCCGTCTGCGCATTCCGCCACCGGTACCGGGCGATGTCCGGGTGCAGATACTGTCTGCCGGCAGCAACTGCCTGCTGCAGGAGCTGACCCTGGTCTCCACGGCCTACGTTGATCATCCGCGCATCCGGGAAGCCCTCATCGCCCTCGCCGCCGATGATGTCGTCGGTGCCAAGATCGCCCTCAAGCTGCTGATCGAGGATACGCAGGACACCGGCCTTGCCCGTGCGGCACGCCGGCTGCTGGAAAACGACATCGTCGTTGCCGGCGCACAGGCGCAGGCGCGCAACGGCGAACTGTTTCTGGTGGAAGAAACCCTGCGCAGCGTGGAAAAGCGCCTTGGCAACGCGCCGATCGACCGCGCCCTGCGCGAGCGCATCGCCACCATCCGCGCATTGACCCACAAGGAAAGACTGCGCCTGCGCCGCGAGGATGCCCACATGGGCATTGCGGCACGCCATCTGCTGGAAACGGAAAAGCTGTTCACCGGCGATTACCCGCTCTGGCGCGAGGACGCCGAACGGCTCATTGCACCAGCACTCCTGAAAGCCGGCGACCAGTTTGTCCTGGTCGACTGGAAGCCGACCCTGAGGGGTTATCAGCTGGTGCTGCAGGACAAGCGCAGCGGCGAGGCGTTCGAGGTCACGCCGGACTGAACCGGCTCAGGCACCGGCCAGTTTCAGATGACTGATATCCGGGTTGAGTGCCTTTTTTTCTTCCTTGAGCTGGCCCAGATCGACGCCCGCCTGCGCCATCGACATGCCGCTGATGTCGACCGCCACCGGTACCACCACGCGTTTCTCGCTGTCCTTGAGCACGTCGGTGTTGGGCGGCGCCATGCTCATGCCGGAAACGTCGACCGCGACCGGTACGGCAGCGGCCTTCTCTTCGGTCTTGATCAGGTCTGAACCACGGGGCGCCAGCTTGATGGCGGAGACATCGGGCACGACGGCCGGCGGCGGCGCCAGGGTGGCACGTTCTTCCGCCTTCAGCAGATCACTGCCGGGATTGGCCAGCGTGATGTTGCGGATATCCGGCAGCATGGGCGCGGCCACCGGCTTGATCTCGCTGAGCAACGAACCCGGCGGGAACAGTTTCCAGGTCTCCACGCGCCGGACGTCGGCCGGAGGAGGAATCACCGGGCCCAGTGGCTTCGCCGGCTGTTTTGCCTGCTCGGCAGCCAGCGCTTTCACACGCTCGGCCGTACTCAGCTTTGGCTGGCCCTGTTCGTCGCAGGGTTCGATGATGGCAACGGCACCGGCCTGTTTCATCACGGCCCGGTATTTCATGGCCGTCGCCTGGTCGACGGCTTTTTTCACCACGATGCGCTGACCGGAGAACAGCTTCTCGACCATGGCATCGCTGGCCTTGAACAGGCGGGCAATGTTGGCTCGCACGGCAGCCGCGTCCGCACCCGGCGTGGACTCCCCGGCGAACACGACATTGAAGAAGTCGGACATGGCTCCCGCTCCGGCCGTACAACTCAGGGGATGTTAGCCAAGCCGGCCGGCCCGCGCCATGCAGGCCGGCTCCACTCAGCTCCGGACGTGTTCCGAAGCCCGTTCCGCCAGTGCGGCAATGGTCTTGGAAGGATTGGTGCCCAGCGAGGTCGGCACCATGGCACCGTCGGCCACATAGAGCCCGTCGTGACCGAAAACGGCACCGGCGTGATTGACCACGCCTGCCGCCGCCGATGTACCCATGGCACATCCTCCCAGCGGGTGCGGCGTGATCAGGTTGCGCAGCAGGCTCCAGGTCGGCGGCGTCATCGGTACACCACCGGTGGCCTCGGAAAGACGGACATGCAGGCCGTTGATGGCCTGCATGACGGCCTCGTTGGGCCGGTAGTCCCAACGCATCTTCAGCACATCCCGTCGCCAGGGTGCATACCAGGGGCGGCCCAGATAAAGCTCGCCGTTCGACTCGTCACGGCTCTGCCCGAACCACGGCATGATGTGCTCAAGCGGATCACGGTTGCGGATGGCCTGCATGAGACCGCCCGGCACCAGACCCATGCGCTGCAACTGCCAGCGCCCGAACCAGCTGCGCCCCATTTTTTCCAGCAGGTTGCCCAGCAGATCCGGAAAACCGCCGTCCTCGATGAACACCGGCCGGTTGCCGAAACTGCCGTCGAGAAAATCGATACAGGAAGAAATGGTCGGCCCCTGGGTCGGCGATACCTCCCGGCCACGATAGTAGGCCGGCGTCACGAAATCGCCGTTGGCACTCCACCGCTTGCCCAGCAGCGGCGACAGGTTGGTCAGCGTGCGATCCCGGTCGCGACACTTGAGCAGCAACTCCGTGGAGCCGATCGAACCTGCAGAAACCACCACATTGCGTGCTTCGACAACACCATCGCGGCCGGTCGACAGATTTCGGTAGCTCACCCGGTAGCCGGAACCGTCCGCCAGCGGCGCGATGTTGCGCACATGATGCAGCGGACGTACCTCGGCACCGTGTTTCTCTGCCTGCGGGATGTAGTTGAGATCCAGCGTGTTCTTGGCCTTCACTTCGCAGCCGATGTCACAGTTGCCGCAATGGATACAGGTCCCCTGCTCCATGCCGAATGCGTTGATCCAGGTTTTCGAGCGGCTTTTTGCCGTGGGGTCCGCCCCGACCGGCTCATAGTCCGGATCAAAGGTGATTGCCTGCGGTACGGTGCGGAAGCGATGGCCTTCGCCCAGTCGTTCCGCCGCCTCCTTCATCAGGCGCGTGCGCCGCGTCCACTGCCGTTCCGGAATATGTGCCGGCTTCAGCATGGACTCCACACGCTGGTAATAGGGACGCAGGCTGTCGTGGGTGATTTCCGAGGGCCAGTCTTGCGCGAACACTTCCGGACGGGCATCGATCGATACGTTGGCATAGATCAGGGAGCCGCCACCGACACCGCAGCCGGCTGCCACGGACATGTCACCGAACAGGCGCAGGTCAATCCAGCCATGATGCTTATCCGGGTTCGATTCCCGCCAGAACCAGTGACGGTTGGAGACACTCGGATATTCGTCCGTGCGCCAGCGCTTGCCACGCTCCAGCACAAGGACGCGACGCCCCTGTTCCGCCAGCCGGCAGGCCATCACCGATCCGCCGAATCCACTGCCGATCACCACCGCATCGAACCGTTCCATTCCACCGCTCCTCAATCCGTTGTCTTGCCTGCCGTCACCACGATGCGCTCCAGCAGGCGTGCGCGGCGCGCCAGGGCTACGCCATCTGCCGGTTCCACCACTGCCTCACCACGAACAGCCGGCTTACGCTCCTGCCAGCGACGACACACGCGCTCGACGGCAATGACATGGACGCTCAGTACGCCGGCACCGTCAATGTGCAGACGCAGGAAATTCTTCCAGTCACGGATCCGGCAGGCAGAAAATGCCGTCTCGCGATGACAGCCGAACAACTGGTACAGCAACCAGATCCAGACACCGAACAGCAATCCCGAACCGAGCGCCAGCACCAGCGTCAGGCTTGCCAGTTCCGCCAAGAACCCGAACAGGGGCACCAGCCGCGACGGCTCCAGCCAGACCAGTGCAGACAGTGCCAGCCACAGGTGCAGCAAGCCATGCAGAAGGCCGAACGCCGTCTTCCAGCCGCCGGCCGACGATGCACCGGCACGTATGGGCGGATCGGCAAAGGCCACGAAGGCAGCAAACCAGCCGGCCAGCGCCGCCGCCAGCATCGGTGATGCCGGCACGGCCGAGAGCAGCGCGCCGGCGGCATACCACACGCCGCCTCCGGCGCTGGCGAAAAACAACCCGTGGCTGGCCGCGTCTGCCCCCCAGAGCAGCAGCGTCGAGACGGCTCCGAGAAACAGCGCCAGCGACGGATTGAATGCCGGGAACAGGAAGAGCCGCCACAGCATCAGGCGCGACTGTTCCGGGCGCGGAAAGGTTTTGCGCAGACGCCATGGCTGTTTTTCGTCCGCGGCGTTGCCTTCAGGCTGCGGATCCAGCATGTCGGCATCTTCCGGTTGCGCTTCCGGCAGCCAGGCCGTTCCGTGCAGGAAGGCACCGCCACCGCCGGCCGTGATGCGCTCGGCACCGTTCTCCTGATGCGTGTAGCGCGCGTAGTGATGCAGGTCACCCGACAGCGACAGCCTTACCTCGGCGCCGCGCTCTTCCACCAGCCGCCGCTGCAGGAAAGCCAGGTTGCGACGCAGGGTGCTGCCGCGTGGATCCAGCCAGAACGGCGTTGCACTCATGAGGATGACGGCATCACCGGCGGCCAGCCCTTCCGTGGCGTGCAGCAGATAATGCAACTGCGCGGCATCGATGTCGTTGTCGAGCTGGACATCGACAGCCACCAGCCACCAGCGCTGCGGCAGGCGCAGCACGAAGTAGCTGCGGGTCTGGCGCGTGCGCCAGCCGGCAAACCAGCGCTGCTGCAGGAACAGACGGGAAAATGCTGCCAGCCCGTCGTACCAGTCATGATTGCCGGGCAGCACAAACAGATCACGCGGCGCCTGCGCCGGACTTTCCGGATGCAGCGAGTAGTACGGCGCTTCCAGCCGGCACAGGTACTCGTCACGCGACGCTACCGGATAGGCCTGATCGCCACCCATCAGCAGAACACGGGCATGCGGCAACGCCCGGCCACCCATCTCCAGCAAAGGCTCGGCAATCAGGCCGGCAATGGTTGCCGTCGAATCCCAGCCATCGCCCAGATCGGCCACGTAATCCAGCCAGAGTTCATCCTGGCCATCGTATCGCCAGGGCCCGTCCGGCGGGCGCCCCTGATCCCGCTCGCGGCGATCTGCATAGGCAGCAAACAGGCGCGCCACGATCAGCGCGAACAGGGTGCGCAACAGCAGGCGTGGGTCGAACCATCTCACCATGCTGCGCCAGTAACGGCGGCCGGTACGCCGGCTCATGGCACGGTCGTAATCTGCCTGATAACGCGAAGAGGATTTTACGGGATCGGTCACGCCTGCATCCTTGAAGCGGGGGACACGACATCATGTCGCAAAAACGCAATCGCCGCGCAAGGAACGCGGCGACCGGGCGCAGAAAAAAAACGGTTGACTCAGATACCGCGCTGCGCGCGCTCCAGGGCAGCGGCACTGACCATGCCCAGACCACGCAGGATGTTGGCCGTGAGGTTCCGGTCATACTCGGCACTGACATGGCGATCCGCCACGCGCTCGAACCCGGCCAGCAACGCCCCGACCACCAGATCCGGCGCCGCCTCGTCCGCCTCGGCGCTGAACTGGCCCTTGCCGATACCGTCGATGATGTCGTCTTCCAGACTGCGGACCAGGGCATTGCGCACGCCGGTGGAAGCAACCGCCGCAAACCTGACAACCAGTCGCGCCCAGGCTGCATCGGCACGTGCACGATGCAGGTGGGCACGCAGTACCTGGGCCAGACGGGAGCCGGGGTCCCGGGCACGCGCGCGCTGCGCGGAATGTTCGGCAAAGGCATCACACAGCGAGCTGCCGATCTCGGCCAGCATGGCATCCAGTGCCGGGAAGTAATTGTAGAAAGTGCCAGGGGCGACTGCCGCCTCGGTCACGATGTCGTTCACCGTGATGGCATCAATGCCACGCTCGCCGATCAGCCTGACGGCCGCTTCGACCAGCTGGGCGCGGGTGCGCTCCTTCTTCTTCTCGTTCCAGGCCCGGTCGCCGTCAGGACGGGCCGGTTCCAGCGGGGTCACGTTGTCCGGAATCTGCATGTTCGCGCAAGTCCTTGAAACTTCGGCATTCAGCGTACGCAATGGCGAAAAAATACGCACAATTGAGGCGTTCCTCAATATTGCCTGCGTAACAGGACGCAAATTTTGCCAAAACTGAGTGCCAGCTCACATCCGGAAAAGCCCGGAAAGCCCGCCATCACAGGGCTCCCTGCACCCCGCCCCACATCAACATATATGATCATTGGTTCATATATTCTTTTATCGTGCTGCTGAAATCATCCGGATCGTGTTGCCGGAAATCCGACAGGCGTTATGCTGCCGGCCAGCGGCCCGCCAGGAGACCCGACCATGAAACAACTGGATTTCGTCGACGAAGCAGCCAGCCGTCCGGCCCCGGCCACCCGCAAGGCTTCCACGGCGACCCCTCGCCAGCCCCGCCGCAAGAACCGCCCGGCAGGCACCCGGGAAGATCTCCAGCGACTGAACATGGAAATCCCCCGGGCCCTGCACAAGCGCCTGAAACTGAAGGCCATCTACGAGGACCGGACCGTGACGGACCTGGTCCTGCAGGCCATCAACGAATATCTCCACAGTCACTGAACGGAGTCGCGACAATGCGTGTACTGGTCGTGGGTGCCGGTGCCACCGGCACCGTGTTCGGCGCGGCACTGGCCCGCGGTGGTGCCAGGGTCGGCTGGTATGTCAGGCCGCACCACCGGGAGCGGCTGGCCAACGGCATCGAACTGCACCGGCAGGGATTCCTGAGCATCCGGGACGAGCACGAAACCGGTTTCACCATCGCCACCACCCCGGGCGAGGTAGCCGCCGGCCACCCCGAAGGACCCTGGGACCAGGTCTGGTTCACCACCCCCTCGGATGCCCTGCGCGAGCCCTGGCTGGAAGCATTCCTGCCGGCAACCGGCAAGGCCACCCTGGTCGTGCTGCAGCCTGATCCGGAGGACATTGCCTGGATCCGCGATCACGGCGGCGCCGACCGCACCATCGTCCAGGGGCTGATCCAGTTTTCAGCCTGGCAATCACCGCTGCCGCGTGAGCCTGCCGAGCGTACCGGCATCACCTATCTGCTGCCGCCCGGGCCGTCTGCCCTGTTTGATGCCGACCGGCCCGAAAGCGCCACCATCGCCGCCACCCTGACCCGCGGCGGGCTGCCAGCCGGCGTCCGCCACGACCTGCCGGCGCATGCTGCGCGCATGTCGGCCATGATGATCCCGCTGATTGCCGGCCTCGAACTGGCCGACTGGAAGCTGTCCCGCTATGCCGGCCATGAGGTGCTGCGACTTGCCGTGGCCGCCTCGCAGGAAGCCGTCGCGGCGGAAAGTGCGCGCTACTCGGTGACCACCCCCTGGTCATTCCGCCTGCTGCTGGGCCGCCTCAGCGTGGCCACCATGCTGCATGTGCTGCCCTGGGTACCCGGTTTCAACGCGGAAGCCTTTCTCGCCTATCACTTCCGCAAGGTCGACCGGCAAACCCGGCAGATGCTGGCGACCTATCGTCGCCATGCACAGGAACACGGACTGGCCCACGGTGCCCTGGAAAGACTGATCGCCACCCTGCCCCCGCCCGGCCACTGAGGCGGGCCCGGCTTCACCGCCTGTCGTGTGCGGAACCGCCACGACAGGCCGGAGAGTCCGGCGCCGCACCGCGCACGGCCCATTCGTCCGGGGTATAGGTGTGCAGTGCCAGCGCGTGCACACCGCCGGCCAGGGGTTCGCGCAACAGTGCATAGACCGCCTGGTGACGCTTCACGGCCGACATGCCGGCAAACACCTCCGACACGGCGACCACCTTGAAGTGCGTCTCGCTGCCGGCCGGCACGTTGTGCCCGGAGCTCTCGTTGACCACCTCCAGATGGCTCGGCGTCAGGCCGCTCCGCAGACTCCGGTCGATCTGTTCCTGCATGTTCATGACGGATTCCTCGGCAGACGGCATGGCGGCGCGCTAGATTAGCGCGCCCTTCGACCTTCGTCCGACCGCATGCACAGCATTTTCCCCCTGTTCCTTGCCTTCGTGCTGTCCCTGCCTGCCATCTCGAACGCAGCGCCGGCCGACGATGCGCTGGCCGCATTGCGGGAAATGCGCGTCCTGCAGTACCGCATCCAGACCCGCTTCCATGTCGGCGTGCTGGCCGCCGCCGATACCGGCCCCTACGAAAACCTGCGCGCCGATGTCGTCCGCTTCGACGACGCCATGACACGCCTGCAGACGGCCACCCGCCGCGGGCGCCTGCGGGTACCGCTGGGGGCCATCCAGGATCGCTGGCAGGACGTGCGCTGGTTCGTCACCGCCGACCTGCCGACACCGACTGCGGAAATCCTGCCCCGGGAAATCGCCTACGACCGGGCACGCCGCCCGGCGGTGATCGCAGCCATGAAAATCGCGGGCCAGCATCTGGCCGGCGCGCTGGTCAACGGCATGATGGCGATACCCGCCCCGCGCGAAGCACAGGCCAACATCGATTTCGCGCTGGCCGCGCTGGAACTGCAGTACATCGCCTACCGCTATGTCGATCTTGCCGGCATCGATCCGCTGCTCGACATCAGCGGAGAACCCTCGCTGGCCATCCTGCAACCGGCTTTCGCCCGTCGCCTGCAGATGCTGCAGGAACACTACGGCAACGATGCCGCACTGTCGGCGCCACTGAAAACGCTGCGCACTGCCTGGCTGTTCATTGAGCCGGCGCTCGCGCATGCGCAATCGGCACCGGTGCCGGTGCTGGTGTCACGCTACACCAGCCTCGCCACCGATGCCCTGCTGCCGGTGTTCGGTGCACCCTCAGCGCAGGAACTGCCAGAACGCCGCTAGCGCGGGATCGATCAGCGGCCGGGCACCTTCCGTGCTGCCGCCGATACGGGCCGCCGTACCGGCGGCGCTCCATGCCGGCCAGGGATCGCCCGCGACCGGTGTCGGTGCGCCGTTGCGCGCAAAGGCAACCCAGGCCCCCATCACGTCCACAGACAGCGCCGCCGCAGCCTCGCCACCGCCGGTGAAAAATTGCCCGGCCGGTGTACCCACAGCACCGAACACCAGTGGCACATCGACCACGTGACAGGCGCCGAGCACTCCGCCGAATTGCGGACACGGCCACTCGAACTGGGCGGCATACACCTGCGTCTGGTGCTGCGCCTGTGCATCCAGCAGACGAGCCGTCGGGATGCGGAACATGCGGTCTGATTCCAGCCAGCACAGCAGGTCGACCAGCTTGCCGTTGCGATGACGGTCGGTCACGCCGCGATAGAAAGCCAGTGCCGCTTCGCCGCGTCCCGGCAAGGTGCGCTCGAACACATGCCGCAGCCGCGCCTCGTCCAGTTGTTCCGCCTTTTCGTTGCGGCCACCGGCGAACTGTGGTGCATGCACGAACAGGTTCCATTCGTCGCGTGTCACCGTGGCCAGCAAGGCAATGCCGGCGGCAGCGCCGGCCGCCACCGCATCCAGCGGCCGTTGTGGAAGGAAGTCACCATCCACCACCGGCAGCAGGGTCATGCCGAACTGCGGTGTCTGGCCGCCGCGCAGGCCGCGGTCAACCGTCTGCTTCACCGCCAGGCGCTGCGCCCGCACGATGGCCGCGGGATCACCGGCCAGCAAGGCATCGCGGCGTGCGCCCGGGGTCGCGGCCAGCGCGTCGAGGGCAACCGCCGTGACCCGGCGGGCATCGTCGACGGAAACTGCAAAATCAGCGCCGCCGGACTGCACGATCGCACGATGGAACAACCCGCGCGCCGACGGCACCGCCAGCAGGGTTGCCACACTCATGCCACCGGCCGATTCACCGAAAATCGTCACGCAATCGGGATTGCCGCCGAAAGCGGCGATGTTGTCGCGCACCCAGTGCAGCACCGCCACCTGGTCACGCACACCCAGGTTGGTGGCCGCCGGAAAATCCGCGCCCAGCACACCGGCAAAATCAGCAAATCCGAACAGGCCAAGCCGGTAGTTGCAGGTAACCACCACACAATCGTGGGCCGTTGCCAGCGGCGCGCCGCTGTACAGCAACTGGTGACCGCTGCCGGTCAGGAAACCACCGCCGTGGAACCACACCAGCACCGGGCGACGGCCTGCGTCTGCTGACGGCGTCCATACGTTCAGGTACAGGCAATCGTCGCTGATCCGGTCCACCCCCGTCAGCGGCGACAGTTCCTGCGGTGCCGACGCAGCAAAGCCCTGCGCCATCCGGACACCGGCCCAGGTGTCCGGGGGCTCCGGTGGCAGGAATCGCCTCTCGCCGATCGGGGGGCGCGCGTAGGGAATACCGCGGAATTCCATGCAAGCGGTCCGGGCAATGCCCTCCAGCAGACCGCTGGTCGTCTGCACCTGTGTCCTGGTCATGCATGTGCCTGCAATTGTGCTCTGGTGCGCGTTCCGGGCCGGAGGCACCGATGGAATTGTCGCTAGAATCCCGGAACCGGTGCCCGGCGACAACAACAAACGACACCGGCGTCACAGCTGCCGGAAGCCCCACGATGAGGCTTGGCAGTCCGCAGGCCGTTTCCACCATGAAGGAGGAAGTCATGACGAGCCGCCATTCCCGAACCCTGTTGCTGACCTGCGCGCTGATGCTGCCGCTCATGGCCGCAGCCGCCGACATACGCATTCTCGGTGTGCAGGAGCCCCCGGGCAGCTTCGCCTCCGAGAACGGCACACCACGCGGCATCAGTGTCGACTACGTGCGCGAGATCCAGAAGCGTGTGGGCAACAGTGATCCCATCCTGATCGTGCCGGAAACCGAGGCGCTGACAGCGGCACGCCTGCAGCCGAACGTGGTGGCGTTCAGTTTCTCCCGCACCAACGAGCGCGAGGACCAGTTCCACTGGATTGCGCATGTATTCCGCAAGCCCTGGGTGCTGTACGTACGCAAGGACAGCGCGCTGAAAGTCGCCAGCATAGAGGACATGCGCAAGGCAACCAGCATCGGTGTCACCGAGGGCGATGTGCGTGCGCTGTGGCTGCAGAAGCAGGAGTTCTCCAATCTTGTGCCGGTGGCAGAGCCGGAGCAGAACATTGCCAACCTGCTGGCCGGCAAGGTCGAGGCCATCTTCTTCGAGCCGCAGGGCGTTGCCTTCTACTGCAGGAAGCTGCGCTGCCCGAAAGGCGAACTGGTGAATATCTACTCACCGCGTTCGTCCGAGGTCTACATCCTGATGTCACGCGGCACGCCGGAGGCCACCGTGCGCAAGTGGAAAGATGCCGCCGCCCAGATACGGACCGACGGCACCTTCGCCAAAATGGCAGAGAAGTGGGTGCTCAAGTCCGCACTCGACTACGGCATCGACAGCACCGTACGCGACGGTGTGCTGATTTTCCGCTGAGCGCGCTCAGCGGTTCCCGCTGCGCGGCGCTCCGCCGGAACGCTGGCCACCACCACCGCCACCGCGATGACCGCCCTGGCGATTGCCGTTGCCGCCGCCGCCCTGGCGTGACCCTGGCGGGCCGCCGTTGCTGCGCCGTTCTCCGCCCTGCCCGCGCCCCCCGCCTCCGCCACCATGACGGCGCGGCTGCATCGGCGGGCGCGGACGGTTATAGCCATCGGCCGAGGCCTGCTGCTGCACCGCCGCCGGCACGAAACCGTCTGCTTTCGCCCGCGGGACTTCCCGCCGGATCAGACGTTCGATATCGCGCAGGAATTTCTGCTCTTCGGGATCGACCAGCGACACGGCCTCGCCGGTGGCGCCGGCACGGCCGGTGCGGCCGATACGGTGCACGTAGTCTTCCGGCACATTCGGCAGCTCGTAGTTCACCACGTGCGGCAGCTGGTCGATGTCCAGTCCGCGTGCAGCAATGTCCGTGGCCACCAGCACGCGCAGCGTGCCGGCCTTGAAATCCCCCAGCGCCTTCGTACGCGCCGACTGGCTCTTGTTGCCATGAATGGCCATGGCCGGCAGGCCGTTCTTGTCCAGGAATTCGGCGAGGCGGTTGGCGCCGTGCTTCGTGCGCGTGAATACCAGCACCTGTTCCCAGCTGCCCTGTGTGATCAGATGCGCCAGCAGGTAACGTTTCTGGTCTTTTGCCGTCAGGTAGGCGCGCTGCGTCACCAGTTCCGAAGCCGTGTTGCGACGCGCCACTTCCACAGAAGCAGGGTTGTGCAGCAACCCCTGTGCAAGCTGGCGGATCTCGTCGGAGAACGTGGCCGAATACAGCAGGTTCTGACGCTGTGCCGGCAGCAGCTTCAGCACACGCTTGATGTCATGGATGAAACCCATGTCCAGCATGCGGTCAGCCTCATCGAGCACCAGGATCTCGATGCCGGAAAGGTCCAGCGTTTTCTGGCCGGCGTGATCCAGCAGGCGGCCGGGGGTGGCCACAAGGATATCGACGCGTTTTTTCAGCTTGTCGATCTGCGGCTGCATGCCGACACCGCCGAACATCACCATTGAGGAAAGCGGCAGGTGCTTTCCGTAGGTGCGCACGGACTCCTCCACCTGTGCCGCCAGCTCGCGGGTCGGCGTCAGCACCAGCACACGCGGTGTGCCGGGCTTCACCACGCGCGCGGCGCGTGTGGAAAGCAGTTGCAGGATCGGCAGCGTGAAGCCCGCGGTCTTGCCGGTGCCGGTCTGGGCGGCAGCGAGCAGGTCACGGCCGGACAGCACGACGGGGATGGCCTGCTGCTGGATCGGCGTCGGCGTGCTGTAGCCGGCTTCGTCGATGGCGCGCAGCAGCGCCGGCGCGAGCCCGAGGGCCGCGAAGGTATTTTCGGATGACATGTAGCGATGGACTCCTGCGACGGCCTGCTGCACCTGCGGCACAGCACCAATCGAGGCAGACGTATTGAAGGACCGGAACGGTCGGGATGTCTGGAAACGACGCACCCGCTGATTGGCGTGGCAGGTGGCGGCGCGCAGTCTAGGCGTTAACGCCGGGAAAAGCGAATCAGGCAATACCCGTATGCCCCGGGTCCCGCCCCAGCGGCTCGCGTGCCAGCAGGGACAGCGGCGGCGTGAAGTCGTAGCGGGGCCGGCGGGTGAAGAAGGCCCGCTTGCAGCCGGTGGTGGTCAAACCCGCCGCAAAACCGTTCATGAGCGTGTCGTTCACCACATGGCGCAGGATGCCGTAGCTGACCGGCAGGAACTTGTAGAACAGCTTCGCCAGCGAGCGGCAGTTGTCGATGTCGCCGCGCACGATGGCGGAATAATCGTCGTACAGCGCCCGCGCACTCGCATGGCCGGCCAGCGCCAGCACGATGGCGTTGGCGGCCATCTGCCCGGTCAGCACCGCGTTGTAGATGCCCTCGCCGAGCAGGGCCTCCGCCATGCCGGCCGCATCACCGGCCAGCAGCACGCGCTCGCTGCGTGGCTGGTAATGCTCGCCGCCGGTGCCGATCGGGAAGCCGACCAGGTGCTCGATGGCATCGCCACTGACACCCAGGCGCCGCTGTACGTAATCGCGCAGCAGATCCTTGTTGAAATCGACTTCTTCCGGCCGGCGTGTGTAGATGCCGACATTGACGTGGTCGCCCTTCGGGAACAGCCAGCCATACCCCTGCCCCACCACACCGAAATCAAACGTCATGGGCGGCAACGGCATGCCGGCCGGCAGCCGCACCAGCCCTTCCATGGCCACCGCGGTACGGTCCGGCACGAAGCCGCCGGTGAGTTTCCGGATCTGCGAATGTGCGCCGTCGGCACCGACCAGATAGCGCGCGCGCAGGATTTCGCCGCTCTCCAGCGTCACCGCTACCGCATCCGCGGACTCATCGACGGCACGGACCGGGCCAACGGTACGGAACTGCGCACCGGCCGCCCGCGCACGCTCGACGCAGAGGTTGTCCAGCTCGGTGCGCACGGTCATCGCACAGATCGGTGCCGGTGCCTGCAGGACAGCCTCGCGCCGTAGGTACATCGACATGCGGAACGCACTTTCCACCTGGCGGATGACCGGTGCGACCGAAAACCGGTAGCGGTGCAGGGCCTTGGTGGTGACACCGCCGGCACAGGCCTTGAAGCGCGGGAATTCGCGACGATCCACCAGCAACACCGACAGGCCCGCGGTGGCGAGATCGTACGCGCAGGCGCTGCCCGCCTGCCCTGCTCCCGCCACGATCACGTCATGCTGCATGCCGCTGTTTCCCGTTGCGCATCCGGCGCGCAGTATAAGCGCGCGCCCGCACTGCCCGCCGGAACCCCGCGCATGACCTTCCACGATCATTTTTCCACCGCCAGCGCCGGCTACGCCCGCCACCGGCCGCGCTATCCCGATGCCCTGTTTGCGTGGCTGGCGGACCGGGCGCCGGCCCGCACCCTGGCCGTGGACGTTGCTACCGGCAACGGCCAGGCCGCCACCGCGCTGGCCCGCCACTTCAGCCGGGTACTGGCCTTCGATGCCAGCGCGGCCCAGATTGCCGAGGCGGAACCGGCGGAGCGGGTGAGCTATGCCGTGGCGCCGGCCGAGGCCATTCCCCTGCCGGATGCCGGCACCGACTGCCTGACCGTCGCCCAGGCCCTGCACTGGTTCGAGCTGCCTGCTTTTTATACAGAGGCCCGGCGCGTCCTGCGTCCGGGCGGGCTGGCCGCGGCCTGGACCTACAACCGGCTCACCGTGACCCCGGCCATCGACGCCGTGGTCGAGCACCTCTATGCGGACCTGCTGGGCAGCGACTGGCCGGGCGAGCGTCATCACGTGGAAACCGGGTACCGGGAGCTGCCGTTCCCGTTCGAGCGGCTGGCGCCACCGGCCTTTTCCATGGCAGCCGACTGGTCCTGCAATGACCTGCTCGGCTACCTGGGCACCTGGTCGGCCGTGAAGCGGCACCGCACCCGGACCGGCCGGGACCCGCTGGCTGCCGTTGCCACGGACCTGCGTACCGCGTTCGGCGACGGCATCCGTCCCGTACACTGGCCGCTGGCCATGCTGGCCGGCCATCGCTGAAGTCCGGCGGCGGCGGGTACACACAAATTTACAGGGTGTAGTGCGCCGCGTATCATGCGCGCCGCCGAGCCGGGCCCAGCGTCACGGCGGCATACGCGCCAACGCCCAACGTCGGGAGTAGCCTGCGTGACGCCCACCGAAACACTCACCCAAACCTGGTCCCTCGGCGTCTGGTTTTTCCTGATCGCCTTCATCTGCGCCTTCATGGTCGGCCTGCCGGTATGGCTGGGCGGCCGCTACTGGGGCCGCGCCAAGAACGAACCCTTCGAATCCGGCGTGGTCGGCGCCGGTGGCGCCCGCCTGCGTTTCTCCGCCAAGTTCTACCTGATCGCGATGTTCTTCGTGATCTTCGATGTCGAGGCCCTGTTCCTGTACGCCTGGGCGGTATCCGTGCGCGAGGCCGGCTGGGCCGGCTTCGCCGTCGTCTGCGTCTTTGTCGGTGAACTGCTGCTGGGCCTCTGGTACCTGCACCGGATCGGCGCCCTGGACTGGGCGCCGGCACAACGTCGCCGCCACGCGGTACCGTCCGACACGCGGCAGGATGCCCAAACCCCGAACCCTTCGCGCTGAGCGAGGCACTGCGGCCATGAAGTACACGCTGACGCATATCGATCCGGCGACCGCCAATCGCTATCCGCACGAACAGAAAACCACGGTCGAGGATCCGCTCGCCGACCAGGTGCATCGCAACATCTACATGGGCAAGCTCGAGGACCTGGTGAAAACCGGGGCCCACGACCTGGTGAACTGGGGCCGCAAGAACTCGCTGTGGCCATACAACTTCGGCCTGTCCTGCTGCTACGTGGAGATGGCGACCGCGTTCACCTCGCCGCACGACGTCGCCCGCTTCGGCGCCGAGGTCATCCGGGCCTCGCCGCGCCAGGCCGACCTGATGGTGGTGGCCGGCACCTGCTTCATCAAGATGGCGCCTATCGTGCAGCGCCTGTACGAACAGATGCTGGAACCCAAGTGGGTGATCTCGATGGGTTCCTGCGCCAATTCCGGCGGCATGTACGACATCTATTCCGTGGTGCAGGGCGTCGACAAGTTCCTGCCGGTCGATGTCTACATCCCCGGCTGTCCGCCGCGCCCGGAAGCCTTCCTGCAGGGCCTGATGCTGCTGCAGGACTCCATCGGCCAGGAGCGTCGCCCGCTGTCGTGGGTGGTCGGCGACCAGGGCGTGTACCGCGCGCAGATGCCGTCCGAACGTGAACGCAAGCGCGCCGAACGCATCGCCGTCACCAATCTGCGCACGCCCGACCAGGTATGACCATGAGCGAAACTGCGGCACCGGCACTGGCCGGCGGCGAACACACCGTGGTGCGCGAACTGGCGGACCGGTTCGGCGCCGATACGTTCGTGTTCCAGGCCACCAAGGACAACACGCCCACCCTGTGGGTCCCGCGCGCGCGCGCCATCGAAGTACTGCAGTTCCTGCACACGCGTTCGTACACCATGCTGTACGACCTGTCGGCTATGGACGAGCGCCTGCGCACGAAACGCGACGGCCTGCCGGCTTCCGACTTCACCGTCTTCTACCACCTGCTTTCCATAGACCGTAACAGCGACGTCCGCATCAAGGTCGCCCTCGCCGCTTCCGACCTCTCGCTGCCGACCGCCCGCAATGTCTGGCCGAACGCCGACTGGTACGAGCGCGAAGTGTGGGACCTGTTCGGCATCCGCTTCGACGGTCACCCGCACCTGTATCGGCTGCTGCTGCCGCGCACCTGGCAGGGCCACCCGCTGCGCAAGGACTACCCGGCGCGCGCCACCGAATTCGATCCGTTCATGCTGGATGCCGCCAAGCAGGATCTCGAGCAGGAAGCGCTGCGCTTCAACCCGGAAGAATGGGGCATGAAACGCGGCACCGCGGACGAGGACTTCATGTTCCTCAACCTCGGCCCCAACCACCCGTCCGCGCACGGCGCCTTCCGCATCGTGCTGCAACTGGACGGCGAGGAAATCGTCGACTGCGTCCCTGACATCGGCTACCACCACCGCGGTGCCGAGAAGATGGCTGAGCGCCAGAGCTGGCACTCGTACATCCCGTATACCGACCGCATCGACTACCTCGGCGGGGTGATGAACAACCTGCCGTACGTGATGACGGTGGAAAAACTCGCCGGCATCACCGTGCCGGATCGCGTCAATGTGATCCGCATCCTGCTGACCGAACTGTTCCGCATCAACAGCCACCTGCTGTTCTTGGGCACCTACATCCAGGATGTGGGCGCCATGACGCCGATCTTCGTGATCTTCACCGATCGCCAGAAGGTCTACGACATCATCGAGGCCATCACCGGCTTCCGCATGCATCCGGCCTGGTTCCGCATCGGCGGCGTCGCGCATGACCTGCCGAAAGGCTGGGAAAAGCTGGTCGCCGACCTGCTGCAGTGGATGCCGAAGCGGCTGAAGGACTATGAAGGCGCCGCGCTGAAGAACAGCATCCTGAAAGCCCGCACCATCGGCGTCGCACAGTACAACGCGAAGGAAGCCATCGAGTGGGGCGTGACCGGTGCCGGCCTGCGCGCCACCGGCGTCAACTTCGACCTGCGCAAGGCACGCCCCTACTGTGGCTACGAGAACTTCGAGTTCGACGTGCCGCTGGCACAGAACGGCGATGCCTACGACCGCTGCATCGTGCGCGTCGAGGAAATCCGCCAGAGCCTGCGCATCATCGAGCAGTGCCTGAAGAACATGCCGGCCGGACCCTACAAGGCCGACCACCCGCTGACCTGCCCGCCGCCGAAAGAGCGCACGCTGCAGGACATCGAAACCCTGATCACGCACTTCCTCGGCGTGTCCTGGGGCCCGGTGATCCCGGCCGGCGAGGCCAGCGTGCTGGTGGAAGCCACCAAGGGCATCAACAGTTACTACCTGACGTCGGACGCGGGCACCATGAGTTACCGCACGCGTATCCGCACGCCGAGTTTCGCGCACCTGCAACAAATCCCGGCGGTGATCCGCGGTTCGATGATTCCGGACCTGATCGCTTTCCTTGCCAGCATTGATTTTGTGATGGCCGATGTCGACCGCTAACCAGACCTACGTGCTCTCCGATGCCGAACGGCACGAGATCGAGCACGCCATGGAACACTACGAAGACCCGCGCGCCGCCTCGATCGACGCACTCAAGGCCGTGCAGAAGCACCACGGCTGGGTGCCGGACGGCGCCATCGAGGCCATTGCTGCCGTGCTCGGCATCCCGGCTTCGGATGTCGACGGTGTCGCCACTTTCTACAACCGCATCTACCGTCGCCCGGTCGGCCGCCACGTCATTTCCGTGTGCGACAGCATCGGCTGCTTCCTCACCGGCTATGAGGAAGTGAAAGCGGAAATGCAGAAACAGCTGGGCATCCAGTACGGGCAGACCACGCCGGACGGCCGCTTCACGCTGCTGCCGATATGCTGCCTGGGCAACTGCGACAAGGGCCCGACGCTGATGATCGACGACGACACCCACGGTCCCGTCTCGCCGGTGAACATCGCCCGTCTGCTGGAGCAGTACAAATGAGCTCCCTGAAGACCGCTGAAACACATCCGCTGACTTTCCGCCTGCGTGCCGACGGCGCGCCGCTGGACCTGAAAGCCTATGAAGCGCAGCAGGGCTATGCCGGCCTGCGCAAGGCGCTGAAGGATCTGCCGCCGGCTGACATCCAGAAAGTGGTGAAGGACGCCAACCTGCGCGGCCGCGGCGGCGCCGGCTTTCCCACCGGCGTCAAATGGTCGCTGATCCCGATGGGGCCGGACGCCGGCAAAAAATATCTGGTCTGCAACGCCGACGAGATGGAACCCGGCACCTTCAAGGACCGGTTGCTGATGGAACAGCTGCCGCACCAGCTGGTGGAGGCGATGATCCTCTCTGCCTACGCCATCGGTGCGTACCGCGGTTACATCTTCCTGCGCGGCGAATATATCGTTGCCGCCGAACGCCTGAACAAGGCGATCGCCGAGGCAAAAGCCGCCGGCTACATCGGCAGGAACGTGCTGGGCACCGGCTGGGATTTCGAGCTTTACGTGCACACCGGCGCCGGCCGCTACATCTGCGGTGAGGAAACCGCGCTGATCAATTCGCTGGAAGGCCGCCGCGCGAACCCGCGCAGCAAACCTCCCTTCCCGCAGATTGCCGGCGCCTGGGGCAAGCCGACCATCGTCAACAACGTCGAGACCCTGTGCAATATCCCGCACATCGTGCTCAACGGCGCCGACTGGTTCAAAGGCCTGTCGCAGGGCAAATCGCCGGATGGCGGCACCAAGCTGTACGGCATGTCCGGCCGCACGAAACGGACCGGTGTCTGGGAACTGCCGATCGGTACCAGCGCCCGCGAGATCCTCGAAGTGCATGCCGGTGGCATGGCCGACGGCCTGAAGCTGAAATGCTGGCTGCCCGGCGGCGCCTCCACCGACTTCCTGATGCCGGAGCATCTCGATCTGGCGATGGACTTCGACACCATCATGAAGAACGGCAGCCGCATGGGCACCGGCCTGATCATGGCGGTCGACGACCGCCAGAACATGGTGTCCGTCGTACGCAACCTGGAAGAATTCTTCGCGCGCGAATCCTGCGGCTGGTGCACGCCCTGCCGTGACGGCCTGCCCTGGACGGTCAAGGTGCTGCGCGCCATCGAACAGGGCCAGGGCAAGCCCGGCGACATCGAGTTCCTGGAACAGATGACCCGCGCGCTCGGCCCCGGCAAGACCTTCTGCGCCCATGCCCCCGGCGCGATGGAACCGCTGCAGAGCGCACTGAAGTTCTTCAAACCGGAATTCCAGAAAGGTATTCCGTCGCAGATCCCGACGACGGCGGTGAACTGAAAACATGGCCACCATCCACATCGACGGCAAACAATACGAAGTCGACGGCAGCGACAACCTGTTGCAGGTCTGCCTTTCGCTCGGCATCGACGTGCCCTACTTCTGCTGGCACCCGGCCCTGGGCTCGGTCGGCGCCTGCCGCCAGTGCGCCGTGAAACAGTACGCCAACCCGGACGACAAGCGCGGCCGGCTGGTGATGAGCTGCATGACACCGGCCAGCAACGGCACCATCATTTCCGTCACCGACCAGGAAGCGCGCGATTTCCGCGAATCGGTCGTCGAATGGCTGATGACCAACCACCCGCACGATTGCCCGGTGTGCGAGGAAGGCGGTCACTGCCATCTGCAGGACATGACGGTGATGACCGGTCATGCCACCCGTCGTTACCGCTTCGAGAAGCGCACGCACCAGAACCAGGACCTCGGCCCGTTCATCAACCACGAGATGAACCGCTGCATTGCCTGCTACCGCTGCGTGCGCTACTACAAGGATTACGCCGGCGGCACCGACCTCGGCGTGTACGGGGCACATGACAACGTCTATTTCGGCCGCGTGGCCGACGGCAAGCTGGAAAGCGAATTCTCCGGAAACCTGACCGAGGTCTGCCCGACCGGCGTGTTCACCGACAAGACACACTCGGCGCGCTACAACCGCAAATGGGACATGCAGTTCGCACCCAGCATCTGTCAGGGCTGCTCGGTCGGCTGCAATATCTCTCCGGGCGAGCGCTACGGGGAGCTGCGTCGCATCGAGAACCGCTACAACGGCTCGGTGAACCACTACTTCCTGTGCGACCGCGGCCGCTTCGGCTACGGCTTCGTCAACAACACCGATCGCCCGCGCCAGCCGCTGCTGCGCCATAACGGCAAGCTTGCCGCTGCCGGCGTCGATGAATCCGTCGCCGCCGCCGGCGCCGCCCTGCGCAGCGCCCGCCGGGTGATCGGCATCGGATCACCGCGTGCCACGCTGGAAGCCAATGCTGCGCTGCGCGCACTGGTCGGAGCCGGCAATTTCAGTGTCGGCGTCAATGCCGACGAGCTGGCCCTGCTGCGCCGGGTGCGCGATGTGCTGGCAAAAGGCGGCGTGCGCACACCGTCGCTGCGCGAGATCGAGCAGTTCGATGCGGTACTGGTGCTGGGTGAAGACGTCACCCAGACGGCACCGCGCATCGCCCTGGCCTTGCGCCAGAGCGCGAAGAACAAGGCGAAGGCGGATGCCGCCGGCCGCAAGGTTGCCGAATGGCAGGCCGAAGCCATCCAGAACATCGGCCAGCGCGATCTGTCGCCGGTGTTCATCGCATCTTTCGATGCCACACGCCTCGACGACATCGCAGCCGATACGCTCCGCGCCGCACCCGAAGACATTGCCCGCCTCGGCTTCGCGGTTGCCCATGCCATCGATGCGCAGCAACCGGCCGTCAGCGGCCTCGACGCCGCCACTGCGGCGCTGGCACAACGCATCGCACAGGCCCTGCTGGCCGCGAACAAACCGCTGGTGGTATCCGGCACCGGCGCCGGCAGCAACGCCGTGATCGATGCCGCTGCGGCCGTCGCCCGCGCCCTGAAAGCCCGGGAGAAAGCTGCCGGCATCACGCTTGCGGTACCGGAAGTGAACAGCCTCGGCGTGGCGCTGATCGACGGCGAGGCCGTGGATACGATGCTCGCGCAGCTGGCACGTGCCGAGGCCGATGTCGTGATCGTGCTGGAAAACGATCTGTATCGCCGCCTGCCGGCCGCCACGGTCGATGCCGCGCTGGCCGCCGCCCGCAGCGTGATCGTGCTCGACCACCAGCGTACGCCCACAGTCGAGAAGGCAAACATCGTGCTTTCCGCCGCCAGCTTTGCCGAAGGCGATGGCACCGTGGTCAGCAACGAAGGCCGCGCGCAGCGCTTCTTCCAGGTGTTCGATCCGGTCTACTACCGCCCGGACGAACGCATCCACGAAAGCTGGCGCTGGCTGCATGCCGTCGAGTGCGCGCGCAACAACTGCGCCATCGACTGGACCTGCCTGGACGACGCCGCGCGCGCCTGCGCGCTGCAGATTCCCGAGCTGAAAGGCATCGCCGACGTCGCACCGGATGCTGATTACCGCGTCATGGGCCTGAAGATTGCCCGTTCGCCGCGCCGCTCTTCCGGCCGCACCGCCATGCGCGCGAACATCTCCGTGCATGAGCCGCGTGCACCGCAGGACAACGACAGCGCGCTGGCGTTTTCCATGGAAGGCTATACCGGTCCGCTCGAATCCGGCCCGCTCACTCCGTTCGCCTGGAGCCCGGGCTGGAACTCGCCCTCCGCCTGGAACAAGTTCCAGGATGAAGTCGGCGGCCACCTGAAAGGCGGCGATGCCGGTGTACGCCTGATTGAGCCTTCCGACAGCAGCTATGCCGTATCGGCTGCGCCGGAAGCTTTTGCGGCGCGCACCGACGCGCTGCGCGCCGTGCCGCTGTATCACATCCATGGCAGCGAAGAACTGTCGGCACGCAGCCCGGTCGTGGCCGGCCAGCTGCCCTCCGCCTATGTCGCGCTGGGCACCGCCGACGCACAACGCCTCGGCATCCGTGACGGCGATACCGTGCGTGTCACCGTCAACGGCGTGGCCCGCAGCCTGACGGCTCGCGTGCAGCCGGCGCTCGCCGCCGGTCTGGTCGGTGTGCCGGCCGGCATTCCCGGCCTGCCGCAGGTCAACGGCGTGCTGTGGCTGGGCGTGACCCGCTCGGAGGCCGCGTGATGGAAAGCGCGCTGTCATTCCTGCTGTCGCCGCTGCTGCCGGCATCCTGGCTGACGCCGACCGTGCTGGCCGTGCTGGCCGGCGTGGTCAAGACAGTGATCCTGTTGCTGGCCGTGGTGATTTCCGCCGCATTCCTCAGCTTCGTCGAGCGTCGCCTGCTGGCCGTGTGGCAGGACCGCCACGGCCCGAACCGGGTCGGCTGGTTCGGCCTGCTGCAGCTGCCGGCCGACATGATCAAGATGTTCATGAAGGAAGACTGGACACCGCCCTTCGCCGACAAGGTGACGTTCTGGATCGCACCGATGATCGCGATGAGTGCGCTGCTGGTTTCCTTCGCCGTGGTGCCGGTGACCCCTGACTGGGGCGTGGCGGATCTCGACATCGGCCTGCTGCTGTTCCTCGCCATGGCCGGCCTCGGCGTGTACGCCGTGATGCTGGCCGGCTGGTCCAGCAACAACAAGTACGCACTGCTGGGCGGCCTGCGCTCCACCGCGCAGACCGTGACCTACGAAGTGTTCATGGGCATTTCCGCCATGGGTACGGTCGCGCTGGCAGGCACTTTCAACCTGCGCGAAATCGTCGAAGCGCAGCAGGATTGCTGGTACGTGATCCCGCAGTTCTTCGGCTTCATCACCTTTACGCTGGCCGGTGTCGCCGTTGCCCACCGCAGCCCGTTCGACCTGCCGGAAGCGGAACAGGAACTGGCCGCCGGCTATCACACCGAATACTCCGGCCTGAAGTGGGGCATGTTCTTCGTTGGCGAATACGTCGGCGTGGTGGTTGTGTCCGCCATGATCGTGACGCTGTTCTTCGGCGGCTGGCTGCCGTTGCCTTACCTGGAATTCATCCCGCCGGTGATCTGGTTTGCACTGAAGGTCGCGGCCTTCATCGTGTTCTTCATCCTGCTGCGCGCCGCACTGCCGCGCCCCCGCTACGACCAGCTGATGGATGTCGGCTGGAAATTCGCCCTGCCGCTGACCGTCATCAACCTGCTGGTGACCGGCGCGCTGATCCTGCTCGGCAGCGGCCCGGCCTGAGGTATCCATGAAACTGATCATCGACATCCTGGTCGGCAGCTGGACCCAGCTGCGCAGCATGTGGCTGGTGGCGATGCGGATGTTCCGTCCGCGCGACACCATCCTGTATCCGGAAACGAAACCCTACGTGCCGCCGCGCTACCGCGGCCGCATCGTGCTGACCCGCGATCCCGATGGCGAAGAGCGCTGCGTTGCCTGCAACCTGTGCGCGGTCGCCTGCCCGGTAGCCTGCATCTCCCTGCAGAAAGCCGAGAAGGAAGACGGCCGCTGGTATCCGGAATTTTTCCGCATCAACTTCTCGCGCTGCATTTTCTGCGGCATGTGCGAAGAGGCCTGCCCGACCAACGCCATCCAGCTGACGCCGGATTTCGAAATGGCCGAATACAAGCGGCAGGATCTGGTGTACGAGAAGGAAGACCTGCTGATCAGCGGCCCGGGCAAGTATCCGGAATACAACTTCTACCGCGTGGCCGGCATGGCCATCGCCGGCAAGCCGAAAGGTGCGGCACAGAACGAAGCCGCTCCGGTGGACGTGAAAGGCCTGCTGCCCTGAGCGCACACGAGGACAACTGACGTGGAAATCGCTTTCTATACCGCTGCCGCCGTTGCCATCCTGGCCACGCTGGGCGTGATTACCGGAAAAAATCCGGTGCATGCCCTGCTCTGCCTGGTGGTGTCGCTGCTGGCCGTCGCGATGATCTTCTTTGCACTGGGCGCACCCTTTGCCGCCATGCTGGAAATGATCGTGTACGCCGGCGCCATCCTCGTGCTGTTCGTATTCGTGGTGATGATGCTGAACCTCGGCGAGGAAACCATCCGCCAGGAGAAGCAGTGGCTGGCGCTTTCTGCCTGGTGGTATCCGGCGGTGCTGTCGGCCGCACTGCTGGCCCAGCTGCTGATCGTGATGCCGCAAGGCATCGCGCCCGTCGGCGAGACAACCATTCCGGCGAAGGAAGTCGGCATCACCCTGTTCGGCCCCTACGTGCTGATCGTGGAACTGGTGTCGATGCTCCTGCTGGCGGCGATGGTCGCTGCCTGGCACCTCGGCCGCCACGACCACAAGGAGCCGTGACGTCATGAACGGCATCGATATGAACCACGGCCTGATCCTGGCCACCATCCTGTTCGCACTCGGCTTCTGCGGCCTGCTGGTGCGCCGCAACATCCTGTTTGTACTGATGAGCCTGGAAATCATGCTCAACGCCGCTGCGCTTGCCTTCGTGGTCGCCGGCAGCCGCTGGGGCCAGGCCGACGGTCAGGTGATGTTCATCCTGATCCTGGCACTGGCCGCCGCCGAAGCGGCCATCGGCCTTGCCATCGTCTTCCAGTTGTACCGTCGCTTCCGAACCCTGGATGTTGACGCCGCCAGCGAGATGCGCGGATGAACCTGATCTTCCTGACCGTACTGTTCCCGCTGCTGGGCTATGTGCTGCTGGCAGCGCTCGCGGCCATGCGCAACGGCCGCGTGCCGGAAAACCTGGCCGCCGTCATTGGCGTCGGCTCGATCGGGCTGGCGGCGCTGACCACGGCGTACGCGGGCCATGCGTTCCTGACCGCCCCGCCGGCCGACGGCGTCTACGTGCAGACACTGTGGACCTGGTTCTCCGCGGGCGGCCTCGCACCGACCATCGGCCTGCACGTCGACGGCCTCGCCGTCACCATGCTCGGCGTGATCACCGGTGTCGGTTTCCTGATTCACCTGTTCGCCAGCTGGTACATGCGTGGCGAGGAAGGCTATGCACGCTTCTTCTCCTACATGAACCTGTTCGTCGCCAGCATGGTGATGCTGGTGCTGGGTGACAACCTGCTCGCGTTGTACCTGGGCTGGGAAGGCGTGGGGCTCTGTTCGTACCTGCTGATCGGCTTCTATTACAAGGATGTCGCCAACGGCAACGCCGCGTTCAAGGCCTTCGTGATCACCCGCATCGGCGACGTGTTCATGGCGATCGGCCTGTTCATCCTCTATGCCACCTTCGGCACGCTGAACATCCAGGAGCTGCTGGTGAAGGCACCGCAGGCCTGGCAGGCCGGCGACCCGATGGCGAACCTGGCGGCCCTGATGCTGCTGGGCGGTGCCGTCGGCAAGAGCGCGCAGCTGCCGTTGCAGACCTGGCTTGCCGATGCGATGGCCGGCCCGACACCGGTATCCGCGCTGATCCACGCTGCCACCATGGTGACCGCCGGCGTATACCTGATCGCACGTACGCACGGCCTGTTCCTGCTGGCGCCGGACGTGCTGCACCTGGTCGGCGTGATCGGCGCGATCACCCTGCTGCTGTCCGGTTTCGCTGCGCTGGCGCAGACCGACATCAAGCGCATCCTCGCCTACTCGACCATGAGCCAGATCGGCTACATGTTCTTCGCGCTGGGTGTCGGCGCCTGGAGCGCGGCGATCTTCCACCTGATGACGCACGCTTTCTTCAAGGCACTGCTGTTCCTGTCCGCCGGCGCGGTGATCATCGCCACACACCACGAGCAGGACGTGTTCCGCATGGGCGGCCTGCGCAGGAAACTGCCGTTCGTGTACGCCTGCTTCCTGGTCGGCGGCGCGGCACTTGCCGCACTGCCGCTGGTGACCGCCGGCTTCTGGTCGAAGGACGAGATCCTCTGGGAAGCCCTGGCCAGCGGCAACGAGCCGCTGCTGTGGGCCGGGCTCATCGGGGCCTTCCTCACCTCGATCTACACGTTCCGGCTGATCTTCATCGCCTTCCACGGCGAAGCGAAAACGGACGCGCATCCCGGCCACGGCATCAGCCACTACCTGCCGCTGGGCGTGCTGCTGGTGCTGTCGACCGGCATCGGTGCGCTGATCCATCCGCCGCTGGCCGGCGTGCTGCCCGACAGCGCCGGTGCCGCGCTGGGCGACGATGCACGCAAGCATGATGTCGCGATGATTTCCGGTGCGGTTGCCATTGTCGGCATCGCCATTGCTGCCTTCCTGTTCCTGGGCGAGCGCAAGCTGGTGACTGCGATCGCGCAATCCGCAGTCGGTCGTTTCTTCTCGGCCTGGTGGCGCGCCGCCTGGGGCTTCGACTGGCTGTACGACGTCCTGTTCGTGCGCCCGTTCCGCTTCCTGGCCAGACCCGGCCGCGTCGACGCGGTGGAAGAAACCGTGAACCTGCCGGCACGCCTGGCCGGTGCACTCAACGTCGCGCTGGTTGCAGGCCACAACGGCCGTCTGCGCGTTTATGCGGCATTGATCGGCGCCGGCGTGGTGCTGTGCATTGCCTGTCTGGCGGTGGTGTAAGGGGACGATGACATGACGCTGGTTCTGTTCCTTCTCATCCCCTTTCTCGGCGGCCTGCTCGCCTGGCAGGCCGGGCGTTTCGGCCAGACGCTGCCGCGCTGGATCGCACTGGCGGCCTCGCTGGCACTGGTCGTGCTGGCCGCCGGCCTGTGGTGCGGCGGCGATTTCACCTACCACGCCGGTGAACCGGTCTGGCACAGCGAATTCCGTTTCGACTGGATTCCTGCCTTCGGCATTGCGTTCCACCTTGCGCTGGACGGCCTCGGCCTGCTGATGGTGCTGCTGACCGGCGTGCTCGGCGCGGTCGCCGTGCTGGCCAGCTGGAAGGAAGTGCAGGAGCACATCGGCCTGTTCCACCTGAACCTGCTGTGGATCCTCGCCGGCGTGGCCGGCATCTTCCTCGCCGTGGACCTGTTCCTGTTCTTCGTGTTCTGGGAAGCGATGCTGGTGCCGATGTATTTCCTCATCGCACTCTGGGGGCGCAATGCCGCCGGCGGCCCGACCCGTACGCAGGCTGCGATCAAGTTCCTCATCTACACCCAGGCCGGCGGTCTGCTGATGCTGCTGGCCATCCTCGGCCTGGTGTTCGTGCATCACGAGGCCACCGGCAACTGGACCTTCGCACTGGATACACTGCGCGGCACGGTGATGACGCCGGGTACGGAAATGCTGCTGATGCTGGGCTTCTTCGTCGCCTTTGCCGTCAAGCTGCCGGTGGTGCCGCTGCACGGCTGGCTGGCCGATGCACACGCGGCATCCCCCACCGCCGGCTCGGTGGACATCACCGGCCTGCTGCTGAAAACCGCGGCTTTCGGCCTGCTGCGTTTCGCACTGCCGCTGTTCCCGCACGCGTCGATGGAGTTCGCACCGGTGGCCATGATCCTGGCGATCATCACCATCGTGTACGGCGGTGTGCTTGCCTTCGCGCAGACCCATACCAAACGGCTGATCGCGTGGGCCTCGCTCTCGCACATGGGTTTCATCCTGCTCGGCATCTACGCCGGCAACCTGCTCGGCTTCCAGGGCACGGTCGTGCTGATGCTGGCCGGTGCGATTTCCACCGGCGCCCTGTTCGTGATCGCCGGTCAGGTGTACGAACGCACCGGCACCTTCGAAACGGCGGCGCTGGGCGGGCTCTGGACACGGATGGCGCTGCTTCCGCCGTTCGCGCTGTTCTTCGGTGCCGCCACACTCGGCCTGCCGGGCCTGGGCAACTTCATCGGCGAGTTCCTCGTGCTGTTCGGTGCCTGGAAATCGCAACCCTGGCTGACGGCCGCCGCCACCATCGGCCTGGTGCTGGCCGCGGTGTACGCGCTGGCGCTGGTGCACCGCGTGTTCCTCGGTCCGGCAAAAACGGACAGCACGCTGGCGCCGGCCGACGCGCGCGAACTCCTGACCCTCGGCGCACTGGCAGCCCTGCTGCTGGTGCTCGGCTTCTGGCCGCAACCGGTGCTCGACCTGTCGGCATCGGCCATGCAGGCCCTGATCACCTCCACTCCCTGATCTCCGGGCGAACGACATGCTGACGCAAGACCAGTTCCTCGCTTCGCTGCCACTGCTGGCCAGCAGTGCACTGGTAATCCTGGTGATGGCGGCGATTGCCGTGCACCGTTGCCACCGCACCGTCTCGCTGCTGGCCCTGACCGGCTTTGCCGTCACGCTCGCCACCGTGCCCTGCGCCGCACAGGTCGGCCCGCAAGCACTCACCGGCCTGCTGGTGGTCGATGGTCACGCGCTGTTCTACAGCGGGCTGATTCTGATCGCCGCGATCGCCTGCACGCTGCTGATGCAGCAGTACTTCACGGCGGCCGGCAACGATCACGGCGGCAACCGCGAAGAGGCCTACCTGCTGCTGGCCATTTCGGTGAACGGCGCACTGGTGCTGTCATCCAGCCAGCACATGGCGAGCTTCTTCGTCGGACTGGAACTGATGTCGATCCCGATGTACGGGCTGGTCGGCTACCGCTTCCGGCAACGGCACTCGCTGGAAAGCGCCACCAAATACCTGGTGCTGTCGGCCGCCGCCACCGCCTTCATGTTGTTCGGCATGGCCCTGCTGTATGCCCAGTCGGGCCGGCTGGATTTCGCCGGCATCGCGGCGCTGTTTGATTCCCGCGGCGCACTCGATGCTTGGCTGGCACAGGCCGGAATGCTGGTGTTGCTGGCCGGCGTCGCCTTCAAGCTGTCGCTGGCGCCCTTCCATGCCTGGACCGCCGACGTCTACGAAGGTGCGCCGGCTCCGGTGGGTGCATTCCTCGCCACGGTCGGCAAGATCGCCGTCATGGCCGTGCTGCTGCGCCTGCTGGTGATGACCGGACTGTCCGGTGAAAGCAGCGCCGCTGATTTCCCCGACGTGCTGGCAGCCATCGCGGCACTGTCCATCCTGGTCGGCAACCTGCTGGCACTGCAGCAGCAGAACCTCAAACGCATGCTGGCCTGGTCGTCGGTGGCCCACTTCGGTTACCTGCTGATCGTGCTGGTGGCCGGCGGTTCGCTGGCGCCGGTTGCTGCCGGCATGTACCTCGCCACCTATTGCGCCACCACGCTGGCCGCCTTCGGTGTGCTCAGCGTGCTGTCCTCGGCCGCGCAGGAGCGCGACGTCGATACCGTGCACGGTGTGCGCGCCCTCGCCTCGCGCTCTCCGCTGGCAGCCCTGACGCTGGCCGTGGCCCTGCTCTCGCTGGCCGGCATGCCGCTCACCGCCGGCTTCATCGGCAAGTTCCATGTGCTGGCTGCCGGTGCCGAGGCAGCCCGCTGGGACCTGCTGCTGCTCGTGGTGGTCGGCAGTGCCCTGGGCCTCTGGTACTACCTGCGGGTCGTGGCCGCCCTCTACGCCAGACCGGAAACGGCCGGTGCTCCGGCCCCGGCCCGCGGTGCCGGCTGGATCACCGTCGTACTCGCCCTCGTGGCCGTGATCGTGCTCGGCCTGTGGCCGCAACCACTGATCGACATCCTCAGCACAGCCCTGATCAGCCACCCCGGCTGACCCTTTTGCGCACCGGTCGCCGCGCGACCGGTAGTGATTTGGCGACGGATGGCTGTGCAAACGTCACATTTCCGGTGCAAGCCGGAAGCGACCGATTGGTCACCTATGGCGGCCGGCCAGTTTGCCCCTCACGCTGGGAGGGGTTTAAACGCTAGATTTCGCCGCCTGCCGCCCCGGCAGTAGACACAACAAGAATAACTGTTGCCTATGGACGCCAAGGACCGCCTGTTCAACCGCAAGCTGCGCTGGGGTATCGCCAGTGTCCGCCTGCAGACGGATCTCGCACTGGAGAAGGGACTGAGCCTGGCTGCCTGCCTCGCCGGCTCCGGCATCACGCCCGCCATGCTGGAAGACCCGGACGTGGAAATCGAGGCGGCCCAGGAACTGGCCGTCATCGGCAACATCCTGGCGGCACTGGGCGACCGCGGCCGTGGACTGGGCCTGGAGGCCGGCCTGCGTTACCGCCTCACCACCTTCGGCATCTGGGGCTATGCGCTGCTGTGCAGCCCGACCCTGCGTGATGCGCTTGAACTCGGGCTGCGCTTCATCGATCTCTCGCACAGCCCCTGCCGGGTCTGGACCGAACAGGACGAACGGGAAACGTCCATCTTCCTCGATGCCTCGCACCTGCCGCCGGCTATCCAGACCTACGCGATCGAACGTACCGTTGCCTGCATCGTCACCCTGCAGAAAGAAGTGGTCGGCATGCCGATCCCGCTGTACCGGCTCTGGTTCGGCCATGCACCGCAGGCCGCACCGGAAATCTACAAGACGGCACTGCACATCACGCCGGAATTCGAGCGCTCCGACTGCGTCGGCACGTTCGACACCCGCCTGCTCGACATCCGCCTGCCACGCAGCGACGCGCTGTCCTGGAAAATGTGCCAGGCCCAGTGCCTGGAACTGATGCACCAGCGCAAATTCCGTGAAGGCTGGTCCGGCCGCGTGCGCGACCTGCTGCTCGGCGACCCGGCCAACATTCCGTCGTTCGACGACATCGCCGCCCGTCTGGACATGATCCCGCTGAAACTGCGCCGCACGCTCGCCGCCGAAGGCAGCAACTACCGCTCCCTGATCGACGAAGTGAAGTGCATGCTGGCCGAGCAGATCCTGCTGATCGACAACATCACAGTCCAGCAGGCGTCCATCCGTCTTGGCTACGAGAACAGCATCAGCTTCACCCAGTCGTTCAAACGCTGGACCGGCATGACACCGTCCGACTACATGCAGGCACGACGCCGGAAACCCGGCATGGGGAACACGCTGTTCGTACCGAACGAGTACCTGCCAGACGCATCACACCTGTCGGCACGCTGATGCGGAGTCGGCCCGTGCATTGCCCATGAACGAGCACGATAACCAGGCATCGGCCAGCAATCCCCGCTACCGCATCAGCGTCGCCGGTTGCCGTCTGATGCTGGAGATCGCGCGCGAGAACAATATCGACGCCAACGACCTCCTGCAGGGTCTCGGACTGGACGTTGCCACCTTCGACAATCCCGATGCCGACATCGAGGCCGGTCAGCAGCTGGCCATGATGCTGCGACTGCACACACTGATGGGTGAACGCGCCCGCGGGCTGGGGCTGGCCATCGGCACCCGCATCAAGGTCACCTTCTTCGGTATCTGGGGCTATGCGTTGCTGTGCAGCCCGACCCTGCGCGATGCTGCCGATCTCGCACAGCGCTATCTGGACCTGTCGAACTCGCCGGCACGCGTGCGCATCGAATACGGAGAAGTCGAGACACGACTGGTCATCGACGTCGGCCACCTGCCGGAAAGCATCCGCATACTCGCTGCCGAGGTGGTCGGCGCGGCCACCATGTCCATCATCAAGGACATCTTCAACACCGACATTCCCCTGCCACTGCTGCGCATGCAGGTGATGCACCAGCCGCAGGCAGACCTGGAGGAATACCGCAAGGTATTCGGCATTCTGCCGGACTTCGGATCCGACCGTTACATGGCCGTGGCAGACACCAGGCTGCTGTCGCTGCGGCTGCCACGCGGCAATGCACTCACCTGGAAGATGTGCCAGGCACAGTGCCATGCCCTGCTGCAGAAGCGACGTTTCCGGCAGGGCTGGTCCGGGCGTGTGCGCGAGCGGCTGGTGCAGGAACCGGATGCCATGCCCAGTCTCGAGCAGCTGGCGAAGGAGTTCTCGCTTTCCTCGCAGCAACTGCGCCGCCAGCTGGCTGCGGAAAAAACCAATTTCCGGTCGCTGATGGATGAAGTGAAGCGGCTGCTGGCCGAGGAAATGCTCGCCCGCGGCGACATCTACGTACAGGAAGTGGCTATCCGGCTGGGCTACGAGAGCACGATCAGCTTCACCCAGTCCTTCAAGCGCTGGACCGGGATCACACCCAGCGACTACCTGCGCGGCAAGCGCACCCCGGGATAGCAGCGCCTCCGGCCGGACAACGTGCAGCCTACAGGCAGATGCCGGTCGTGGTCTGGCACTTGAGCGCGAAGGTCGCGCGCACAACTCCGGAAGGCATGACGATGGTGCCGAGACTGCGGTCACCGAATTCGACACGATCGATGCGCAGCGGCGCTCCGCCGGCCGTGGCACCGATCTGCAGGTCGTGACTGATGCGCAGGTTGGCCGGCTGGCTCGCAGCGTTGTCGGCTGTGGACGTGATGTCCAGCGTTCCGTTGGCAAAGCGCACCCGGCCACTGATGCGGGCAAACCGGATATCGACTGCCGGGCGACCCGGTTCCGCCAGCGATATGTAGCTGCCGTCGTCATCGTTCAGTTCCGACACCGTGGTGTCACTGACCGTGTTGTCCTGGTTGGAAAAGTTCGCGGTGTCCAGATCCGCCAGATCCAGGGTCCCGTTGTACTGTAGATAAGTGGCACAGGGCGGCGTGCCGCAGGGCGGCGAGCCCAGCAGGTTGAGCTCGTAATTGTTGGTCTCGAAATTGACGTCGAGGTCGAAGCCTTTCACCGGTGTCACCAGGGTCGGGAACGTGCCGCCGCCGAAACGCGCCTTGAAGGCCAGACGCCCCTGCGCAGTGGCAAAATTCAGGCCGCTGGACAGGATCGACACATAGGCATCATTGGCGGCTATCAGGAAATCGCCGGAATGAAAGCCGATGGCATAGCCGGCCGTGGTATCGCCGATCATGAAATGCGTGCCCTGGGCAAAACCGGTGTAGGGATCGTTGCTGGTGATGTCCGGGCCCAGCACTTCCGTGGTGTTGCCATCGTTGTCCATGTCGCCGCTGTCGACGCCGCGCGAACCGAATTTCAGCACGAAGTCACTGCGCAAGCCCGGCACCGTGGCCGTGGTACCCGGATGGGCCGTGCCGTTGTTGGCATTGCCGCCACCCGGGTAGAGATAGAAGTTCGCATCGACATCGCCGAAGGTGTAGATCAGGCCCCAGCCGTAGGCCACCGTTTCCGGCTGGCCGCTGACGGTATCGGCGTAGTCGCCGTCACGGTTGACATCATCGAGGATCTGCACGCGGCTGGAGTAACCGCCCAGATGGGCGTCCCGGATCAGCAGCGCGAGCGCGCCGTTTTCGGCCGGTACATCGATCAGGCGGCCGTTGCCGGTGCAGGCCGTGAGGTTGCTGCTGCCCAGCCAGCACAGGCCACCCGGATCCTGGCCGGCGTTGATCGGCCCCAGCGTGATGTTGGGAAAATTGAACGCAAAGGTGCCCGCGCTCATCGATTGCCACTGGTCGAAACGCACTTTCGGCGGCGCCGCCGGCGCCTGTGCCGGATCCGCGGTTTCGCCCAGCTCCCAGTTGAAGGTGGCGTTGTCGAAGTTCCAGCGCAGCCCGAGGTTGATGCCGGCCGCGCGCGTGCTGACTCCGGTGTAGCCGGGATCGCCGCCGGTCCAGACGCCGCCCGGTGCCAGACGTGCGCGGAAACTGTTGAGCCCGCCCGACCAGCCGGAGGTGATGGTGGGCCTGTCGATGGCCGTGATGGCAAACGGCGACGTGCCGTTGGCATCGAACGTGAAATCGGAAACCAGTTTCACCGTGGCCGAGGCCGCGTCCAGCGTGAGCCCGGTGGGCGCGATATTCAGGAAGGCCGCGCTGCTGGCGAAATCCAGCTCCATGTTGTTCATGGTCCATTCCGGCGCACCGGCACCGCCCTGACGGTAGTAGAGACTGGACGGCATCATGTCGAGGTTGATGCTGCCGGCCGTTGCCGCCACTTCGTCCATCCACAAGGGGCCGGCATAGGAAAACGTGCCACCGGTGTCGATGGCCATCTGGCCGTTGGACAGTGCCGGCGAATTGCTGTGGAAAAAGCCCGTGGCCAGCAGGCGGTTGCGGGGAATGCTGGCGCTGATGTTCACGATCGGCAGGCCCAGTGCCGCGTTCGTGGACGCACCGATATCGAAACTCATGTTCAGCGTGGTCGCCAGTCCGGACAGGTTGCTGTTGCTCATGCCCGACCAGGTCACGGCCGCATCGGTCACCGGGGTGGTGTTGGTCCACACCAGGCTGCCCACCGGCAGCGGCGCCAGCGCACCGGCGCGTTGCACGCTGATTGCAATGCCGTCCTGGCCGGCCACGGCCGCCATGTCCCCTTCCGACAGTGCCGACAGGGCATGCGAGGACGCCGCCCCCGCTGCCATCAGCAGCGCCACGAATACCTGCAGCGGTCGACCCATGCGCATCGTCTCCATCAGCAGAACGTCGCCGCGCCCCAGCAGTTGTCGTAAACCGGCGGCAGGTTGATGATGTTGCCGTTGTAGGCGTTTCCGTTGGTGATATTGGACGTGAAGTTGGATGCCGGCCGCACCACGTTCAGGGTGAAAGCGTTGGGCAGGTACATGCTCCAGCCGGTGTTCATCGCCGCCACATAGCCCGGATAGGACAGCGCCTGTTTCTGGAAGGAAAGCCCGAAGTCCGGCGAGTTGATCAGGACCTGGTGCACGTTGCCGAGGTTATACGGAAGGTCACAGCTGGCCAGCGAGGCGCAGCCGGGCAATTGCCCTCCCCCGCCAATCTGCAACGCGGCACGGAACTGGTTCTTTACCTGGGTATTGGCCTGGGAGCGCACCTGTCCGATCACGAGGCTGACCAGGTTCTCGTTGATGCCGTTCGACTGGTTGAGCGTCATCGAACCCGTGATGCTGTTGATCAGCGTGTCGAAATCAATGTCGTTGATGATGGCCTGGGTCAGGCGGGATCCACTGGCTGTCACGACCTTCCCGCTTTGCGAGGCCGAGTTGATGTTGACCGTGTAGTTACGGGCCTGGTCAGTCAGGCAGATGATGATCAGCACGCAGCCGGTGATGGAAAAGTTGTCCATGTCCAGGGACTGGTTCGGAGCGTTGTAGCCGAACGAGTTGATACCCGTGGAGTGAGAAGCCGAACCCACACACGGGCCGGTTGATGGCCCGCAGGTCACCGCCACATCCGTCTGGGCCTGCATGGTGAAGTTGGCCGTGGCCGACATGTAGCCGCTGAATGACAGCAACTGGCCGAAGCTGAGCGGGCCATTGACGTTCTCGGCACCGATGCGGATACCGATCACTTCCCGACTTGCCTTGGCGCCGTCGTTGGCCACGGCGATCTGCAGGAATGGCCGTTTCAGACTGAACTGGCGCAACTGGGTTGCGAGCGAGGAATCCACACAGGTACCGGCAGCGTTGGCCGCGCAGCCAAAAGCCACATCACGCCCCCAGAGATCCACGCCGGTATTCGTACGGCCCAGCTCCATCTCCTTGATGTTCATGTTGAAGTCGAACTGGGTATCCAGACCGATCTTGTAGAACGTGATGTTGTTGGTGCCGGTGGCGGTGGTACCGGTTCCGACCATCTTGTCAGTCTGGAAGAACGCCTGCCCCTCGATCTGCGAGAGTTCGCTGTCCTCCAGCGGCTGCATGTAGGCATGCGCCACGCCGGGCAGCAGGCATGCCGCGATCAGGAAGCAGAGGATTCGTTCCGGGAACTGCAGCGTCATGTTTCAGAATCCGAAAATGTAGCCGTTGCCGCGCAGGGCGATACCGGCGAAGTTGCTGTTGTTGTCGCGGATGCTGATGCCCATGAAGGAACCGTTGGCATCACCGTCGTAGCCGGTGGCGCCGAATTCCGTGGCCATGCGGCCGATATTCATCTGCAGGCTGACGCTGTCGTAGCCGCTGCTGGCAAAGGTGGTGCCGTTGTAGGACGGTGCCGGAGCCGGCACCGACATCTTCAGGCCGGGCAACGCGCCGATGTAGGCCGTGGTGCAGTTGCCGGCACCGAACAGGCAGGTGCCCGCCTCGTTCTGGAAACGGGCGGTGTCGAAATAACCGGTGTTTGATGCAGTGCCGCTCAGGATGCCGACGTCAAGGTTCAGGGTCGGTACCACCAGGCTGGCCCAGGCGTCCTTGAGCACCAGCCATTCGCCGGACGCATCGTTCCGGTTGTAGAACTGCAGGCCGAAGTGACACGGGTTCGGCACGCCCGCGCAGTTCGACAGCGAGGCCAGCGGCGCACCGGTTCCTTCCGCGGAGTTGATGTAGAGCCCCAGCTCGACGGCAATGCCGGCGGCGCCCTCGACGCCGGACAGCTCGGCATCGGCCATGGGGTCCAGCTCGCCGCGGGCCGGAACAGCCGCCAGCAGGGCACATACGGTGGCGATGATCTTCAGCGTCATCGTCAGAGTCCCTTCGTGGTCAGGGTGAGCGCCTGGATCATCACGCCCACCAGCTTCGAGGTGCCGACGTTCACCACCGTGCCGCCCGGCGAAGTGAAGTAGATGCCGTTGTTGGTGGCCGTCGATGTCGGCGGCGTGGTGAAAGCCGCGCAGCCGGGGTCGGTGCTGCTGGTGCAGCCCCAGCGCACATAGCCGTGTGTTTCCGGGTTCGGGTTGTTGTAGACCGTGACGGTGTTGCCGAAGAAATCGGTCAGCTCGTTGGCCGTGGTGCAGGTCACGGCGGCGGGTACCACACCGCCGCAGTAATAGTCCTGGTACACCGCCGCCACGTTCGGCACCGGCGTCAGGCGCATCACGAAGTTGCCGTCGCCCGGGGTGGCGCCGACGGCCGTGGTATCGAACGTGATGGCCTGCGAATGCAGGCGACCCAGCGGCAGGAAAGCGTCCACGTTGCGGAACACCAGACCTTCGGTGTCACTGAAATCCGGCACGCGGTGCAGCACGTTCTGGCTGCTGGCCGTCTGCGCCACGGAAAAACGGAAATCGCCGGACAGCGCGCTCTGGTAGGTCAGGCCCAGCGTGCGGTCCGACGAGTTCGAGGTCTGCATGAGGCGCAGGACCGGCGGCCGGTTCGCAGCCCAGGTGAACGGGCCGGACGTCATGCCGGTGGTGGAGGCCTTGCCCAGGATCGTGGTCTGGCTCTGCAGGCCGCAGTACACGTTGTTGCTGTTGACGTTGCTCAGACAGCCCGCCACCGCCGGGTTGCCGGGATGCGGCGACGTGGTGGTGACCGACGTGGACGTCGCATAGGTGGTGCCGCGGGCAATCTCGATCTCGCCCCAGAACGACCAGCGCCAGGTATCGGAACGGCTGGGGCCGATCAGCTCGAGCACGGTCGGTTGCGTGCCGGCGGTGTTCAGCAGGTTGCCCTGGAAGTCGTAGCCGGTGTACTGGAACACCCGCAACAGGTACGGGTTGTACACCGAGGCGAAGTCGGCAATGTCACCGGTACCCAGCGGGCAGTTCACACCGCTGCCAGTGCAGCCGGTACCGGACCAGTCGGTGCCGGCCGCGTTGCCGGTGAACGACAGGCCGTAGTAACGCACATCGGCGCGCTTCCAGCCGGCACCCGCTGCTGTCGGCGCCGGCGTGCTGGTATTTTCGGGTATGGTTCCGGTCAACTCGATGTAGCTGGTCGGCGCGACCCGCAGGCTGAAATCGTCCAGTGCCAGCACCAGACCCTCGCCACTGATCTCTCCCAGTGCGCTGTCGTCGATTTCCAGATAGGCCGCCCCTGCCGGCGCGGCAAACGCCAGCAGCACGGCCAATGCGGCAAAACAGCGATGAAACATGCGGGGCACGTCCGGGACCGGTTGTTGTTGTTCTGGTCGTCCGTCACGCCCTGCGCGTGCGCGCAGGAATGACAGGATGTGCCGGGAGGATGGCTCCCCGCGGGAGCCGGCGCGATGAGATGGCTGGACAAACCCTGTGCCCCGGAAGCGCCCGGTGGCTGATCAGTCACGCATGCTGCGCAGGGGTGCATGCAACGCGCATAAAAAAGCCCGGCATGTGCCGGGCTTTTTGACGTGCCGCTGGCCTTACTTGCCGGACAGCGTGATCGTGGTGCCGGTGAGGTTCAGGTTGGCAATCGTGATATCACCGATCGCTGCCGACGTGGTGGTGCCGACCCGGGCATCCGTGATCCGGATGTCCATGCCGGTGGTCGAACCCAGCTGCGCCACGCCGATCACCAGGCCTGCCGCCGTCGCGTTCGCGTTCACACTCAGCTGCAGGTTGGCCGATGCGCCCGTATCCTTGATCAGGATGTTGCTCGCACCGATCATGCCGCCCGAGTTCGCATCACGCAGCGCAAAGCTGTTGATCGAGATACCGTTGGTCACCGTCGACGCAACGGCAATCATGTTGCCTTGCGGCTCGTTGCCCAGCTGGATGTTCATCACCAGACCCGACAGCGCGATCGTCATCGTGTTCAGCAGCGTCGCGGACTGGGTGTTGATGCCCCAGCCGGAAGCCACGTCGTCACGCTGCGAGTTCGCCACGCTGATGTTGCCGGTGATGATCGTCGCCGACGGGATGCTGACGTTGATGTTCAGCGTCGGGTTGGTCGCGCCCGGACCGATGATGTTGTCACCGGCATCGACGGTGATCGTCATGTTGCCAGCGTACGAGAAGTTGTCGATGACGATGGCGCCGTCGAAGCTGTACACCGAGTAGGCGCCCACAGCACCGGCAAGACCATCCTTGTCGTGGATGTAGATGTCGGTGGTGATGGCGGGTGTGGTGATGGCCAGGGTGATGCCGTCCTGACCGGTGATATCAGCCATCGAGCCCTCTTCCATTTCCACCATGGCGGCAAAGCCGGTGGTTGGAACCAGGGCAACGGCCGAAGCCAGTGCGAGTTTCCTGAAGGTCATTCTTGTTCTCTCCGTTTCCTTGGGATATGGCCGGTCGCACGGCCACGGGGGCCTGGCGCAGGCCCACAGAGGGTCACACGCACCATCCGGGCGCAACATAGGCTGACCGGACAAATGCCATGGCAGAGCGGACATCCGCCCGACGGTAGGCCACGTCAGCGACGGGCCAGGAAGGCACGCCAGCTGCCCAGTGCGGTGATGTCCTCGGCCCCGGCCGCGGCAAATCCCTCCCCGATGAAACCCTTCACGGTACGGCTATCCTCGAGCACGACCGTGCCGATCCCCAGCGGGGACGGGATCAGCTGCACGAAATCCCCCCAGCGCGCCGCCGGCAGCGACCAGATCTCCGCCTCGATGCGGCCACCCTCCTGCCCCGGTGCCACCCGCAGCATGGCCGGCCGGAACGGCGGCCCGCCCGGCAGGGCCCAGAAGCGGTACAGCGGTGCCGTGCGCACCGTCTCCCGGAACAGCGCCCCGCGTTCGGTCAGTTGCGTGTTGAGCGGCAGGCCGGACATGTGGGCCCCGCACACCAGGATGTCCAGCCGCGTCACGTCATCCGGTACGGAGCCCCCGCCGGCCGTCTCCGGAAACAGGCGTCGTGCCAGTGCCTGCAGTTTCAGGTCGGCGCCGTGATCGGCAAACACGGTGACGCCGTGCGGCAGGCCATTGCCGAACTGCCCCGCCGGCATGGCCAGCGCCGCCAGATCAAGCAGGTTCATGAAGTTGGTGTAGTAACCGAGTTCGCTGTTGCGCCGCACGGGCTCCTCCGCGATCTGCGCGCGCGTGAACGGCGTCCCGATGGTGGGCGTCATGATCGCCGTGATGCCGGCCAGCAGCGGCTCGATCTCCCGCCGCAACGCCTGCAGGCGGTACATGGCAGCAAACGCATCCGGTGTCTTCAGATGTTCACCGCCGCCGATGATGGCGCGTGTGACCGGCAGCAACGCTTCCGGTTGTGTGCCCGGCAGCGGCTGCACGGACAGCCAGCGTTCGGCCAGCCAGGGGCCTTCATACAGCAGGCAGGCGGCATCCATGAAAGGCCGGAAATCGATTTCCCGCGTCTCGACGCCACGCTCACGCAGCGACGTCACCGTTGCCGAAAACAGCGCCCGGGCTTCGTCATCACCGAAAAACGCCAGCTGCCCGGCCTGCGGCACGCCGATGACCGGCACCGGCGGCAGGGTCGCATCGAGCGTGAAGGGCCGGGCCCACGGATCGAGCGCGTCGTACGCACGCATGAGCGGGAAGACCGCCGCCACATCCGCAAGATCACGCGCGAACAGGCTGACGCAATCGAGACTGCGGCAGGCCGGCACCACACCACGCGTGCTCACCAGACCGCGTGACGGCTTCACGCCGACCAGCCCGTTCAGCGCCGCCGGCACGCGGCCGCTGCCGGCTGTGTCCGTACCCAGCGCAAACGCCACGTGTCCGCGCGCCACGGCCACCGCCGAACCGGAGCTGGAACCGCCGCTGATGTATTCCGGCAGGCAGGCGTTCCGTACTTCGCCGTACGGCGAACGCGTACCGACCAGGCCGGTGGCGAACTGGTCGAGGTTGGTCTTGCCCAGCACCACCGCGCCGGCTGCGCGCAGGGCTGCCACGACCGCTGCATCAGCCCGCGCCGCGTATGCGAATGCCGGGCAGGCCGCCGTGGTCGGCATGCCGGCCACATCGATGTTGTCCTTCACCGCGAACGGGATGCCCCACAGCGGATGGGTCTGCGGATCAAGCGCGGCCAGACGCTGCAGCTCGCCGGCCAGATACGTTTCGCTCGCCACATGCAGCCAGACCGGATTGTCCGAGTCGCGCCCGATGCGTTGCCGCGCCAGTGCCAGCACGCCGGCCGGATCGAGCGTGCCGCCCAGATAACCGGCACGCAGTGCCGCCACGGTGAAAACCGGGTCGTTGGCAGTCATGAGATCACTCCAGACATTCGCCGATGGCCAGTACCGTGCCCGGCTGCACCTGGGCACCGGGGGCAACCAGCACCTTCTTCAGGCGCAACCGCTGCGGACTGGCAACGGGAATTTCCATCTTCATGGACTCCACCACCACCACCGGCATGCCGGCCGCGATCTCGTCACCGGGCCGGGCAGCCAGTTGCCACACACTGCCGGGCACGTGCGACTGGATCAGTACTTCGTTGTCGGCGACGGTCACCTCCGTATCGGTGCCGGTTTCCGCTTCCAGCGGCAGCATCAGGTCGCCGTGGCCGGCGTTGCGCCAGCGTTCGCGCTCGGCCTCGAAGGCCGACTGCTGGCGCTGCTTGAACGCCGCGATGCTGTCGCCCTGCTCCGACAGGAAACGGTTGTAGTCACGCAGCCGGAACGTGCCCTCCTCGATCTTCAGGCGCAGGTCTCCGCGCGGAAATGCCTCCCGCATGTCCAGCAGCTCTTCCGCGGAAACCGGATAGAAACGAACCTTGTCGAAAAAGCGCAGCAGCCAGGGCTGCCCGAACTCCGGCGTTTTCCGCCAGCGGTTCCACATCTGCACGGTACGACCCACGAACTGGTAGCCGCCCGGGCCTTCCATGCCGTACACGCACATGTACGAGCCGCCGATGCCGACAGCGTTCTCCGGCGTCCAGGTCCGCGCCGGGTTGTACTTGGTGGTCACCAGCCGATGCCGTGGATCCAGCGGCGTTGCCACCGGCGCCCCCAGATAGACATCACCCAGCCCCATCACCAGGTATTCGGCATCGAAAACAATCTTCTGCACGTCCCCGATGCTGTCCAGCCCGTTGATCCGCCGGATGAATTCGATGTTGGACGGGCACCAGGGTGCGTCCTTGCGCACCGACTGCATGTACTTTTCGATGGCCAGCCGGGTCTGCGGATCATCCCAGGACAGCGGCAGCCAGACCGTACGCGAGGACACCGCCATGTCGTCGACATCCGCCAGCTCCCGTTCGGCATGCGCGAGAATATCCAGCAACTTCGCGCGCGGCAGCACGCGGCTGTCGTAATGCACCTGCAGCGAACGTATGCCCGGCGTGAGATCGACGATGCCGGCGATGCCGGCCGCCTTCAGCCACTGCCAGAGCGCATGCACGCGGAAGCGCAGGCTGATGTCCAGCTGCAGCGGCCCGTACTCCACCAGCAGGTACTTGTCGCCGGCCACACGATAGGTCACGCCGGTGGCATGTGTACCGGCCGGCAACGCACGCACGATGGCCGGTGCACGGATCGCGTCAACCCGTACCGCATCGGGCTGCGCCAGCGTGCGCACCAGCTCGTCCTGCTGCTCTTCCAGCGCGACGGCGATTTCCGGTGCCACCGGCAGGAAAGTGACCCGATCACCGGGCCGCAGTTGCCCGAGCTTCCAGCGGTCCGCCGTCACCACCACGGCGGGGCAGACAAAACCGCCCAGCGACGGGCCGTCCGGGCCGAGGATCACCGGCATGTCGCCGGTGAAATCCACTGCACCGATGGCATAGGCATTGTCGTGGATGTTGGACGGATGCAGACCTGCCTCGCCACCGTCCGGCCGTGCCCATTGCGGTTTCGGCCCGAGCAGCCGCACACCGGTACGCGACGAGTTGTAGTGCACTTCCCAGGCGGTGGCGAAAAACGTGTCGATATCGCCATCGGTGAAAAAATCCGGGGCACCGTGCGGCCCGTACTGCACCCGCAGTGTCCAGTCGTTGCTACAGACCGGGCGCAGCGCCACCGGCAGCACAGCCGGCACGACCGCCGCAGCGTTCTCTGCCAGGTGCAGCACATCGCCCACGCGCAGCGCACGGCCGCCGTGACCGCCGAACTGACCGAGCGTGAAGGTGGATTTGCTGCCCAGGTAATCCGGCACCTCGATGCCACCGGCCACACACAGGAACGCGCGCGCGCCGGTCGTGCCGGCACGGCCGATGCGCAGCACACCGCCGGCCGGCACCGGCAGCGTCGCCCAGTAGGGCACCGGCACGTCGTCCAGCGTCGCCGGCAGCCCGGCACCGGTCAGCACCACGGTGGTGGCGCGCCGGAATTTCAGCGCCGGGCCGTTCAGGGTGATTTCCAGACCCGCAGCGCGTTCATCGTTGCCCAGCAGGCGGTTACCCAGGCGGAACGCAAGGCTGTCGAACGGGCCGGACGGCGGCACGCCGACATCCCAGAAGCCGGTGCGGCCCGGATGGTCCTGCACCGTGGTCATGGTGCCGCCATCCAGCACATCAATGGCTGCGGAACGGAAATCGAGCGTGCCGAGATAGCGCGTGGTCATGTCACCGGCCGCCAGCACCGGATCGCGTGCCATCTGACGCAGGTAATCGCGGTTGGTCTCGATGCCGGCCAGCACGGTTTCATCCAGCACCGTGCCGAGCCGTGCCAGTGCCGTGGCACGGTCCGGCGCACACACCATGACCTTGGCCAGCATCGGGTCGTAGAACGGCGGCACGGTGACGCCGGCCTCTATCCAGCGATCAATACGCACCTCGACATTGTCTGCCGGCGGGAACGCCACGTGCGTGAGCAGGCCGGACTGCGGCTGGAAGTCCTTGCCCGGATCCTCCGCGTACAGACGCGCCTGCACGGCATGACCGCGCGGTTGCACCCGGATGGAAGACAGCGGCGGCAGTTCACCGGCCGCTTCCTTCAGCATCAGCTCGACAATGTCGATGCCGGTGACCAGCTCGGTGACGCCGTGCTCCACCTGCAGGCGCGTGTTCACCTCCAGGAAGTAGAACTGTCGCGTCTGTGCGTCGTAGATGAATTCCACCGTACCGGCATTGGCATAGTTCACCGCCGCGCACAGGCGTGTGGCGGTTTCGTGCAGCGCCTGGCGGGTGGCGTCATCCAGCCCCGGTGCCGGCGTCTCCTCGATCACTTTCTGGTTGCGTCGCTGCAGCGAACAGTCGCGCTCACCCAGCGCGATCACCCCGCCCCGGCCGTCGCCGAATACCTGCACCTCGATGTGGCGGGCGTGCTCGATGTATTTCTCCACGAACAGTCCGGCGTTGCCGAAGTTGTTCTGCGACAGGCGCTGCACCGAGGCGAAGGCGCCGGACAGTCCGGCGTCGTTCCGGCAGACCTGCATGCCGATGCCGCCGCCGCCGGCCGTGCTCTTGAGCATGACCGGATAGCCGATGCGGCCGGCTGCCGCCAGCGCAGCGTCCGGCGTGTCCAGCAGGCCGGTGCCCGGCGACAGCGGAATGCCGTTCTGCTGTGCCAGTTCGCGCGCCGTGTGCTTGAGTCCGAAGGCACGCACATGCTCCGGGCGCGGGCCGACAAAGGCGATGCCGGCCGCGGCACAGGCGGCGGCAAACGCCGTGTTCTCGGACAGGAAGCCGTAGCCGGGGTGAATGGCCCCGGCACCGTACTTCTTCGCCACGGCAAGGATCTTGTCGATATCCAGGTAGGAATCGGCCGCCGGGCCGTCGCCGATGCATTCGGCGTGGTCGGCCAGGCGCACGTGCAGGGAGTCGGCATCGGCCTTCGTGTAGACGACGACCGGCGAGATGCCGAGCCGGCGCAAGGTGCGGATGATGCGCACGGCGATGGCGCCGCGGTTGGCGATCAGGACGGTCCTGAACATGTCACTCCTTCCGGCGGGTCGTCCCGCCATCTGTTGCACGCCGACAGGTCGTCCTGTGGCGTCTGTCGTACCCCGTCAGTCGCGATACGCTGCAACTGCGATCCCGTTCGTGGCGCGACCGGGCAAGCGCCTCCGCGGGCTGAGCGCTCCGGCGCGGCGCGTCCACGTCGGGTGCGAACCGGTAACCGGGAGTGACTTACCGCGCTCTCCGCTTATGCCCGCCATGGCGTTGCCCGGCCGCAACCCGGTCCGGGCCGTGTATCCGCGAGGTATCGCGACTGCAGTTCTCATGCATCCCACACCAGGACTTCTATCGGCGTCGGGTTGTAGTCGTTGCACGGATTGTTCAGCTGCGGGCAGTTCGACAGCAGCACGATCACATCCATGTGCGCAGTCAGCTCCACGTATTTCCCCGGCCCCGACACGCCGTCCGCAAAGGTCAGACCGCCCTCCGGCGTCACCGGCACGTTCATGAAGAAATTGATGTTGTGGGTGATATCGCGCTTGGTCATGCCATAGCGGTCATTCTCCGTCACCGCCAGCAGGTAGCTGTCACGGCAGGCATGCATGCACTTCTTTTCCAGCGCATAGCGCACCGTGTTGCTCTCCGTGGCACAGGCGCCGCCCAGCGTATCGTGGCGGCCGCAGGTGTCCGCCACGATCTCCAGCATCGGGTTGCCTTCCGTCGAGATCAGCTGCGTGCCGGTGCCCAGATACAGCCGCCGCTGCCGCTGGATGGTATCGACCGCGCTGTAGCGTTCGGCCGGATTGCGGGCGTTGTAGAACAGCGTATCGGCCGCCTGGTTGCCTTCCACGTCCACGAAACGCAGCGTCTGCCCGGCCTTTACCACGTCCATCCAGTAGTCACCGGCGCCCACGGTTTTCCGGTACACCGCCGCCGCCGGGACCCGCGTACTTTCCTTCAGCATGTCAGTGGCCCCCGCATCCCGTGTGTGAACAGCCGGCCAGGTAAAGGCGGTTGTTGAGCAGGCCACGGCCGTTCTCCGCGCGTGCCATGACGGCCGGATCGTCGGCCGAGGCCATGGCGGATTCGAACAGCGCGTACTTCACCGGCCGGGCCGGCCAGCTTTCACTCATGTCCAGCGGGTGCGGTGCCGTGTGCAGGATCACCAGTGTGTCCATCTCGAAGCGCAGCTCGATCACGGCACCGGCCGCGGCCTTCTGCGCCAGCACGAGATTGCCGTCGGCATCCGCGCTCACCCGGCTGAACAGGTTCAGGTTGGCGGCCAGATCCCTTTTGCCCATGCCGTGCTTGGCCAGCTCGACCAGGAAACCGTCGCGGCCGTTGCGGTGCATGCCATTGCGCGCTTCCTGATAGGTTTTTCGTCCCCAGCGTTCTTCCACCAGCTGGCGGTCACAGGTGCCGCACACGCTGTCGTGCCAGCCGAAGTCGTCACGGGCGATACTGCAGAACACCCGGCCCATGTCCGAGTGCAGGCAATGCCCCGCGGTCAGCCTGAACGTGTGCTGGCACTTGAGCGTGTCCGGAATGTTCAGGCGTTCCAGATGATCGAACGGGTTGTACATCAGCATGCCGACATTGGCACCGCCGTGCAGGTCGGTCAGCTGCAGCGTGCAGCCACGCGCCACCACCAGCGACCAGTGGCAACCGGCGCCGAGCGTGTCTTCATACAGCGGCTTCATGGTGCCGTCTCCTTTCTGGCCTTGCCGTCATGCAGCGGCAGGTCGTAGGTAATCTGCGCCCCGAAACGCTGCGGCGCCTGCGGGTCGTTGCGCACACGGTCGAACACCAGCAGACGCGAACCCAGGCTGAAGCCCTCTTCGATGTCGTGCGTGACCATGAAGGCGGTGAAACGGTCTTCCTTCCACAGACGCTTCATCAGTGCGTGCATGTCTGCCCGTATGCCCGGGTCCAGTGCGCCGAAAGGCTCGTCCAGCAGCAGGATCCTCGGCTTTGCCACCAGCGATTGCGCCAGCGCCAGCCGCTGCCGCATGCCGCCGGACAGTTCGTGCGGATAACGCGCCGCACTGTCCGCCAGACCGACGCATTCGATCATGTCCAGCGCCTGTACGTCGGCCGCGCGGCGCGCGGCGCCGAACAGCCGGCCGGTCCAGCGCGCCTTCGGCACTTCCAGCGACAGCCGCACGTTTTCCAGCACGGTCAGGTGCGGGAACACGGAATATCGCTGGAACACCACGCCGCGGTCGGCGTCCGGTTCCTCCGGCCAGGGCCTGCCGCCCAGCAGCATCTCGCCGCGGCTCGGCGCTTCCTCGCCCAGCAGCATGCGGAAGAACGTGGTCTTGCCGCAGCCGGATGCACCGACCACGCTGACGAATTCACCGGCCTGCACATCCAGCGACAGGTTTTCCAGTACCACCTTGTCGCCATAGCTTTTCCAGAGATGGCGGATGCGGATCAGGGGCGCAGCAGCAGTGTTCATGCGTCTTCTCCCGCGCGGCGACTGTTGCCGAGCCAGGGAAATGCACGGCGATTCAGCGCCAGCAGCAGACGGTCCATCACGAAGGCCAGCAAGGTGATCCACACCACGTAAGGCAGGATCACGTCCATGGCCATGTAGCGGCGCACCAGGAAGATCCGGTATCCCAGCCCCTGCTCGGCCGCAATCGCTTCCGCGGAAATCAGGAAGATCCAGGCGGCCCCCAGCGACAGACGCACGGAATCGACCAGCCGCGGTGCAATCTGCGGCAACACCACGCGCAACGCGATCTGCCAGCTGTTCATGCCCAGCGACTGCGCCTTGATCAGCTGCTCACCGGGAATCTCCAGCACGCGGTTCTGCAGGTCGCGCATGATGAAGGGCGCCACGCCCAGTACGATCAGCACGACCTTGCTGAGCTCATCGAGCCCGAACGCGATGAACAGGATCGGCAGGATTGCCATGGGCGGCACCAGCGACAGCACCGCGATGAAGGGCGACAGCGGCGCGCGCGCCAGCGGCAGCATGCCGGTGAGCATGCCGAACACCAGCCCGAACAGGGCGGAAAGCCCCACCCCCCAGGCCAGACGCTGCAGGCTGGCGGCGGTGTCCTGCCAGAGAATCACGTCGCCGGTGCGCGGATCTTCCTCGAAGGCCACGCGCGACACGCCATCGGCCAGCTGCGTCATCGACGGCAGCAGGCGGTCTTCGGGATTTTCCAGATGGCGCTCGGTCGAGGCCTGGAAGTAGAACGCCAGCAGCACGACGAAGGGCACGGCAGCCAGCAACAGGGCGCCGATACGGGACGTACGCTGGTTGATCAGACGCTTCACGGAAAACCTCTCCTGCAAGCCGGCAACACGGAACGGGGCGACGGAAGACGCGGCGGATGCGCGCTGGCACGCATCCTGTCTCCCGGGCTTTTATCCCTCCGTGTCACCTCCCGGCCCGGCGCACTGCACCGCTGGAGAGGCCGGCAACTCTCGGACCAGACATCCGTTCGGAAACGGACCGGAACCCTAGTCGCCTGTTCGCGCCGGCATCCTACCAGTCCGCCCGGTATCCGCCATCGCCTGCACCCTGAAAAGCAGGATGCGTGCCAGCACACGGCAGGCCGTGGTCACGGGCATTTCCGGGCGGCCACCGGACATCCGTGCACCCCACTGGTGCAGATCCGGGACCGGCGCCCCGCCGGCGGGCATGCGCGGCAGGAAGTCCTCTGCAAGTGCCTGTGGCGGATGCAGCAGTGACTGGCAGGCTTTTTGCTCTCACCGATAAGAACAAAGGATGACGGCGTGACGGTCATCCGGAGCCATGGCCGGGACGACCCGCGCCGGACACACCAACGCGGGACGGCCCGCCTCCGTTCATGGTGGCCGTGATGACGACAACTGCCGGTTTTCCTTTCCGTTTCCGTTATGCCGACGCCGGGCTGCCGAACCTGGCGGCGTTTGCCTATGCGCTCGGCGGCTGGGCCTCGGGACTGTTCCTGATCACGCGGGACGGCTTCATCGCCAACGCCGGCGGTGTGCTGCTGCTCGGCCACGCCATGATCATCGCGGCGTATCTGGTGCACGAATGCGCACACAACACCCTGTTTGCACGCAACGAGGACAACGCCCGCGCCGGGAAGATCCTGCTCTGGCTGTGCGGCGGCTGCTATGCCGTCTACGAGGACATCCGCCACAAGCATTTCCGCCACCACGTGGACCGCGCCGACGTGGTCGCCTTCGACTACCGGCCGGTGCTGGCACGGTATCCGCGCGCCGTGCGGGTGCTGCATGCCCTGGAATGGCTGTACATACCCGCCTTCGACCTGCTGATGCATGTGCTGATCATCGTCCTGCCCTTCTGCCACGCACCGCGCCGGCAGCGCCGCGGGCATGTCCTGGCCGTGCTGACGGTGCGCGGCATGCTGTTCGCCCTGCTGGTCTGGTACGCACCGCGTGTGCTGCTGCTGTACCCGCTGGCGTATTTCCTGATGCTGCATGTACTGCGCTTCATGGATGCTTTCCAGCACACCTACGATGTGGACGACCGGCTCGACCAGCCGAGGCCGGCCACGATTCCGCACGATGCCGCCTACGAGCACCGGAACACCTTTACCAACCTGCATTCGGCGAAGTATCCGTGGCTCAACCTGCTCACGCTCAACTTCGGCTACCACAACGTGCATCACGACAAGCCCGTGCAGCCCTGGTACCGCCTGCCGCGCCTGCAGCGCGAACTGTACGGCGATGGTGACGACGCCACGGGCCAGTCAATCCCGTTCCGAAACCAGCTGCATGCCTACCACCGGTACCGCACACAGCGTCTGCTCAATGCCGATCCGGCCGACATGGGCCTGGAAAGGATTCCGCATGCCGAACGCGGGCGGACGTTCATCGGCGTCGACGGCGTGTCCTTCCTGATCACTCACTGAAAAACCGTGAAAGCACCCGCGCAGGACATCCGATGACCGCCGTTCTCACTTTCCGGCCGCTGCTGGTCGGCACCCATCAATACGACAAGTCGCTGTCCACACGCGGCCGCGGCGCCGGCACGCTGATCGAGGCGCCGTTACTGGCGTATCTGATCGAGACCCGCAACGGCCGCATCCTGTACGACGTCGGCTGCGACCACCGCAAGATCACCGACCCGGTCCTGCGCGCGAAGTTCTACGACAACCCCGGATTTGCCTTCGGACCGCCGACCGTCACCGGGGAACAGCGCCTGCCCAACCGGCTGGCCAGGCTCGGCCTCTCACCGGCCGACATCGACTGCGTGATCTGTGGTCATCTCCACTTCGACCACGCCGGCGGCCTGCACGAGTTCGCGCACTGCGAGGTGCACGTGCACGCCAGGGAGCTGGCGGCCGCGGCCGAACCGGCCGACAGCGCCTACTTCGCCAGCGATTTCCTGCCCGTGGACGGTGGCCACGCGCCGGACTGGAAAGTGCAGGACCGCGAATACGCGCTCACCGACGGCGTCGACGCCGTCGAAACGCCGGGCCACACCGCCGGGCACCTCTCCCTGCTGGTCGAACTTCCGAAAGGGTCGCCGGTCCTTCTGTGCGGGGATGCCGCGGACCTGCTGGAAAACCTGCGCGACGAAATCGCACCCGGCCTTTGCCACGAAGACCGGCCGGAAAAAGCGCTGGCCAGCATCCGCAAGCTGAAAAAACTGGCGATACATACCGGTGCCGATCTCTGGCCCAACCATGACATGGACTTCTTCCGCAGCAGGGACCGCTTCCCCGGATACCACTCGTGAACCGCTCCGGAGCCTGCCCATGATCGATCCACCCAGCCTGCAGCTGTACCGCACCCTCTGGGGCTGGAACGGCGATTACGCCACGGCTGCACGCGAGGCCGCGGAGGCCGGCTTCGACGGGCTCGAAGGCCCGGCACCGGCCGACCCGGAGCGCCGGCAGGAACTGTCCGCGGCATTGCGCGACCACGGACTCACCTACATCGCGGAAATCACCACCGCCGGCAGCTACGTACCGGACCGCCGCGCCACGGTCGAGGAACACCTGTCCTCGCTGGTGGAAAAACTGGGCCACGCACTGGAACTGAATCCGAAGTTCGTCACCTGCATCGGCGGCTGCGATGCCTGGCCCTTCTCGCGTTCGCTGCGCTTCTTCCGCGAGGCCATCCTGATCGCGGAAAGCAGCGGCACCGACATCTGCTTCGAAACACACCGTTCGCGTTCGCTGTTCAACCCCTGGATCACGGTCGACATCGCCCGTGCCCTGCCGGCCATCCGGTTCACCTTCGACTACAGCCACTGGTGCGTGGTGTGCGAGCGCCTGCTGGACAGTGAAGCGGACGTGTTGCGGGAGCTGGCGCCGTACGCCCGCCACATCCATGCCCGGGTCGGCTATGACCAGGGGCCGCAAGTGCCGCATCCGGCCGCGCCGGAACATGCGCACGCGCTGGCTGCCCACCAGCGCTGGTGGGAAAACCTCTGGACGAGCATGGCCGCACGCGGCGAGCCGGTGCTGACCATGACGCCCGAGTTCGGCCCGGACGGCTACCTGCACTGCGAGCCGTTCAGCGGCAAGCCCGTGGCCGATCTCTGGGAGATCAATTGCTGGATGGCGCATACCGAGCGCGAGCACTATCTTGACTGGACTGCCCGGCTGCGGATGCGCGCGTGAACCCTGTCATTGTCCTTTTTGCGGCCTCGGTACTCTGGGGCTGCACCTGGTGGCCGCTCAAGCAACTGGCACAGCTCGGCGTGACCGGGCTGCCGCAGATACTGGTTGCCTACGGCTCGGCCGCGCTGCTGCTGTTGCCGCTGCTGTTCGTGCAGTACCGGCGCTGGCGCGGCGAAGCCCGCCTGGTGGCCGGCATCTTCCTGCTCGGCGGTGCCGCCAATCTCGCCTTCGCGTACGCCCTGATACACGGCGAGGTGGTGCGCGTGATGGTGCTGTTCTACCTGCTGCCGGTCTGGGGTGTGCTCGGCGGCCGCTTCTTCCTTGGCGAGCGCATCGACGGCCAGCGCGCGCTGGCGGTGGCACTGGCGCTGTCCGGCGCCGTGCTCATCCTCGGCGGCCCGGATGTGCTCGGGGCACCGCCGTCGTGGATCGACCTGATCGCGATTGCATCCGGCTTTTTCTTCGCCATGAACAATCTGTGTTTCCGCGCCTCGCAGGCAGCGCCGGTACCGGCCAAGGTGGCCGCCATGTTTCTCGGCTGCGCCGTTTTCGCCCTGCTGCTGCTCGCCGGCGGCGTGCAGGCCATGCCGGCCGGCATTCCGGCTTTCACCTGGCTGCTGGTGATTGCTGCCGGCCTGATGCTGCTCACCGCCACCGCCGGCTCGCAATACGGTGTCACACACCTGGAAGCCGGACGCTCGTCGGTGATCATCATCATGGAACTGGTGACAGCCGTGATCACCGCCGCCTGGTGGGCCGGCGAATCCATGAGCGGCATGGAGTGGCTGGGTGGCGCCCTCATACTCGGCGCCGCGCTGCTGGAAGCCTGGCGGCCGACGCCGCCGCCGGTTCAGGCGCCGTCGTCGTGAAGCGACTCGAAGGCACCCAGACGCAGCTGTTCCTCCGGCGTGAAACGCTGCGCACGCAGGTCGGCAATCTGCCGGTCCTTTTCGCTGCCTGCCAGGCCCGGTGCCGCCAGGATGGCCGCACGCGCACGCAGGTAATCGTCAACGCGTGACTGCCAGGCCGCGCGCTGTTCATCCAGCGCCTCCAGCCGGTCGGCCGCTTCCGCGCCCACAGCCGCCTCGCGGATGCTGCGCAGCTCCGTGGCCGTGCCGCCACGCAGCTGCCAGTCCGTCGTCAGGTCACGCAGGTTGGTGTACAGGCTGGCCGCACGCACGCTTTCCTGCAGTGCCGGCGGCAGGGTATCGATCAGCGCGGTGCTGCGTGCTGCCTTTTCGGTGGCGGACAGCGAGGCATCGCGCATGAGGTCGAGGCGGGCCAGCGTGTAGCTGTCATACGCATCCTCGTCGGCGTAGAACGCGGCCGCCATCTCCGCATCCATGTATCGCGCCCGCAGGGCTTTCCCCTGCTCTTTCTGCGCGCGCAGCGCCGCCGTATCGAGTTCGCGGCTGTCGGCGGCTACCGGGGCCGATGCCGGCAATGCGGCCATCGCCTCGCGGTAGGCCAGGTAACTCTCGAGTGCCGCCTCGCCCTGGGCCGCCGCCGTGGCCGGCAGCGCATGCCGCAGGTAGGCCCGGATACGCGCCACGATCACCGGCAGGGATTCCTCGCCGAGCGTGCTCAGAAAATAATCGAACAGGTTGCGCACCTGTGCGTTCATCACCAGATTGCCGGCGGCATCCACACTCAGCTCGCCGTCGACATCGGTGCCGCGCAGCGAGGCCGGCAGATTCTCCAGGCCGGTGACGAACACCGGACCGTCATGCGGCCCGAGCCGTTCGAAAAAGGAAGCGCCGGCGGAAGCATCGCGGTCAGCGTCGAAGGCCACCGACAGGATGCCGTCGCCGCCCTGCCCGCGCAGGACGACAACGGCAACCAGCAGCAGCGACACCAGTCCGGCCACCGACAGCCACGCACGCGGTGTCATTTTCACGGGCTTCACGGACGCATCCGGCCGCGCAGGGAACGCCGGTTACAGCCCGGCGTTCTTCAGGCGATTGGCCTGTTCGCGGAACAGCGACTTCGGATTCGCGGCCAGCAGGCTGGTCAGGCCGACGATCTGGTTCACTTCATCCAGATGGTTCTGGTAGTAGTTGTCGCGTATCACCGTACCCAGATGGCTGCTGCAGGAACCGACCAGCCCGTCGTTGCCGGCACCGAGGAAAGCGATCGAACTGATGCCCAGCGGCACATCCAGAATGTCCAGCACGTTGGTGATCTGGCCGGTGGAACTGGCATCACCGCTCCACGAGTAATAGCGGACACCGTTGTGCACGGATGCGCCCTGGCCGCAGGCCGTGGCCGGCACACCGCCGGGAAAGCGACGGTTGAAGTCGGCCATGCCCGCCGAGGACAGCGAGTACAGCGCACCCTTCGCGCTCTGGTCGAGCGGGCCGGACGAAATGATGCCGAGGATCGGTGCGACCGCATCGACGATGGCGAACGCGATGTCGTCGCCGCCGATGGCCTGGATGAAGGAATTTTCCGCCAGCCCCACCAGCAGGTCAGCCACCGGCGAACCCTTGTTCGGGCCACCGACGCCGGTGACGGAAGCCACCAGCTGCGGTGCAACACCGGCCACATAGCGTGCCGTCGGCGAACCGTGGCTGTGACCGATCAGGTTCACCTTCGGCTTGCCGGTGATGGCGACGATGTCCTGTACCTGGGCCAGCAGCTGTTCACCGCGCACTTCCGTGCTGTTGAGCGCGGACACCTGCGTCACGTGGACGGAGGCGCCGGCCGACTGCAGCGCGGACGGAATGCCGTACCAGTAGTCGAGCGGGCCGATCCGGTCGAAGCCGGCCGCGCCGTGCGCCAGCACGATCGGATATTTGGTCTTGCCGTAGCTGCCGCAGAACAGCAGGCAATCGGCACGGGCGATGGTGGAGGCAGCGATCGTGGTCGCCGCCAGCACGACACCGGCGAACAGCCGGGTGGCCGAACGGGTCATGGATAGTCTCCGTCGTTCTTTTTGTTGTCGAGGACTGCTTTTTTGTTGTGGCGCCGGGTGTGGCCCGGCTGCCGCATCCTGGGGCGAACAGTGGAAGAATGCCCTGCCGATTGCGCCATCGGCGTGCAACGGGCGACACGGACGACGGCCGCACGATGGACGGTCAGGGGCTTTCATGCCCCCTTCCGAGCAGCAGCATCCTCAGGATAGGAACAATGTCTTAGTGCGGAAGGTCCTTCAGCGCGCGGACTGCGCCAGCGCGTGCAGACGATTGTTCAGCCAGCGCATGACCCATTCGTACGGCAGGGCGAACTTGCGCTGGAACCAGTGCCCGATGCGGATATCCAGCGAGGTGAACACCAGATAGCGGTTGCTGCGGATACCGCGCAGGATCGCCTCCGCCGCCTGCTCCGGCGTGACGGCATGACGGCGGAAGCGTTCCTTCATTTGCCGGATTTCCGGCACGTCGGTGTCCAGGCCGGCAATGCGCAGCGTGTTGACCAGCCCGGTGTCGACGCCGCCCGGGCACACCAGACTCACGCCGATGCCGTGCCGGCGCAGGTCGAAACGCAGCACTTCCGACACACCGCGCAGGCCGAACTTGCTGGCACTGTAGGCCGCGTGCCAGGGCAGACCGAACAGGCCGGCTGCCGACGACACGTTCACCAGATGGCCGCCGCGCCCGGCCCGGATCATGTCCGGCACAAAACATTCGATCACATGGATCGGCCCCATCAGGTTGATGTCGACCGTGCGTCGCCAGTGCTCATGCTGCAGGTTCTCGACCGAGCCCCAGATGGATATGCCGGCAATGTTCATCAGCACGTCCATGCTGCCGAACGAGGCATGCAGCTCGTCCGCGAACTGGCGCACGGCGTTGTAGTCGGCAATGTCCAGCGCGCGCCAGCACATCACCTGGCCGCCGCCGTCGCGGATCTGCCCGGCCACGGCCGCCAGCTGCACGGCGTCGATGTCGGTCAGGAACAGCTCGGCACCCTCCCGTGCCGCGGCCACGGCGGCAGCCCGGCCAATGCCGCTGGCGGCGCCGGTGATGAAACATTTCCTGCGGGCAAGGCTGGTGATGGCCATCGGGGACTCCGGTGTGGATACGGGAAGAAGCGGCCAGGGGCCGTACCGGTACAGGATGCGTATCCGTACCGGCCGCCGTCAGGTCCCTTTCCGGCCATACCGTGTAGCCATACAGGCCACCCGGCTCGCACTGGCCGCAACTGTGAAAACATCAGGACGATGACGACTTCCGATACCCCCCGCACCGGCTGGATCTCGATGCGCCACCTGCAGCACATGGTGGCGCGCGGCGAGGCCGCCGGCATCCGCGTGGACGAGCTGCTGGACGAGGCCGGGCTGAGCCGCGGCCGGCTGGCCGACGCCGACGGCCTGGTGCCGCTGACGGCTGTCGAGGCCATGTTCGCCGGGCTCTCGCGCCGCTATGCCGACCCCCTGATCGGGCTGCACCTGGCCAGCGACATCCAGCCGGCCACCTTCGGCGCCATCGGCATGATCTTCCAGGCCTGCACCACCTTCTCGGACGTGCTCGACGTGGCGGTGCGCTTCAGCGGCCTGCTCAGCAACATCGGCCGGACGTCGGTCGTGCACGCGCCGGGGCTGGTGGAAGTGCGCTGGGAGTGCCTGGCCGGGGGGCCGGCGTTCCGCCGCCAGGCCGGCGATTACGTCATGGGCGCCTTCGTGGTGCTGGCCCGGTTGCTGGTACCGGAAAGCGAACGGCTCCTGCGCAGCGTGAACTTCCCGCATCCGCGCCCGGACGACGCTGCCCGCAGCCGGGAATATTTCGATTTCTTCCGTGTGCCGGTCCATTTCGACCGGCCGCTGGCCTCGGTCGTGCTGTCGGCCGAAGCACTCAAGCTGCGCCTGCATCACGGCGATGCCCTCATCAAGGATCTGCTGGAGCGCCACGCCCAGGAACTGCTGCGGCAACGCGCGCAGGCACGTTCGCTGCCGGACGACGTGCAACGGCTGGTGGCGGCCATGACCCTGGACGGCATTCCCACCCGCGACATGGTGGCGCAGCAACTGGGCGTGAGCGGCCGCAGCCTGCACCGCAAGCTGCAGGAAGCCGGCACCAGCTACCGGGAAATCCTCGACAGTGTCCGGCTGCGGCTCGCCCACGAACGGCTGCTGGGCAGCAGCGACTCCATCGCCGACATCGCGGCCTGCCTCGGCTTCAGTTCGCACCAGGCTTTCCTGCGCTGGTTCCGCGACTGCACGGGCCACACACCGGGCGAATTCCGCAAGCGGCAGGCCACTGCCCGCGAAACCTGAACCAGGGGCGACCACATGCAAACGGCCATGCCATCCCGCGATGTCCTGCAACCGGAAGCCGGCTGGGCCACGGCCGCGACGGTACGCATCCCGCCGCCGCCGCCGGCAAGGCGCGGCCTGCTGTTCCGCACCGTATCGCGCGCCTCCGCGCTGTTCGGGCGGCCGGAACTGCCGGACATCTTTCCGGTACTGCACACGCATCCGATGCTGTTCTGGACCTGGCTGCTGTTCGCCTCGCGGATGATGCCGTTCGGCCGGCTGGATGCCGTCGACCGGGAAAAACTCATCCTGCGCACCGGCTGGAACTGTCGCAGCCGCTACGAGTGGGGGCAGCACGTGGACATCGCGCTGGGCGCCGGCGCCACCGATGCCGATATCGTGCGCGTGGCGCAGGGCCCCGGAGCCTGGGAAGACCGGCACGGGCGCGCCCTGATGCAGGCCTGCGACGAACTGTGCACGAACCACTGCATCGCCGACGACACCTGGCAAACGCTGGCGGAGAAATACGACGACGCCCTGCGTATCGAGATCGCCATGCTGGTGGGCCACTACCAGATGATCGCCGGTTTCCTGAACAGCACGGGCATCGTGCTGGAAGCGCCGCTGGAAGAGAAACTGCAGGCTTTCCACGCCCGCATCTCCGGGCAGTGCCACTGAAAACAGCGCCCCCGGAAAAAGCAAAAAGGGCACCCTTCATGGGTGCCCCCGCTGCTTGCTCGTCCGTGTCCGGCCGACTACTGCAACATCGACAGCCGGGCCGGCGCGTCCCCTGGGGTGCATGGACCCCTGAGCCGGCACTCGCCAGCACCACCGTCCGTGGTCCGCTGGCCGGAACGCGCCGCCGATCTTCCTGAAACACGTCACCCTGCGCGTACTGCATTACCGTTTCATTAAATGCTTCGGTACATGCAGCACGCGCGGGCGGAACACCGTGATGGCTTCGATGGAACGCTCCTCAGAGCTTCCCGTCCATTGCCAGTTTTACGTACACGTCATCGAAGCGGAGCTTGACGTTCTTGCCGTTGCCCAGCGTCTTGCCGCCCGGGAAGGTGATGCCGACCGCGTCGACGCTGGTGGCACCCTCACCCAGCAGACCCTTGTCGAAGGAGAATTTCCGCACCTTGTCCATGCCGGTCACCATGGTCGGCGCCGTCACGAACTTCACGGTGTCCTTCGGCGTCCAGAACATCATGGTGGCCTTGAGCTGCGCTTCGTAGCCGGGCAGGTCGGTGCCGGACAGCTTCGCCATGGCTTCCCTGGCAGCCTTCGCCTTCACGTCGCCCTTCTGCATGACCGCCAGCGTCTCGAACCAGGCACCGACCAGCGCCTTGCCCAGCGCCGGATTGTCCTTCAGCACGGCGGTGTTGACCGCCGCCATGTCGAGGATCTCGCCGGGAATCTTCGAAGAGTCATACACCAGGGTGGCGCCCGGGGTTTTCATGATGTCGGCCAGCATCGGGTTCCAGGTGGCCACGGCCGTCACCTGCGGCGTGGCGAAGGCGGCGGTGATATCGGCATCGGAGGTATTCACCACCTTCACATCGCGCTCGGACAGGCCCGCCGACTCCAGCGCACGCGCCAGGAAATAGTGCGATACCGACAGCTCGACCAGGTTCACCTTCTGGCCCTTGATGTCGCGCAGCGATTTCTTGCCCTTGAGCACCAGTCCGTCGTTGCCGTTGGAGTAGTCGCCGACGATCAGCGCCGTGGTATCGACACCGCCGGCCGCCGGGATGGTCAGCGCGTCCATGTTGGTCATCAGGCAGGCGTCGAACTGGCCGGCAGTGAACTGGTTGATGGACTCGATGTAGTCCATTTGCTTGAGCTCGATGGTGATGCCGTACTTGTCGGCCCACTTCTTGAGGATTCCGCTCTGGGCGGCATAGGGCCAGGGCATCCAGCCGGCGTAGATGCTCCACGCCATGCGGAAGTCCTTCTTCGGAGCGGCATCGGCCGGCACGCTGGCGGTCAGCAGCAGGGCCACGGCCGCGCACAGGGCGAGGAAGGAACGGGGAACAACGGTGACGAGGGCACGGAGGGTTTGCTTGCGGCGTTTGTTCACGACAGGAACCTCTTCTGGGTTGCGGGACGGCCTCCGTCCGGAAGCCGGCGAGCGCGTCGCCTCGAATCGAGGATCTCCCGGGCTTTTATCCCTCCGTGCAGCCTGCATCCGTGCCGGCCGGCGACTCTCGGACCAGCACCCGCCTGCCGGTGGCAGGACGGGCCGGAACCCTAGACGCCATGCGAAGTGTCGTGCTCTGAACCTCGCGGCCCCGGCGTCGACACGCTCGTCACAGTCAGGGAGCAAGAGCCTTGCCACGTCACATGAGTCATTTATATTCAATATGTTATGAATGACTCTTAAAGTGAATTGGCCTGGCGGGCAGCCCGGGTTGGTGCGCTGCCGGAAGTGCGGCGCACCAGCCCGGAGCAGCGGGCTCGCGGCTGCCGCCCGCAGCACACAGGCGCCCCGGCGCTGCTATTCGGCGTGCAGCACTCCTATAATGCGCGCCGCGTTTTACCGGCCGCCCACGAGGCAGCCGTCCCTTCCCGATCCATCGGAGCCCCCATGAAGAAGCCCGTTCGCGTGACCGTCACCGGCGCTGCCGGCCAGATCAGCTACTCCCTGCTGTTCCGTATTGCCTCCGGCTCCATGCTGGGCCCGGACCAGCCGGTGATCCTGCAGATGCTGGAAATCACGCCGGCGCTGCCCGCCCTCCAGGGCGTGGCCATGGAGCTCGACGACTGCGCCTTCCCGCTGCTGGCCGGCATGGTGGTCACCGACGATCCGAAAGTCGCCTTCAAGGACGCCGACTACGCCCTGCTGGTCGGCGCCCGTCCGCGCGGCCCGGGCATGGAGCGCAAGGACCTGCTGGAAGCCAACGCGGCCATCTTCTCGGTACAGGGCAAGGCCATCGACGCCGTCGCCTCGCGCAACATCAAGGTGCTGGTGGTCGGCAACCCGGCCAACACCAACGCACTGATCGCCCAGCGCAACGCCCCGGGCATCAACCCGCGCCAGTTCACCGCCATGACCCGCCTGGACCACAACCGTGCCGTTGCGATGCTGGCCGCCAAAGCCGGCAAGACGGTCAACGACGTGAAGAAGATGACCATCTGGGGCAACCACTCCTCCACCCAGTATCCGGACATCTCCAAGGCACTGGTCGACGGCAAGGGTGCCGAAGGTCTGGTGGACCGCGCCTGGTACGAGAACGACTACATCCCGGCCGTGCAGCAGCGCGGTGCCGCCATCATCAAGGCGCGCGGCGCCTCCTCCGCCGCGTCTGCCGCCAACGCCGCGGTCGACCACATGCGCACCTGGGCACTGGGTACTGCCGAGGGCGACTGGGTATCGATGGGCGTGTACTCCGACGGCTCCTACGGCATCGACAAGGGCCTGATCTACTCCTTCCCGGTCACCTGCAAGGGCGGCGACTGGGCCATCGTCCAGGGCCTCGACATCAGCGAGTTCTCGCGCGGCAAGATGAAGGCCACCGAGAAGGAACTGCAGGAAGAGCGCGACGCAGTGAAGCACCTGCTGCCGTAAGCAACAACGCAACTCGCTGTTCGCTCAGGAAAAAGGCCCGCCATGCGGGCCTTTTTCATTGATGGAGGGTCTTCCCGGGGGCCGTCCGGTCCCCCACAATCGGGCCACCTCTCACGGAAGCCCACCAAGGGTCAAACGATGACCACCGCCGCACCGGCCAACGAGCATCTGGTCTGGAGCCTCGAGAAGCTCTCCGACCATCAGCGGGCCACCCGGTTTGCCATGCAGTTCCAGAAGACGCTGTGCGTCTATTCGGGGCCGGTCCAGCAGCTCTACACGAACTACGAAATCATCGTGCCGGAAGACAACGCGCGGAAGCTGCTGATCCTGCCGAATCCCTACGCCTTCCACGACACTTTCAACCACATCCCGGAAGCGGCCTGCAAGCAGACCGGTTTCTTCATCGTGCCGGACGAGAAAGGCGGCCTGCTGCTGCACATTCCGCTGAAGGACGGCACGGCCAAGGACGTGCCACTGAAGGTGGCGCTGAACGCGATCCGCAAGCGCGCACGCGAGGACGATCCGTTCCTGCCGGTGGTGACCAAGGGCGACCTGCGCGAATTCAAGAAATCACAGCCGGCGCTGCACCTGCACCGGATCCTGCTGCCGGTGCTCACCAAGCAATCGGATCTGGAAAAGCGCGGCATCCAGAAAGTGATCGAGGAAAGGCTGCGGCCCTACCTGATCTGAGTCCCGAGCCCGGCAACATGCCGGGCGTTCCTTCCTGAAGATACCCGTATCTGCAGCCCACTCGGGCAAAGCGCCTCCGCGGGCTGAGCGCTCCGGCGCGGCGCGTCCACTGCCGTGCAAACCGGTAACCGGGAGTGACTTACCGCGCTCTCCGCTTATGCCCGCTATGGCGTTGCCCGAGCGGGCCGCAATCGCGACATCGTGCCGGCGAACCGTTCATGCCACTGGCACGCGACTGCCGATCAGAGCAGTTTCTTCGCGGAGACAATGACGCCGTTATTGTCAGCGTAGACATATTCGCCCGGCACGAAAGTCACGCCGCCGAACGTCACCGGAATGTCCTTCTGGCCTTCGCCGCGACGCACGCTCTTCAGCGGAATCGCAGCCACGGCCTGCACGCCCAGATCCAGCGTGCCCAGCGCATCGACGTCACGCACGCAACCGTAGACGATCACGCCTTCCCAGCCGTTCTTCACGGCGTCCTCGCCGATCATGTCGCCGAGCAGCGCGCAGCGCAGCGAGCCACCACCGTCCACCACCAGCACCTTGCCCTGGCCGGGCGTGCCCAGGGTTTCCTTCACGCGCGAGTTGTCCTCGAAGCACTTGGCGGTAACGATCTGGCCGCCGAAGCACTCGCGGCCACCGAACTGGCTGAACAGCGGCTCGCACACACGCACGTCATCGGGATGGTCGTCGCAGAGATCGCAGGTCACGAAATTCACGGTTTTCTCCTGACAGGAAAAACAGACAAGAAATATTCAGCGGGCCAGCGCCATCATGTCGCGATAGCGCAGGCGCTCGATGCGCGCACGTGACGGCTGCGCGGCGCGGGTCAGCATGGCGCGCGCCACATCGGCCGCCTGCACCGGTGTGTACGGCGACAGGGGCCCGATCATCAGCGGGCCGATCAGCGGCGACAACCGGATCGCGACCGCCTCGCCGGGGCGGGACGGGCCGCCCCGCTCGCCCAGCAGCAACGACGGCTGCATCAGCGTCAGCTGCGGGAAACCCAGTGCCGCCAGATCCGCCTCGGTCTCGGCCTTCACGCGGTTGTAGTAGACCGGCGACTTGCGGCTCACGCCGATCGCGGACACCGCCAGGAAATGCGACACGCCCAGCTGTTTCGCCCAGCCGGCGCAGCGCAGTACCAGGTCGTGGTCCACGGCATGGAAGCCGGCCTTGCCGCCGGCCTGCTTCAGCGTGGTGCCCAGACAGGAAAAGGCGATATCGGCCTGCGCGGGCCACTGCGACGCATCCAGCGAGGAAAAATCGGTCACCACATTGCGCAGGCGCGGATGCTGCAGCGCCAGCGGCTTGCGGGTGGCCGCTGTCACCTCGAAGCGCCCGTCGTCCAGCAGCATTTGCAGCAGATGCGAGCCGATCAGGCCGGTGGCGCCGAACAGGAGTGCTTGACGGGTCATGGCGGATCTCCGGAAAGAAAGCGTTCAGCGACGCTGACGGAAACGGTCGATGCGTGAGGCCAGGCTGGCCAGGCTCACCGGCTTGGCGATGCAGTCGTCCATGCCGGCCGCCAGGAAACCGGCAATCTCGGCATCGCCGGTGTGCGCCGTCATGGCCACGATCGGCAGCCGGGGCAGGTTTTTCTCGGCTTCGCGGGCACGGATGCGGCGCGTGGCCTCGCTGCCGTCCATGCCCGGCATCTCGCCGTCCATGAGCACGAGGTCGATGCCGCCGCGTTCCAGACGCTGCACGGCAACCGCACCATCCGGCAGCACTTCCACATCGCAGCCGAGTTTCTCCAGCATGCCGCGTGCCACCATCTGGTTGACGTGGTTGTCTTCCACCACCAGCACCCGCAGCGGCACGAGAGTGCCGCCATCGGGCGTTTTTTCCTCTGCGATGCCGGCCACGCGGGTCAGCAGACGGCGCAGGCGGCGGCGGCCCACCGGCATCCGCAGCCACTCCGGCGGCGGACGCAGCACCGGCTCCAGCAATTCCGGCTGCTCGGCGCCGCCGTGCAGGATGGCGACACGCCGCGTATTTCGGCCGTCGCGCAATGCCTTCAGCACCGGCACGAGTTTTTCCGGCTCGAACCCGTCGAGCACCACCAGCAACGGCTCGTGATGGCCGATCGCGGCCATCACGTCGCCTTCCGGGTCACAGCGCACCAGGTTCATGTCCAGCGCATGCAACTCGGTATCCAGCGACGATGCCAGCGGCTCCGTGCCGCCCACCAGCAGCAGGTTGCGGCCACGCAGCGGCGAACGCAGCGTGTTGTCCTGCTCGGCCTGGTCGACCACCTCCAGCTTCACTTCCAGCGCAATGACCGGCGCCGCCGTGTCGCCGATCAGCGTCAGTCGCCCGCCCAGCAGGCGCGCAATCTCGCCGGCCACCGCCAGCGGCAGCGGTACGTCCGGGTCGACGATGCCGCTGCCCTGCGCCGTACGGTCCAGACCGCTGCGCAACGATTCCGGCAGGTACAGCGAACGCACATCGACGGCGCAGCGCAAACGGTCTTCGTGCTGGCCGGCGGCCAGCTGGAAGCCGAGCACCAGCTCACTGCCGGGCGGCATCTGCTCCAGCGCCCACACCGCCACTGCACGCAGGCCCCGGAACAGCAGTTCGTAATCGGTGCGCAGACGTTCCGGCAGTTCGGCGTCGTAGCGGGTCGTGCAGCGGATGCCGGTGTCGGCCGCGACGATGCCGATGTCGTCGGCCGCTTCCTCGCAGCGCCGCCGCAGCCCGCCGGCCATGACCGCGGGCTGCCGCTCGCCGCGCAGGAATTTCGCGGCGTCTTCCATCACTTCCAGCCGGTACACCAGTTGCTGCGCCGCACGCCGCGCCGCCAGCTGCAGCGCGGCACGATCGGTGTCGTCTTCCAGGGCCAGCGCATCGGACACGGTGGCCACCGGCCGGCGCATTTCCTCGGCGGCACGCACCAGCAGACGTGCATGCACGCTGCCGGCCACCGGCAGCGGCACCGGCGCCGCATCGCTGCGCGACAGCGCGCGCCAGAACAGCCGGTAGTGGTTTTCGGAAGTGCGCACCAGGGCATACAGGAACACGCCGATGAACACCGCCATCAGCCAGCTTTCCGGGCTGAAATCCAGGAGCAGGCTGATCATCGGCGGCAGCAGGCTGAGCGCGAGATAGAGGCGCACGGTCCAGATGTCGGCCAGCCAGGTGGCCGCCAGCGCCGAACCCAGCGCCAGCGGCAGGAACATGGCCAGATAGAACAGGCCGCCGCCCTCCTCGATGTGCAGCAGGAACACCAGGAATGCGCTCCAGGCCACGGCGCGCAGCAGCAGACCTGCGGAGAAACGCCGGCGCCAGCGCTGCGGGCCGCGCGGGTACAGGTTCTCGAAGAATCCGATCAGCACCGCCTGCAGCGCGCCCACCGCCAGCAGCAAACCGCCGAACAGCACGGTGACGCGCGGCCAGCTGCGCCAGAGTTCGCCGATCCAGACGATGGCCACGAAGCTGAGCAGGGTGGCGGCAATGCCGAGCGATACCTGGCGGATGGCAGTCTCGTCGAGGCGACGCAGCACCTTGCGGTCGGTGGCCGGAAAGCGTTCCTCGGGTCGGGACATGGACATCGGCGCTCGGCAATGCAGAAGGCGCGAGTCTACCGTTTTCCCCGGCGCCCGCCCCGGGCCGGGACGGCGCGCCGGCCCGGGCCCCGGACTTGACGTTAACGTCAACGTCAATCAGGATGCCGGCAACCCCGCCGCCCGGAACCTGCCATGGCCCCGTCCCCCGCCACCGCTGCGGCCCCGCCCGGGAAGCCCAGCCACTCGATCGGTGAACTGGCCCGGGAATTCGGCATCACCACCCGTGCCATCCGCCACTACGAGCAGCTCGGCCTGCTCAAGCCGGCCCGGCGCGGCCAGACCCGCATCTATTCCCCGGCCGACCGGGTGACCCTGATCCTGATCCTGCGCGGCAACCGGCTGGGCTTCACCCTGGCCGAAAGCCGGGAACTGATCGGCCTGTATGACCCCGCCTCCGGCAACGTCCACCAGCTGGAACGCCTGCTGGCCAAGCTGGCCGAGCGCCGTGCCGTGCTGGAACGCCAGCTGGCCGATATCCGCGACATGCAGAACGAACTCGACGACGTGGAGCGGCGCTGCCGCGACGCGCTGTGCACCGCCACAGAAAAAACCGGCCGCAAACCGAAACGTGCCACCGGAGCCTGACCATGACCGCCTCTTATCCGTCCCTGCGCTTCAATCTCGGCGACACCATCGACGCGCTGCGCGACAGCGTGTACCAGTTCGCGCAGAAGGAAATCGCACCGCGCGCCGCCGACATCGACCGCAGCAACCAGTTCCCCATGGACCTGTGGAAGAAGTTCGGCGATCTGGGCCTTCTGGGCATGACGGTCAGCGAGGAATACGGCGGTGTCGGGCTGGGCTACCTGGCCCACACCATCGTCACCGAGGAGATCGCCCGCGCCTCGGCCTCGGTGTCTCTATCCTACGGCGCGCACTCGAACCTGTGCGTGAACCAGATTTTCCTGAACGGCAACAACGCCCAGCGCGCGAAGTACCTGCCGAAGCTGGTCAGCGGCGACCACATCGGCGCACTGGCCATGAGCGAACCCGGTGCCGGCTCGGACGTGGTGGGCATGAAACTGCGTGCGGACCGGAAAGGCGACCGCTTCATCCTGAACGGTAACAAGATGTGGATCACCAACGGGCCGGACGCCCACACCTACGTGATCTACGCCAAGACCGACATCAACGCCGGCAGCAAGGGCATGACGGCATTCATCGTGGAGCGGGACTTCAAGGGTTTCTCCCGTGCGCAGAAGCTGGACAAGCTGGGCATGCGCGGCTCCAACACCTGCGAGCTGGTGTTCGAGGACTGCGAGGTGCCGGAAGAAAACGTACTGGGCAAGGTGGGCGACGGCGCACGCGTGCTGATGAGCGGGCTGGACTACGAGCGTACGGTGCTGTCCGGCGGCTGCGTGGGACTGATGCAGGCCTGCATGGACGTGGTGGTTCCCTATGTGCACGAGCGCAAGCAGTTCGGGCAGGCGATCGGCGAGTTCCAGCTGATGCAGGGCAAGCTCGCCGACATGTACGTAACGCTGAACGCGTCGCGTGCCTACCTGTACGCGGTGGCGCAGGCCTGCGACCGCGGCGAGACCAGCCGCAAGGATGCGGCCGGCGCGATCCTGTACTGCGCGGAGAACGCGACGCAGATGTCACTGGAGGCGATCCAGTGCCTGGGCGGCAACGGCTACATCAACGACTACCCGACCGGGCGTTTCCTGCGCGACGCCAAGCTGTACGAGATCGGTGCCGGCACCTCGGAGATCCGGCGCATGCTGATCGGCCGGGAACTGTTCCGGGAGTCTGCGTGAGCCCGGCAAACTTGTTCCAGGCTGCGGCCTTGCCGGCAACGTCGCTCGCGCATGGCACAGCGTCGCTGCGCGAACGGCGATACCGGAATGGCCACGACGTCATATTGCGCCTGAAGGAAACCGCAGGATCACTGCCATGACCACCCTCCACAGCACCATCGACACCGGCAGCGCCGCGTTCCGCGATAACGACACACACAACCGCGCGCTCGCCGCCGATCTCAATCGCCTGCTTGCGAAGATCCGCGAAGGTGGCGGCACCGAGGCCAATGCCCGCCACCAGGCCCGCGGCAAGCTGCTCGCACGCGATCGCGTCACCGCCCTGCTCGACCCCGGCTCGCCGTTCCTGGAATTGTCCGCCCTGTGCGCGCACGAGGTGTACGGCGAGGATGTACCTGCCGGCGGCGCCATCGGCGGCATCGGCCGCGTCAACGGCATCGAGTGCGTGATCGTCGCCAACGATGCCACGGTCAAGGGCGGCTCCTATTACCCCCTCACCGTGAAAAAGCACCTGCGTGCGCAGACCATCGCGCAGCAGAACCACCTGCCCTGCATCTATCTGGTCGATTCCGGCGGCGCCAACCTGCCGCGCCAGGACGACGTGTTCCCGGACCGCGAACACTTCGGCCGCATCTTCTTCAACCAGGCCAACATGAGCGCCATGGGCATTCCGCAGATCGCCGTGGTGATGGGCTCCTGCACCGCCGGTGGTGCCTACGTGCCGGCCATGGCCGATGAATCGATCATCGTGAAGAACCAGGGCACCATCTTCCTGGCCGGCCCGCCGCTGGTGAAAGCCGCCACCGGCGAGGAAGTCACCGCCGAGGAACTGGGTGGTGCCGACGTGCACACCGCCATCTCCGGCGTGGCCGACCATCTCGCACGCAACGACGAGCACGCCTTGCTGCTGGCCCGACAGGCCGTGGCCCGCCTGAACCGTCGCAAGCAGGTCGACATCGACCTCGCCGAACCGGTGCCGCCGCGTTACGACGCGTCGGAACTGTACGGCATCGTTCCGAAAGACCTGCGCACCCCGTACGACGTGCGGGAAGTGATCGCGCGCATCGTCGACGGCAGCGAGTTCGACGAATTCAAGGCCCGCTTCGGCAGCACGCTCGTCTGCGGCTTCGCCCGCCTGAACGGCTACCCGGTCGGCATCGTCGCCAACAACGGCATCCTGTTCTCGGAAAGCGCCCAGAAAGGCGCGCACTTCATCGAGCTGTGCGCCCAGCGGAAAACCCCGCTGCTGTTCCTGCAGAACATCACCGGCTTCATGGTCGGCAAGAAGCACGAGCACGCCGGCATCGCCCGGCACGGCGCCAAGATGGTGACCGCCGTCGCCTGCGCGCAGGTGCCCAAGCTGACACTGGTGATCGGCGGCAGCTTCGGCGCCGGCAACTACGGCATGTGCGGGCGCGCCTACGACCCGCGTTTCCTGTTCATGTGGCCCAATGCACGCATCTCCGTGATGGGCGGCGAACAGGCCGCCGGCGTGCTGACCGAGGTGCGCCGCGGCGCGGCCGCCAAGCGCGGCAAGCCGCTGGATGCACAGGCTGAAGCGGAATATCGCCAGCAGATCGTCGACGACTACAACCGCATGGGTCATCCGTATTATTCCAGCGCACGGCTCTGGGACGATGGCGTGATCGATCCGGCCGACACCCGCCGCGTGCTGTCACTGGCACTGTCCGCGTCCCTCAACGCACCGATTCCGGAAACACGCTTCGGCGTGTTCCGCATGTGAGGCCCGACATGTCCGAAACCGAACTGGTCCAGGTGGAAACGCGCGACGGCGTGCGCTGGCTGTGGCTGAACCGGCCCTCCCTGGGCAATGCCTTCGACGACCGCGTCATCAAACAACTGTCGGACGAACTCACCCAGGCCACCAAGGCCAATGACGTGCGGGTGATCGTGCTGGCCGGCCGCGGCAAGCATTTCTCTGCCGGTGCGGACTTCAACTGGATGCAGCGCATGGTCGATCTCTCCTTCGAGGAGAACGTCGAGGACGCACTGCAGCTGGCACGCCTGATGCGGCAGATCCACGACTGCCCGAAACCGACCATCGCCGCCGTGAACGGTGCCGCCTATGGCGGTGCGCTGGGCCTGATCTGCGCCTGCGATCTCGCCTATGCCGCCAGCAGCGCCACCTTCTCGCTCTCGGAAGTGAAACTGGGCCTGATTCCGGCAGTGATTTCGCCTTACGTGATTTCCGCCATGGGCCGCCGCCAGGCCATGCGCTGGATGCTGACCGCGGAAGTGTTCAACGCCACCACGGCCGGCGAACTGAACGTGGTGCATGAACTGGTCGACGGCAAGGCGCTGATTTCGCACGTACAGCACGTGGCCACGGCACTGAACCGCAACGGTCCGCGCGCGCTGGGCGAGGTGAAGCGCCTGATCCGCGACATCGCCGGACGCCGCATCGACGACGAGATCGCCGAGCTGACGGCCGAACGCATCGCCCGTATCCGGGTCAGCCCGGAAGGCCAGGAAGGGCTGCGCGCTTTCCTGGAAAAACGCGACCCGGTCTGGCGCCTGAAGGATTGAACCCATGCTGAAGAAAATCCTGATCGCCAACCGCGGCGAAATCGCCTGCCGGGTGATCCGTACCGCCCGCCGTCTGGGCATCGCCACCGTGGCGGTGCATTCGGATGCCGACGCGCATGCGCAGCATCGCCTGCAGGCGGACGAATCCGTGCACCTGCCGGGCACGCTGCCGCGCGACACCTACCTGGTGATCGAAAAAATCATCGCCGCAGCCAGACTGTCCGGTGCCGATGCCATCCACCCCGGCTACGGCTTCCTGTCCGAGAACGCGGCATTTGCCCAGGCCTGCCGTGATGCCGGCATCGTGTTCATCGGCCCGCCGCCGTCGGCCATCGAGGCCATGGGTTCGAAGTCCGCCGCCAAACGACTGATGGAAAATGCCGGTGTGCCGCTGGTGCCCGGCTACCACGGCAAGGACCAGCACGACGCCCTGCTGCTGAAGGAAGCGAAACGCATCGGCTTTCCCGTGCTGCTCAAGGCGGCGGCCGGCGGTGGCGGCAAGGGCATGCGCGCGGTGATGGCGGAAACGGAATTCGCCGCGGCGCTGGCCTCGGCCCGCCGCGAGGCCGCCAACAGCTTCGGCGACGACACCATGCTGGTGGAGAAATACCTGCAGCAGCCGCGCCACGTGGAAGTCCAGGTGTTCTGCGACAGCCACGGCAACGGCGTGTACCTGTTCGAGCGCGACTGCTCGATCCAGCGCCGGCACCAGAAAATCGTCGAGGAAGCGCCGGCACCCGGCATGACACCGGCCCTGCGCCGGAAAATGGGCGAGGCCGCGGTGAAGGCCGCACAGGCCATCGGCTACGAAGGCGCCGGCACCATCGAGTTCCTGCTCGATGTCACCGGCGATTTCTATTTCATGGAAATGAACACCCGCCTGCAGGTGGAACACCCGGTCACCGAATACATCACCGGCCAGGACCTGGTCGAGTGGCAGATACGTGTCGCCTCCGGCGGCCGCTTGCCGCTGACTCAGGAAGCCCTGCGCATCGACGGCCATGCCATCGAGGTGCGCATCTGCGCCGAGGATGCCGACCACGAATTCCTGCCATCCACCGGCCGGCTGGCCTTGTTCGTGCCGCCGCACACCGGCACGCAGGTACGGCTGGATACCGGCGTGATCGAGGGCGACACCATCACGCCCTTCTACGACCCGATGATCGCCAAGCTGATCTGCCACGGCAGCACGCGCGATGAAGCCATCGACCACCTGACGCAGGCGCTGCGCGAAACCCGCATCGCCGGCCCGGCCTGCAACGTGGCCTTCCTGCATCGCGTGGTGTCCAGTGCGCCGTTCCGCGCCGCCGATCTCGACACCCGCTTCCTGGAGCGCCATGCCGAACAGCTGCAAGCCGATGCGGCGCTGATCGAACGCGCGGTCGACCATGCGGCGCGGTACACGGCACGTACGGCACGCTCCATCGCCGGCAACGGCAACGACAGCCATTCGCCCTGGGATGCCGTGGATCACTGGGAAGCCGGCGGCGAGCGCATGCTGCCGGTGATGTTCCAGCATGACGGCAAGGCATACCGCCGCCGCATCGCCGTCCATACGGCCGATGCGACACCGGCAGATCCGCCGCCCGGCCATGCCGGCGCCGTGCTGCACCGCGTGGGCGATGCCCTGCACGTATGGCTGCAGGGCGAGCAGATCGTGCTGCAGCTGCCGGGCCACGGCAGCGACGACGGGCATGCCGGCGACTGCCGGGCGCCCATGCATGGCCGCATCGTGGCGCTGCTGGCCGAGGCCGGCACACCGGTAAAACGCGGCGATCCGCTGCTGGTGATGGAAGCCATGAAGATGGAGCACACGCTGCGCGCGCCGCACGACGGCACCCTGCACGCATTCCTGTGCGCGCCGGGCAGCATGGTGGAGGAAGGCAGCACGCTGGTGACGTTCGCCGAAGGCGGGGCCTGAGCATGGGTAACAGCAACCCCGTACTCTGGACGCCATCGCCGCAGCGCATCGCAGCCGCCCGCATCACGGCTTTCCGCGCAGGCATCGAACAAACACACGGCGTCTCCTTCGACGGTTACCGCGCCTTCCAGCGCTGGAGCTGCGACCACCCCGGTGCTTTCTGGCAGGCCGTCTGGGACAGCGCCGGCATCGTCGCCTCGCAACCGGCCACCACCGCCCGGTCCGGCGGCAGCGGCATCCGCGAGGCGCGCTGGTTCGAGCGCGCCCGCTTCAACTTTGCAGAGAACCTGCTGCGCACCGAAGGCCGGGAAATCGCGCTGGTCAGTCGCCACGAGCAGGGCCGCCATCGCACGCTTGCCCGGGCACAGCTGCGCGAGGAAGTCCGGCAGGTGGCCGCGCAACTGCGCGCACTGGGCATACGCCCCGGCGACCGCGTGGCCGGCTTCCTGCCCAACATTGCCGAAGCGGTGATCGCCATGCTGGCCGCTGCCAGCGTCGGGGCCGTGTGGTCTTCCTGCTCGCCGGATTTCGGCATCCAGGGCGTGCTGGACCGCTTCGGCCAGATCGCACCGCGCGTGCTGTTCTGTGCCGATGGCTATCTCTACAACGGCAAGGAAATCGACTCGCTGGCGCGCGTGCGCGACATCCGTGCCGCCATTCCCTCGCTGGAAAAGGTGGTGGTGATTCCGTTCCGCCATGCCGCTCCCGACCTGGCCGGCATCGACAACGCCATTCGGTACGACGAATTTGTCACACAGGCACCGGCCACGCCGCTCACCTTCGAGCAACTGCCCTTTGACCACCCGCTGTACATCCTCTACTCCTCCGGCACCACCGGCGTGCCCAAGTGCATCGTGCACGGCGCCGGCGGCACCCTGCTGCAGCACGCCAAGGAACTGCTGCTGCACACGGACGTGAATGCGGACGACGTGTTCTTCTACTACACCACCTGCGGCTGGATGATGTGGAACTGGCTGGTGAGCGGCCTGATGACCGGCGCCACCGTGGTGCTGTACGACGGCTCGCCGTTCGCACCGCGGGCCGACGCGCTGTGGACCCTGGCCGACGAAGAAGGCGTCAGCATCTTCGGTACCAGCGCGAAGTACATCGCCGCGCTGGAGAAAGCCGGCGCGAAACCGCGCGAAACGCACCGGCTGGCCCGGCTGCGCACCCTGCTCTCCACCGGCTCGCCGTTGCTGCACGAGAACTTCGACTACGTGTATCGCGACATCCGGCAGGATCTCTGCCTCTCGTCGATCTCCGGCGGCACCGACATCGTGTCCTGCTTCGCGCTCGGCAACCCGACCCTGCCGGTGTACCGCGGCGAACTGCAGTGCGCCGGACTGGGCATGGACATCGACATCGTCGACGACAACGGCGAGCACCTGCCTGCCGGCAAGGGCGAACTCGTCTGCCGGTCGGCGTTCCCGTCCATGCCGGTGTTCTTCTGGAACGACGCCGACGGCAGCAAGTACCGCAAGGCGTATTTCGAGCGCTTCGCAGGCCTGTGGGCACACGGCGACTACGGCGAGCTGAATACCCATGACAGCCACGACGGCCTGCTCATCCACGGCCGTTCCGACGCCGTGCTGAACCCGGGTGGCGTGCGCATCGGCACCGCGGAAATCTACCGGCAGGTGGAAAAGGTGCCGGAAGTCCTGGAAGCCATTGCCTGCGGACAGCGCTGGCAGGACGACGAGCGCGTGGTGCTGTTCGTGGTGCTCAGGCCCGGGCAGAGGCTGGACGATGCCCTTCGCGACCGTATCCGCCGCACCATCCGGGACAACACCACGCCGCGGCACGTGCCGGCGAAGATCGTGCAGGTACCGGAAATCCCGCGCACCATCAGCGGCAAGGTGGTGGAACTGGCTGTGCGCAATGTCGTCCACGGCGAGCCGGTGAAGAACACCGATGCGCTGGCGAACCCGGCAGCGCTGGCGTATTTTCGGAACTTGCCCGAACTCGCCGAATAACCCGGACAAGAGGCTGCGCCATGCCGGCAGCGCCCGCACATCTGCTCCCCGCGCGGCAGGACCTGGTGCCGGTGCTGGTGCTGGCCTTGCTCTACTTTGCCGGCGGCTGCTTCGGCCTGGCCATGCCGGTCACCGCCGGCCCGGCCAGCCTGATCTGGCCGCCGGCCGGCATCGCGGTGGCAGCCCTGCTGTTGTTCGGTACGCGGCTCTGGCCCGGCATCTGGCTGGGCGCGTTCGCGGTCAACCTCACGCTCGACCTGCCGCTCGTCACTGTCCTCATCATCGCCACCGGCAACACGCTGGAAGCGCTGCTGGCGCGCTGGCTGCTCGGTACCGGCAACAACCACACCGGCCAGTTCAGCATGGTGCGCCGTACCCGTGTGTTCATCCTCCCCACGACGGTGGTGGCACCGCTGGTGGCGGCCAGTTTCGGCACGCTCGCGCACGTCCTGACAGATCACACCTTCGACGATGCCGCGCGCGTGTTCCTGCTCTGGTGGCTGGGCGACCTGATGGGCATGCTGCTGATCACGCCTATTCTCGTGCTGCTGCTGGAACGCTGGCGCTGGCGCAACCAGCCGGACCGGCAGATGCGCTGGGGCCGGACCGGACGCCAGAAGGAATGGCTGGTGGTGGTGACACTGGCGCTGCTCGTCAGCGTGTTCATCTACGCCGGCTCGCTGCCGCAACCGGTTGCCGCACGCATCGGCTTCGTGCCTTACCTGTTCGTGCTGTGGACTGCGCTGCGCATGAGTCCGCTGGCCACGGTCAGCGTGAGCCTTGCCATCTCCTTCGGCGCCATCGCCGGCACGCTGGGCAACGGCCACACGCCGGACCTGGTCGGTGAAGTGATCTATCTCTACGCATTCCTGTTCGTCCAGACGGCCGCCGCGCTGCTGGTGGCTGCCGTGGTGCACGAACGCCGGCAGGCGCTGGCCGACGCCGAAGCCGCGCGCGAGCAGGCACAGCAGGCCTCGCTGCAGAAAAGCCGCTTCCTGGCCAACATGAGCCACGAGATCCGCACGCCGCTGAACGGCATCATCGGCATGGCCACGCTGCTGGACGACGACATCGTCGATCAGAAGCCGCGCGACAAGCTGCGCATCATCCAGAGCTCCGCCGACAGCCTGCTGAACGTGCTCAACGACATCATCGACCACGCCCGCATCGAATCCGGCAAGCTGGCCATGGTGCCGCGCACCTTCGCCGTGGCACCACTGGTACGTGACGTGGTCGGCCTGTTCCAGGGCCAGGCCGAACTCAAGCGCATTGAGCTGCGTGCCCGCATCGATGGCGATCTGCCGGCGGAAATGACCACCGACGACAGCCGTCTGCGCCAGGTGCTGGTGAACGTGGTGTCCAATGCCGTGAAGTTCACCGAACAGGGCACGGTGCTGCTGCACGCCGGCCGCGACCCCGACCGGCCGGACACGGTGACCTTCACCGTGACCGATACCGGCATCGGCATCGCGCCGGAGATGATGGCCCGCGTGTTCGAACCCTTCATCCAGGCCGACGGCTCCAGCACGCGTCGCCACGGCGGCAGCGGCCTGGGCCTCACCATCAGCCAGCAGCTGGTGGAAAACATGGGCGGAGAAATGAAGATCCGCTCGACGCCCGGCGCGGGCACCGAGGTGGTGATACGGATACCGGTGCATCCCGGCAAAACGGAGCCTCTCACTCACCCGGAATGAGAGGCCCCGGTCCCGTCGGGATCAACCGAGCTGCCGTTCGTTCGGCCCGGCCAGACCCACCGTCCCCAGATCCTGCGTTGCACTGCCGAACGACGACGAGCCCAGCAGGCTCGTTGCACCACCGGCCGACAGACCCGTCAGTGAACCGTTCAGACCGTACCGGTACGCCAGATCGCCACCGATGGCTGCGGTATCACTGCCACCGAGGTGGAACTCCGTCAGCGCCCCGGCCAGCGCCCAGCGATTCAGGCCCGGCGTGCCCGCGCGCAGCTGTTCGTAACGCGCCACCAGACCATCCAGATCGTAGCTTTCCACCTTCTGGTCCAGCAGCGGATCGGAGCCACCTGCCTCGAAGCCGGCAACCGCTTCCGCCACCACCTGCAGCGTCAGCTCCGGTCTCGCTGCACCGGCAGCAAACCACCGCTTGATCGTCAGGCTTTCGTCCACGCCCGTTTCGATCACCAGATTGCTGCCGCTGCGCCGGAACGCCAGATCGTCGTAGGCAATGCCGCCGCCCAGGCTGATCGTCAGCGCGCTCGACAAGGCCGACACGCTGTCCTGCCCATCGCCCTGGTTGAACAGGACTACGTTCACACCCGCGCCGAGGTTCAGCGTGTCGTTGCCGGTACCACCGATGAACAGGTCGTTGCCGGCACCGCCACTGAGTGTGTCTGTGCCTGCGCCCGCATCGAACAGCCCGTTGCCGTTGCCGTCCGAGAAGCGGTCATTGCCATCACCGCCCTGCATCAGGTCCGTACCCAGACCACCACGCAGCAGGTCGTTGCCCGCATGCCCCTGCAGCAGGTCGTCACCGCCACCGCCATCCAGCGTGTTGGTGCCGGCCGTACCCGTGAGCCAGTTCGCCAGTGCATTGCCGCGCCCGTTGATGTCGCCGGTCCCCGACAGGTGCAGCACTTCCACGTTGCCGCCCAGCGTATGGCTGGAAGCCACGCTGTAGACCACGTCCAGCCCGCTGTCGGCCGACTCGCGCACGCGATCACCGATGTTGTCCACGAAGTAGACATCGTCGCCGGTACCGCCGCGCAGGATGTCCGCACCCGTCTCGCCGTCGAGGATATCCTGGCCGGTCGTGCCCGCCAGCGAGTCGTCGCCGGCAGAACCACCGAATTCGATACCCACACCGGCAATCACCCGCAGACTGAAGTCGATCGCCGACTGCTCTCCCGACGGATCCGTTGCCAGCAGTGTCAGCGCGAGCTCGGGATTACCCGCCTGCGGCGCGGCCGTCATCACCAGCGTCGAGGTGTTGAACGTGACCCAGGACGGCAACGGACTGCTGTCCGTCATCCGCAGCGAGAACGTCAGCTGGTCAAGATCGGCATCCAGAAAACTCGCCTGCTGCAGTTTCATGCTGTAGGTATTGGTGAGCTTGGCCCACTGCACCTTCAGACCCTGCGACTCCGGCGCATCGTTCACGCCCAGCACATCGATCGACAAGGTCGCGCGCGCAGCCGGGCCCACGCCGTCCGACGCGATGTCATAGCGGAACGTATCCGTCACGACATCACCGGACGTCAGCGCCTGGACAGCACTGTTGTCAGCCACCGTGTAGGTCCAGGCTCCGTTCGAGGCCACCGTCAGCACACCGTGCGCCAGCGTGTAGGTGCCGGCATTCAGCACCTCGAGACTGTCACCCTCGTCGTTGCCCAGCAGGTTACCGCTCGCCACCGTGCCGGCCACCGCATTCACGTCGCCGCTGTCCGAGGCTGCCAATGGCGCATCTTCCAGCAGCACGGCCAGATCATGACGCACGCCGCTGTCGACGAACTCCACCGCCTCGATGCGTGCGGCCGGATCCTCCCAGGCCAGCGCCAGCAGTTCTGCCGCCGGTACTCCCGCCACGCCCACATGCAGATCGCCGGTATCGGCATCCCGCGTGAAGGAAACATCCGACAGCGACAGACCGGTACCGAACACCAGCGTGTCGTCGCCACCGGTGTCGGCGATGCGATCGTCGCCGTCGCCGATGCTCCACAGATAGCGGTCATTCCCCAGGCCACCGGCAAGCTCGTCGGCACCGGCCAGACCTTCCAGCGTGTCATCGCCGGACGTACCGGCCAGCGCGTCCGCACCTGGCGTACCGGTGATCGCATCCGGCAGGTTCTCGCCCCCCCAGAGTTCGACACTGATCCGGTGGATTTCCGTGAAGCCGTTGCCGTCGGTCACCGTGTAGCTGAAGGTATCCGTCAGCCATTCCCACGTATCCAGTGCAGCCCACTGACCGGGGTCCGCGTCGTAACGGTAATCACCGTCGGCCTCGATGGTCAGGGTGCCGTACTCGCCGACATGAACGCCGGCCTCCGGCAGCACAAGTGCCATGCCGTCCGGGTTCTGGTCATTGTCGAACAGGTTGCCTGCAACGTAACCGGCACCGTTCTCGTAAATCCGCCGGTATTCATCGGAGATCATCGGCGCACCCAGGATCGTGCCCGGTTGATACACAGCGATGACCAGCGCGGAAGACGCGACACGCGCAGGGTCCGTACTGTCGACGATCCCGTAGTTGAAGTTCTCGTTGGCCACCCAGCCCGACGGCAGGGCCAGTACCGCATCACGATCCGTTTCATAGGACCAGCTGCCGTCGGCCGCCAGCATCAGCGTGCCGTACTGGCCAACGTACGTGCCGGCGGTGGTCACCGTCAGCGCATTTCCCCGCGGGTCCCAGTCGTTCAGCAACACGTCGCCTGCGAAGGTCAGCGGGCCACTTTCCGGCAGGGTGTGCACGGCGAAGTCGTAATCCGCCACCGGCGGCAACTGGTCGCCGACCAGGGCCATCAGGTTGAAGACCTCGTCCGTCTCCTGCAGCGCCAGGGTTTCGACACGGGCATACGGATAAATCCAGTCGCCCACGATCAGTTGCTCGCCCGTGCCCGTGATCGAGATCACCAGATTCAGGCCGTCGATGGACACGGACAGATCGTCCATCGTCAGCCCGGCACCGATCAGGATGCGATCGGTACCGCCGTCCTCGTACACCGAGACCTGCCCGTCGCCGGCAGAAAACACATAGGTATCGTTTCCGAAACCGCCGTACAGGTTGTCGTTGCCACCACCACCGGACAGGGTGTCGTTGCCGTCGTCGCCGAAGATGTAGTCATCGCCGGATGAACCGGTCAGGACGTCATCGCCCGGTGTACCGAAGATGTCACCACCCAGCAGGCTGGACAGCGTGACGTCACCCTGAAGGCCGCGCAGCATGACCGACGCGAAATCGCCCACCAGGGTCAGGGAGAACGTCTGCTCCGGCGCAGCTGCCAGACCGGTACCGGAGAGCACCAGCTGTTCGCCGGTGGTCAGGACCAGCGTATTCAGGTCCAGCGCACCGAAATCCAGCGTGTCCGTGCCGGCGCCGACCACGACGGTGTCGTCGCCCAGACTCACCACGATCAGGTTTTCGCCGGCACCGCCCTCGATGTGGTCATTGCCTTCGCCGCCGTCCAGGGTGTCGTTACCTGACTGCCCGTACAGTTCGTCGTCACCGGCTTCGCCGAACAGGAAATCGTCGTTGCTGCCGGGCTCACCGCCCTCCTCAACATAGTCCAGGCCACCGTAAAGGACATCGGTGCCTTCACCACCCAGCAGCAGGTCGTTGCCACTGTTGCCGTCGAGATGATCGTCACCGCCTTCCCCGGACAGCAGGTTGTTGCCGAGGCTTCCGCTGAGGGCATTGCCAAGGCTGTTGCCATGCCCGTCGATATCACCGCTCATCAGCACCAGATTCTCGACATGGCCTGTCAGGGTGTAGCTCACGCCTGCATGCACAGTATCGATACCCGCATCATCCGCTTCATGCACGGAAGCATCGCCGTCGTTGACGACATAGGTGTCGTCACCATCACCGCCGTACAGCGAGTCGTTGCCGCCCTTGCCTTCCAGCAGGTCGTTGCCGTCATGCCCGTACAGGGCGTTGGCGCCCGATGTTCCTGTCAGCCAGTTGTTGCCGGCGTTGCCGTGGCCATCGATGGCCCCGCCCACAGCCACCGGTGATCGCACGCCGGTGTCGTAGTACCCGCTGTCATGCAGCCCCAGCGCGGCAGGGCCGCCGGCTTCGCTTGAAGCGTCCGCATCCAGCAGGAACAGGTTTTCCACGTTGTCCGGCAAGGTGTAGGTGACGAACGAGTACACATCGTCCGATGCACCTTCGTTGATACCCTCGACGATGACATCGCCGGCATCATCGATGATGTAGGTGTCGCTGCCCTCGTCACCCTGCAGGGTATCGGCGCCGGAACCGCCGTTGAGGATGTCGAAGCCGGAGCCGCCACGCAGGTAATCATGCCCGGCATAACCGTACAGCTTGTCGTTCCCCCCCTCGCCGTACAGCGACTCGCTGCCGTTGGCTCCCAGCAGGGTATTGCCAAGCAGGTTGCCGTAGAGCACTTCCGTACCGGTGCTGTGAGTGCCCTTGAAGGCACTGGCCAGACTGCCGTTGCCGCCCGGGAAATCGCCAACCGGAATGCCATAGGACCAGTTGCCGCCGACCCAGCCGTTCTCCACACCGGCCGGCAGGATGTACCAGGGCATGCCGCCGGACACGATGATCCAGTCGTTGTTTGACACATCCGCCGTCATGTCGCCGAGCGTGTCGCCGGGTGTGACCACGATGATGTCGTCGCCCTGGCCCGGGTAGATATTGTCGCTGCCGGAACTGCCGCCGATCACGTCGTCGTCATCCGAGCCTTCGACGTCGAAGCCAAGCGTATCGACCAGCAGTTGCAGCGAATACGCACTGCCACCGATCTGCACGTACTCGATGTTCGATTCGGCGGTGCCGTCGTACACCGAGCCGTCCAGGGCCAGGGTCCAGCCCGGGCCGTACAGCACCAGCTCGCCGTCCTTCAGCGACAGCTGGCCGAGATCGATGCCTTCGAGGATCAGGTAGTCGGTACCGGCACCGCCGCTGATGAAGGCATGGGCATCGTCGCTTTCGCCGTTGACCACGAACTGGTCGTCACCGGCACCGCCGCCGAGGATGTCGGCGCCCGCCGAGACCAGGATCACGTCGTTGCCGGCACCGCCGTCGACCGTGTCGTCGCCGAGACCGCCATGCAGCTGGTCGTTGCCCAGACCGCCCAGCAACACATCGTTGCCGCCGTTGCCGTAAACGATGTCATCGCCGTCGCCGGCATCGATGTCGTCATGGCCGTGCTCGCCCGGGTCCAGGGCGGCATCCGACGCGTCACCGTAGATGAGATCGTTGCCGGTGCCGCCGCCGATGTCATCGTCACCGGCACCGCCGGCAACTTCATCGTTGTCGGCACCGCCGAGGATTTCGTCGTTGCCGCCCTGGCCGTACAGCTTGTCGGCACCGGCACCACCGTCGAGGTAATCCGCCTCGCCGGCGGCGTGATCCGGCACCAGACCACCGCTGACCAGCGTGCCGTTGTAGCCGCCTTCGCGCGCGGAACCGTCCAGATCGCCGAACAGGTTGTCGTTGCCGCTGCCGCCCAGCAGACGGTCTTCACCATCGCCGCCCTGCAGGATGTCGTCATTCTCGCCACCGTCCAGCTGGTCTGCACCCAGACCGCCGAACAGGGTGTCGTTGCCGGTGCCGCCGTCGAGCACGTCGTCACCGGCATAGGCCACCAGCTGGTCGTTGCCAGCCTCGCCGTACAGCTGGTCGTCACCGTGCAGCGCATCGCCCGTGGTGCCGACCGGGTCCTGGTAATCGCCGAACAACTGGTCGTTGTCCTCGCCACCGAACAGCAGGTCGTCGCCCACACCGCCTTCGAGGATGTCGTCGCCGGCTTCGCCGTCGAGGTAGTCGTTGTCGGAGCTGTAGAGCACGTCCCACGCTTCCGGCGCGATTTCCACTGTGTCGAGATCGAACAGGTCGGTTGCGTCCAGGCGGGTGGCATCTTCGGCACCACCACCGCGCAGGCGGTCATGGCCGGCACCGCCGAACAGGGCATCGTCGCCACCGCCGCCCACGATCAGGTCGTTGTCGGCGCCGCCGTCGAGAAAATCATTGCCGGAGAGCGCGAGATCCGCGGCACCGTTGCGGTACACCTCGCGGTCACCCGTGATGATGTCGTCGCCGGCACCGCCCAGCGCCAGATCGTTGCCACCGCCGCCTTCGATGTCGTCAGCGCCGGCACCGCCGTACAGGAGGTCATCGCCGCTGCCGGCAATGAGCACGTCCTCGCCGGCACCGCCGTGGAACGTGTCCGCTGCCTGATCGGCCACCAGATCGTTCTGGAAAATGTCGTGACGCAGCAGATCGTTGCCGCCACCGCCGACCAGCAGGTCCGTGCCGGTACCGCCCAGCAGCAGGTCATCACCGGTGTGGCCGAACAGGCGGTCATTGCCGGCATCGCCGTACAGCGCGGCATAGACGGCATTGAACGGCGCGCCTTCCGGCACGAAGCGCGTGGCGGTTTCACCGGCCGCGATCAGCTGCTCTTCGGTCAGTTCGCCCGGCGCATGGGCATATACAACGTCGTCGCCGCTGCCGGCCACGATGCTGCGTCCCCAGGCGATCTCCTCGCCGAGATTGCCCTCGATCAGGTCGTTGCCGTCGCCACCCGTGACCGTGGTGCGACCGTCGCCGAGGATGTGGTCGTTGCCGGCACTGAACTCCGGGTCACCAGAGGGAATCGTGGCGAGATCGAAGGTCGAGCCATCGCCATGTATTGCCTCAACCAAACCCGTCACATTCAACAGATGCGTGCCGGTGATATCGCCAGTGCCGCCCTCACCAGGCAAAGTGACTGACAGTGTGGCACTGCGGGAATCGTCGATGTCACCCGTAAGCAGCAAACCGAAAGTCACCATTGCCTGGCCCGCGGGAATGCGCACCAGAACACCGCCGTCAAGCGAGACGACTTCGTCGCCCAAGATGGCCGAGCCGCTGGCACCCGCCAGCGACAACGTCACATAGCGATCAACACCGGAAATCGTATTGACGGCCAAGGTATAAGTAGCCCCACCCTTTTCGAAAAGAAAAGAGGGATCTGTCGTCGGTACGTATTCAGCATCGACATAGGGGTTTTCAGTAACAACCCCGGACAGAACGCCAATACGAGACTCCCATGGCAATACCAGACCAAAACGATCTTCGGCTTCAGACATAACAAAATTTTCCAGCGTTATCCGGCCATCCCCCAGAACCCCGCCGGAAATGACCAACTGATAGGACTGCCCACTACCGACGACATACGGCATGGGCTCATACCAATAGGCAGTTCCTCCCTCCCCCTCCCAATATCCATTCGGGTGCCTGACGTTGTATTTCTGCTGGCCACCCGTGAGCCTTACGTATACACCGGCATCATCCCTGGCATAGAGGCTGTTCTCACCGTCTTCATCCTGAATCCAGTCTCTACCGTCATCTTTTCCGAAATAATACTTATCGTTTCCCTCACCACCATAAAGACCGTCATTACCACCCATGCCAAACAGCGTGTCATCACCCGTTTCGCCAAATAAAATTTCAGGAACATCAGTATTGTAGCTTCCGACCAGAAGATCACCACCAGCACCACCGTTGAGATGGGTACCGTGCTTTACAGCAACGAGAATGTCGTTGGAAGACACGCCGAGATTGGTTGGACGGATCACACTATTCTGAAGAAGATCGACAACCACCTGCCCAATATTTCCGAACCCCAGATCCGCAAGGTTGACCACACCACCTGTCAGGCGGGAAACCAGCTCTTGGGCGACCTTCTGCGGTCGAAAGATTTCCTGAAATGCCAGCTGGCCGGAAAACTGCGTACTGACAACCCCATACGCACCATAGTCAGCCTGAGCATTCCCATCACTAGCAACCTCAGCACGCTCCCAATTGATCGATGTTCTGCCATATTTCTTCATCTCGTATTCCAGCATACGAGACAATCGATTACTTCCATCCGTAGAGCTTGTGTCAGCCTCCAATAGGAAATCTACAAGTGCAACCGCCTCCGCATCAGAAACGTCATCTGGATTTTCATATAACCCAAACATGGCCGCCTCGGCAAAGCGACGCTTGACGAGGCCCGTGGATTTTTCCTTATTGTTCAAATATCGTATTTCATACCATGTGGAAATTCTTCCGTTATTCCACGCATTCAAAAACCCAGGCCCAAAAACACCAGGGGCGTTATAACTGATATCCAGCAAAGCAATTCGCTCGCGCGAGTAGGGAATTTCACCAATCCCCAAAGAAAGCATTTTATTCTTCAGATTTTCCTCGTACTCCCGCGCCACATCATCAAAAAAATTCCTCTGATTCTGCGGACTTGAAAACCTGAATGACTTGCCAGGCGCATACGCCGATACCACGTCATCAAGCAGCTGACGAAGATAGGCCTCGGTCGTTGTAACGACCGCCTCGCCATCAGGAGCAAACTGGGCACTTGACTGCTGCCCATTGATTTCTATCGGATGCAGGATGTCGTAGAGAGAATCAATAAAATCAGTAAATTCCGCAAAATCTTCGGGCTCACTTAATTGATCAGGCTGCCTGATATGCAACCCATACGAATTGGTTACAAATTCCTGAATATGCCCACGATCATCGAGGCTCCAACCTATACCGATAGTCGGCACACCCGCCGAATCGATATATAGCTTCTCCGCATATCCTTCTGCTGCCAGCGTAAAATTACGTCGCTCATCAATGTATGTTTGGTCGGGAGAAAGCCCCTGACCCGCGGGAATAACACCGCCCGCAACAAAATGAAATTCCATCGGGAAAATCCTCAAATCATGGTGCGATTGATAGAGCAGATTAAGTTATACACCAATCGCCCTCGGCGCTCAGAATCGACCGAACCGATTCTAAAAATTTCGCCACCCTTGCGCGTCAAAAGAGCGCCATATGGGATGCCGCCATACATGAAAATCGGATAGCGCTGCTCTTTGAAGTATTCTCGGCTAAGATTCATGTCTTCACCAAGGACAATGCTCCCACTCCACTGCATTATTTCAGTGGGTTTCCTTAAAATGAAATCCGAAAATTTCATAACCATAATTCTCTCAACCTCATCGCGTTTATCAAGATTTATTGGCTCGGAATAATAAAACGAAATTCCCCTGTCAGAATTGATCCCCCGAATTCGATCAGAGAATTCAGCATCATTCTTGGCCTCTATATAAATTTTCAGGTACATGAGGTTCTTGTCAGATGGAAGTTTCTCCCAACGCAGCAACTTGAAATTCGGCTTCCCTTCAAGAAAGCTCAGATCACCTCCCTGAAATTCATTGAGGCCCTGCGCCGCTTTGGCGAAATTCACACAAAGCGGATAGCCCTCCCCAACACTGACGACCCAGGAGACCGACGGGTTGGTCGGTGTCGTCGGCGAAGCATGCACTGCCGATGCTTCCGGGGCCGGGACCGCCTCGGGAACCGGCGAGGCATCAGCCGGGTCAGAGCACCCCACGCCAAGAAGAGGGGCAACCACAAGAACCGTCACACGAAACAGGTTTCGAAATATTTCTGGCAACAATTCATCGGAATTCATCATGATTCTCCACGAGATAATTCATTACACTAAATAATAGCCAGAGCCTCACGCACACGATTATTAACGACAAATAATCTCATCGAATTTACTTCGAAATAATTAACGAATATATCGTCGCCGGCTTCGCCGTCGAGGTAGTCGTTGTCGGAGCTGTAGAGCACGTCCCACGCTTCCGGCGCGATTTCCACTGTGTCGAGATCGAACAGGTCGGTTGCGTCCAGGCGGGTGGCATCTTCGGCACCACCACCGCGCAGGCGGTCATGGCCGGCACCGCCGAACAGGGCATCGTCGCCACCGCCGCCCACGATCAGGTCGTTGTCGGCGCCGCCGTCGAGAAAATCATTGCCGGAGAGCGCGAGATCCGCGGCACCGTTGCGGTACACCTCGCGGTCACCCGTGATGATGTCGTCGCCGGCACCGCCCAGCGCCAGATCGTTGCCACCGCCGCCTTCGATGTCGTCAGCGCCGGCACCGCCGTACAGGAGGTCATCGCCGCTGCCGGCAATGAGCACGTCCTCGCCGGCACCGCCGTGGAACGTGTCCGCTGCCTGATCGGCCACCAGATCGTTCTGGAAAATGTCGTGACGCAGCAGATCGTTGCCGCCACCGCCGACCAGCAGGTCCGTGCCGGTACCGCCCAGCAGCAGGTCATCACCGGTGTGGCCGAACAGGCGGTCATTGCCGGCATCGCCGTACAGCGCGGCATAGACGGCATTGAACGGCGCGCCTTCCGGCACGAAGCGCGTGGCGGTTTCACCGGCCGCGATCAGCTGCTCTTCGGTCAGTTCGCCCGGCGCATGGGCATATACAACGTCGTCGCCGCTGCCGGCCACGATGCTGCGTCCCCAGGCGATCTCCTCGCCGAGATTGCCCTCGATCAGGTCGTTGCCGTCGCCACCCGTGACCGTGGTGCGACCGTCGCCGAGGATGTGGTCGTTGCCGGCACTGAACTCCGGATCGCCGGAGGGAATCGTGGCGAGATCGAAGGTCGAGCCGGAACCGGCCACGGCTTCGTCATCACCCTCAAGATGCAGCGTGAGGCTGTGCACCGCATCGGGTTGTTCATTGCCACTGACAAACGTGGCCGTGAGGTTGAGGTCCAGCGACTCGTCGATATCGCCGTCCTGCACGATGGTGAACGCGACCATCGACTCGCCGGCCGGAATCGTCAGCTGGATGCCGCCCGGCCCCAGGGCCTGGCGGACACCGGCAATCACGATGGCCACTTTCTGGTCGGATGCCGCGGCCAGAGTCACCACGCGCGGCGTCGTGGTCACGCTGTTCATGGCCAGCACGAACGCGGTGCCCTGGCTTTCGCGCACCAGCACCGGATCTTCCGGCGCCTCGTAGCCCATCCGGCCCAGCGGATTGAACGCGTGCACGCCCTGTATCAGTTTCAGCCCGGGAATGCCGGACAGCGTCAGCCCGAGATCGCTCGTCCCGGTCAGGTCCAGACGGAAATTCCGGATCGTGATGACTTCGTCCTCCGAGCCGACACCGCTGCCACTGATGCGCAAGGTGCCCACGCTGGAACCCGGCGTGTTCGACTGGAAGTGGTAGCGGATACCCCGCTCCGCATCGAAGAAGTTCGTACTGCCCAGCGTGCCGGGCGCGATGCTGCCGCCGGTCAGCGCCTGGCCGTTCACCACCAGCTCGCCGATACCGTCCGTATCGAGGATGACGTCGTTGCCGTCGCCGGCTTCCCAGACATAGGTGTCGTTGCCGGCACCGCCTTCCAGATAGTCCGCCTCATCGCCGCCGGTCAGGGTGTCGTTGCCGGCACCGCCGTACAGGCGATCCGTGTCTCCCTCGCCTTCAATGACATCGTCTTCCCGGCTGCCGAACACCACCTGGTGGTCGTGCAGGCTGGTGCCGGTACCGTCGATGGCCAGCGTCAGGTGCTGGTTGCCACCAAGGCCGATCGACATGTCCACGAAGTCCCAGTTGCCCTCGACCGACGACGTATCCCAGTCCTGGTCGTAGGGTTTCGGGCCATCATGAGGATCGTCGTTGTCATCCTGCTGCCCTGTGCGGTAGCGCACCAGCCAGGCGAGCATCGCCGCCCGGTCTTTCAGGTAGGCTTCGGTCATCGTGCCGTTGCCGGTGGCCGGATCGTACAGATCCAGCGAGCCGTCGGTGTTGTGCTGCGCATACGACACGTTCGAGATCACGAACGGGTTCAGCTCGCGCAGCGCGTACCGCCAGGCAATGTCATTGCGGGCGTTGGCCACGATGGCCTCGCGGCTGAGGCCAGCGTCGAGATAAATCTCCTGCCCACTGGCCGCCAGATCACGAGGCAGTGGATTGGTCAGCAGCCAGTTGGCCCCAAACAGCGTGGTGGATATACGACGTATTAAATCTATTTGACCGTCGCCATCCATGTCCTTGGTTAGATCATACAAATCCGATGCGGACCCACCGGCGAAGTAGCCGGCCGTGAGCGCAGCAATTGCGGCAAGACCGGTAGCCGGTAGAGTTGCCATGGTGGCGGCCGTCAAAGCCGCGTAGGTCAAAACTCCGGCGCCCACAGCTGCAATCTCGGATACAACCAACTCCGTTGCGCATTTATTCAAGATATCCTGGGCGCCCTGGGCATCGCCGGCCTCATGCGCAGCACTGGCATCCTGAGCCGCCAAAATGAGCGCCAAAAATATAGTGGCACGAGCCAATCCATCTATGGCCTGAGCGCGCTCCGGCGACCCCTCTGGATACTTATGCGCCGAATCAACAAGCTGTCGATGCGCCTCAGCAACAGCCTCTCTCTCAGCGGCAGGTATCCCGGACAAATGAAGAAACGCCTTCTGAATCGCCTCTTCGGAAACACTGGCCGGATAAACACCGGGAAATCTGGTTGCAACGTACGGACCGACATTATCGAGAGAAAGATCTGTCATCAGGACGTTATTTAATGAAGACGCCCTAACCTTATCCAAAGCGGCCTGAGGGGACGAGTACTCCGGCTGCCCCTGAAATTGCTCCGAAAACTCAGACACCAAAATCCCGTTGATGGTCCTGCCCTCAAATTTGACCATCTCGGTTAATTCCGATTGCGCCAAAACACTGTCGGGGGAAATATGGCGGGGCGCAATAATCTCAAAATTACCCTCAGATGCAGATGCAAAACTTCCAGAGGCTATATCCCATATACCAACCACGGATGAGCTTCTTGGGATCAAGCTACCATCTGGATTTTTTCGACTAAAAATTTCCGCAGACCTTTCATTCACTAGTCTAGTCTGATCCCACGCAGGAAGCCCCTGAAATTCAGGGTCAAGAGACAATTCGGAATATATGGCCTCAAGCATTGCATCCCGAAAGCTTTCGTTCCCAACAAATTTACCAGCATGGCTGTCAGATAGCGTAACGATACTTTTTGAATTGCCACGATTGGCAACAATGCTATCAACAACCTCATATGCCGGCGTTCCATCAGGCATCAGGTCGCTATAGAAAAGCCAAACCGACTGCGCAGTGGCGCCAGGAACCTTTCCAGATACTTGCGCAACAAGATTTCGGAGTGCCTCTACTGAACGTTCAGTATTGGCAAGCTCAATCATGGCCTGATCAAAAGTAAGCCCCATGATTAAACACCCCACCTGACATTCGCGTTAACTGAACAGATCACTCTTTTCTCTTTGGTCTCCCCAGGCCCCTCGCCGAATCGGCCATGCACTAGAAAAGCGTCTCGAATTGCCTTTTCGACCTCTCCCCTGTCCTTATCCTCAAGTAACTGCACTTTCTTTATAAGAAAATCATTTGATACAAAGTCTTGCCCGGAAAAGGATGCCAAGCCGCCTTTGTAGTACAAGAAATAAGGCGGGAACTGCGTATGCTCCATCACGGTATGCCGAGCTGCGATCAAATAGATATCGCCCGGGTCATTAATGGCGATTTTTATTGGCCTCCGCACAGAAGGGCTCTGCATCAAATAGTCCTCCCAGCGCGCCTCAATGTTTCTTTTCTCCACAATAAAAGAAGAGAAATCTTTTCTTATTTTAAGAAAAATATCCTCATCAACTTCTTTCAAGGAAAACATAACACCCTCATTTAATATTGGAATTCAAGGAAACGGATCCTGGAATCATACTTGCCGGATAATCGAGGCGGATGACAACAGATTAATCCCGAATCTCCACCCCTCACACGAACCCCATACAGCCACGTCATAAATCGCAAGAACGAATTCTGCACTAGCCCGCCAAAACACATAATGGCAATTCTCTTACACGCCACGAGCCTCACTCCCTCCCCGCACTCCCCAACACCCCGCTCACCGGGTCCACCAGATACTCGAACGGTGTCCTTGTCCCCACATCGATCTCCACCGTGACCGTCATGCCGGCAGACAGGGTCTGCCTGTCGATCTCGCCGTCGCCGGCCGGGTGCACGGAAACGATGGCCTTGTAGGTCGGCGGCATTGCCGCGCCGGGTGCTGTGCCGCCCTGCGGGTTCTCCGCAGCAGCGGTATCCGGGCTGATCTTCTCCAGCGTGCCGCCGAGCATGCCGTAGCGCTGGAAGCGGAAGGCATGCACCTTCACCTGCACCGGCAGGCCGGGCTGCAGGCGGCCGACATCCTCGTTGCGCACCTGCACTTCCGCCTGCAGCTTTTCCTGGTCCGGCACCAGCGACAGCAACACCGTGCCCGGCGACACCACGGCGCCGGGCGTGTGCGTGGCCAGATCCTTGACGATGCCGGCCTGCGGCGCCTTCAGTTCCAGCGAGGCATTGCGGTGCTGCTGCTTGGCCACCTGCTGCTCCAGCTGCTGCACTTCATTGGCCATCACGACCCGCTCGCGCTCGAGATCGGCCCGGTAGCCGGTCGTGGCGTTGGACAGCTGCCGGCCGGCCTGCCGCTCTGCGGCTTCCAGTGCGGCGATGCGTGCACGCTGTGCCGCCAGGTTCTGCTCGGTGTCGATGGTCTCGCGCTGCTTGGCGTTGTAGTCGAGCTCGCTGACGTAGCCCTTGCTGCGCAGCGACGCCATGGCCTGCAGCTCGGCCTGGTAGACCGGCAGCAGTTTTTCCAGTTTGGTCAGCTCCTGGCGTGCCGCGGCCAGGTCGCCGCGCGCGCGCTCCTGCTGCTCCTGCGCGCTGCCCGTGCTGTCGGACCAGGCGGCGCGGTTGGCGTCGTAGCGGGCTTTTGCCTCGCGGAACAACGCCATGTCGTCACCGGCCTGCGCGGTGAAGGGCCGCCCGGAAAGCTCCGCTGCCATGCGGCGCAGCTCCAGCTTCTTGAGCGCGAGCGTGCGGGTGAGCGCGGTGGTGTCGGCGGCATTGAGGGTGTCGTCCATGCGGATCAGCACCTGCCCTTCCTGCACGTGATCGCCTTCCTGCACGAGGATGTCGCGCACCACGCCCGCCTCGGCCGGCTGCACGATCTTCACGTAGCTCTCCGGCACCAGCCGGCCTTCGGCCACCACCACGATGTCCAGCCGCCCGAGCAGGGACCAGAGGACCAGCACGGCCACCAGCGCCATCACGATGCGGCTGACCGTCAGGGCCGCTTTCGGCGGCTCTTCGTGAGTGATGCGGTCCAGCGCGGGGAGAAAACGGTAATCGGCGGTCATGGGGTTGCCCCGGAACAGGGGGCTGGAAAATACCCATATTGGGTACTATCATGCCCGAAATGGGTAAGAAGACTGCAACACCCCCTCCACATCCCCCTGCGGCTGCCGGCCGGAACCGGCTGGCCGACGCGCTGTTTTCCGTCACGCAGCAGCGCGTACTCGCCTTGCTGTTCGGGCAGCCCGGGCGCAGTTTCTACGCCAGCGAAATCATCGGGCTGGCGGGTGGCGGGTCGGGCGCGGTGCAACGGGAACTGGCGCGGCTGGCCGACAGCGGCCTGCTCACCGTGACCCGGATCGGCAACCAGAAGCATTACCGGGTCAACCCGGCGTCTCCGGTCCATGACGAGCTGCGCAGCATCGTGCTGAAAACCTTCGGGCTGGCCGATGTACTGCGTACAGCGCTGGAGCCCCTGCTGCCGCGGATACACGCCGCGTTTGTTTATGGCTCCACGGCCAAGGGCACGGAGACGGCCGGCAGCGACATCGATCTCATGATCGTGGGAGATGGCCTGGGTTACGCGGACGTGTTTCCCCTGCTCGAGGCAGCCGGCCTGCAGCTGGGCCGTGCCGTGAACCCGACGATCTACACGCCGGCGGAACTGGCGCGCCGGAAAAAAACCGGCAACGCGTTCGTGACACGCGTACTGGAGCAACCCCGGATATGGCTGATCGGCAACGAGCATGAGTTCACCCCTTGAAAACCTGAGCGGCCCCGGCAAACCGCTGGTGCAGGAGCCGCCCGACGCTGCCGAATACCAGGGACTCGTGCGCTCGGGAACGGCACGCCTTGCCGACGGAAGACGGACAACGCTCGCGGCGGAAAGTCGTTTCGATCTGCTCTACAACGCTGCGCACGCGCTCAGTCTCGCCGCCCTGCGGCGCACGGGCTATCGCGCACGCCAGCGTTACATCGTCTTCCAGGTGATCCCGCATACCCTGGGGCTGGGCCCGGAAGTGTGGCGCGTATTGGCCAAATGCCACGACGTACGCAATCTGGGTGAATACGAAGGCCTGCTGGAAGTGGACGAGCAACTGCTCGCCGATCTGCTGGCGGCGTGTGAAGCCGTGGCGAATGCGCTGCAGGGGAAAACCCTGCCGGAATAATGGCTGCATGCCGGTCATGGCGTTTGCCCGTCGCGTGCCGGGGCCGGATTGGCCGCTCCCGACGGAGCTCCCACGAGAGCGGGCGTGCCGATGCGGATCACACCGTCCACCTGCAGGGTCTTCGGCAACTGGTGGGTGATGAAGATCATGGTCACCTTGCCGCGCAGCTGATTGAGTGTCTTGCAGAAATGCTCGGCGGTGTGTTCGTCCAGATTGCTCACGGCTTCATCCAGAATCAGGATCGGCGGGCGCTTCAGGAGAGCACGGGCAATCGACAGGCGCTGTCGCTGGCCGCCCGAGAGCCCGATCCCGCGCTCGCCCAGCGGGGTCTGATAGCCTTTTGGCAAACGCTCGATCACGTCATGCATCTCGGCCATGCGGCAGGCCGCCACCACATCCTCGAAGGCCGCATTCGGGTTGGCCATCATCAGGTTTTCCAGCACGGTGCCGGAGAACAGCGTGGTCTCCTGCGGAACCACACCAAAAGCCGTGCGCAACTCGTTGGCGGCCAGGTGACGCACATCGCGGCCATCCACCTTCACGCTGCCCTCCACCGGCTGCAGGAAACCCATCAGCAGTTTCGCCAGTGTGCTCTTGCCGGAGCCGCTGGGACCCATCACCGCGAAGGTACTGCCGGGCGGGATGCGCAGGCTGAAATTGCGGTAAAGGAAGGGGCGATCGTCGCCGTAGCGGAAACCCAGCTCGCTGAATTCCACCTCGCCCTTGCTGACCGTCTCGCGCGAGGGCGTGAGCGTGTAAGGCTCGGCCGGCACGTTCATGAGATCGCCCAGGCGCTCCACGGAAATCTTTGCCTGCTGGAACTGCTGCCAGAGCCCGACCAGCCCCATCAGCGGTTGCGACAACTTGCCGGCGAACATCTGGAAAGCCACCAGCATGCCGATGGTCAGCGTGGTGCCGGTCATCACGATCCAGGCACCGATGATCAGCACCAGCAGCGTCATCAGCTGCTGCAGGGTGTTGGTAATGACGTTATAGGTATTGCCCAGCTGGCGGGTGGCGCGGGCCGCTTCCAGATATTCCCCAAAGTAATCGCGGTAGCGGTCGCGCAGCTGGGGTTCCAGCTGCAGGGACTTCACCGTTTCCATGCCGGCCACGTATTCCGTGAGGAAGGCCTGGTTGCGGGCACCCACCATGAACTGCCTGTTGAGCAGTTTCTGGAACAGGGGCGCGATGACGAGGCTGGTCACCACCACCGCGCCCAGCACCGCCAGCACGATCAGGGTCAGTGACGCGCTGTACCAGAACATCATGGCGATGAAGATCACCAGGAACGGCAGATCCAGCAGCAAGGTGACGATGGTGCCGGCCAGGAATTCGCGGATGGTTTCCACCGCATGCAGGCGCGCGGCGATAACGCCGGTGGGGCGGTGCTCGAAGTAGCGCAGCGGCAACCGGAACAGGTGCTCGAACACCGCAGTGCCCAGCACCGCATCCACCCGGTTGCCCACCAGCAACAACAGGTGCTGCCGCATCCAGGTCAGCAAGGCGCTGAACAGCATGAATACGAACAGCGCCACCCCGATGACGATCAGCGTCGACACGGTCTGGTGCACGATCACCTTGTCGATGATCACCTGTGTGAACAGCGGCGTGGCCAGGCCGATCAGCTGCAGCACCAGCGAGGCCAGCAACACCTCCCGCCACATGGCCTTGTGCTTGAGCAGCACCGGCACGAACCAGCGGAAGCCGAAGCCCTGCCCGGTCGCAGCCACGGCATCCGGATCCCCCGGTGCCTCCTCCTCGCGCCGGTACTGCAATACCCGACCTGTATAGCCCGCAGCAAATTCGTCCAGGGTCGCCTGCACCGGTGCATGGCTGCCGGCCGCGAAATACAGCACACGGTCGCCTTCCGCGCGCACCACCAGCGCCGGACGGAACAACTTCGGGTCGGCGGCATCCGTCATCAACGCCACGAACGGTACCGGCAGGCGCGGCAACCGGCCACTGCGCACGGCTTTGGTCCCGACGTCGAAGCCCAGTTTCTGCAGGCTTTCCAGCAAGGATGGCAAGGTATGCGGCGGCGGGAATTCCTGCGTCACCAGGCCGGCATCAAAAGGAATACGGCTGAGCTGGCACAGGCTGCCGAGCAGCCAGGTGAAATCGGCGGCAGCGAGATTCATCGAAGACATGGACGGCAGACCCCGGAAAGCGCGGCGTAATCCTGTTTTCCGCGCTCCCGGAAGATACTCCGCCGCCGGCCCGTTGGGGATCGGCACCGGTCGAGAAGTCTTGATTGAATGCTGACAATGGCCACGGGGAGCCCGGACAGGCACCCGATGACGGCCTGCCGTGCATATCAGGCAACCCCGTCAGCATGCTGTCCCCCGTGGCCTGGCCGGTGCGTCCTTTTCCGGTGACGCTGCGCCGCGATCAGCTGCGCAGACCGCCGTCGAGGTCGATGCAGCGGCCGGTGAAGTAGTCGTTCTCCAGGATGAAGATCGCGGTCTGCGCGATGTTCACCGGTTCGCCCAGCCGCTTCAGCGGCACGCCGGCGATCAGCTTCTCGCGCGCTTCCGGTTTCATCGCCGCCAGCATGTCGGTGTTGATGGTGCCGGGCGCGATAGCGCCGGTGCGGATGTTGTAGCGCGCCAGCTCCTTGGCCCACACCTCGGCCAGCGCCGCCACGGCGGATTTCGCCGCCGAGTAGTTGCTCTGGCCGAACGAGCCGTAACGCGCCACCGACGAGATGTTGATGATGCAGCCCTCGTCGACCTTGCCGGCGACCATGTGTTTCGCAGCCTCGCGGCCGCACAGGAACACGCCGGTGAGGTTGACGTCGATCACCGCCTGCCACTGCTGCAGGCTCATGGTGGAAATCTCGCCGTCCTTCGCCTTCACCAGCAGACCGTCACGGGTGATGCCGGCGTTGTTGACCAGGCCGTGCACGGCGCCGAAGTCCTTCACGATGGCATCGAAGGTGGCCATCACCTCGTCTTCCTTCGCCACGTTGGTCTTGTACGCGCGGGCCTCGCTGCCGGCCTCCTTCACCAGGCGGACGGTTTCGGCCAGGTCGTCGGTGTTCATGTCGATGGCGGCGATCTTCGCGCCCTTGCCGGCGATCGCGACGGCCATGCCGCGGCCCAGGCCACGGCCGGCACCGGTGATGACGACGACTCGGTTCTTCAACTGCATGTGGATTCTCCGGATGTCAGGAAAAGTGACGCATCGGTCACGATGGCGGCGCATTATGGGACCGGTCGACGCCGGAGGTCACCCCGGCAAGCCCGCCGGAGCGTCCCCGGTCCGGTGCATCTGCTACATTTCCGGGACAACAACGACAAGAAGCCCCATGCGATCCATTGCCGCGCTGATCCTGTCTGCCCTGTTGCTGTCGCCGGCCATACCCGCCGCGCCGGCGGCCGGCAGCCATGCCGGCAACGAGGTCCGCCTGCCCAGCATCCGGCTGCACGGCGATGCCCTCACCGGCAAGGCCCGGCCGATGACCGTGGAACAGCTGGAGCTGCTGGGGCCACCCACCGACTGGACCATCCTCGACCCCTACAAGCGCCGGAATGCCCGCTACCAGGGTATCCAGCTCAAGGATCTGGTCGCCGCCCTGGCGCCCGACGCACAGCACGTGCGCATGCGCGCCGTGAACGACTACGTCACGGTGTTCGAGCGCCGCGAGTGGGAAACACTGCCGATCCTGCTGGCTACCCGCGACAGCGGTGCCCGCATGAACGTGGCCAACAAGGGGCCGGCACGCATCGTCTACCGGCACACGGCGGAAAACGAACGCAAGATGCAGGTGCATGCACCGAAGTGGATCTGGCAGGTGATCGATGTCGAATTCATCGCCCGCTGAAGCCCGCGGCTGGCGCCGCGTCCTGCGCCGCATCGCCCGCGCCCAGGCGATGCTGGGCGTGCCGCTGATCGTGATCCTGCTGGTGCTGCACCTGGGCCTGTCCAGCACCAGCGAGATGCTGATCCAGACCCAGTTCAATTTCTACCAGTCCAACTCGGCCCTGCAGAAATCCGCACTCGGCATGGTGCAGGCACGCCGGGCCGTGGAAATCGCCGAACAGCGCCGGGACGTCACCCTGCTCTACCACGCCAGCGACGTGCTCACCGCCAATCTCGCCCTGCTGCGCGAGGGCATCTGGTTCTCGCCGGGCACCCGCCTGCAGATGGTGGAACCGGTGGCCGTGGACGAGCAGATCCGCGACATCGAGGAGCTGGACCGGCAGATTCTCGCGGCTGCGCATGCACTCGAGCAGAAAAAGCGCATGCCGGACCTGCAGAAGGTTTCGGACCGTCTCGACGTGCTGTACATCGCCTTCCGCGAGCTGCAGGTGCGCCATGAACGCACCGTGTACGACGTCTACTCCCGTCTCGACGTGCAGCAGAACCGCTACGAATGGGCGGTACGTGCCACCCTGCTCCTGCTGCTGACCCTGTACGGCAGCCTGATCTGGCTGTACGTGTCGCAGCGCCAGATGCTGAACGCGCTGCGCGATGCCCGCGATACCGCCGAGCGCGCCACCCGTGCCAAGAGCGACTTCCTGGCGGTGATGAGCCATGAGATCCGGACCCCGCTGAACGGCGTGATCGGCGTGGCGGACCTGCTGGATGCCACCCGCATGAGCGAGCGCCAGCGCGAGTACGTGACACTGATCCGGGAAAGCGGCAGCCATCTGCTGCGCATCATCGACGACGTGCTGGATTTCTCCCGCATCGAGGCCGAACAGATTCCGCTGGCCAACGAACCGTTCGAACTGCGGGAAACGGTGAACCGCGTCACCCACCTGCTGTCCAGCCAGATGCGCAGCGGCGTACGACTGGACGTTTCGGTCGGCGACGACGTGCCGCAGTGGATCATGGGCGACCGCACCCGCTACTCGCAGATCATCACCAACCTGCTCAACAACGCCCTCAAGTTCACCCACGAAGGCGAAGTGATGCTGGACATCGATGCCACCGACCGCAACGAACTGGTGATCCGCGTGCGCGACACCGGCATCGGCATCGATGCCGGCCAAGCTGGAAGCCATCTACAAGCCGTTCTCGCAGGCCGACAGCTCGATCGTGCGCGCCTACGGAGGGACCGGGCTCGGACTGGCCATCACCCGCCGCCTGGTGGAACTGATGCAGGGCGACATCACCGTGCGCTCGGTGCAGGGCCAGGGCACGGAATTCATGGTGCATCTGCCGCTGCGGCGTCCGGACGACCTGCCGGCCGGCGCGCACGGCATCGACACCGCGCACAGTGCCCGCAAGAACCTGAAAGTGCTGGTGGTCGAAGACAACCCGGTCAACCAGATGGTGACGCGACGGATGCTGGAGTCGCTGGGCCACGAGGTCGACATTGCCAGCGACGGACGCGACGGCGTGAACCGTGCCAGAGGCGGCAATCACGACCTGATCCTGATGGACCTGCAGATGCCGCACATGAGCGGCATCGACGCCGCGCGGGAAATCCGCAAGAGCGGCTGTGCAGCACGGATCGTGGCGCTGTCGGCCAATGCCCTGCCGGAACACCGCAGCGCGGCGGAAGAAGCCGGCATGAGCGGCTTCCTGGCCAAACCGGCGCGGCTGGGCGATCTCGAACGTCTGCTCGCGCAGCTGTTCCCGGATGCCGGCGCCGTGCCGGCCTGAACGGCCCGGGCGAACTCAGACGAACCCGGGCGAACTCAGACGAAATAGTTGCGTTCGTTGTTGTTGATGTGCTCGGCGATGTAGCTCGCCAGCGCATGCACGGTCATCTGCGGAGACACCACGGCACCGGACGGAATCAGGCTGGCATCGGCCACAAAAAGGCCCGAGACCTCGTGCGTCTCCCCGGTGGGCTTCACCACGGAATATTCCGGATCCGCACCCATGCGGGCCGTGCCCTGCGGATGCACCGACAGCGTGCGGAAGGTGAACATGCCGGCCACGCCGTATTCGATCTTCTTGATCAGTTCGTCCAGCTCGAACACGCTGTTGGCAGCCAGCTTCTGGAAGGTCGGCAGATAGACCTTGCGGGCACCGGCGGCAAAGTAGATGCGTGCGGCGATGGAGGTGACCTTTTTCAGGTTCTCGACGTCGTCCCGCGACAGCTGCCACTCCACCCGCTGCTCGCCCTTGCCGTTGCCGGTATCCACCCAGCGCACGCGCCCGTGGTTGTTGTCCTGCACGAAGCAGTTCATGCCCGAGTAGTACTTGAAGTCCTTCATGAACTCGATGTGATCGGCGCCGGAACCGTGTTCGTTGGCCGTCAGCACCTGCTCCGGACCGGACAGGCCGGAATAGAACATGTAGCCGCCTTTTGCCGGATCCAGGAACTGCTCGATCACCACGCCGGTCAGCGCACCGCGCCAGCCGTACACCGGCTCGGGGAAGCGGCCGACCACCTGGATCATCGGGTTGCCGGCGAAATTGCGGCCGACCTGGTCGCCGTAATCGGGATAGTTGCTGCGCTGCAGGATCTGCGGGGTCTGGATGGCACCGGCGGCCAGCACCACGATCTGCGCATCGACGCGCATCTGCGCCACCTTGCGGCCGGTATCGCGCTCGATCACGTCGGCATCGACACCGGTGGCGCGGCCGTTGCTGGTGCGCACGCGCGTCACCTGCGTATCGGCATACAGGCGGGCGCCCTCGGCCACCGCCCACGGCAGATAGGTCACCAGCATCGACATCTTGCGGTCGGACGGGCAACCGGCCAGGCAGAAACCGGTCAGCGCGCACTGCTTCACATTGCGGCGCGCCGGCTTCCATTCATAGCCGAGGCGTTCGCAGCCCTGCACCACCTTGTTCGCGCACTCGTTGATCTCGTGGGCTTCGTTGTCGTGCACGTACAGGCGCTGTTCCAGCTTCTCGAAATGGGGATTGAGGTTTTCCTCGGTCATTTCCTTGAGATCGAAGCGGTCCCGCCATTCGGCCAGTTTCCAGGAAGGAATGCGCTGGGCCACGGTGGCGCTCACGTTGGAGCTGCCGCCGATGGCACCGCCGGACTCGAGGATCAGGTCGCCCCAGCTGTTGGTCTGCACACCCTTGAAGGAATAGATGCGCGACAGCGCATCGGAGAAATTCTCGTTGAACTGCGCGCTCGGCACGTAGGGACCGGATTCCAGCACCACCACGCGCTTGCCGGTTTTCGCCAGCTCATAGGCCATGACCGCGCCGCCGGAGCCGGAGCCGACGATCACCACGTCCGCCGTTACGCGCACCACCGAACCGCCGCGGGTCGGATCGGCGGCGATGTCGGCCGCGGTGGTTACCGGAATGCCGTCCCTCGGCACTTCCTTGAAGATGGGGCGCGTCGGCGTCTGCATGGCGTATCCCGTGTCGTTGTTCTTCTTCTGCCCGGATGTCCGGTGCGGATCAGGCGCGCGGCAGCGGCTGGTTGCCCAGGCGCGGCACACCCCACTTCACCGTCACCGGGCCGTCGTAGTCGACCCGGGCGGCGGCGCGCTGGTCGCGCCAGTAATTCACACACACCAGCACCTTCAGGCTGGTGATGGCGCCACGCTGGACGAAGGTGCCCTCGTGCCAGGCATTGACGTAGGCGAGCGCCTCTTCGTCCGACAGGGTCGAGAAGCGGCGGAACTTGAAGCTGAGCAGGATCGAGCCGGTATCGAAGGCCGTGACGGCGAGGTTCATGCGGTCACGCACGAAGGCCGGCATGGCGCGCACCATGGCGTCGACGTTTTCCATCACCGGGATGGTCTGGGTATCCAGGAAACCGGCCTGCTCGACCGGCATGATCACGCGGATGAGTTTCTCGAAAACGGCGCGCTCGTCCGGGCGCAGCGACTGGTCGGCGCCGGCCACTTCCGGCTTGCTGACCTCGGCAGCGTCCCCGGGCGGCATGTCGTCCTTGCGGCCGAGCAGGCTGGCGCAGCCGGCCAGGAAGGCACTGCCCGCGATGACCGAATAGCGCAGGAAACGGCGACGGCCGAACGGTTCGAGGCCGGCGAAGAACACCGGCGGAGGGGTGTTGTTGTTATGCATTTCGCCTCCAGGCCTGCAGGCCGCAAGCGCGGCCCGACAGAGTCCCGGAGTCTAGCCCAAGCCTTTGATCTGCGGAAGCAAACCGGCCATCAGGCGAAGTACGCCCCGTACTGCAACCGGATCCGGTCGGCGATGTAGCCGGCCAGCCCGTACACCGACAGCTGGGGGTTCACGATCATGGAAGTCGGGAAGAGGCTGGCGTCGGCCACGAACAGCCGCCTGACTTCGTGGGTCTCGCCGTCCGGGCCGACCACCGAGCGGGCCGGGTCGGCGCCCATGCGGGCCGTCCCCTGGGGGTGGTAGGACACCAGCCGCAGGGCGTGGGGCTCGTTGGGGATCGCCTCCACCACGGCGTCGATGTCCTCCACCCGTTCGATCACGGTGCGGGTCACGGTCGGCAGGAACACCTTTTCGGCCCCGGCCGCGAAATAGACCCGGGCAGCCGCCCGGAACGCCGCCTTCATGGCCGGGAAGTCGATGCCGGCCAGGTCGTACTCGATACGCTTGATGCCGTCGTCGTCCAGATAAACCCGGCCCACGTTGTGGTCATGGATCAGGGTGACCATGGCCGAGTAGTGCTTCGCCTCCTTCATGAAGCGGTCGTACTCCTCGCCCAGCCCCGGATCGACAAACAGGGAAATCTCCGCCGGGCCGGCACCGCCGACCTCCAGGATGAAACCGCCCTTGTCCGGGTGCAGGTACTCGTCCACGTACACACCCAGCAGCGCGCCGCGCCACATGTGCAGCTCTTCCGGGAATTTCGCCATCACGCCGGTGGACGGGTGGCAGGCAAAGTTGCGGCCGAGCTGGCCGCTGCCGTTGCACAGGCCCGAGGCCTGAAGCACCAGCGGCGTGTGCACGGCGCCGGCGGCCATCACCACCACTTTCGCGTCGACACGCAGGTCGGCTTTTTTCTGTTTCGTGACCGGGTCGATCACTTCCGCCAGCACGCCCTTCGCCTCGCCGTTGTCGGCCAGTACGCGGGTGACCTTCGTGTCCGCATACAGCTCGGCACCGTGCTGCAGCGCCCAGGGCAGGTAGGTGACCAGCATCGATTGCTTGCGGTCGGATGCGCAACCGGCCAGGCAGAAACCGGTGAGCGCGCAGTCCCGGATGTTGCGCTTCAGCGGTTTCCAGGACACGCCCAGCGCTTCGCAGCCGCGGATCACCGCACGCGAATTGGCATTGATTTCGTGCGGACCGTTCTCGTGGATGTGCAGGTTGCGCTCGGCCTTCGCAAAATACGGCGCCAGCGTTTCCGGCGTGAGCCCGGTCAGGCCGTGATCGCGCTGCCAGTCGGCCAGGATGAAATCCGGCGTGCGGAAACACACGCAACCGTTCACCACCGTGGAGCCGCCCACGCAGGCACCCTGCAGGATGTTCAGGTCGCCGCGGGTATTCACCTGCCCGCCCTTCTCCTCGTACAGCTGGTCGAAGGCGTACGCGAGGTCCTCGCGGAATTCGCTGGACGGCACATACGGACCGGCCTCGAGGATCACCACTTTCCTGCCGGCGGCAGCGAGCTCGTACGCAGTCACCGCGCCGGCCGCACCGGAGCCGACCACCACCACATCCGCGGACAGCACGATGTCGCCGGAAAGGTCCTTCGCCTGTCTGCAGGCCAGCCCCTGCGACGGCACGGCTGCCGTCGGCACGTTTTTCACCGATGCATTCATGTCAGACGCCTCCCGTTGCCGCAGCGGAAGCCGGCAGTGGCGCGTTGCCGAGTTTTTCCAGGCCCCACTTCGCGGTCACCGGGCCATCGAACTCGATCGCGCTCCAGGTGGCGCTCTCGCGCCAGTAGGCGACGTACACCAGTTTGCGCACCAGGTTCGACACCGCGCGTTTCATCTCACCGGCCCGGTTCCAGTCCGCCAGCACGGCACGGGCATCGTCCGCGGACAGATCCGCGAAACGCCGGCCGCACGTCAGCACGGTGGAATAGTCGAGCAGTTTCAGCGCCGCACCGACATCGCCGCGTGCATGTGCCGGCACGCCGGCAATCATGTGGCCGACATTGGCGAGCACCGGCAACGCGGTCCAGTCAAGCAAGCCCTGCGGATTGCCCCGCGCCGGCAGGCTTGCCGCCGCCACGGCGGCAAACAGGTGGTATTCCGCATCGGTCAGTGCCGGGATGCCGGCCGGCTTCGGCTGCGCATCCTTCGGCGAACGGGACAGCCAGGCGAAAGTGCCTCCCAGCACGGCCACGGCACCGCCGGCCACCAGCAGACCGGTCTTCAGGAAGCGGCGCCGGCCACTCTTTTGCAGAAGCAGGGCACGCAGTTCGGGTTCGGCGGGATGTACGGGCACGGCGCACCTCGGCGTGGAAACAGGCCCCGGATTGATGCCACAGCGCCCGGGTAAACGCAATGTTTACCCTGCGCTCCGCAGGGATGTTCCGACGAAACCGGCAACGAAAAACCCCGGTGCCGTTCGCACGACACCGGGGTTTGTTTACCTCGCAGCCACCGCTGCGTGAGCGGCTCAGAGCTTGCCGGTCAGTTCCGGTACTGCCTGGAACAGGTCGGCCACCAGGCCGTAATCGGCCACCGAGAAGATCGGCGCCTCTTCGTCCTTGTTGATGGCCACGATCACTTTCGAGTCCTTCATGCCGGCCAGGTGCTGGATCGCACCGGAAATGCCGACGGCGATGTACAGCTGCGGCGCGACGACCTTGCCGGTCTGGCCGACCTGCATGTCGTTCGGCACGAAGCCCGCGTCGACGGCAGCGCGCGACGCGCCCACGCCGGCGCCGAGCTTGTCGGCCAGCGCATACAGCAGCTTGAAGTTGTCGCCGTTCTGCATGCCGCGGCCGCCGGAAACGACGATCTTGGCAGCGGTCAGCTCCGGACGGTCCGACTTCGCCAGCTCTTCGCCGACGAAGCTCGACACACCGGCGCTGCCGGCAGCAGCCACGTTCTCGACCGCGGCCGAACCACCGGTGGCGGCAGCGGCGTCAAAGCCGGTCGGGCGCACGGTGATGACCTTGATCCTGTCCGAGGACTGGACGGTGGCAATGGCGTTGCCGGCGTAGACCGGGCGCTTGAAGGTGTCGGCGGAGACGACTTCCTGGATCTCGGAAATCTGCTCGACGTCCAGCAGCGCAGCCACGCGCGGCAGGAAATTCTTGCCGTTGGCGGTGGCCGGGGCCAGCACGTGCGAGTAGCTGGCGGCGAGGCCGGCAATCAGCTTGCTGACGTTTTCCGGCAGCTGGTTGGCGTAGGCCGCGTCGTCGGCCAGCAGCACCTTGGCCACGCCGGCGATCTTCGCGGCGGCCTGGGCGGCGGCGGCAGCACCGGCACCGGCGACCAGGACGTGGATATCGCCACCGATTTTTGCAGCGGCGGTGACGGTGTTGAGGGTCGCGCCCTTGACGGAGGCGTTGTCGTGTTCAGCGACTACGAGAATGGTCATGTCTGTCGACTCCTCAGATCACTTTCGCTTCGTTCTTGAGTTTGTCGACCAGCTCGTCGACGGTCTTGACCTTGATACCGGCCTTGCGATCCGCCGGCGGCTCGACCTTCAGGGTTTTGGTGCGCGGCGCGACATCGACGCCCAGATCGGCCGGGGTGACGGTGTCCAGCGGCTTTTTCTTGGCCTTCATGATGTTCGGCAGCGACGCATAGCGCGGTTCGTTCAGGCGCAGGTCGGTGGTGACGATGGCCGGGAGTTTCAGGTCGACCGTCTGCAGGCCGCCGTCGATCTCGCGGGTGACCTTGACGCTGTCGCCGGCAACCTCGACCTTCGAGGCAAAGGTGCCCTGCGAAGCGCCCAGCAGCGCCGCCAGCATCTGGCCGGTCTGGTTGTTGTCGCCGTCGATGGCCTGCTTGCCGGTGATGATCAGCTTCGCGCCTTCTTTCTCGGCAATGGCCTTCAGGGCCTTGGCGATGGCCAGCGGCTGGGCCTCGACGTCGGTTTCCACCAGGATGGCGCGGTCGGCGCCGAGCGCCAGCGCGGTACGCAGTTGCTCCTGGGCGTCTTTCTTGCCGACGGTGACGACCACGATCTCGGTGGCGATGCCTTTCTCTTTCAGGCGTACCGCTTCTTCAACGGCGATTTCGCAGAACGGGTTCATCGCCATTTTCACGTTTGCCAGGTCGACACCGGTCTGGTCGGCCTTCACGCGCACCTTCACGTTGTAGTCGACAACGCGCTTGATCGCTACGAGCACTTTCATGGAAACCTCGGAATCTTCGGAGGATTCGGTCCTTCGGACCGTGGGAGAAGCCGCGACCGTGACGGGGGTCGCAAAGCGGGCGGTATGCTGCCCTTGCCCCCTCCCCGGGTCAATAGCAGTGACCCGCACGTTCCCGGGCATTCCGGTCATGCCCGGAACCCCCTGATTGCCCGACCCTTTTCCTTGGTCGACCTGCAGGCATTGGCTATACTCGCCGCCGCTTTTTGCCCCCCTTTTTCGTACCCGCCTGCATCACGAGGAGCCCCCCATGTCCAACCGCGAAGCCATGGAAGTCGATGTCGTCATCGTCGGCGCCGGCCCTTCCGGCCTTGCCGCCGCCTGCCGCCTTGGCCAGCTGTGCCGCGACAAGGGCGTGGAGCCCAATATCGTCGTGGTGGAGAAAGGCTCCGAGGTCGGCGCCCACATCCTGTCCGGCGCCGTCATGGACCCGAAGGCCATGCTGGAGCTGTTCCCGAATGCCAAGGCCGAGGGCTGCCCGTTCAACGCCCCGGTCGCCGGCGACGAAGTCTGGTTCCTGACCAGTGCCGGCAAGGGCATGGAAGTGCCGCATTTCTTCGTGCCGCCGACCATGCACAACGACGGCAACGAAGTGATCTCGCTGGGCAACGTCTGCCGCTGGCTGGGCCAGCAGGCCGAGGCCCTCGGCATCCAGATCTTCCCGGGCTTCGCCGCCAGCGAAGTGCTGTTCAACGAGGACGGCTCGGTCAAGGGCATCGCCACCGGCGACATGGGTATCGGCCACAACGGCGAGAAGAAAGCCGGCTACACGCCGGGCATGGAACTGCACGCCAAATACACGATCTTCGCCGAAGGCTGCCGTGGCCACCTGGGCAAGCAGCTGATCAGGAAATTCGGCCTGGACAAGAACGCCGGCACGCAGCACTACGGCATCGGCATCAAGGAAGTCTGGGACATTGATCCGGCCAAACACAAAACCGGCCTGGTCATCCACACCATGGGCTGGCCGCTCACCGAGAGCGGCTCCTCCGGCGGCGGCTTCCTCTACCACCTGGAAAACAACCAGGTGACGCTGGGCCTGATCACCGACCTGTCCTATTCGAACCCGCACGTATCGCCGTTCGATGAAATGCAGCGCTGGAAAACCCACCCGGTGATCCGCGCCTACCTGGAAGGCGGCAAGCGCGTTTCCTATGGCGCGCGCGCCATCAACAAGGGCGGCTGGCAGGCGATCCCGAAACTGGTGTTCCCGGGCGGCCTGCTGTCCGGCTGCGACGCCGGCTTCATGAACTTCCCGCGCATCAAGGGCAGCCACACGGCGATGAAGACCGGCATGCTGGCCGCAGAAGCCGTGTTCGAGGCCATCCAGGCCGGCGACACCGGTGGCAAGGAACTGAACAGCTATCCGGATGCGTTCCGCAAGAGCTGGGTGGCGGAAGAACTTTTCTCGGCGCGCAACGTGGCGCCGGCCATGCACAAGTTCGGCACGCTGGTGGGCGCGGCCTTCGCCTTCGTCGACCAGAAATTCTTCCGCGGCAAGCTGCCGTTCACGCTGCAGGATCCGGTGCCGGATCACGCCACGCTGAAACCGGCCGCGGACTGCCCGAAGATCGATTACCCGAAGCCGGACGGCAAGATCAGCTTCGACAAGCTGGGCTCGGTGTTCCTGTCGAACACCAACCACGAAGAAGACCAGCCCTGCCACCTGCAACTGAAAGACCCGTCAATTCCGATCGCGAAGAACCTGCCGCTGTACGACGAACCGGCGCAGCGCTATTGCCCGGCCGGCGTGTACGAGGTGGTGCAGAAGGAAGGTGGCGAGAAGAAATTCCAGATCAACGCCCAGAACTGCGTGCACTGCAAAACCTGCGACATCAAGGACCCGGCCCAGAACATCAACTGGGTGGTGCCCGAGGGTGGCGGCGGTCCGAACTACCCGAACATGTAATTTCACGGTGTGCCGTGAAAATTTGACCGGCCGCACGCGGTCCCGGGTATGCAGAAAGGCGCCGGCAACGGCGCCTTTTTTGTTGGTGCCACACCACGTGCGCACCCGTTTACCTGACGGTGAAGCCCCTCCGCCCGCTGAGTGCCTCGTCGGTTGCGCTGGCAGTCCGCCGCAGGCTGCATGAGCGCTGCGCAACCTTCCCTCGGCACAGGCGGGCTGCGGGGTCACCGTCAGGTTCCGGGTGCGTCATGGCGTTTGGGGTATAAAGGAGCGGCACCGATCCTGACCGGCCACCGGACCGAGCATGAGCCGCAAACCCATCGACCTGCGCCAGTACGTCCGCCGCCCGGACCGCGAGTTCTGGCTGGACCTGTTCCGCGCCCCGCCGCGCCCGACCGAAACCGCCTCGGTACGCCGCGAGCGCCTGGCCCGCTATGCGCTGGGCGCAGCGCTGGTGTTCACGGTGCCATACATGGCGGTGTCCGCGCTGGTGGATATCCACGCGACCTGGCTGGTGGTGCTGATCAACGCGGTCTGCGCCGGTTTCTTCATGATCGGCATGTGGATGGGCTCACTGGCCCGCCACCAGGCCGCCCGCCTGTTGCTGATGGTTACCCTGGAAGCGCAGATCCTGATTCTTGCCTGGCTCACCGGGCCGGCGCTCAACATCATCGTGTTCACCCTGGTGGCCGCCACACTGGCGCGGGTGCTGTTCACCGTCGAGGAACACGGCCAGCAAATCGTGTTTATCGGCGTGCCGGTGCTGACCCTGGTGGCCGGCATGTTGTTCTTCGACACCTCGCACGTGGATTTCTCCGCGCTGCCGCCGGCGTTGCTCACTGCCACCCGGGTATTCAACGCGCTGCTGGCACTGGCCAGCGTGCTGCTGGTGCTCGGGGTGTTCGAGCGCGAAGTGCTGCGCAACGAATCGGAACTGGTGGATGCCCGCGAGCGCTCCGACAACCTCCTGCACGCGGTGCTCCCGAAAAAAATCGCCCAGGAACTTCGCACCAGCACCCACATGATCGCCAACCGTCACCCGGAAGTGACCGTGCTGTTCGCCGACATCGCCGGCTTCACGCCCTGGTCCTCGCAGCAGGATCCGGAGACCGTGGTGGCGATGCTGGAAAAGGTGTTCTCGCGCTTCGACGCCCGCGTCACCGCCGCCGGCGCCGAGAAGATCAAGACCATCGGCGACGCCTACATGGTCATCTCGGGCGCACCGGACCCGCGTGCCGACCACGCGCACGTGATCGCGCAACTGGCGCTGGAACTGCTGGACGAGGTACGCCGCGTGCGCGAGGAAACCGGCATCGACATCAACCTGCGGGTCGGCATCCACACCGGCGAGGTGATCGCCGGCGTGATCGGCGCCATGCGTTTCAGCTACGACGTGTGGGGCGATACCGTGAACACCGCCAGCCGCATGGAGTCGCACGGAGAACCCGGCCGCATCCAGATCAGCCGGGAAACCCGCGAGCGTCTCGGTGCCGATTTCGCGTGTGAACCGCGCGGCGCGGTGTACGTGAAGGGCAAGGGCGAGATGGAAACGTTCTGGCTGACCGGAGCCGCTCAGGCCAGCGGGAAATAAACCCCGTCGCTCCACAGGCCCGCGGCCTCGTCACCCGGCATTGCCAGACCAGCCAGCCGGTAATAGACACTGCGCGCGATCCTGGCCTCCAGACCGTTGCGCACCCGCACGCAGGGCAACACGTCGCCCGTTGCCGGATCGGCCAGCATGTGCAGTGGATGTGCAGCGCCGCAGTGCACGCGATCACCGACATTGGTGGTGAAGACCAGTTGCTGGTCGCTGCCCTCGCCCAGCGCTTCGCAGTCGATGGCCACGAACGGCAGGTCCTCGACCCGGATGCGCCACTTCTCCACCGGCGTGACCAGGAAATACCCGTCGCCTTCCCGTTTCAGGATCGACGCGAACAGCCGCACCAGCGCCTGCCGTTCGAAACGGGTGCCTTCGTGGTACCAGTCGCCGTTGCGGGCGATGCGGATGTCGATGTCGCCGGAAAGCGGCGGATTCCAGAGGTGGACCGGCGGCAGCGTGCTGCCGCCTTCCTTCAGCAGGGCTTCAACCTGTGCCATCAGGCCGCCGGCCATGGCGCGTCACTTCTTCTTGAACTGCCCGCGGTTGCCCATGCGGATGCCGGTGCTGAGCAGGTAGTCAAGGAAGCCTTCCTTGTCCTCGATCACCTTGTTGTAGAACTCGGACTGCATCAGCGCCACGGCCCCGTGCGCCAGCGCCCAGGCGGCGCAGACGTGGAAATACGGCGGCACGTCTTCCAGCACGCCTTCCTTGACGCGCGCGGCGACGATGCGGGTCAGCTTCTCGGCGTTGGACGCGCGGATGCGGTGCAGGCGCTCCAGCAATTCCGGCACGGCCTTGGACGCCACCAGTTTCTGCTCAAGGCGATCGAACAGCGTGTAGCGCTTCGGGTCCTGGATGCGGAACAGGAAGAACTCGCGCGCGAGCTGTTCCTTGTTCTCCGGCGAGTCGACGATGCGCTGGAACATCTGCGCCATCTCTTCCTCGTAGCGGATCATCAGCAGCAGGTAGATCTCGTCCTTGGTCTCGAAGTGCTTGTAGATGGTGCCTTTGCCGATGCCGACCTTCTCGGCGATCATCTCCACGGTCACGCGGTCTTCGCCCAGCTCGAGAAACAACTCAAGCGCAGCCTGGAGGACCTCCTCCTCGCGCTGCTTGAATTCACGGGCCTTCTGGCTCGCTTTCTCGAGATCCGCCATGGTGACAACTCCTGGTGTGTTCGCCGCACGAACGTCGGTTGACCGACGGGTCCGCATTATACTGGCTGACCATGCCGAACAAGACCCCGGCAACGATGAAACCCCTTGATCCGTCCGCCTTTTCGCTCGATCCGGGCCTGATCTACCTGAATCATGCCGGGGTCGCCCCCTGGCCGGCCCGGACTGCCGCGGCCGTGGCCGCCTTTGCGCAGACCAACGTCCGCCGCGGTGCCGCCGACTACCCGCAGTGGCTGGCGGCCGAGCGCCGGCTGCGTGGCCAGCTGGCCGGGCTGACCGGCGCCGGCGCCGGCGATGACATCGCCCTGCTCAAGAACACCTCGGAAGGCATCTCCATGGTGGCCACCGGCCTGCCCTGGCAGGCCGGGGACAACGTGGTGATCAGCGACCAGGAGTTCCCGTCCAACCGCATGGCCTGGGAGGCGCTCGCCGCCCGGGGTGTGGAGACGCGGGTGGTGTCGCTGGCCGGCGAGGACCCGGAGGCCGACCTGGTCGCGCGGCTGGACGGGCGCACCCGCGTGCTGGCGATCAGCGCGGTGCAGTTCGCATCCGGCCTGCGGCTGGACCTGGCCCGGCTGGGCGCCGCCTGCCGGGCCAACCACACGCTGTTCGTGGTGGATGCGATCCAGCAGATCGGCGCACTCGTTTTCGACGTGTATGCCTCGCTGGCCGATGTGGTGATCGCCGACGGCCACAAGTGGATGCTGGGCCCGGAAGGCGTGGCGCTGTTCTGGGTGCGGCCGGAACTGCGCGACCGCATCGCACTGAGCCAGCATGGCTGGCACATGGCGGAGCACGCCGGCGACTACACGCGCACCGACTGGACGCCGGCAAAGTCCGCACGCCGTTTCGAATGCGGCAGCCCGAACATGCTGGGCATACACGCACTGTCGGCATCGCTGTCGCTGCTGGAAGAATCCGGCATGACGGCGGTGGAGCAGCAGGTACTGGCGAATGCGGAGCATCTGGCACGCGGCGCTGCCGCCCTGCCCGGCTGGTCGGTGCTGTCGCGGCGGGAGCCGCGTTTCCGCAGCGGGATCGTTACGGTATGCCACCGCAGCGGCCGGCACGGCGACATCTTCCGGGCACTGCGCGATGCCGGTGTGGTGTGCGCGGAACGCGGCGGCGGCATACGGTTCTCGCCGCATTACTACCTCACGGCGGCGCAGCTCGACCGGGCACTGGAACTGCTCGAAAGTCTGCGGGTGTAGGTGCGCCTGCGGGCGCAACGCTCCGGCACCACGGCCGGGCGCCGTGTCACGACGGTGCTTCCATAGCCCGCCTGTGCCGAGGGAAGGTTGCGCAGCGGTGTCGATTCTCGCGATGGATTTCCAGCGCAACCGACGAGGCACTCAGCGGGCGGAGGAAGCACCGTCGTGGCATGGCATGACCGGGAAAGCCGTTCTCGCCGGCAGGCGTCCCTACACCGCCGACGGGAACAGCTTGAGGAAATTCCCGGTCGTGATGCGCGCCATCTCTTCCGTGGACACGCCTCGCAGTTGCGCCATGAAGGCGCACACGTCCGCGACGTAGCGCGGCTCGTTCGACTTGCCGCGATGCGGCACCGGCGCCAGGTAGGGCGAGTCGGTCTCGACCAGCAACCGGTCCAGCGGCACGGCTTTTGCCACTTCGCGCAGCGGCTCCGCATTGCGGAACGTCACGATGCCCGAGAACGAAATGTGGAAGCCGATGTCCACCGCCGCCATGGCCGTGTCCATGTCCTCGGTGAAGCAGTGCAGGATGCCGCCGGCGTCTGCCGCGCCTTCCTCGCGCAACAGGCGCAGGGTGTCGGCCCGCGCTTCGCGGGTATGCACGATCAGCGGCTTGCGACAGGCTTTCGCGGTGCGGATGTGCACGCGGAAACGTTCACGCTGCCACTCCGTGTCGCCCTTGCACCAGTGGTAATCCAGCCCGGTCTCGCCGATGGCGATGCACTTGGGGTGTTTCGCCAGTGCCAGCAGCCGCTCCACCGTCGGCTCCTCCGGCTGCGCACGCCGGTCGCTTTCCTCTTCCGCCGGGTGCACACCCACGGAAAAGAACACGTCGGCGTGGCGCTCGGCGATGCTGCGCACGTCCGCCTCGTGCTCGAGGTCGATATTGATGTTGAGCATGCGGCCGATGCCAGCCGCGCGGGCGGCATCCAGTGCCCGGTCCAGGCTGCCGTCATACGGTGCGAGGTCGAGGCGGTCGAGGTGGCAGTGGGAGTCGACGATCATCGGTGTGCCTGCAGAACGCAAAGACCCGCAACAAAAAAGCCATGAACCGGCGGTTCATGGCTTCCGTGCCGCAACGCGGGCCGCGTCACATGGTGTGCGTGGGGCGGTCGGATTTTTCCGAACCGGCCAGATAGGTTTCGATCTTCTTGCGGGCGGTGTCGTCCTGGTCGTTGAACTGGATGCCGATGCCCGCTGCCCGGTTGCCACCGGCGCCGCGCGGCGTGATCCACACCACCTTGCCCGCCACCGGCAGCTTGTCACCCTCTTCCATCAGGCTCAGCAGGATGAACACCTCGTCGCCGAGCTTGTAGGGCTTGCTGGTGGGAATGAACAGGCCGCCGTTGCGGATGAAAGGCATGTAGGCCGAGTACAGCACGGCCTTGTCCTTGATGGTCAGCGAGAGGATCCCGCTCTTGCCGGCACCGCCTGGGAGTTTCGGACTGTTCATGTTTTCAGTATCCGTTATCGACCGCTTCGGGTCCGGGGTGACCAGCGCAGCATCACTTCTTCCCACAGCAGCTGCCGGCTGAGGCCGCTGCCCGCGTCCAGTTGCTCCCTGAGACGCGCCAGATCATCGCCGAGCAAGAATAGCGGCTGGGTTGTCCGGGCTTCAACCAGCCTGCGCAGCTCCCGGGCCAGGTCGGCATTGCGCAGGCGCTCGGCCGGCACGCCCTCGGCCAGCCGTACGGCATCGCCCAGGAAGGACGGCAGCCAGTCCAGCAGCAGCGGCTCGGTGGCGCCGGCACCGGCATCGGCGGTCTTGCTGGCCTTCGCCGCCAGCTCGGCAAAACGCACCGCGGACGACGCACCGGTGAGCACATCCACCAGCAGGGTCGCCAGCGAGCGGCGCTGCCCCACCCAGCCGTCGTCCGCAACCAGCTGCAGGGCCCGGGTCGGGGTGCCTGCCGCCGCCAGCAGTTCTGCGGCACGGCCGGCATCGCCGGTTTCCGCCGCCAGCCAGTCCCGCGCTTCCTGCGGTTGCGGCGAGGGCAGCTTCAGCTGCTGGCAACGGGAGCGGATGGTGGCCGGCAACCGGGCCGGCTGGTCCGACACCAGCAGCAGCACCGTGCCCTCGCCCGGCTCCTCCAGGGTTTTCAGCAACGCGTTGGCGGCACTGGTGTTCATGGCCTGTGCCGGATCGAGCACCACCACGCGGCGTCCACCGAACTGCGCCGTGCGGGCTGCGAAGGCAATCAGCGCACGGATGTCGTCGACGCGGATTTCCTGACTGGGTTTCTTCTTCTTGCTGCCACCTTCGCCATCACTGCCCTCGGCCTCCGGGCGCAGCGCCTCCGGCACCACCGCCAGATGATCCGGATGCGTGCCGGCCGCCAGCAGCAGGCAGGACTTGCAACGACCGCAGGCATGACCGTCGACCGGCGCGGCGCACAGCAGCCAGGCCGCGAACGCATCGGCGAAACGGCGCTTGCCGGTGCCGGCATCGCCGGTGAGCAGCAACGCATGCGGCAGACCGCCGCGTTGCGTACGCTCCTGCAGCGCCTGCCATTCGGCACGGTGCCAGGGGCATGGCTGCAGGCTTTCAGAAGACACGGCGTGCCGTCCCGATCAGTTCATCCAGCGCCTGCGCCAGCGTCGCCTGCACCTCGGTCAGCGGCCGCGCGGCATCGACCACGCAATAGCGGGCCGGATCGGCCCCGGCACGCGCCAGATAGGCAGCACGCACGCGTTCGAAAAATTCGAGGTGCTCGCGCTCGAACCGGTCGCCGGCGCCCGGGCGGGCGCGCGCACGGGACAAACCCGTGGCCACATCGATGTCGAGCAGGAACACACGGTCCGGCCGCAGGCTTCCCTGCACGTAATTTTCCAGCCAGGCGATCTGCGCCGCATCGACACCGCGGCCACCGCCCTGGTAGGCATAGGTGGCATCGGTGAAGCGGTCGCACAACACCCACTGGCCACTGGCCAGTGCCGGCTCGATCACGGTGTGCACATGCTGGGCACGTGCCGCAAACATCAGCAGCAGCTCGGTCTGGCCGGCAAAGGTTTCCTCGCGTGGCGCCACCAGCAACGAACGGATTTCCTCCGCCAGCGGCGTGCCGCCCGGCTCACGCGTGATCCGGTGGGGAATGCCGGCCGCCGTCAGGCGCGCCGCCAGGAACTGCAGGTTGGTGCTCTTGCCGACGCCTTCCGAACCTTCCAGGGTAATGAAACGTCCGCGCATCACGGGCTCCGGATCGGCTCAGGGTGTCGGGGCGGAACGGTAATCGCTGCGCCGTTTCAGCTGGTATTCGCGCACGGCCGCGTTGTGTTCGTCCAGTGTCGCGGAAAACTGGTGGCTGCCGTCGCCGCGCCCGACGAAATACAGCGCCGTGCCCGGCGCCGGATGTGCCGCCGCCTCCAGGGCCGCCCGGCCCGGCATGGCGATCGGCGTCGGCGGCAGGCCGTCGATGGTGTAGGTATTCCAGGGCGTCGGCTGCAGCAGGTGCGCGCGCGTGATGTTGCCCTTGTAGGCAGCACCCAGCCCGTAGATCACGGTGGGATCGGTCTGCAGGCGCATGCCTTTCTGCAGGCGGCGCACGAACACACCGGCAATGTCCGGACGCTCGCGTGCCTGCCCGGTTTCCTTTTCAACGATCGATGCCATGGTCAGCAGTTCATGGGCGGACCGGTACGGCAGGTTTTCCGCGCGGTTGCTCCAGGCGGCATCCAGCCGGCGGCGCTGCTCCGCCAGGGCCCGCTGCAGGATGTCCCGGTCGCGGGTGACGCCCGGCGAGAAGAAGTAGGTGTCGGGCGCAAACCAGCCTTCGGGCGAACCTTCGATGCCGAGCTCGCGGGCCAGCGCCTTGTCATCGCCACGCAGGCTTTGCTGCAGACGCTGTTCCGCCGCGAGTGCCGCCCGTACCTGCGCCAGGCTCCAGCCTTCGACCAGCGTGAAGGCGCGCTGGATGGTGCGCCCCGACGCCAGCTTCGCCAGCACGTCGATCGCCGGCGTACCGGCCGGCACTTCGTATTCACCGACCTTCAGTGCCATGCCGCCGCGCAGGCGCAACCAGGCGCGCAGGACTTTTCCGTTCGAGATGTGCCCGCCGGCTTCCAGCCGGCGGATCACGTGTCCCGGCGTCTCGTTGGGCGCCACCACGATGGAAAGCACCGGCGCGTCGTGCTTCAGCGGCTCATGCAAGGCGCGGTAGCCGTACACCGCCGCTGCACCCGCCGCCAGCAGGAGCGCCGCCAGCGTCAGGGCCAGCAAACGCAGGAACAGGCTTCTGCGCCTCACCGTTGCCACAGCGTGACCACTTCCGCCTGCAGGCGGCGTGTCAGCGCGCCGGGCACCCGCCGACGCTGCCCGAGCTCGCGCACCGGCCAGATGCCGAAATTGCTGTTGCAGACAAAAAGTTCATCGGATGCATCCAGCTCGGCGCGGGTGACATCGCGCTCCGACACCGGAATACCCAGGGACAGCGCACGCGCCAGCAGGAAACCGCGCAGCACACCGGCCACACCGCAACGATGCAGGCGCGGTGTCACCAGCACACCGTCCTGCCCCAGGAAAAGATTGCTCATGGTGGCTTCGATCACCCGGCCTTCGGCATCGCACAGCAGGCCTTCGGCATAACGGGCGTCGTCCCACTCGGCACGTGCCAGCACCTGTTCCAGCCGGTTGAGGTGCTTGATGCCGGCCAGCGCCGGATTGATGGCCAGACGGGTTGCACACTCGAACAACGCCACGCCGTCCTCACTGTGCGTCGAAGGCCAGGCCGGCGGCGCGAACGCCAGCAGCGCACGGCGCACCTGCGCCTCCGGCAGGGGCCGGTAACCACGCCCGGCACTGCCGCGGGTCACGATCAGCTTCACCGTACAGTCACTGCGCCCGGCTTGCGCCTGGGCGGCGATGAAGGCCTTCAGTTCAGCCAGGACCGTGTCCAGGTCCAGCGGCAGTCGCAGCGTTTCCGCACCGCGCAGCAGCCGCTGCATGTGCAGTTCCAGCAACGGCGAGCGGCCGCCGGCAATGCGTATGGTTTCGAACAGGCCATCGCCGTAGGCCAGACCACGGTCGTCTGCCGGCAGGGAAGCTCCCGGCTGACCGTCGATCCAGCTGGCCAGCAACACGTCAGACCCTGCGGAAGATCAACGAGCCGTTGGTGCCGCCGAAACCGAACGAGTTCGACAGTGCCGCCTCGATGCGCATCGACCGGGCCGTTTTCGGCACGAAATCCAGATCGCAGTCGGTATCCGGGTTGTCCAGGTTGATGGTCGGCGGCGCCACCTGGTCGCGGATCGACAGCAGCGTGATGATCGCCTCGATGGCGCCGGCCGCACCGAGCAGGTGGCCGTGCATGGACTTGGTGGAGCTCACCGCCAGCCTGTGCGCATGGGCACCGAACACACCCTTGACCGCACGGGCTTCGGCAACATCGCCGGCTGGCGTCGAGGTGCCGTGGGCGTTGATGTAGTGAATGTCTTCCGGATTCAGCTTCGCATTCAGCAGCGCATTGCGCATGCTCATGGCGGCGCCGGCACCGTCTTCCGGCGGCGAGGTCATGTGGAAGGCATCGTCGCTCATGCCGAAACCGATCACTTCGCCGTAAATGGTCGCGCCGCGTTTACGCGCGTGCTCATATTCTTCCAGCACCAGCGCGCCGGCGCCGTCACCCAGCACAAAACCGTCGCGATCCTTGTCCCAGGGGCGGCTGGCGCGTTCCGGATCGTCGTTGCGCGAGGACAGCGCACGTGCCGCGCAGAAACCGCCGATGCCGAGCGGGGTCGACGCCTTTTCCGCACCACCGGCCACCATCACGTCGGCAATGCCAAGCTGGATCTGCTGTGCCGCCAGGCCAATGCAGTGGGTGCCGGTCGTGCAGGCCGTGGTCACGGCCAGGTTGGGGCCCTTGAAACCGCACAGGATCGCGAGGTTGCCGGCGATCATGTTGACGATGGTGCCCGGCACGAAAAACGGGGAAATCTTGCGCGGGCCCTGGCTGTGCAGGGTCAGCACGGTCTCTTCGATGTTGGTCAGGCCACCGATGCCGGAGCCGATGGCGGCACCGATGCGCGGTGCATTCTGTTCGGTCACCTCGATGCCGGCCTCACGCACGGCCTGCAGCGCGGCCACCAGGCCGTACTGGATGAAGATGTCGTTGCGGCGCGCCTCCTTCGGGTTGAGGTAGCCCTCGACCGAGAAATCCTTCACCTGTGCGGCAAAACGGGTCGCGAAGTTGGCGGCATCCCAGTCAGCGACGGGGGCCACGCCACTCTTGCCGGCCAGCAGTGCCTGCCAGGTATCCGCCACGTTGTTGCCCAGGGGCGTCACCATCCCCATGCCGGTCACCACCACACGACGCATGCTCACGCTGGACTCCTTGCCGGATTGCCGATGGAACCTGCCGAGGATAGCGCAGCAACGTGTCGCCACGACAACAGCGCGCACATGCCCCGACCGGAAAAGAAAAAGCCGCGATACACGGTTGTGTAGCGCGGCCTTTGTTCGAACGGTGGATCTTGTTGCGCGGGATTACGACTTGACGTGAGCCTTGACGTAATCGATCGCGGACTGGACGGTACCGATTTTCTCGGCTTCCTCGTCCGGAATCTCGGTCTCGAATTCCTCTTCGAGGGCCATGACGAGCTCGACCGTATCGAGAGAATCAGCGCCCAGATCCTCGACGAAGGAAGCTTCCGGGACAACGTCCTCCGGCTTCACGCCGAGTTGCTCAACGATGATTTTCTTGACGCGTTCTTCGATGCTGCTCATGTCTTGCCTGTCTCCTGTAGGAAGGGTCGCCCCTTCGGCGGACCGGTATTCTAGGTAGCACCCCCACCCCTTTCAAGTTCGGGGGGGCACCATGAGTAACCAGTTGTTTCCTTTCTAACAAATTGATTTCAATAGGATTTTCCTGCACCGGAACAGCGCAGGGCCTACATGTACATGCCTCCGTTCACCGGAATCACGGCACCGGTGATGTAGCCCGCACCCTCGCCGGCCAGGAAAGCCACCGCTGCCGCGATTTCCCGGGCCTCGCCCAGCCGGCCCAGCGGGATCTGTTCCTGCAGGGCCGTGCGCTGCGCTTCCGGCAGCTCTTTCGTCATGTCGGTGTCGATGAAACCGGGGGCCACCGCGTTCACCGTGATGTTGCGCGAACCGACCTCCCGGGCCAGCGCCCGGGTGAATCCTTCCAGGCCGGCCTTGGCAGCGGCGTAGTTGGTCTGGCCGCCGTTGCCCATGGCGCCGACCACCGAACCGATGTTGATGATGCGGCCGGTGCGCGCTTTCATCATGCCGCGCAGCACGCCCTTGGACAGCCGGTACAGGCTGCTGAGGTTGGTGTTGATGACGTCGTCCCACTCGTCATCCTTCATGCGCATCAGCAGATTGTCCTTCGTGATGCCGGCGTTGTTGACCAGGATGGCGGGCACGCCGAACTGCTCCTCGATCTTCGAGAGCACCTGTGCCACCGACTCGCTGCTGGCCACATTCAGCACCATGCCGGTGCCCTGGCCGCCGCGGGCGGCGATGGCATCGGCAATTGCCTTCGCACCGGATTCCGTGGTGGCGGTACCGATGACGACCGCCCCTCGGGCACCCAGCTCATCGGCGATGGCGCGGCCGATGCCGCGGCTGGCACCGGTCACCAGCGCCACTTTTCCCTGCAGACTCATGTTCAACCTCCGTTGGCCGCGGCCAGCGCCGCATCGAGCGAAGCCGGGTCCTGCACGCACAGGCACTCGGCGTCTTTCGCAATCCGCTTGTTCAGTCCGGTCAGCACCTTGCCCGGCCCGCATTCAACGATCACCGCCGCGCCGTCTGCCGCCAGTTTCGACACCGTCTCCACCCAGCGCACCGGCGAATGCAGCTGACGCACCAGCGCCTCGCGGATCGCATCCGCGCCGGCGGCAACACCGACATCGACGTTGTTGATAACCGGTACCGCCGGCACCGCGACGGCGATTCCCTTCAGATGCACCGCCAGTTTTTCTGCTGCCGGCATCATCAGTGCGCAGTGTGACGGAACGCTGACCGGCAGGGCCACCGCGCGCTTGGCGCCGGCTGCCTTGCAGGCCTCGATGGCCCGTTCGACCGCGGCTTTCGTGCCGGCGATCACCACCTGGCCCGGCGCGTTGAGATTCACTGCCGACACGACTTCACCCTGCGCGGCCTGCGCACAGGCCGCACGCACGGCATCGTCTTCAAGACCGAGGATGGCCGCCATGGCGCCGGTGCCGGCAGGCACCGCTTCCTGCATCAGGCGGCCACGCTCGGCCACCAGTTTCACGCCATCGGCCAGCGACAGCGCACCACCCGCCACCAGTGCGGAATATTCACCGAGGCTGTGGCCGGCCAGGACGAACGGAGCCGCTCCGCCCTTTTCCTGCCACGCGCGATACACCGCCACACCGGCCGTCAGCAGGGCCGGCTGGGTCCAGCGCGTGTCGTTCAGTTTTTCTTCCGGGCCCTGCTGGGCCAGCTGCCACAGATCGGTGCCCAGCGCGTCCGACGCTTCGGCGAACGTGCTGCGCACCGCGGCCGAGGCAGCGCCAAGTTCAGCCAGCATGCCCACCGACTGCGAGCCCTGACCGGGAAATACCAGTGCGATCTTCTTGCCCATGGATGTCTCGTTCCGGAACGAAAGAAAGAGTGTTCAGTCCAGCTGGCGCGCAATCAGCGCCGGCACGTTCTTGTCGACCTCATGCACGGCCACGGCCAGTGCATTGGCGAAGCTGTTCATGTCGGCGCTGCCGTGACTCTTGATCACGATGCCGTTCAGGCCCACCAGCGAGGCGCCGTTGTAGCGGCCCGGGTCCATCTCGCCCTTGAGACCTTTCCAGATCGGCAGGGCCAGCGCACCGACCACCTTCGTGAGCAGGTTGCGGTTGATCTGCCGCTTGATCATCTCGCCGAACATCTTGGCCACGCCCTCACTGGCCTTGAGTGCGACGTTGCCGACAAAGCCGTCGCACACCACCACGTCGGCTTCGCCGCGGAAGATGCCGTCGCCCTCGATGAAGCCGGTGTAGTTCAGTGCCGGGTCGGCCGCCAGCCGCTGCGCGGTCGCCTTGATCAGGTCATTGCCCTTGATGTCTTCCTGACCGATGTTGAGCAGTGCAACACGCGGCTTCTCGATGCCGTCAATGGCCGTGGCCAGGATCGAACCCATGATCGCGAACTGGTGCAGGTGCTCGGCACTGGAATCGACATTGGCACCGAGATCGAGCATGTGCACACGACCGGTTACGGTCGGCAGTGCGGTGCAGATCGCCGGGCGATCGATTTTCGGATGGGTTTTCAGCACAAAGCGGCTGATCGCCATCAGCGCACCGGTATTGCCGGCACTGATGCAGGCATCGGCGTGCTTTTCGTGCACCAGGTTGATGGCAACCCGCATGGAGGAATCGCGCTTGTTGCGCAGCGCGACCGCTACCGGGTCATCCATGGCAACGACCTGCGAAGCCGGCTGGATGCGCAACCGCGGATTGCCGGCCTGCCCGTGACGGGTCAGCGTTTCCTTCAGGACAGTCTCGTCACCGACCAAAACCAGGTTCAGTGAGGGATGACGTTCGAGCGACAACAATGCGGCAGGCACGGTCACGGAAGGCCCGTGATCACCGCCCATGGCGTCCACTGCAATGGTATAGGCGCGGCTCATGTGTTTATCGAGTCGTTCTTGTGATGTCTTTCCGAAACAATTTCGGCAGGGGCAGGCTGTAAGTGAATGTAAGCAGGGCCCAAAACGACTACGGGGCGCTTGCTGCGCCCCGTAGTCGGTGTTTCTTACTCGGCGTCGACGTTGTCGCCGCTCTTGATCACCTGGCGGCCGCGGTAGAAGCCGTCCTTGGTGATGTGGTGGCGACGGTGTACCTCGCCACTGGTGGAATCAATGCTGGTCGCCGTTGCGGTCAGCGAATCGTGCGCACGACGCATGCCACGTTTGGAGCGGGTCTTGCGGTTCTGTTGTACGGCCATGGGTCAACTCCGGGGCAATGCCATCAAGCTTTCTGATTCAATCTTTTCGTTTCAACGCCGCGAGCACGTCGAACGGGTTCGCCTTCGCTGCCGGTTGCGCCGTCGAACTGCCCGCTTCGCGATCGTAGGCGACCATGTCGCACGCTTCGTGTACGGGGAATTGCGGCACCGCCAGCAACACTTCTTCCTCGACCAGACCGGCCAGCGTCAGACGCTCGTCCTCGATCTCGACGATGTTCAGGTCTCCCGCGGATTCCGGCACGTCGGCACCGGCCGCGATCACCAGCAGATCGACATCACCGTGCACCGGCAGAACGAGCGGCTCGAGGCAGCGCTCGCAACGCGTGTGCAGGATCGTGTCCACCGTGCCACTGATGCGGTTGCGGCCTTCTTCGTCGCGCCGGAACGACAGGGAAACATCGATACCGTCGGTTGTTCCGACGGAAAACTCCCTGATACGCTCCAGCTGCTCCGCCGCCAGCCTGCCCGACACGCTGCCGTTCGCGTCACACAGACGGAACGGTTCGACATATAAAGGCAGGGACCCGCGAGACATAGGCGCGCAATAGTAGTGACGGCCCCCGGGGCTGTCAAAGCCTTTCACCGGCGCCAAGCAACGGTTTTCCCTGAGGATTTTCCCCTTCCCCGCCCCATGCAGACGCTTACCCTGGCATCCGGCTCCCGCTACCGGGCCGGCCTGCTGGCCCGGCTGGGCCTGCCCTTCGACACCCGCAGCCCGGACATCGACGAAAGTGCCCGCCCCGGCGAGGCTCCCCGGGCGCTGGCCGAACGCCTGTCCCGGGAGAAAGCCCTGGCCGTGGCAGCCGGCCTGCCCCGCGGCCTGGTGATCGGCTCGGACCAGGTGGCCGACTGCGGTGGCCTGATCCTGGGCAAACCCGGCAGCCCGGAGCGGGCCCGGGCGCAACTGGCGGCCGCCAGCGGCCGGACCGTGACCTTCTGGACCGGGCTGGCCCTGGCCGACGCCGCCACCCGTGCCGTGACCTCGACCGTGGTGCGCTGTGACGTGGAGTTCCGGGAGCTCGGAGCCGACGAGATCGCCCGTTACGTGGCCATCGAGCAGCCACTGGACTGCGCCGGCAGCTTCAAGTCCGAAGGATTGGGCATCGTGCTGTTCCGCCGCATCGTCACCGATGACCCGACCTCCCTGGTGGGTCTGCCGCTGATCGCGCTGGCAGACATGCTGCGCACCGCCGGCGTGGCCTTGCCGCCGGCAAGCTGAGCGCACCGCCGCAGCGGCGCGCCTGCCCGCAGGATTTTCCGCAACGCGTCAGCGCAGGGTCGGCTGCAGTGTGCTGACGCCCAGGTGTTCCGCCATGGAGGCGCCGACGCTGGCGCCGAACCGCTCCGCCAGCCGTTCGATCGGCGAACGCTGGTAGGAATAATTGACGATGTCCTCGGTACCGACGATGTCGCGGGCTACGTAACTCGAACTCCCCAGACCGTCGGCCAGCCCCATCTGCACCGCCTGCTCACCGGTCCAGAACAGGCCGCTGAACACGGTCGGGTCCTCTTTCAGGCGCTCGCCGCGGCCGTCCTTCACAGCCGCAATGAACTGCGCGTGAATGGTGTCCAGCATTTTCTGCACATGCTGCTTCTGGGCCTCCTGCACGGGCGAGAACGGATCGAGCAGGTTTTTGTTGTTGCCTGCCGTCATGGTACGACTTTCGATACCCAGCTTGTGGATCAGTTCCTGTGCACCGAAGCCCTGCATGATCACGCCGATCGAGCCGACGATGCTGGCCTTGTCGACGTAGATTTCATCCGCGGCCGCGGCGATGTAATAGGCACCGGATGCACCGACATCGCCGATCACGGCGTACAGCTTCTTGTCCGGATATTCCGCGCGCAGCCGCTTGATCTCGTCATAGACAATGCCCGACTGCACAGGGCTGCCGCCCGGGCTGTTGATGCGGACGATCACGGCCTTCGAATGAGCAGCCTCGAAGGCATCACGCAGGCCGCCGACAATCGCATCTGCCGACGCATCGCCATCCGGCATGATCACGCCACTCACTTCCACCAGCGCCACGTGATCGGTTCCGGTGCCCGGATGATCGCTGCTGCCGTCGCGCCCCATGAACAGGAACAGCATGGCAAACAGATAGACGAAGACCAGGGTCTTGAAAAAGATGCCCCAGCGCCGCGCCCGGCGCTGTTCATCCTGCGCCGAGGTCAGAAGCTTCTCGATCAGCTGCCATTCACGCGCACTGGCAGGCGGGGTACGGATCTCGTCGGTCATGCCACAACTCCCGGAACAGGGAAGGAAACGGATTCAGCACTGTTTTGCTCGATGAACGCCAGCACGTCGCCGAGCCGGTCCAGCAGGGCCCGGGGGCCATGCCTGAGCAGCTCGGCAGCATCGTGCGCACCGTGGGTCAGACCCAGCGACGGTACGCCGGCACGGGCGGCCATCTCCAGATCGAAACCGGTATCTCCCACCATCAGGGCCCGTGACGGCGCCACCCCGAACTCGGCCAGCAACTCGTTGAGCATGCGGGGATCCGGCTTCGAAGCGGTTTCGTCCGAGGTACGCGAAGCGTGGAAGCGGTCGCGCAGGCCGGTCTGTGCGAAGGCGCGCTCCAGGCCGGGCCGGTTCTTGCCGGTAGCCACCGCCAGCTTCAGGCCGCGTGCACGCAGGCCATCCAGCAACTCCACCGCACCCTCGTAGGGACGGCTGGGTTCTGTTTCGCCCAGCGCGATGTAATGACGCGCGTAATGACTGCGCAGCTCGGTGCGCAGCGCATCGCCGGCTTCCGGATACAGGGCGCGGAATGCCTCGGGCAGCCCCAGGCCGATGATGCCGATGTAGCGCTCGCGCGGCAGCAGCGGCAGGCCGGTTTCCCGTGCCGCGTACGCCAGGCAATCGGCAATACGGCCGGTCGAATCGATCAGCGTGCCATCCCAGTCGAACACCACCAGGTCAAACATCGCGTGCCCCGCTTTTTTCCGCCGCCCGCAACACCGCCAGCGTACTTTCCAGCACCGCGTCCAGCGGTGCCTCCACACGCATGGCACGTTCATCGGCCGGGTGGGAAAAATCCAGCCGGGCCGCATGCAGGAACATGCGCTTCAGACCACGTGCCCGGATGGCCTTGTTGAAAACCTCGTCGCCGTACTTGTTGTCTCCGGCCACCGGATGCCCGGCGTGCTGGCAGTGCACACGGATCTGGTGTGTACGGCCGGTCAGCAGCGTCGCCTCCACCAGCGAGCAGTCGGCGAAGCGCTCCACCACTTCGAATTCGGTCACCGAGGGCTTGCCTTCACGGGACACCCGCACCATGCGCTCGCCGGATGCCAGTGTGTTTTTCTGCAGCGGCGCCTCGATACGGTGCTGACGCCCCTTCCAGCGCCCTTTCACCAGCACCTGGTAGATCTTGCCCATGCCTTCGTCGTCGGCATCGCCGCGCAGCTGCCTTTGCAGTGCCAGCAACGCGCTGCGTTTTTTCGCAATCACCAGACAACCGGAGGTGTCGCGGTCCAGACGGTGCACCAGCTCCAGGAATTTCGCCTGCGGGCGCGACTGCCGCAGGGTCTCGATCACACCGAGTGCCACCCCGCTGCCACCGTGCACGGCCAGGCCGGCCGGCTTGTTCAGCACCAGCAGGTGCTCGTCCTCGTACAGGATGGCGTCCTCGACCGCACGGGTCAGGCCGGCACCGGCCACGGCCGGGTCGCCGGGCTCCGCCAGCCGCAGCGGCGGAATGCGCACGATATCGCCGGCGGCAACCCGGTCGGAGGGCTTGGCCCGCCCGCTGTTCAGCCGCACCTCGCCGGAACGCAGGATCCGGTAGATCAGGGTGCGCGGAGCCCCCTTGAGCTGGGCCAGCAGGAAGTTGTCGATACGCTGGCCGTCGGCGTGCTCGTCCACCTCGACCTTGCGGGCCGAGGGGCGGGGTTCACCGGTGTTGTTGGCATTCATGGCGCGGCATTCTATCTCCGGATCTATCCCTTGGCAGGTCAAGCAGTTACGCATTGTTCCCGGGCAGGGCGCCTGATATAGTGCGGCGTCTCTTCCGACCGGACGACGTCCGGGTCGGGCGCGCGGCCCCCCTCCTGCCCAGGCATGAGGAGCCAGGAGCCCTCCAGCGCCCCCGACCGGAACCCCGCGAGTACCATGGGGGTCTTTCCCGGAAGGAAGATGACGCCCCGGACGCTGAATCCCCTGCCCGTACAACACAAACGGCAGGCCAAGCGCGTACCGGGCAGGGTCCCGCCACGGCAATGGCGGGTAAACGAAGAAAGAAGCCCTGTAGCCGGCGGTATTTTCGAAGTGTTCGTTGCGCGTCACCGCCCGGTGCGCTGTCACGATCCGGCCCGCTCCCGCCCCAGGCGGTGACGCCGATGGCCCGGTCGCACGCAGCCCGGACGAACGTCAGACGGACACCCGACGAAGAGAAGGTCAAACGAATCGAAGCGGCCGGAGCCTGGCCGCTGCCTGTCGCGCAAAACACCGTTGCGACAGTGCGCGCGCCGCGCAAGCGCCCTACCCGGCGTTGCCCGGCCGCTGTTTTGCCCGACCCCGCGGCAGAAACAGGGCTTCTCTTGGGATAGGAGTGCTATCCGTGAAGAGAATGCTCATCAATGCGACACATGCGGAAGAAGTCCGTGTCGCCCTGGTCGATGGCCAACGCCTGTACGACCTGGATATCGAACACCGCACCCGCGAACAGAAAAAGGCCAACGTCTACAAGGGCCGCATCACCCGCGTCGAACCCAGCCTCGAAGCCGCCTTCGTCGATTTCGGCGCCGAGCGCCACGGCTTCCTGCCGCTGAAGGAAATCGCCCGCGAGTACTTCCAGAAGCAGGCCGGCGACGGCCGCATGAACATCAAGGAACTGGTCCGCGAAGGCCAGGAAGTGATTGTCCAGGTCGAGAAGGAAGAACGCGGCAACAAGGGCGCCGCCCTGTCGACCTTCGTCTCCCTGGCCGGTCGCTATCTGGTACTGATGCCCAACAACCCGCGGGCCGGCGGTATCTCCCGCCGCATCGAGGGTGACGAGCGCGCCGAGCTCAAGCAGGCCCTTTCGTCCCTGACCCTGCCGGAAGACATGGGCGTGATCATCCGCACGGCCGGCCTCGGCCGTTCGCCGGAAGAACTGCAGTGGGACCTGGACCAGCTGATGGGCCTGTGGGGCCGCATCAAGGAAGCCACCGACAACCGCAAGGCACCCTTCCTGGCCTATCAGGAAGGCAACGTCATCGTCCGCGCCCTGCGCGACTACCTCAAACAGGACATCGGCGAAGTGCTGGTGGACAACGAGGAAGCGTGGAACGAAGCCATCAATTTCGTCCGTACCTTCATGCCGAACTTCGAGTCGCGCATCAAGCAGTACAAGGATGCCGTTCCGCTGTTCAACCGCTACCAGATCGAAAGCCAGATCGAAACGGCCTACGAACGCGAAGTGAAGCTGCCGTCCGGCGGCTCCATCGTGATCGACCAGACCGAAGCGCTGGTGTCCATCGACATCAACTCCTCGCGCGCCACCAAGGGCTCGGACATCGAGGAAACGGCACTCAACACCAACCTGGAAGCGGCTGACGAGATCGCACGCCAGTGCCGCCTGCGCGACATCGGCGGCCTGATCGTCATCGACTTCATCGACATGTCGTCGGTGAAGAACCAGCGCGAAGTGGAAAATCGTGTACGCGAAGCCACCGAGGCCGACCGCGCCCGTATCCAGCTGGGCCGCATCTCCCGCTTCGGCCTGATGGAGCTGTCGCGCCAGCGTCTGCGCCCGTCGCTGGAAGAAACCACGACGATCACCTGCCCGCGCTGCTCCGGCCTCGGCACCATCCGCAACGTGAAGTCGCTGGCACTGTCGGTGCTGCGCATCATTGAAGAAGAGGTGATGAAGGACAAGACCGGCGAAATCCAGGCCCAGCTGCCGATCGCCGTTGCCACCTACATCCTCAACGAGAAGCGCCCGGTCATCCGTGACATCGAAACGCGCTACAACGTGCGTATCCTGATCATCCCGAACCCGAACCTGGAAACGCCGCACTTTGACATCCAGCGCATCCGCACCGACAAGATCGCGGAACGCGGCGGCGACGTGCTCAGCTTCGAGATCGCCCACAACACCGGCATCGTCGAAGCCGCCGTGGTCGGCGACGAGGCCGAAACCGTCAAGCGCGCCGAACCGGCCGTGAAGATGCTGGCCCCGGAAACGGCAGCACCGCGCGCACCGCAGGCACAGGCCCCGGCACCGGCCGCCGCCGCCCCTGCCCGGACTGCTGCTCCGGCAGCACCGGGCATCATGGCCCAGCTGGTTGCCTGGCTGCAGGCACTGTTCGGCAGCACGCCGGCACCGGCACCGAAACCGCAGCAACGGCAACAGAACCAGCCGCGCCGCGACGGCCGTGACGACAACCGCCGCGACCGCGACAACCGCGATCGTGATGGCCGCAACCGCAACCAGCAGCGCCGCGATGGCCGTGGTGAGCGCGGCGAGCGTAACGACCGTGCTGATCGCGACGGCAACCGCGACGGCAACCGCAACCAGCCACGTGGCGAGCGCCAGGGTCGCAACGACGGCCGCGGCGACCGCAATGAGCGCGGCGAACGCCAGGAGCAGCGTGGCAATCGTGAAAACCGTGAGCCGCGCAATGACCAGCCTCGTGGCGAGCGCAACGAACAGCAGCCACGCAACGAGCCGCGCGGTGAGCGCGAGCGTGGCGAGCGCAGCGACCGCGGCGGCGAACAGCCGCGCCAGCAACAGCAGCAACGCCAGC
>JBMOOO010000003.1:0-27771 GCA_049324475.1 Pseudomonadota bacterium | reverse complement strand
CGACGCCCAGGGAGAAGATCGCAAGCAGGCTCCCCGTCGCGACCGCAGCACCACGCCGCCACCGCCGGCCCGCACGGAAACCACCGCTGCCACCGGCGACATGTTCAACGCCCAGGCGGCGGAACCGGCCGCCGAAGGTGGCAACGAACCGCGTGAAGGTGGTGGCCGCCGCCGTCGCCACCGCTCACGCCGTCGCGAGCGCGAGATGGAACGCGCCCAGCGCCGTGAGCACGACGGCGAACAGGCACAGGGCCAGGCGTCCACGGAAGACAACGACACCGAAGCCGAGCTCGATGACGTGCCGTCCACGGTCTTCAGCGCCGAGCCTGCTGTTTCCGGCGGCGACGCGACGGCAGATGCCGACGCGGTGCAGCCGGTGACCATGCCGGTGGCAGCGGCTGTCGCTGAACCGGCCATCGCACCGGCCCTGTCGCCTGCCCATCCGCCGGCCACGCAGCAACCGCTGGCCGCCGCACTGCATTCGCAGGCATCGGAGCCGGTCGCCTACGAGGCGCCGGTGGCGATCCCGCCGATGCCGGCAGCCGCTCCGCAGCCGGCCGAGCCGGTTGTACCGGCCGCCACCGCGGCCGCTGCACCCGTGGAAGATGACGGGCGTCCGCGTCGTGCGGCCAACGACCCGCGCGAAATCCGTCGCCGCCAGCTGGAAGCACAGCGTCTGGCCGAAAGCGGCACTGCGCCGGATAACGCCAACGTCTGATGCCTTCACGCACACAAAAAAGCGGGCCTCGGCCCGCTTTTTTGTTGGTGCGCTGTTTTCACCGGCAGCCCGTGGCCCCGGAGCTCACGCCGGCATGCACACCGGCTCCATCTCCAGCGTCACACCGTAACGCTCGCGGACATCGCCCACGATGCGCGCAGCCAGTGCCAGCACCTGTGCGCCGGTACCACCACCGTGGTTCACCAGTACCAGCGCCTGCCGCTCATGCACACCCACGGCGCCGTCACGGAAACCTTTCCAGCCGGCCTGATCGATCAGCCAGCCGGCAGCCAGCTTGAAACGACCATCCGGCTGCGGCCAGGCCACCAGTCCCGGAAAACGTGCCTTCAGTGCCGCATGTTCGGCAGCAGACACCACCGGATTACGGAAAAAGCTGCCGGCGTTGCCGATCATCGACGGATCCGGAAGCTTCCGGCGCCGGATGGCGCACACCATGTCGTATACGAGGCGCAGCGTCAGCGGCGGATGACCGCGTACAGCCAGCTCATCCTGCAGATCGCGGTAAGCCGTGTGCAGGGGTGCATCAATCGCCAGATCGAGGCGGACACGCACGATGGCCATGTTGCGCGCCTCATGCTTGAACACACTGTCGCGATAGGAAAAGCGGCACTGATCCCGGCTGAACGCATGCAGATCGCCGGTCGCCAGGTCGACCGCATCCAGCGAGTGCAGGACGGATTCCAGCTCGACACCGTAGGCGCCGATATTCTGCACCGGCGCAGCACCGACACTGCCGGGAATCAGGGCAAGGTTCTCGATGCCGCCGAAACCGGCCTCGACACAGGCGGTGACCAGCGCATGCCAGGCAAGACCGGCATCGGCTTCGATGCGGACATGCCTGCCTTCCTGTGCCAGTACACGCCAGCCACTGCTGCGCAGACGAACCACCAGCGCATCGACTTCCCTTCCGGTCAGCACGATGTTGCTGCCACCGCCCAGTACGATGCGCGGCACATCACGCCAGCGCGGATCGCGGACCATGGCCGCCAGCTGCTCTGCCGTATCGATCATGGCGAGCCAGCGGGCGCGTCCCGGCAGGCCGAACGTGTTTAGCGCCGTCAGGTCGGCATGCTCGTGCAATTCCGGCCCGCTCATGAAAGTTGCCCTTTCAGGCGAGCCAGCAGGCCATCGGCCGCCGCCTCGACCAGATCCAGTACCTGCTCGAAATCACTGTCGTCACCGTAATAGGGGTCCGGCACTTCCCGGAATCCGGTGTGCGGTGCGTATTCCATGAACAAGGCGATCTTGTGCCGATGTGCCGGCGGCGACAGCCGCAGCAAGGCATCGTGGTTCGATCTGTCCATGGCGAGCACATGATCGAACTGCAGCAGGTCGGTGGCACTGACCTGGCGTGCACGCAGGGTCGAAACGTCGAAACCGCGTGCTGCGGCCGTACGGATGGTGCGCGGATCCGGCGGCTTGCCGGCATGCCAGGTGCCGGTGCCGGCGCTGTCGATATGTATCCGGGACTCCAGTCCCGCCGCCATCACCTTGTGGCGGAACACACCCTCCGCCACGGGTGAACGGCAGATGTTGCCGAGACAGACAAACAGGACGCCGGTGCGGCGCATCAGCCGGCTCTGCCGTCGGCACGGAAACGGGCGCGTACACGCTCGAGATCGTCCGGCGTATCGACACCGCCCGGTGCGGCACAGACCGCCTCCGCCACGTGTATACGGTGACCGTGGTGCAGGATGCGCAGCTGCTCCAGCGCCTCGATGTTTTCCAGATCGCAGGCACCCCAGCGCACGAACTCCGTCAGCAGCGATACACGATAGGCGTAGATACCGATGTGGCGGCGCCAGACACCGGCAACGGAAGCCGGCAATTGCCCCGGCTCCAGCTGCGCCCAGGCATCACGATGCCAGGGGATCGCCGCCCGCGAGAAATACAGGGCATGACCGTTGCCGGCTGCGATCACCTTGACGATGTTCGGATTGAAGACCTCAGCCGGCACCGACAGCCGCTCGCACAGGGTGGCGGCACTGCAACCGGCGTTTGCGGCCAGATTGGCGGCCACCTGATCGATGTTCTGCGGCGGGATCAGGGGCTCGTCGCCCTGCACGTTGACCACGATGTCATCAGGACCGTAGCCCATGCTGCGCGCCACTTCCTCCAGCCGGTCGGTACCGGAGGGGTGCCGGGGCGAGGTCATGCAGACCTTGCCGCCGAAACCGCGCACGGCCGCCGCCACACGCTCGTCATCCGTCGCAACCACGACATCCCGCGCCGCGGAACGCTGCGCCTGCCGATAGACGTGCTCGACCATGGGACGCCCGTCGATGTCTGCCAACGGCTTGCCCGGCAGACGACTGGACGCGTAACGGGCCGGAATCACCACCGTGAAACTCATGCGGATTTCTCCTTTTGCAGGCCGGCACGCGCCAGCAGCGTATCGACAAAGCCGGCGGGAAGGCGCGCCTCCACCTCCAGATACCAGGCATTGATGCCGGCCGCAGCACCGGCGCATTTGACGGCATCCTTTTCCGTCATCACCACCACTTCGCCCGCCAGCATACGGAAATCGCCCGGTGTGTACCGGTGATGATCGGGAAACGGGTGGCCGGTCACGGCAAGGCCCGCAGCACGCAGCGTGATGAAGAAACGTTCCGGATCGCCGATGCCGGCCACGGCATGCACCCCGGCGTGCTGCCGGATGAATGACGGCAGATCCATGGTCACGGCAGGGTCCGATACGCGGCGCAGCATGCACGGCACCAGCTCCATCACCACATCGACCGGACGTGACAGACGTGCAGCAGCAGGGCCGGCCAGCGTACCGTTGGCCACCCGGAAATCGACCCGCTCCAGCCTGGACGGCGGTTCACGCAAGGGGCCTACCGGCAGGCAGTGCCCGTTGCCAAGGCCGCGCCGGCCATCGATGACCACAATTTCCACGCAACGCGGCAGGCCGCGATGCTGCAGGCCGTCGTCACTGATCACGACGTCCACTTCGCCTGCCAGCACGGCCAGCGCCTGTGCACGCTGCGGATGCACGACCACCGGGATACCGGCACGGCGCGCCAGCAGCAGCGGTTCGTCACCGCACACGGCGGGATCGCTGCCGGCATGCACACGATACGGAAACGGACCGCTGCCGCCATAACCGCGCGAGATCACACCGGCACGCAGGCCGCGCTCCCGCAGGGCGGCAGCCAGTGCCAGCACCAGCGGCGTCTTGCCACTGCCACCTGCCGCGAGATTGCCGACCACGATCACCGGCGGTGATCCGTGTTCGCGCGATGGCAGCGGGCGCAGCAACAGCGCAGCGCGGTAGAGGAGTTCCAGCGGCCAGGCCAGCCACAACAGACCCGGGCGACCGAACCAGCGCGCCAGCAGCCAGTGCTCAAGTGCGGCGCGCATGTTTCAGGCTCCGGCAGGGTCCGGCGTATTGCCGTCTTCGGAGAAATTCCGGCGATGCAGACGCGCGTAGTGTCCGTCGCCGGCCAGTAACTGCGCATGCGTACCCTGTTCTACTACCCGCCCTTCGTCGATCACCAGGATCAGGTCGGCACGCTCGATGGTGGACAGGCGATGGGCAATGACAAAAGTGGTGCGGTTGGCCATCAGGCGCTCCAGCGCGCGCTGGATATGCAGCTCGGATTCCGTATCCAGTGCGCTGGTGGCCTCGTCCAGGATCAGCAGCGGCGCATCCTTGAGCAACGCCCTGGCAATCGCCAGGCGCTGGCGCTGCCCGCCCGACAGCTGCATGCCGTCCTGGCCGATGCGGGTGGCAAAGCCCTGCGGCAGGTTCTCGATGAACCCACGGGCGTTGGCATCGTCCGCCGCCGAGATCACACGCGCCATATCCGCACCGGCCAGCTCGCCGTAGGCGATGTTGGCAGCCACGGTATCGTCGAACAGCACCACCCGCTGCGGCACCAGCGACATGTGCCGGCGCAACGACTTCAGGGAGTATTCGTGCAGCGGCCTGCCGTCCAGAAGGATTTCACCGGCCGTGGGATCGTAGAAGCGCGGCAACAGACTCACCAGGGTGGATTTGCCGCCACCGGAACGTCCCACCAGGGCCACGGTCTGCCCGGCCGACACGCGGAAACTGAGCCCGCGCAGCACGTCTTCCTGCTGGGCCGGATAACGGAACGACACATTGCGGAACTCGATGTCGCCGCGGATCCTTTCCGCTTCCAGGGTCCCGCCGGCATCTTCGGCGACCTGGTCAATCACGCTGAAGATCGAATGGGCGGCCGTGATGCCTTTCTGCAGCTTTTCGTTGACATCGGTGAGCGTTTTCACCGGCTTGACCATGATGCCCATCGCCGCGATGTAGCTGATGAAATCACCCGGGGTCATGTCGCCCATCACGCCCGGCTGAAGGGCAATGCCGACGATGATGGCCAGCGGCAGCGCCAGCACGATCTGCACGACCGGCGTGTTGACTGCCCGCGTGATCATCATTTTCAGGCTTTGCTTGAGATTGATGCGACTGACCCGTTCGAAGCGCTGGTGCTCGCTGGCGGCCCCGCCGAACAACTTCACGACCTGGGCGCCGTTGATGGCTTCGGAGGCCACATGCGTAACCTCGCCTACCGAGGCCTGCAGGCGCCGGCTGATCTTGCGGAAGCGACGGCTTGCAACCCGGATCAACAGACCCACCAGCGGCAGGAACACCAGCAGGATGGCGGTGAGCTTCCAGTTCAGCCAGATCATGTAGCCCAGCAGGGCCATGACGGTGAAACCTTCCTTGATCAGCACCTTGGCAGATTCAGTCGCTGCCGCCGTCACCTGCTCGACGTTGTAGGTCAGTCTGGCCACCAGATGGCCGGTGCTGGCCTGTGCGTAATACTCGGTCGGCAATACCAGCATGCGGCCGAACATTTCGCAGCGCAGGGTGTGGACCACATTGCGGGCCGTGTAGGAAATGCCGTACTCGCCGAGAAAATGCCCTATGCCACGTCCGATCGTGATGGCCACGATCATCAGCGGAATGACAATCTGCATGTCCGGGGAACGGGCATTGATCTGGTCAACCACGAAACCGAAGAATTTCGCGGCGGAAGCTTCCATGGCCGCAAAGATGGCAAAACCGGCGACCGCCAATGCCACCATGCGCCAGTAACGCAGCGTGTAGCCCAGCAAACGGCGGTAGGTCGCCCGCCCGTTGAAGTCTTCCGATGGATCGCTCGCGCGCTGCGTCGCCATGTCAGCGAGCCGGCTCCCGGGTCACGATGCTCACGTTGACGAAGCCCAGCTCTCCGGCCACGTCCATGACGCTGACCACGTTCTGGTGGGTGGCTTTCGCATCCGCCGTCAGGAAGAACGGCAGGTCCTTGCGTCCGTTGGCAGCCGCCAGGATGGCGGCCTTCAGGGTCGCACGTTCGGCATTCACCAGCTGGTGGCCGTTCACGGCGTACTCACCCGATTCCGATACCGACACATCGATGGACTGTTTGGCGGCAACCGGCGGCTGCCCGCTGGCCTCCGGCAGGTCGATGCCCAGCCGGGTTTCCTTGCTGAACGTGGTCGCCAGCGCGAAAAAGATGATCAGGAGCAGCAGGAAGTCGACCATCGGCGTCATGTCGATCAAGGCATCGACACGGCGCCGGCGCCGGTTGCGGAAACTCACGCAGCTTCCCTCGCTGCGTCACCCGGTTGCCGGTCGGCAGTCACCACATCGACGAAACGCATGACTTCCGTCTCCAGGCGGATCGCCAGATCATCGACACGGCGCATCAGGATGCGATGGAAGAACTGGGCCGGAATCGCCACCATCAGGCCGGACGCCGTGGCGATCAGGGCAACGGAAATGCCTTTTGCCATCAGCGTCGGATCACCGGTGCCGCGCAGCGATACGGCATTGAAGATCTCGATCATGCCGATGACACTGCCCAGCAGGCCGAGCAGGGTTGCCACCGAGGCCAGTGCGCCGAGCGTGGTGAGGAAACGTTCCATTTCGTGCACGACCTGGCCGCCGGCGGTATCGACGGCAGCCTGCATCGCGGCCCGCCCCTGGCGAGCATTGGCGACCGCTGCCGACAGCACGAAACCCAGCGGTGAACTCTCGCGCAGGGCCGCCAGCTGCTCGCGGCCGAATTTGCCTTCACGCAGTTGCTGCAGGGCACGTGCACTCAGGCCCGGAGGCAGTATCTGCGCGCTGCGCAGAGTCCACGAACGTTCGATGATGATGGCCAGCGCCACGATCGACGCGGCCATCAGCGGCCACATGATCCAGCCGCCCGCCCTGATGATTTCCAGCACGAGGATCCACTCCGTCAGCAAAAGCGCCGGTAATTTACCACAAGGCCTGCCGGTACCCGCAGCCGCGGCACCCCTCATTCGTGCCAGAAACGACGGCCCGCGTGCCGCGTGCCGGCCGGTTGCGGTGGCGTATCCGGTGCCAGCAGGAAGCAGACCGCACCATCGGCCGCTGTCCCGGACACGCCGGCCCCGGTGCCGGCCACCCTGCGCACCACCTCGGGATGCGGATGACCGAACCGGTTGCGGTAACCCGCGGAAAAAATCACCGACGACGGAGCCACCCGGTACAGGAAGGTGTGCGTGCTCGAACTCCGGCTGCCGTGATGGGCCGCCACCAGCACATCCGCGGCCAGCCGTTGCCGGTACCGGCCTGCCAGCGCCAGCTCGCGGCGACGCCCGATATCACCCGGCACCAGCAGGGCATGCGGCCCGGCTGCGACGCGCAGGACACAGGAACGATCGTTGTCACTGCCCTCGCCGTCACCGGGGAACAGCACCAGCCCGACGCCGTCAAACTGCCAGCGACGCTCGCGATCGCAGCGTGGCGCGGCAGGCCATGAGCGCGCATCACCGGTCACGATCTCGCGCGGACGCATGGCCGTGACGACGGCCGTGCTGCCGCCGGTGTGATCGAGATCGTGGTGGCCGAGCACCAGCAGGTCCAGTTGCCGCACACCCTGCGCATGCAGTGCCGGCACAACCACTGACGCACCGGCATCGGATTCGGCACTCCAGGCCGGACCGGTGTCGTACAGAAAGGCGTGATGTGCCGTGCGCGCACTGACGGCCAGCCCCTGCCCGACGTCGAGCACACAGATACGTGCCGCACCGGCCGGCACAGCCGGCGCCACCGGCCAGGCCAGCACCGCCAGCAACAGGACCGCCAGCCGCAACGACAGACTGCGCGACAGGACAAAAGCCGCGACAGCCGCCAGCAGCAGCACAACGGCTACCGCCGGTATGCCGTGTGCCATCAGCGGTGACAGCAGCGGCTGCCCGTCCAGCAGCACGAGAAAGCGCCACAGGCATGCCAGCAGGAACAGGGCCGCATCGAGCAACGGGTCGGCCAGCCCCGGCAGGAACGGCGCCAGCGCAAATCCGCCCAGCGCCAGCGGCAGCACCAGCAGATTCACCAGCGGTATCGCCGGCAGGTTGGCCACGACACCGCTGACACTGGCCGTGCCGAACAGGCCGAGCAGCAACGGTGCCATCAACACGGACAGTGCCAGCTGGCCGTGCAACAGCAACCGGGCAGCCTGCAGGCCGCGAAGCGGGCCGGTTGCCGGCCGCCGCGCACGCTGCCGCAGATCATTGAGCAGCAGCAAGGCCGCCACCGCACCATGACTCAGCCAGAATCCGGCAGCGTGTATCGCCAGTGGATCGAGCAACAGGATGACCGCCGTCGCCAGCAGCAGTATCCGCCAGGCGGGTGCCGTACCATCACGCAGCATCAGCAGCGACAACGCCGCCAGCATCAGCACCGCCCGCGCTGCCGGCAGCGGCATGCCGGCCAGGGCGGCGTAACCGGCCGCGCATGCCAGCGCTCCCAGCACCGGCACGGCGTGAAAACGCAGACTCCCGGTACGGCGGCGCATGATGCGTGCCGACAACCAGAACACGGCACCCCAGACCAGCGCCACGTGCAGGCCGCTGATGGCCACCAGATGGGCTGTACCGGTATTGGCCAGAATCCGCCACTGGCCGCTCGACATCAGGCCGCGTTCGTCGAGCACCAGCGCCGGCAACACGGCCCGGGCAAAACGCGCCGCTTCGTCGCCCGCGACATCGCCGGCACCCGCTCCGAACAATGGCAGGGTCGACGCCAGCAAACGCAGGCGCCATGCAGCAAGACCGCGTGCGGACGCCAGCCTCTGCATGCCCTCGCCTGCCTTCACGGTGCCGGTTGCCACCACCCGCTCGCTGAACAGCCAGCGTTCGAAATCCGCACCACCGGGATTGCGGGCCGCATGCGGTCGCTTCAGGCGCACCGGCAGGCGCCAGCGCTCGCCGGCCTGCCATGGCAGCAGTTCGTGGCTGTACAGACGCAGTTGCCAGTGCCCGCGCCGCTGCGGCAGCCAGGGCAGTTCCCGCACGGCCAGCATGACCGTCGCGGAACCGTCGGCATGCACGCGCAGCGTGCGCACCTCGCCCTCGACCGACAGGGCACGGCCCTCCAATACCGGCGGCAGGCGCGCCTGCAGGACATCGCCGGCAACATGACCGGCATGCAGCATCCCGGCGCCGATGCCGGCCAGCGCCATCGCGCACCACGCTGCGCCTGCCGCACGGCGCCGGGCCACGACAACGGCCGACACCGCCGACAGCACGGCAAGGGCCAGCACGGGCAGCATCGGCAAGACCGGCCAGAGACCCTGTGTGGCGATGCCCGCAACCAGCCCGGTTGCCGCTGCCGTCCGCATTCCCTGCCCTCCGGGCGACCGCCCGGGGACATCCTGTCGCCATGTTCGCGGTCACAGCGGCTGTGCATAATAGGTACGCCGTCGGCCCGACGCTGTGCGCAAAACGCCCGATGCCCCGCAAGTTTTTCAGGAAATACCTGCCCGATCCGGCGAAGCTGCGCGAGCACCGGCACCTGCGCGTGTTCGGCGCGCGCCTGGCCGACCCCAATCTCTGGCATCTCAACCGGCGTTGCGTGGCCAACGGCGCACTGATCGGCCTGATCTGCGCCCTGCTTCCGGTACCGTTCCAGATGCTGCCCGCCGCCATGCTGGCCATCCTGTTCCGGGCCAACATTCCGTTGTCGATTTTCCTGGTCTGGCTGACCAACCCGCTCACCGCTGTACCGGTCTGGTACGGCACCTATCTGCTGGGCTCGCTTCTCCTCGGCATGGAGCCGGACTGGCAGGTCAGGGATTCGTCATTCGAAGAGATGTGGAACTCGATGTGGGCAAACTTCGGCCAGATCTACATTCCGATGCTGGTCGGTTCGCTGCTCTCGGGGGTCGTTCTCGGTGTGGCCGCCTGGCTGGCTGTTCATTACCTGTGGCAGGCCAACGTGCGGCATCACTGGGCACAGCGCAAGGCACGCCGCGCCGCAAAACGCGATCAGCACTGAAGAACGTCGCGGGCAATCCCGGCGTTGTCAGTCGCGCGCAGCCAGCACGCCGTCGCGCAATTCCAGCACGCGATGGCAGCGTGCGGCCAGCGCCAGGTCATGGGTCACCAGCAGAAAACTGGTCGCCATGTCCCGGTTGAGCTCGAACATCAGGTCCTGGACAGCTTCCGCCGTACGACGGTCGAGGTTACCGGTGGGTTCATCGGCCAGCACGATGGCCGGCCTTGCCACCAGCGCACGCGCGATCGCAACCCGCTGACGCTCACCGCCGGACAGTTCGCCGGGCTTGTGCCCTGCGCGCGCCGCCAGCCCCACGCGTGCCAGCACGGCATCGGCGCGGTTTCCTGCTTCGCCGGCCGCCAGTCCGCCGATCAGCAGCGGCATCGCCACGTTCTCGCGGGCGGTGAACTCCGGCAACAAATGATGGAACTGGTACACGAAACCGATCGCACGGTTGCGCAGGCGCCCGCGGGCGCGTTCATCCAGCGAGGACAGTTTCTCGCCCATCACGTCCACACTGCCCGACGTGGGCCGGTCCAGCCCGCCCAGCAGGTTCAGCAGCGTGCTCTTGCCAGCGCCGGAAGCGCCGAGCACGGCGACAATCTCGCCACGCCGGATGTCGAGCTCCACGCCGCGCAGCACATCAACCGCCGCCGGACCTTCCGTGTACTGCTTGACCAGGGCACGCGCCGCCAGCACCACGTCACTCATAGCGCAGGGCCTCGGCGGGATGCACCTGCGCAGCACGCAACGCCGGATAAACGGTGGCGGCAAAACTCAGCGAGAAAGCGATGGCAGACACCATGAAGACATCGGCCATGCGCAGTTCCGACGGCAGGAAATTGACGAAATAGGCTTCCAGCAAGGCGGCACCGGAAGCCTGCTCGATCCACGCCACGATGTCGCTGATGGTCAGTGCCAGCAGCACGCCCAGCAGCACGCCCGCCAGCGTGCCGACCACGCCGATCACCACGCCCTGCACCATGAAGATCCGCATCACCTCACCCGGGCTGGCACCCAGGGTACGCAGGATGGCGATGTCCCCCTTCTTGTCGGTCACCACCATCACCAGACTGGATACGATGTTGAAGGCCGCCACGCCGACGATGAACAGCAGCAGCAATGTCATCATCGATTTTTCCATTTTCACGGCCTGGAACAGGCTGCCGTGCGTACGGGTCCAGTCGACACCGTAATACGTGCCACGCCCGGCCATCACCAGATCCTGCATCACGTCCGGCGCAGCAAACAGGTCGTGCATCTTCACGCGCAGTGCCTGCGCGGTATGCGGATGGCGCAGCAGCACGGCTGCGTCGTCCAGGTGCACATAGGCCAGGGAGATGTCGATTTCGGCACCCACGCGGAAAATGCCGGTGACCGTGAAGCGCTTGAAGCGCGGCATGACACCGGCCGGAGAAACCGTCGCTTCCGGCAGCACCAGCGTCACCTTGTCGCCCGTGGAAACACCCAGCCGCCGCGCAAGGCCGCTGCCCAGCACGATGCCGAAGCTGCCGGGCGCCAGTGAATCCAGTGAACCTTCGATGATGTGCTGCGGCAGGATCGACACGTCCTGCTCGCGTGCCGGCACGATGCCGTTCACCACCGCACCCTCGACCGTGCCGGCGCCGGTGACCATGGCCTGCATCTGGCTGAAGGGCGCCACGCCGGCCACGCCGGGGTGGCGAGCCACCTGCGCGGCCAGCGGCGTCCAGTCGGCAATCGGCTCGACGCCGACCAGGCTGCCGTGCGGCACCATCCCGAGGATCCGCTGTTTCAGTTCCCGATCGAAACCGTTCATGACCGACAGCACCACGATCAGCACGGCCACGCCAAGGCCCAGGCCGATGATGGAAGTGAGGGAAATGAAGGAGATGAAGTGGTTGCGGCGGCGAGCCCGGGTGTAGCGCAGGCCGACGAACAGGGACAGGGGTTTGAACATGGGCCGGCATTTAAGCACACCGTTCGCCGGCCGGGCCACTGCCTCCAATCTGGTTGAATAGTCGCTCCTAACTATTTACTATCCCTTGAATTATGCCTCTCGTCCCGGGGTTGGGAATGATGACAACAACGACCCGCGCCTGCCTTCTTGCCGCCGTGCTGGGCCTGCTGCCCGCCTTTTCCATGGCCATGGAACCGCCCGCACAGGGCCTGTCCATGGACGAGGTCCGCAAGCTCTGGGGCAATCCGGTCCGTGACATGGGCGCCGTCGGCAAGCCGCCGATCACCCGCTGGGTTTACGACGGATATACCGTGTATTTCGAGAACCGCAAGGTGATACACACCGTGCGGACCCAGTCCTTCCAGGGGCACGCTTCCGCTCCGGCGCCGGCCGCGACCCCGGCTCCGGTCACACCGCCGGTGCAGCCGGTACGGCAACCCGAGCCGGTTGTCGTTCCCGAACCCGCGCCGGTTGCCAGTGAACCTGCCCCGGCACCCGAGCCGGAACCCGCTCCGGTCGCAGCCCCGGCGCCCGAGCCGGTACCGGCACCGCCGCTGGCGGAGCCGGAGACGGCCGCACCGGCTGTCGCGCCGGCATCTGCTGCACCGGCCCCGGCTGCACCGGCCGCTGTTTCCGGCGGTGGCTTCCGCTTCGATCCCGTCACCGGTCGCCTGATCATCGATGGCGATGCGCCGTCCCAGGAGCCGGTACCTGAGGCCGCTCCGGCTGCCGAGCCGGCTGTAACGGAACCGGCCGCGACCGAACCCGCTGCGACAGAGCCGGCCATGGACAGCGAGCCGGCGGCAGAAGATGTCGTCGAGGGCGAGGATGCCGTCGACACCGGTGCGGAAGAAGACACGGCGCCGGCTGCAACCGCGGCAGAAACACCTGCGCCTGCGGCCGCGCCATCCGAACCCGCTCCGGCGGCGCGCAAGGCACCGGCCGGCAACGCCCTGGATGGCAGCCTCGAGTTCGATCCGGAAACCGGCACCTTCCGCCCGAAACAGTAATCCCTGCGCATGACGTTCCGCCTGCTGCCCGAGTGGGCGCCGCAGTGCGGCGTCATGCTCACCTGGCCCGCCGCACACACCGACTGGCTGGAGCACCTCGACGAGGCAGAAGCCAGCTACGTCGAGATCGCCTGCGCCATCGCGCTGCGTGAAACCTGCGTGATCACCTGCGTCGATGCTGCCCACCGCGACCACATCCTGAAACGCTTGCGGCTGCGCAGCGTGCGCGAGGAAAACCTGTGCTTCGTCCATGTGCCCTACAACGACACCTGGGTGCGCGATTACGGCCCGATCACGGTCGCCGATGGCGACCGGCTCGCCCTGCGCGACTTCGGCTTCAACGGCTGGGGCAACAAATTCGAAGCCGGCCTCGACAACAACGTGACACGTGAATTGGCCGCGCAGGGGCTGTTCCGCCCCGCAATCGATACCGTGCCCCTGTTTCTCGAGGGCGGCAGCATCGAGACCGACGGCCGCGGCAGCCTGCTCACCACCAGCGCCTGCCTGCTGTCACCGGAACGCAATCCGCAACTGTCACGCTCCGATACCGAACGCGAACTGAAACGGATACTCGGCATGGAGCGGATCCTGTGGCTGGATCACGGTCACCTCGCCGGCGACGACACCGACAGCCACATCGACACCCTGGCGCGCTTCTGCGATGCGCGCACCATCTGCTACGTGGCCTGTGACGATCGTGATGACGAGCATTACGACGACCTCGCCGCCATGCAGGAGCAACTGCGCAGCCTGCGCGACGCTGACGGAAATCCCTACCAGCTGGTGCCATTGCCCTGGCCCGGCGGCAAATATGCCGAAGACGGGCACCGCCTGCCGGCCAGCTATGCGAACTTCCTGATCATCAACGGTGCCGTGCTGGCTCCGACCTATCGTGACGGCGCCGACCAGGACGTGCTGAAAACGCTGGCCCGCTGTTTCCCGCAACACAAGGTGATCGGCATTGATTGCCTGCCGCTGATCCGCCAGCACGGCAGCCTGCACTGCGTCACCATGCAGCTGCCGCAAGGCGTTCTGTGATCATCATCGGCCATCGCGGTGCACGCGGCGAGGCACCGGAAAACACCCTGCCATCCTTCCTGCATGCCATCGCTGCCGGTGTGCGGCATTTCGAGCTCGATGTGCGACTGTCCTGGGATGAGCGTCCGGTGGTCATACACGATGCCACCACGGATCGCACCACCGGCGAGAGCGGCAACGTTGCCGAGCTCCCGGCCACGCAGCTGGCCGCCATGGATGCGCGGCACAACACGCCCGGCTGGCCGCGCCCGGCCGGCGTGCCCACCCTGGAAGAAGTCCTGGTCGCCGGCAGCGTGACCGAAAGCTGGCAACTGGAAATCAAACGCGACGAACCTGCGCGCATCCGCGTGCTGGTCCGACGCATGGCAGAACTGCTTGCGCAACTCCGCATGGAGCGCCGGGTAACGCTGACCTCGCTGGATGTCGACGTGCTCCGGATCGCCAGGAAGGAAGCTCCGGATCTGGCCCGCGGCTACGTCGCGGAGTCTGCCGATCCGGATCCGGTGAAGACCGCGCGCAAACTCGACTGCACGCTGCTGGTCAGCAACTGGAAAATCACCGACGACGCGCTGCTGGCGAAGGCTACGGCCGCAGGGCTGCCCGTATCGGTCTGGACCGTCAATGATCTGGTGGTGGCCGAGCGGCTGTTCAACATGGACGGTATCGCCAGCCTGATCACCGACTTCCCCACGGCCCTTCTCGCACATGCCGTCATGCGCGAGAAGAAAGGCAGGTCTGCCGGAAAACGCTGATCGTCAGGCAACTGCAGCAGCCACACCGGCGTCGCTGTCTGCATCAGGCAGGCCGAGGAAGTCCGCAATCTCGCCACGACGGGAAATGGCATCGGTGTAACCGAGAGCCATCAGCTCGCGACAGAAACCCTGCTCGAACAGCAGATAGCTGACCGCCGTACCGCCGCCACGCTTGAGCGCGCCGGAACCGGACAGCAGGGCCCGCAGGTTGCGGGGCAGCTCGTGGGCATGGCGGGCTGCGATCTCGTCCAGCGGCTGGGACGGGAAGATCTTCAGCAGCTCGACTTCGCGCAGCTCCATCTGGTTGGCACGCCGCACGTCCTCGGGAATGGTACGCACGGTGCGGTTGATCCGCTCCAGCCGTTCCACATCGGCCTCGAAAGCGTCGACGAAGGCGCTGTTCATGACATGGCCGATGATCTGCGCCGGGCTTGGATAGATATCTCCGCTGATCCGGCGTGTCGCACCGCCGGCAACGCCACTGACGCCGATGACCAGGATGCGGCGCGCCCCCAGGTGCAGGGCGGGGCTGAGTGGCGCCAGCTGGCGAATGGCGCCGTCGCCAAAATATTCACGATTGATCTTCACCGCCGGGAACAGGATCGGCAGTGCGCTGGATGCCAGCAGATGCTCCAGTTTTATTTCCGTGGGCACTCCGATACGACGCACACGCCGCCAGGACGGCACGGGCTGGGCACACTGGAAGAAACTGACCGATTCACCACTGGAATAGCCTGCCGCCGTGATGCTCAGGGCAAACAGGTTGCCGGCGTCCAGCTGGCGCTGGATCTTCTTGAAATTGATCACCTGCTCCAGCAGCGTCGCCAGCGGCGCATTGTCCAGCAGTGAATAGGCCAGGTGCGATTCACCCTTGCGCACACTGGCCAGCAACCAGCGGAAAATCAGGCCGGCGAACGAGGACCAGTCTGTGCGGTAGATGCTCTCCGCCGCCAGATTGCCCCAGATCCGCTCCAGGCCACGCACACCGGTACGGAAATGCACCGCCTGACTGGCCAGCGATGTGGCATTGATGGCACCGGCAGATGTACCGCAGATGATATCGAACGGGCACTTGATGTCGCGCGGCGCGATGTCGGCAATCGCCATCAGCACACCGACCTGGTATGCCGCCCGCGCCCCGCCGCCGGAGAGGATCAGCCCGGTCTTGCGTGTCGCCTCATCGCTGCCACTCATCGGCCTGCCTCCTCCACACGCTGCAGTCCATTCAGCGCCGCCACCCGGTAGGCCTCGGCCATGGTCGGGTAGTTGAACGTGGTATCGAGAAAATAACGCAGACTGTTGCCGGTACCGGACTGGCTCATGATCGCCTGCCCGATATGGATGATCTCCGAGGCCTGATAACCGAAGCAATGCACGCCCAGCAGGGCCAGCGTTTCCCGGTGGAACAATATCTTCAGCATGCCGACCTGCTCGCCGGTGATCTGCCCGCGCGCCAGCGTCCGGAAAAACGCCTGGCCGACTTCATACGGCACCCGCGCCTCGGTCAGTTCACGTTCGTTCCGCCCCACGCTGGAAATCCCCGGAATGGTGTAGATGCCGGTGGGCACATCACCCAAAGGCAATGCCCCCTCTCCCAGGATATCGGCAGCAGCCCGCCGACCTTGATCGTAGGCCGCGCTCGCCAGGCTGGGCGGCCCGATGATGTCACCGACCGCGTATACGTGCGGCTGTGCCGTGCGGTAACGCGCATCGACCGTGATGTGCCCGCGGCCACTGGCTGTCAGGCCCAGCGCCTCCAGCCCCAGATCGCGGGCATTGCCGGTACGCCCGTTGCTCCACAGCAGGGCATCGGCCTTGATGCGCTTGCCGGACTTCAGCTCCAGCACCACGCCGTCGTCGCAGCCGGTCACCTTCGCGTATTCCTCACCGTGGCGAATGGTCACACCCTGCTCGCGCAGATGGTAGGACAGGGCGTCAGAGATTTCCGCGTCCAGGAAATCGAGCAACTGGGGACGGCTGTTGACCAGATCCACCTTGATGCCCAGCGCACAGAATATCGACGCATATTCGCAGCCGATCACGCCGGCCCCGTATATGACGATGTGCTGCGGCGTGTGCTGCATGCCGAGAACGGTATCGCTGTCATAGACCCGCGGATGGGAAAAATCGACATCCACCGGCCGGTACGGCCGTGAGCCGGTGGCAATCACCACATGCCGCGCCTGCAGTTCCTCGATCACGCCGTCACTGCACGCAACCTGCAGACGCTGTGCATCGAGGAAACGGGCCCGGCCGTTGAACAGGGTGACGCGTTCGCGCAAGAGCAGGTCGGCCTTGCCGTTGGCCTGTGCCTCGATCACCTCGCCGGCCTTGGCCACCAGTTTCTGCCAGTTGACCGCCGGCGGTTCGCGCCACTGGCCACGGAACAGACTGTTGCGGTCGAACCGGACACGCTGGCGCACGTAGTGTCGAAGCGCCTTGGAGGGAATGGTGCCGACGTGTGCACAGTTGCCGCCGAGACTCTCCCGTTCTTCCACCAGTGCCACACGCTGGCCCCGGCGCGCCACGGTCAGCGCTGCCGCTTCGCCGGCAGGGCCGGAACCGATCACCACCAGATCAAAACGCTGGCTTGCAGACACCACACACTCCTTGCCCGGTGCCCAGTGCAACTCCGGATCAGGGCGATACCAGAAACGGCACGAACGCCTCATTGTAGCGCTCGACCCGTTCGCCGTTCGCCGTACGGACGATCATGAAGACCGGCAGTCGGCGGGCATCGGCCCAGGCGAGACCGCGCTCCGGCCCCAGCACCATCAGGACCGTGGCATAGCCATCGGCATGCAGACCGTCTTCGGCAATCACCGTCACCGACGTCAGCGCGTGCTCCACCGGCCGGCCCGTTACCGGGTCGATGGTGTGTGAATAGCGCTGCCCGGCAATGTCGACATAATCGCGATAGTCGCCGGAGGTCGCGATGGCCACCCCGCTGACGGCAACCACCCGCTCGATGCCGCCGCGGCCGCGCTCCGGTTGCTCGATGCCGACCCGCCAGGGCGTGCCGTCCGGGCGCCGGCCACTGGCCACCAGTTCACCGCCGACCTCCATCAGGTGGTCCGGCAGGCCATGCTCGCGCAGCAGGGCGGTGATGACGTCGGCGGCATGGCCGGGCGCCACGGCGTCGACATCGAGGGTCACCGGCCCGCGCCGGCGCACCTGCAGGCCGTCGGCAGAAATTTCCAGCCTGTCATTGCCGGTCAGTGCGCGTGCCGCCGCAATCTCCGCATCGTCCGGAACGTGGGTACGCGGCTCGGCTGCACCGAAGCCCCAGAGGTTCACCAGCGGCTTTACCGTCAGATCGAAAGCACCGCCGGATTCGGCATGCAATTGCTGGCCGGTACGCAGCACCGTGTGCAGGTGCGCCGGCAGTTCCTGCCACGCGTCCACCGGCGCACGATTCAGGCGTGCCAGCACCGCATCGTCACGGTAATTGCTCAGCTGGCGATCCAGCTCGGCCAGCTGTGCCTCGATATCCGCACGCAGGGTGCCCAGGTCTGCACCCGGCGGTGCCACCACGCGCAGACTCCAGGTCGACCCCATGGTGTAGCCGGACAGCGTATGCACCACCGGCTGCGTGGTGCGCAGCCAGGTGGCAAACACCGCGCCGGCCAGCGCCATCAGGACCAGCAGCGGCAACCACAAGCGCCGGCGGCCGGAAATCCGGCCGCCGGCTTTCTGCCTGCCCCGGGCGGACACGCGGGCTCAGTCTTTCGGGAACTGCGGGTATTCCACGCCGGTGATGTGCTGGACCACGCGGATCACCTGGCAGCTGTAGCCGAACTCGTTGTCATACCAGACGTAGAGCACGACGTGCTTGCCGTCGACGATGGTGGCTTCGGCATCAATCACGCAAGCGTGGCGGGAACCGACGAAATCGGTCGACACCGCATCCGGCGAGCTGATGAAGTCGATCTGGCGCTGCATCGACGAGTGCAGGGAAACATGGCGCAGATACTCGGTGAGTTCCTCGCGGGTGGTTTCCTGCTTCAGCGTGAGGTTCAGGATGGCCATCGACACGTTCGGCGTCGGCACGCGGATCGAATTGCCGGTGATGCGGCCCTTCAGCTCCGGCAGTGCCTTGGCAACCGCGGAAGCGGCACCGGTCTCGGTGATGACCATGTTGAGCGGCGCCGCGCGACCGCGACGATTGCCCTTGTGGTAGTTATCGAGCAGGTTCTGGTCGTTGGTATACGAGTGCACCGTCTCGACGTGGCCGTGCTCCAGACCGAACCGGTCGTTGATCGCCTTGAGCGGCGGCACGATGGCGTTGGTGGTGCAGCTGGCGCAGGAAATCACGGTGTCGCTGTCAGCCAGCGTGCCATGGTTGACGCCGTGCACGATGTTCTTCACATCGCCCTTGCCAGGCGCTGTCAGGATCACCTTCGAGATGCCCGGACGCAGGTGTTTGGACAGGCCGTCACGGTCGCGCCACTTGCCGGTGTTGTCGATCAGGATGGCGTTGTTGATGCCGTACTGCGTGTAGTCGACCGTGGTCGGATCGTTGGAGTAGATGATCTTGATTTCGTTGCCGTTGGCGATCAGGACTTCATTCTCCTCATCGACCGAAATCGTGCCGTTGAACTGGCCGTGCACGGAATCGCGGCGCAGCAGCGAAGCACGCTTGGACAGGTCGTTGTCGCCACCCTTGCGGATAACCACGGCACGCAGGCGCAGGCCGTTGCCGGACCCCGTCTTCTCGATCAGCAGGCGGGCCAGCAGACGGCCGATCCGGCCGAAGCCGTACAGCACGACATCGCGCGGGCCGTTGGTCTGCACTTTCTCGCGGCCGGTGGCACCGGCCACCGATTTGCGCACGAAATCTTCCAGCGACAGTCCGCGGGAATCCTTGCGGTACTCCACGGCCAGCTTGCCGATGTCGATCCGGGACGGACCGAGATCCAGCGGCATCAGCGCCTTGAGGATCGGATAGCTGTCGACCACGGACAGCTCGGCGTTCTCGATCTGGCGCACGAAGCGGTGCGTCTTGAGGATGGTGATGACCGACTTGTTGACCAGCGAGCGGCTGTAGACCTGGATGGTGACGTCACGCTGCCGGTACAGCTGCCCGATCATCGGGATCATCGCCTCGGCGATCTCTTCGCGGTTCTTCCAGCGGCTGAAATGGTCGTCGGCCTGGCTCACGATCGGCATCCTCAAGATTCGTCGGGGGTGGCGCGGGGGCATAGCCCGGGCGCGCGAATTCTAGGGGCCGTGCATGCGCTTGGCCAGAAAGGAAAAACCGGCCCCTCACCGGCCGTCACGGGTTCCGTACAATCGTCCCGAACCCGCCACCCCTGCAGGCCCCGCCCCGGACGCCCCATGACCGGCAAGACCCGCTTCCTGTGCACCTGCCTGCCTGCCCTGCTCGCCCTTTTCGCCGGCCCGGCGCCGGCTGCCACCCCCCCGGCCCCGGCCTGCTCCGGCAACCCCGTCGTGGCTCCCCTGCCGGACCGGCCCCGGGTCGGCCTGGTGCTGAGCGGCGGCGGCGCCCGGGGCGCCGCGCACGTGGGCGTCCTGAAGGTGATCGAGGAATACGGCATCCCGGTCGATCTGGTGGTCGGCACCAGCATGGGCAGCATCGTCGGGGCGCTCTACGCCGCCGGCATGCCCGTGCAGGAGCTGGAAACCCTGGTCAACGACAGCGACTGGCCGGCCGTGCTCAGCGATGCCCCCCCACGCACCAGCCTCGCCCTGCGCCGCAAGGCCGAGGACCGCGCCTTTGCCACCGGTGGCCGCATCGGCATCGGGCCGCACGGCATACGCCTGCCGGCCGGCGCCCGCGAGGGCCAGAACGTGCGCCTGCTGTTGCGCGACCTGACCCGTCACGTCGCCGGCATCTCCTGCTTTTCGCAACTGCCGCTGCCTTTTTCCGCCGTGGCCACCGACGCCCTGACCGGCGAATCCGTCACCCTGACACAGGGCGATCTGGTCACGGCACTGCGCGCCAGCATGGCCATCCCCGGCTATTTCTCGCCGGTCGCCGTGGACGGGAGACTGCTGGTGGATGGCGGCGTCGCCAACAACATGCCGGTGTCGGTGGCGCGCGCCATGGGCGCCGATGTGGTCATCGCGGTCGACATCGCCACACCGCTGGCCTCGCGTGAGCAACTGCGCAACGTGTTCAGCGTGACGCTGCAGATGAGCACGATCCTGGCGCGGCGCGGCGCCGACCTCGAACGCGCAACCCTGACCGGCAACGACCTGCTGGTGCAGCCGGAACTGGGCGGCATCGCCACCCTGGATTTCCCGCGCATGAAACAGGCCGCCGAAGCCGGCGAAAAAGCGGCGCGGACCGCCCTCGCCGCATTTCCGCTGCATGGCTGGACTGCGCCCGGCCAGTACCCGGCCGCGCGTGAAAGCGCACGCTGGCAGGCGGCGCGCGCACCGGTCACCGTGGCCGCCATCCGCATCAGCGGCGACCCCGTGGTGCCCGAGCAGCAACTGCTGGATCGCCTGAACATCACCCCCGGCGACACGGTGGACTCGCGCGGCATCCAGCGTGCCATCGGCCGGGTGCACGGCCTCGATTATTTCTCCGTGGTCGACTACCGGCTGACCGACGACGGCACGCTGACGCTGGAACCGGTGGCACGCGACTGGGGCCCGAACTACCTGCAGTTCGGGCTATCGCTCTACAACAACTTCGACGGTTTCGATCACTACGAGCTGGGCGCCAGCTATACCGCCACCGCACTCAACCGCCTCACCGGCCAACTGTTCGTGCAGGTACTGCTGGGCGACACCCAGCGCCTGTACGCCGAGCTGTACCAGCCGACCTCGCAACGCGGCAGCCTGTTCGTCGCACCCTGGGGGCTGTACGAGCGCGGCAGCATGGACCTCTATCTCGACGATCGCCCCGTTGCGCGCCTGCGTACCGGCCGCGAGGAACTCGGCGTCGATCTCGGCCTGACACGGCGCTTCGCCGAATGGCGGCTGGGTGCCGGCTTCGGCACACGGCGCATCGATCCGCTGATCTTCCTGGTACCGACCGCGCAGTTTCGCGAATCGGTTGGCTACTGGCGCACGACCGGTTTTCTCGACACCTTCGATCACCGCGATTTTCCGGGCAACGGCAGCCTGCTGCGGCTGCTGGGTGAAGCCGGCCGCACCGGCCTGGGCGCCAATGCCGACTACAACCTGGGCACCCTGCAGTTCGATCACGCCTGGAGCATCGGCCGCTATGCGCTGGAAGCCGGCACCACGCTCAAGTCCCAGCAGGCCAGCCCCGGCATGACCCTGCAACCGCTGCAACTGGGTGGCGTGCTGAACATGAGCGCCTTTTCCGAGGGCGAACTGACCGGCGACCATGCCGGCATGGTGCGGCTGAGCCTGCGGCGCCCGCTCAACGAGCTGCGCTGGTTGCGCGTGCACGGCGGCGTGTCACTGGAGTACGGCGGCGCCTGGGCAGGCAGTTTCGACGATGCTGCCGATGCGGACCTGTGGCCGGTGGCAGCGGCCTTCATCGGCCTGAATACGCCGCTGGGTCCGGTCTGGCTGATCGGCGGCATATCGGAAAACGAACACGCGGCGGTGCAGATGCAACTGGGCACCCGCTTCTGAAGGTGCCCCGGCGCGCGTTCAGTCTCCGCGCACCCGCTGCAGGCCTTCCTGCACCACCGAGCACACCAGCCGGCCGTCGCGCGACCAGATCTTGCCGAAGTTGAGTCCGCGCGCGCCGACCGCCGTCGGCGATTCCATTTCGTAGAGCAGCCAGTCGTCGGCACGGAACGGACGGTGGAACCACATCGCGTGGTCCAGGCTGGCGCCCTGCACATGGGGCGTGAACCAGGTGATGCCGTGCGGCATCATCGCCGTGCCCATCAGGCCGAAATCCGAGGCGAACGCGAGCATGGCCTGGTGCACGCGCGGATCGTCCGGCAGACGACCGTCAACGCGGAACCAGGTGAGCTTGCGTGGCGGGCGACGGTCCGGCACGAACGGGTTCTGCGGATCGATCGGCCGCAGGTCGACCGGCCGCTTGCGCACAAAACCGGCGCGTACCTTTTCCGGCAGGTGATGCGCCCAGGTCTCGCGCCATTCGTATTCGGATTTCAGCGTTTCCGGTGCAGGCACGTCCGGCATGCCGCTCTGGTGTTCCACACCCTTCTCCGGCAGCTGGCAGGACACCGCCATGTTGAAGATCGCCTCGCCGTGCTGGATGGCCCGGATCCGGCGGGTGGTGAAGCTCTTGCCGTCGCGGATGCGGTCCACGTCATAGACAATCGGCACCTTCACGTCGCCCGGGCGCAGGAAGTAACCGTGCAGCGAGTGCACCGTGCGCTCCGGCTCGACCGTCTTCAGGGCCGCCGCCAGCGCCTGGCCCAGCACCTGGCCGCCGAACACGGACTTGTTGCCGATGTCATGGCTCTGGCCGCGGAACAGGTTGATTTCCAGCGGTTCGACATCAAGCAGGTCGATCAGACCCTGGAGCAGGTCGGTCACAGTCAGTTCTCCGGCGGGCCGTCCGGGGCCGTGAAATCGGGGGGCGGGCTACTATAATGCCCACCCCCGACTTTCACAGCCTCGACGGACCCAAGCCGATGCGTATCCGACCCCTGCCGGCACTTGCCGCCCTGCTTGCACTGGTACTGGTGGCCTGCGCCGTTTCACCCACCGGCCGCAAACAGCTGCTGCTGTTCCCCGACGGCGAGGTGGCCACCATGGGCGCCACCGCCTTCACCCAGCAGAAGGAACAGACACCGGCCAGCAAGGACGGAAAAAAATCCGCCTACGTCCAGTGCGTAACCAGCCAGCTGCTGAAAACCATGGGCCAGAACCCGGCTGACTGGGAAGTGGTGCTGTTCGATTCCGCGCAGGTCAATGCCTTCGCGCTGCCCGGCCGCAAGATCGGCGTCTACACCGGCCTGCTGCCGGTGGCGAGCAACCAGAACCAGCTGGCAGCGGTGATCGGCCATGAAATCGGCCACGTGATCGCCAAGCATTCCAACGAGCGCCTTTCCACCCAGGCCGCTGCGCAAAAAGGCCTGGGCATCGTGCAGGCCGTGCTCAGCAGCGGCGAGCAGTCCCAGGAGAAACAACTGCTGATGGGTGCACTGGGGCTTGGTGCGCAATACGGCGTGATCCTGCCGTACGGCCGCGCCCAGGAATCGGAAGCGGACATCATCGGCCTGGAACTGATGGCGAAGGCCGGCTTCGATCCGGAGCAATCGATCGCCCTGTGGCAGAACATGAACGCGGCCAGCGGCGGAAAGAAACCGCCCGAGCTGCTGTCCACGCACCCCTCCGACCAGACCCGCATCAAGGATCTGCAGAAGCACATGAAGAAAGCACTGCGCCTGAGGCAGCAGGCCGCCGCCGCGCCCGTCTGCCAGTGAACGCATGACTGCAATGCGTTTCTTCCCGGCCGCGCCGGCCACGCGCGTCGCCGGGCTGGCCGGCAGTGCCGCCGCGCTGTACATCGTCGAACGTGCCCGTGAACAGAAGCGGCCCTGTCTGGTGATCACCGCCGGCACCGGCGACGCATGGCAGCTGGAAGAGGAACTGCGCTTCTTCGGTCGCGATCTGCCGGTACTGCATTTCCCCGACCGGGAAACCCTGCCCTACGACAATTTCTCGCCGCACCAGGATCTGGTGTCGCGCCGGCTGGAAGCGCTGTCACGATTGCCGCAGCTGGAACAGGCGGTGCTGGTGGTGCCGGTGGCCACGCTGCTGACCCGGCTGTGTCCGCCCGCCTTCGTGGCTGCCGGCCTGCGGCTGTCTGCCGGTGACCGGCTCGATCTCGCCCGTACCCGGCGTGTGCTGGAGGAATCCGGCTACCAGTGCGTGGACACGGTGTACGAGCACGGGCAGTTTGCCGTACGCGGATCCCTGGTGGACCTGTTTCCGATGGGCCATGACGCGCCGGTGCGCATCGAGCTGCTGGACGACGAAGTCGACACGCTGCGCAGTTTCGACCCGGAGACACAGCGTTCGCTGGAAAAGATCGACGCCATAGACCTGTTGCCGGCCCGCGAATTTCCGTTCACACCGGAAGCACTGGACCGGTTCCGGCAGCGCTTCCGCGAACGCTTCGATGTCGACCACCGGCAGTGCCCCGTCTACCAGGACATTGCCCGCGGCATTGCCCCTCCCGGCATCGAGTACTACCAGCCGCTGTTCTTCGATGCGTTGGCCACGCTTACCGATTACCTGCCCGCGGAAAGTACGGTGTTCATGCTGCCCGGCCTGCACGAGGCCGCGGAGACCTTCTGGAGGGAAGTGCGCGAGCGCTACGAGGATCGCCGCCACGACCGGCTGGCGCCGCTGCTGCCGCCGGATGCGCTGTTCCTGCCGGTGGAGGACCTGTTCTCGCTCCTGAAGCAGAGGGCGCGCTGTGAGCTGGTCGCCGCCGGCGGTGACAACGCACTGGCCGGCACACCGCCACTGCTGCCGGTCAACGCACGCGATCCGGATCCGGTCGCGGCACTGCGCACGCACCTGCTGGCCGATCCGGCACGGCGCACGCTGATCGCCGCGGAATCGGCGGGTCGCCGCGAAGCACTGGTGGAGCTGCTGGGCCGGCACGGGCTGCATCCGCTACCGGTTGCAGACTGGCAGGAATTCATCACCGGCGGTGCCCGCTTTGCCATCACCGTGGCGGCACTGGAACGCGGCATCGAACTGCCGCAGCTCTCGCTGGTCGCCGAACCGCAGCTGTTCGGCGACCGGGTCATGCAGCGCCGGCGGCGGGACCGCCAGCAGGCACAAGCCGCGGAAAACGCCATCCGGAATCTCACCGAACTGCGCATCGGCGCACCGGTCGTGCATGTCGATGCCGGCGTCGGCCGTTACCTGGGCCTCACCACGCTCGCCGTCGATGGGCAGTCACTGGAATTCCTCACGCTCGAATATGCCGAAGGTGCGAAGCTGTACGTACCGGTTACCAACCTGCATCTGGTGTCGCGCTGGAGCGGCAGCGACGAGGACAGTGCACCACTGCACCGGCTCGGCTCCGACCAGTGGGCAAAGGCAAAGCGCAAGGCGGCAGAACAGGTACGCGATGTCGCTGCCGAACTGCTGGATCTGCATGCGCGTCGTGCCGCCCGCAAGGGCATGTCCTTCAGCACACCGGAACTCGACTATGCGGTGTTTGCCGACGGCTTCCCGTTCGAGGAAACGCCGGACCAGCAGCAGGCCATCGATGCCGTGCTGGCCGATCTCAAGGCTGCCAGGCCCATGGACCGGCTGGTCTGCGGCGACGTCGGTTTCGGCAAGACCGAAGTCGCCATGCGTGCGGCTTTTGTGGTGGCACAGGCCGGCAGGCAGGTGGCCGTGCTGGTGCCCACCACCCTGCTCGCCCAGCAGCACTATGAATCCTTCCGCGACCGTTTTGCCGACTGGCCGGTAACCATTGAAGTCCTGAGCCGGTTCAAGACCACCCAGGAACAGGACGAGGCATTGCAGAAACTCGCCGAAGGAAAGATAGATATCGTGATCGGCACCCACAAGCTGCTGCAGCCGGACGTGAAGTTCTCCCGGCTCGGCCTGGTGATCGTCGACGAGGAGCACCGCTTCGGCGTGCGCCAGAAGGAACAGCTGAAACAGCTTCGCGCCGAAGTCGACCTGCTCACACTCACTGCCACGCCGATCCCGCGCACGCTGAACATGGCGCTGGCCGGCATGCGCGACATTTCCATCATTGCCACACCGCCGGCACGACGCCTGTCGATCAAGACCTTCGTCCGCGAGGAAAGCCCGGCGCTGGTCAAGGAAGCCCTGCTGCGCGAACTGCTGCGCGGCGGTCAGGCCTACTACCTGCACAATGACGTGAAGACGATCGATAAATGCGCAGCCGACCTGGCCACGCTGGTGCCGGAAGCACGCATCGCGGTGGCACACGGGCAGATGCGCGAACGCGAGCTGGAAGAAGTGATGAGCGCCTTCTACCACCGCCGCCACAACGTGCTGGTGTGCTCGACCATCATCGAGACCGGCATCGACGTGCCCAGCGCCAACACCATCGTGATCGAACGTGCCGACAAGTTCGGTCTGGCACAACTGCACCAGCTGCGTGGCCGGGTCGGCCGTTCCCATCACCAGGCCTATGCCTGGCTGCTGACGCCGCACCGGCGCGCCATGAGCGAGGACGCGCTCAAGCGGCTGGATGCCATCGCTTCCGCGCAGGAGCTGGGCGCCGGCTTCGCCCTGGCCAGTCACGACCTGGAGATCCGCGGCGCCGGCGAACTGCTGGGCGACGAGCAGAGCGGCAACATCCAGACCATCGGCCTGTCCATGTACATGGACATGCTGGACCGCGCGGTGAAAGCGATCCGTGCCGGGAAACAGCCGGATCTGGACCGGCCCTTCCATCACGGCACCGAGATCAACCTGAACGTGCCGGCACTGATACCCGATGACTACCTGCCGGATGTGCATACCCGGCTGGTGTTGTACAAACGCATCGCCAGCTGTACCGGCGACGATGACCTGAAGGAACTGCAGGTGGAAATGATCGACCGCTTCGGTCTGCTGCCGGAGCAGGTGAAGCTGCTGTTCCGGACCACGGCGCTCAAGCTGCGTGCGGAAGCGCTGGGCATCCGCCGGCTCGACGCCAGCGCCCAGGGCGGCCGGCTGGAATTCGAGGCGGACACGAAGGTTGATCCGCTGGCCATCATCAAGCTGGTGCAGCGCGAACCGCGCCGCTACCGCATGGACGGCGGCAGCCGGCTGCGTTACACGGAAGCCACAAGGACCCAGGACGAACGGCTCGGGTTCGTGGAAGAATTGCTCGGCCGGCTGGCCGGCAGGGTCTGATTGTCGACGGCGTTGCCGGAACCGGGAGAACACACCATGCACCTGCGCTCGCTGCTTGCCCTGTCCGGTCTGTTGTCCGGTTTGCTGTCCGGCGCCGCTGCGTACGCCGAACTGCGCGTGGACCTGCTGGCCTTCACCCAGAACGGCAGCGCGTTCGGACAGGTTGCACGGCCGCTGCCGCCCTGCCACGCCGTGTTGCTGAAGGACGGCCCCGGCGCCGAGTCGGCGTT
>JBMOOO010000002.1:0-34012 GCA_049324475.1 Pseudomonadota bacterium | reverse complement strand
CGCACAAAGAAAAGGCCGGCATTCGCCGGCCCTTTCCTTTCAGCGGTTTCCCGCCTCACCCATCACGCAAACAACGTCACCTTCGCATTGCTGATCACATCAATGCTGCGCTCTTTCACGCCGGCCTTGACGATGATCTCGGTCGGGGATTCCTGCCACATGGAAACCACGATGGTTTCGCCCGGGTAGACCGGCGAGGTGAAGCGGACCTTGATGGACTTGAACTTGGTCGGGTCGTTGTTGGCGAAGCCTTCGATCACGGCACGGCCGACGTTGGCGAAGGTGCACAGGCCGTGCAGGATCGGCGTGGCGAAGCCGCCCATCTTGGCGAACATCGGATCGGCGTGCAGCGGGTTCTTGTCGCCGGAGAGGCGGTACAGCAGCGCCTGGTGGGTGACGGTCTTGTACTCGATGACCTTGTCCGGCGCGCGGGACGGCGCTTCGTTGCCCGGCGGCGGGGCGACCGGGTCGCCTTCGCGGGCGAAGCCGCCTTCACCGCGCACGAAGGTGGAGAACACGTTCCTGAACAGCGGTTCGCCGGTGGCCTTGTCCTTCGAGGTCACGGAGACGTCGATGACGGCACCCTTGCCCTTGTTCTTTTCCTTGTCGAAGCCCTTGTCGTAGATGGCGGTGACCTGTGCTTCGTTGATCACGGTGGCGCTGGTCGGCAGCGGAGCCTTGAGGATTTCCAGGTACTGCTCGCCGTGCAGGATCATCATCGGGTTGATCTGCATGCCGGGAACGGCCATCAGCTGCATCAGGGTGCCGAACACGGGGATCACGCCGTAGGTCGGCAGCACCTTCAGGCCGTTCTCGTAGGTGTACTGCAGCACTTCCTTGCTGGTCTGGTCCTGGCCGATGCCGACGCCGGCGCCCAGTGCGTACAGAATGACCTGGTCCTGGGTCCAGGATGCTTCGGCGGGTGCCAGCTTCGCGCCCAGGGCCTTGCTCGGATCGATCGCCATCGTCGTTCTCCTTGGTATACCGGGTATGAGGTTGTCCGGGGGTGGGTGGCCGCGGCGTCCGGCTGCGGTCCACGGAGCCGGCCGACAATGTCATGTCCGGCCCCGGAATTGGATGACCGTATTTATCGCTCCGGCGACCGACCCGGTTAATCGGCCATGGCCCTGCAGAAGCGGCCACTGCGGCTGTCCGACCCCGTCATTGACCGCCTCGGGGGTGGCCGGATACTCCCGGGACACACACCGGTTCCGGTGCGTTTCACGGAGGACACGATCATGTTTGAACCGGGCGACATGGCGAAGATGGCCGGCCAGATGGCGCGTCAGTGGGTGAATGCCAACCTGTTTCCGGCACTGCCGAAGCTCGAGTCGGGCGAGATGCTGCCCTACGACCTGATGCGCGACATGGCGCAGAAGTTCGGCATCCGTGACATGGCGCGCATGAGTCTGGAAAAGAAAGTGAAGAAAATGCGTGCCGGTGAAGCGGATGCGCTCAAGGGCGCGGGGCTGGCGTCGTTGATGGAAGATGCCGGCGGTACCGACGGCATGGACCCGATGATCGGGATGATGATCGCGAAAGAACTGTGCCGTGCCTCGCCCGGCTTTTCCATGGGCTGGGGCGTGTCGGTGGCGCTGGCCGGTGGCGCCATCATCGGCAAGGGCACGGCCGATCAGATCGAGAAATACGGCATCCCGCTGGCCACGGTCGACAAGATCGGTTCGTGGTGCCTGACCGAGCCGGGCGCCGGCTCGGACGCGTTCGGCTCGATGCGCACCACCGCGAAACCGGACGGTGACGACTACATCCTGTCCGGCCAGAAGACCTTCATCACCAACGGCCCCTGTGCCGATATCTTCGTGGTATACGCGAAGGTGGATCGCGGCCAGCCGAAGGCGGACCAGCAGGTAAATGCGTTCATTCTCGAGAAAGGCATGAAGGGCTTTGCCCAGGGCAAGGCCATGAAGAAGATGGGCATGCGCGATTCTCCCACCGGCGAGCTGTTCTTCGACGAGGTGCGGGTGCCGAAGGCGCAGTTGCTCGGCGGCGTCGAGAAAACGGCGGAAGGCCGCAAGGACACGAAAGAGTCGCTGGGCACCGAGCGCTCCGGCATTCCCGGCATGGCCTGGGGCATCATCGAGGAGTGTCTGGACCGCAGCGTGAAGTACGTGAACGAACGCAAGCAGTTCGGCCGGGCCATCGGGGACTTCCAGGCCGTACAGCTGGACATCGCCGACATGTACATGAAGCTGAAGAACGTGGAGAACATCTGTTACCGGCTGGCCTGGATGCAGAAGAAGGGTGTCAGGGATGCCGCTTTCGTCAATGCCAGTAAGGCGTACTGTTCGCAGGCCTGCGTGGACGTGTCGCTGCGCGCGATCCAGCTGCACGGTGGCTACGGCTACATGGAGGAGTACCACATCGAGAAGCTGGCGCGGGATTCGAAACTGCTGGAGCTGGGCGCCGGCACCACCCACATCAACTACCTGTCGGCGGCGCGCACCGTGCTGACCGGGGCGGGCTGAGCCATGGGCGCCGTCGGGCGGCTGAGATCCGTGCGCGAGGAGCTGCGCGCCATCGGGCGCCTGCTGAAGGCGGCGCCATTGCTGCGTGCCGGTGCGCACACCAGCATTTCCACGCTGCTGGCACTGCGCGCGCAGGAAATGCCGGAGCAGACCGCGCTGCTGTTCGAGGGCCGGCGCTGGAGCTGGCGCGAGGTTGACCAGGCAGCCAATCGCTGGGCGCGCGCGCTGCGTGCGCGTGGCGTGCGCTCCGGCAGCGTGGTGGCGCTGGTGATGGACAACCGCCCGGAATACCTGTTCGCGCAGAGCGCGCTGGTGCGGCTGGGTGCGGTGGTGGCGTTCGTGAACAGCCATCTCAGCGGTGAGGCGCTGGCGCATGCGATACGTGTGTCCGGCGCCAGTGCCGTGATTGCCGGCACCGAACACCGCGAGACGGTGGCCGCACTCCACGAGGCACTGCCATCGATCCCGGCCAGCCGCTGGTGGCTGGTGGGCGAGGGCGCGGCGGCACAGCCGGGCGACACGCTGGACGCCGACATCGCCGCGCGGTCTTCGGAACCGGTCATGGGTCCGCCGGCCGCGCGCGACGACACCGGCTGCTACATCTACACCTCCGGCACCACCGGCCTGCCGAAAGCCGCCATCGTCACGCACCGGCGCTGGATGCTGGTGTCGGCGGGTTTTGCTTTCAGCATGGCCGAGGCCACGGACGACGACGTGGTGTACTGCACCTTGCCGCTGTACCACTCCAGCGGGCAGTTCGCCGGCTGGGGTGTGTCGCTGTTCTCCGGCGCCACGCTGCTGTTGCGTCGCCGCTTCTCCACGCGCGAATTCTGGCCGGACGTGCACAGGTACGGCGCCACGGTCTTCATCTACATCGGCGAGTTGTGCCGTTACCTGATGACACCGGAACCCGGTGCGCTCGAGCGCGGGCACCGGCTGCGTCTGGCGATGGGCAACGGGCTGCGGGAAACGCTGTGGGCGCCGTTCCAGAAACGTTTCGGCATTCCATTGGTGCGCGAGTTCTACGGTGCCACCGAGGGCAATGTCGGGCTGCTCAATTACGAAGGCCGGCCGGGCTATGTCGGCCGGTTGCGGCCCGGCATGGCGGTGCTGGCCTGCGATCCGGATTCCGGCGAACCGCTGCGCGATGCGCGTGGCCGCTGCCGGCGTGTGCGTGAGGGCGAGACCGGCCTGATCGTCGGCCGCATCGGCCTGCTGGCGCGCTTCGACGGCTACCTGGACAAGAAGGCCACGGACAGGAAGATCCTGACCGGCGTGTTCTCGCGCCGTGACAGCTGGTTCAACACCGGCGATCTGGTGCGTCTGGATGCCGACGGCTGGGTCGCGTTCGCGGACCGTGCCGGTGACAACTACCGCTGGAAAGGCGAAAACATTTCCGCCACGGAAGTGGAAGCGGCCCTGCACGGCTGCCCGGGCCTGTCGGAAGCCATCGTGTACGGCGTGGAAGTGCCGGGCTCCGAAGGGCGCGCCGGCATGGCGGCGCTGATCACCGATGACAGCTTCCGCATCGAGGCCTTCACGCTCTGGGTGCGCGAGCGTGTACCCACCTACCAGCAGCCGCGTTTCGTGCGGATCCTGGGTGAGGCCGCCCGCACCACCGGCACCTTCAAGTACCGCAAGGCCGACTACCGCAGCGAGGGCTATGACCCGTCCCGCATTGCCGATCCCCTGTACGTACGGCATCTCGGCGACTATCGTCGCTTCGATGCCGTAACCCACGGCGACATGGCAGGCGGGCGCTACCGCGTGGACTGATGTTCAACACCGATCGCAAGTACTGGGGCTGGGGCGTCAACGGCAACGCCTTCCCCGAACCCATGCTGCAACTGGCACGCGCCTATCTCACTGCACGCTTCGGCCGTGCGCCGGCCGAGGCACGCGCCGTACCGGCGCTGGACGCACTGCGCATGCCTGCGCCGGCGCTGAAAGTGCCGCAGCTGTTCCGGGACATCGTCACCGACGCCCGTTATGACCGTGCCGTGCATACCTACGGAAAATCCTTTCGCGACGTGGTGCGGGCGCTGGACGGCGACTTTCTGGCCGCACCGGATCTGGTGGCCTATCCGCGTGACGAGGCCGACATCGAGGCATTGCTGCGCTGGGCCACGGCGGAATACGTGGCAGTGATTCCTTTCGGCGGCGGCTCCAGCGTGGTCGGCGGCGTGGAAGCCGATGCCGCCACCCGCAGCCGTTACGCCGGCGTGCTGTCGCTGGACCTGTGCCGGCTCGACCGTGTGCTGGCGGTGGACCGCGAATCGCGCTGCGCGCGCGTACAGGGCGGTGTGTACGGGCCGGCGCTGGAAGCCCAGCTGAAACCGCACGGCTACACACTGCGGCACTTCCCGCAGAGCTTCGAATTTTCCACGGCGGGCGGCTGGATCGCGACCCGTGCCGGCGGCCATTACGCCACCAACCACACCCACATCGACGACTTCGTCGAGAGCGTGCGCATGATGACGCCGCAGGGCGTGATGGAAACGCGGCGCCTGCCCGGCAACGGTGCCGGTCCGCAGGAAGAGCGCCTGGTGCTCGGCTCCGAAGGCGTGTTCGGCGTGATTACCGAAGCCTGGCTGCGCGTGCAGGACATCCCGCGCTGCCGGGCCGGCTGCACGGTGAACTTCGAAACCTTTGCCGCCGGCGCCGCTGCCTGCCGTGCGCTGGCACAGAGCGGTCTTTCCCCGGCCAATGCCCGCCTGATCGAGCGCGACGAAGCCATGTTCATGGGTGCCGGTGACGGCACCCATCACATTCTCGTGCTCGGCTTCGAGTCGCCGGCCCTGCCACAGGAAGAAAAACTGAACGCGGCGCTGGCGATCTGCGTGCAACACGGCGGCAAGCCGAAGAAGAGCGTGATCCGCAACGACAACGCGGCAGAAGCGGATGCGGCCGCAGAGCAGTGGAAGCAGTCGTTCCTGCGCGCACCTTACCTGCGCGACGAGCTGGCGCGCATGGGCTACATCAGCGAGACCTTCGAGACCTGCACCACCTGGGAGAATTTCCCGGCTTTCGATGCCGCCGTGCGACAGGCTGCGGAGCAGGCCCTGCAGGCGCAGTGCGGTGCCGGCGCCATCACCTGCCGTTTCACGCACCTGTACCCGGATGGCCCGGCGCCGTACTACACGATCATCGCGCCGTCCGCGGCCGGCAGGCAGCTGGCGCAGTGGGATGCGATCAAGCAGGCGGTCTCGCAGGCGCTGATCGACCACGGCGGCACCATCACCCACCATCACGCGGTCGGCAAGGATCATCGTCCGTACTTCCTGCAACAGAACTCGCCGCTGTCGCTGGCGATGTTGCGCGCGGCGAAAAAGGAAGCAGATCCGCGCGGCATCATGAATCCGGGCACGCTGCTGTAAGGCGGCGTGGCAGTCTCGATGAGCGAATTCCTGTACGCCCGCACGGGCGACGTCTGGCTGCCGACAGACACCGGCGGCAGCCCGTGGCATCCGTCAGTGTTGCATGGCGGCACGGCCACCGGCCTGATGGGCCACGCCGTGGCACAGCATCTGCCGGCCGGCTTTTTTCCGTCCCGCACCACCTTTGATCTGTTGCGCCCGGTGCCGAAGGCGCCGCTGGCCGTGCGCGCGCAGACCGTGCGCGACGGCAACCGGCTGAAAATGGTGGAAGTGGACGTGTCACACGAGGGCAAGACCGTATGCCGCGCAAGCGCCGTGCTGGTGAAGATGCAGGATGTGTCGCTGCCGGCGTACGCGCCGCGCCCGCATGCGCCGCCGCCGGGCCCGGACGGTCTGCCGGCATTCTCCATCCAGGACATGCTGGATGCGAAAGGCCTGAAGATTCCACGCGGTCTGCACAGCCGGGTCGAGGTCCGCTCGCGCGAGCCGTGGCAGGAGCGCGGCCGCAACATGAGCTGGCTGCGCTTGCCGGTGACCATCGTGGAGAACGAAGCGCTCACGCCGTACGTACGCACCTGCCTGTTGTGCGATCTGGGCAACGGCGTGGCCCAGCTGAATCTCGGCAACGCAGCCGGCATGATCAATGCCGACGTGACCCTGGCGTTGTACCGGTTGCCGGCCGGCGAGTGGGTCGGTTTTGAATCGGAAACGCAGGTGCAGGCCAACGGCGCCGGCATCGTGCACACCACGCTGTACGACACCGCGGGCTCGATCGGCACCGTGGTGCAGGTGGTGATGGTCAATCGTGAATTCGGCGGCTGAATGCGCCTGGCAACTGCCTAGGCGTGTTTGCGCTGGGACAAGGCCCGGTGTATCTCCTCGCGCAGGACTTCATCGTCCCAGGGTTTGGTGAGGAACCGGTAAATGGCCCCCTGGTTGACCGCGTCCGTCACGGTTTTGAGATCCGTATAGCCGGACAGCACGATGCGGATGGTTTCCGGATAGATGCCCTTGACCCGTGACAGGAACTCCGTGCCGGTCATGTTCGGCATGCGCTGGTCGGAAATGATCAGCTTGACGTCGTTCCTCGCCAGAAGGTCGAACGCAAGCGCCGCGCTCTCGGCGGTCAGGATGTTGTAGCCGTCCTTGCGCAGCACGCGGGTCAGGGCCCTCAGGATGTTGGGCTCGTCGTCGACCAGCAGTATGGTTTCTGCCTGGCGCAGGTCTTCGCGCGCGCTGCCTGTCGTGCGCTCCCTGAACATGTAGCTCTCGAGGTCTGCCATGGCCAGGGGCGGAGAAAAGAGGTTCCCCTGGAAGAGATCGCAGCCAAAGCGCTTGAGGAATTCGTACTGGGCTTCGTTTTCGACGCCTTCGGCAAATACCCGGAGGTTCAGGTTGTGTGCCATGGAAATGATCGATTTGACGATCGCGGCGTCCTGCACATCGCTGATCACGTTCTGTACGAAGCTGGAATCGATCTTGACGCGGTCGACCGGCAGGTGGCGGAGGCGGGCCAGGCTGGAATAGCCGGTCCCGAAGTCGTCGATGGACACGACCACACCCAGCTTTCTCAGGTGGTCGATGTTCGCCCGGGCGATCTCCAGGCTTTCCAGCAGAACGGTTTCAGTGACGTCGATTTCCAGGTTCTCGCCAGGCAACCGGTGCTTCCGCAGCATGCTTTCAATGGTGGAAACACAGGAGGTGCTCTGGAAATGCAGGGCCGAAATGTTGACGGCAACACGGATGCCGCGCAGCCCTTTCTTGATCAGGGCCGCGCAGTCCCGGCAGGCGGTATCCAGAACCCAGCGGTCGATCTCCACGATCTGCCCGCCTTCTTCTGCCACGGTCAGGAACTCGCGGGTCGGGATGATGCCCCGCTCCGGGTGCAACCAGCGCACCAGGGCTTCGAATCCGACCGGGCGGCCACTGATCCGGTCGATGCAGGGCTGGTACACCACGCTCAGCCCTTGCTGGCGTATGGCCGCCTGCAGTTCGTTGCGCAAATGGATCTGCTGTACTGCCCGGCTGTTCAGGTCGTCGGTATAGACGGCGTACTGGTTGTAGCCGCTGCGTTTGGCCTGCTCGGTGGCAAGATCGGCATGCTGGATGAGCGTCATGGCATTGGCCATCGGCTCCTCGGCGATGCTGATGCCGACGCAGCAGTTGAGGTGTACGGACCAGGATTCCCCCTTGAAGGGTACCGACACAACGGCAATGGTGTTGTGGGCCATCAGGATGGCGTCTTCGGCGTGGGACAGCTGCGGCATGACGATGGAGAATTCGTCGCCGGTGATGCGGAATACCCGGCCCGTGCGGCCCACCAGATCCTTCAGGCGCCTGGCCAGTTCCCGCAGGACAGCATCGCCGACGTCATGCCCGTAGGTATCGTTGATGGCGCGGAAGTTCTTCATGTCCACGTACAACACGGCCAGCATGTTGCCGTCGCGCAGCGAGGCGCTCAGCTGCTGGGGCAGGATGCTTTCAAGTTCGGCGCGGTTGTCCAGGCCGGTGAGCATGTCGCGCCGCGTGCTGTCCAGAAGCTCCTGGCTGATGCGCGTGTTTTCCTGTTTCAGGTAGCGCACGCGGTCACCCAGCGCCAGCGACAGCAGCGCGACGTGCAGGCCTACTCCGATCTGGGCCGCATACTGCGCGATCGCCACGGAATGGAAGGCGCCCAGATTGCCGACGGCCGTCAGCGATGAGCCGATCAGGAGCGCGCCCCAGCCGACGAGGAAAAGCCGTGCCGGGCGGTATCCCTGCAGCTGGCGCACGACACCGGCGGCAAACATGGCCAGCACGAAAGCAACCGGCAGTACGGTGCCCAGCATGTAGGCCGTGCGGCGTGACAGGAAAAATGCCGTCACGGTGACGGTGATGGCAATCACCATCACCCAGCGCAGCATGGCGTCGATGCGGGGTGCAGTGCCGGGTGTGTCGAGGAAGACGCGGGTGAATTGCGTGGCGCCCGCCATGGCAATGCAGACAAAGAACGGGAACCAGCCGTTGGCCGCCGGTGTGTCCGGCCACAGATGTTGCAGGCCAAGCCCGTTGAGGCTCATGAACACCACGATCAGGCCGGCCAGGAACACGATGTAGTAGAACTGCGCCCGCTCCCGGGCCGAGATCCACAGCGGCAGGTTGTACAGCAGGATCGCCAGCATGCCGCCGTAGAACAGGCCGAGCGCCCAGGTGTGCGCATTGGTCCGGCCGACCAGCTGGTTCGCATCCGACAGCTGCAGATCGACGTTGAGGGCGCCCTGGCCGGCAGCACGCACGTAGAACGTCACCGGTTGCGGGCCATCGATGACCTCGCGCGGTATCGGCATGATGAATTCGCGGTGATCGTACAGCCGGTGGTGGTAGGGCAGGGTGTCTCCCATCGGGAAGCTGTCCCACTGCCGGTTCGGCTGCGGCATGAAGAACGTGATCTGGTCCAGCAGGGGATGGGTCTGGACCAGATGCCAGGACCGTGAGCGTGTCTGTGTGAAATCGATACTGATGCGGAACCAGAGTGCCGCATCACGGAAACCGTAGCTGGGGCCCTGATTGGCGGCGGTCTGGAACAGGCCTGCCCTGTCGGCATGAACGATGTCGTCGATGCCCATCTGCAGCGACGGGTCCTCGAGCATGGCGGTGTATGGCAGCAGATCGTACTCGCCGGTCAGGAGCGACGGCGTGAGCGGGCTGGCCTGGCCGGAACCGGCCGCAAGCAACAGCAGCAGAGCAACTGTGGCCAGGGAACGTGGCATGGGGTCCTTTCCGGTAAAGGCCGGCGACAGGCTGACCAGCATAGCGAACCGGGCCGTGCGGTGTCAGGACGGGGAGGGCCCGTTCCGGCGTACGGCCGCAGGCAGATGCACACGCACTTCCAGTCCGCCGCCGTCGCGGTTGGCCAGCTCCACGGTGCCGCCGTGCATCTGCGCAATGCGGCGCACGATGGCCAGGCCAAGACCGGAGCCGGGCGTGGTGCGCGCCTTCTCGCCACGCTCGAACGGCTCCAGTACATCCGCCAGCTGGTGCTGCGGGATTCCGGGTCCGCGATCCGAAACCGACAGAACGATTTCATTGTGCAGTGCCCGCGTGCCGACCGTGACCGTCCCGGTTTCTGCGTAGCGGAAGGCATTGGTCAGCAGGTTGTCGACCAGCCGCTTCATGGCCAGACGCTTGAACGCCAGCAGCGGCAGCTCGCCGAGCTCCAGTTCCACCCGGTCCGGATCGTGATGGGCGGCCACCTGCCGCACCAGCTCGTTGAGATCGCCGGAACTTACCGATTCGTCACGGCCGTCGCGGATATAGGCGATGAACTGCTCCAGGATGGCGTCCATGTCGGCGATGTCGCCAATGATGCCTTCGCGCAGTTCGGCATCGTCGAGGAATTCGGCAGAAAGACGGATGCGGGTCAGCGGTGTGCGCAGATCGTGCGACACGCCTGCCAGCAGCAGTTCACGATCCTTGCGCGATCGCTCAAGATCGCTGGCCATGCGGTTGAATACCCGGTTCACCTGTCTGAACTCGAACGGGGCATTGGTTTCATCCAGACGCGGCAGGCCTTCGCCACGGCCAACCCGGCGTGCGGCATTGGAGAGGCGGTTCAGATGCCGGTTGAGCTGGCTGGAAATGATGAAAGCCGCCAGCAGCGACAGGATCGGGTTCACCACGGCATAGGCAATGATCACGTAGCGGTCGTACTGGCGCAGGAATTTCCAGGGCACCACCAGCCACACGTCGCCGAAGCTTTTCGCATGCACCCACACCACCGGCGATTTGCGGAATTCCAGCCGGACTTCCACCGTTTCGTTCAGGTCGTTGGCTACCTGTTGCGCATAGGCGCGCACCACATAGTCCAGGAACGGAAAGCTTTCATGTTCGGGCAGTTCGCCGGCACGCGGTGTGCGCGCGTCGATACCGGTGGCGCGCTTCAGACCGTCGCGCATGCGCTCAACGCTGACGTCCGGCGCCGGGTGGAAATAGTTGTTGGCCTGCAGCACGGTGAACTGCGCGTAGGCGCGCACGCTCGGCATGTACTGGTTGTCGAGGAAAAACAGGAAGGACAGGAACTGGCTGGCGGAGATCACCAGCAGGATCGCCACGGTGGTGCGCCAGAATGCCGTGCGTGGCACCAGCCGGACCCGTTTGGGATGCCAGTTTTTCAGGCGGGGCATTTTCATCGCTGCGGTATCAGGCGCCATCCGGCACGAATACGTAGCCTACGCCCCACACGGTCTGTATGTAGCGGGCATTGGACGGATCGTCCTCGACGATGCGGCGCAGGCGGGACACCTGCACATCGATCGAGCGCTCCATCGCGCTCCACTCGCGGCCGCGCGCCAGATTCATCAGCTTGTCGCGGGTCAGCGGTTCGCGCGGGTGCGTGACCAGCGCCTTGAGCACGGCGAATTCGCCGGTGGTCAGCGGCACCGGTTCGCTGCCGCGAAACAGGCTGCGGGTGGAGAGATCGAGCCGGAACGGGCCGAAGGTCACCACCTCCTGCTTCTGGCTGGGCGCACCCGGCACCTCCTTCACCTGGCGGCGCAGGACGGCCTTGATGCGTGCTGCCAGCTCGCGGGGATTGAACGGCTTGGGCAGATAATCGTCGGCACCGGATTCCAGGCCCGTGATGCGGTCGCCCTCGTCGCCCTTGGCCGTCAGCATGATGATGGGCAGTGCGCTGCCTTTTTCCCGCAGCCGCTGGCAGATGGCCAGGCCGTCCTCGCCGGGCAGCATCAGGTCCAGCACGATCAGGTGATAGATCTCCCGGCCCAGGGCCCGGTCCATCTGTTCGCCGTCGCCGACGGCCTTCACGGCATAGCCCTGCTCCTCGAGGAAGCGCTGCAGCAGGTTGCGCAGACGGGCGTCGTCGTCGACCACCAGGATTTTTTCGGCGGGTTGCTCGCGTTGTTCGGCGGTGCTGGTCATGCCGGAACCTGTGGGGACGCCCGGGGCAGGGCGATGATGGGGAGGGGCAAAAGGTCGCGCCATCCTGCAATCCGGGCGACGGCACGGCAAGGGCCGGTTTTGTTGCAAATCCCTTGCCGGTACGGCCGTCTTCATCCCGGCCATGCCAGCTTCCGGTGCCCGCGGGGCAGCGTGCTATGATCCCGGCGCCGGTGCAGGGGCCAACGGCCCCGAGAACAACCCGAATACCGGATTCTGGAGGCAGTGCATGGCACGCATTCTGGTGGTCGACGATTCGCCGACCCAGTTGGCCAATCTGGTCCGCATTCTCGAGTCCAGTGGCCATACCGCCATCACGGCCGACAACGGCATGCGCGGGGTCGAGGTTGCCGAGCAGCAGCAGCCTGACCTTGTGCTCATGGATGTGGTCATGCCGGAGCTGAACGGCTTCCAGGCCACCCGCAAGATCACCAAGAACCCCAAGACCGAGCACATCCCGGTCATTCTGGTGACCACCAAGGACCAGGAGACCGACAAGGTCTGGGGCGAGCGCCAGGGTGCCAGCGGTTATGTCACCAAGCCGCCGAACGAGCAGGAGCTGCTCTCCAAGATCAACGAGCTCCTGGCCCGCAAATAAGCCGCCACGGGTTCATCCGCTCCAACGACAAAGCCGCCTTCGGGCGGCTTTGTCGTTGGAGCAGGCCGCCCTGCCGGCAGGAATGTGACCGGCTTCTCATATTCGCGATGCCGAAATTGCCGCTCGTCTGAACTTCCCGCGCCTCCTGCAGCCGGGAAGCCGTCGCGGGCCGGTCACGGCCGGATGCAGCCCGGCCGGCCGGCATGAGCAGAATCGCAAGTGCCGGAGCCCGACCTGAATTTTCCGCAATTCCCCGGTGAGCGGATTTTCATGCCGCGCGCGTGGCGTTTGTTTTGACTCAACGATCACGCGCGATGTGCTGCCGGTTGGCAGAAAACGTTCTCCGCGGTGACGGAATCCAGTCGCGACCGCGGCCACGCTTCGGGAAACCGTCACGCTGCCTGCTTCCTGCAGGATTGAACAGCGCATGACAGGCGATGGCGGCAAACACGTTGCGATCTCAAAAGGAGCAGGTTTTTCCGGATTTCCTGGAATTTTGTTGTTGGAAAAAACGGGGATATCAATGGCGAACCCGACCTCAAAACGCTTCCAGGTGAATCGCCATGAAACGCAACGTCAGAAATCCAGGTTACCGTCACGCAACTCGCAGTGGTGACGTTGCATCAGAAAATCACGGAAACATCCGGGAGTTGTTCTGCCGGAGACCGCTTGTTCTGGCCATATCGGTTGCGGCGCTTCTGGCCGCGCCCGGCGTACGCGCGGATGTTCCGGCGCTCGACCAGAACAACGCAAGCGTGACGGTTTCCGGCCCCCTTCACGGCGATATCGTTACCGTTGGCGGTCCGTGGGGCTTTGGCAGTGTTCTCGTCGAGTCCGGTGCAGTGCTGTACGGAACCGCCGAGGCCATCAGCGCCAGCAACATCGGCGGTACGCTGAACGTGGTTGTGAACGGAAGTATTCTGGCAGAAACCGGCAGCGAAATGTCTTCGGCGATTGCCGACCGGATCTGGGTCAGCGATATCAACACCGACGCCGGCGATCACCACGTGGTTTTTGGCGACGGCTCCACGGTTGACCTGGTGGGCCCGCATGTACGCAGCATCCTTACCGGCGCTGTTTTCGGCAACGGCGGTATCGGGTCTCGCTCGCTGAGCGCCGAGGGCAGCACCTTGGCGCTGGACGCCGGCGACTACGATGGCAGCGTCTACATCATGGACTTCCAGTCCACCGGCTTCAGCCATGTGGACCAATCGATCCTGCTTTCTTCTTCGGAGCTTTCCGCTGTTGCCACGGCGGGTTCTGCCTCCGCATTCAATCTGATGGGCGCAGGCAGTATCGATGCCGTCATTGACGGCACCGGCATTCTGGTCGACAGCAGCATGATGACCTATGGTCTTGTCGCCTACGGCACGCACGATAATGTGGACATCAACATTACGGGCGGCAGCGACCTGAATCTGGGCGGTGGCGTTGCCATGGCCGTGATGCTGTACGACGACGTGGGCATCGAGGGCGACTCGGCAAGCGTCCGCATTGACGGCGGCTCCTCGATCAATGCCAGCGGCGATGCCAACGGTGTGGGTGCGGCCGCGGTCTACGTCGACACCGTGACTTTCCAGATCGATGGCGCCCAGGTGCACACCCACGGCGACCTGACCGGCCTGTACACGGGCGTACCGACCATCGGTGCCGCCATCGTGGCGGCAGAATCCGGAACCGTGACCCTGCAGAACGACGCCCTGGTGACGGCAGAAGGGATGTTTGCCGTGGGTTCTTATACGGCGCTGACCAACCATGCGCAATTCTTCGTGGAAGGGTCCACGGTGATGGCGGACGGCATCGAGAATGCGTACGGCATCTTCACCAGTTCTTCCGTCGGCACATCTGTGTCGGTTTACGACTCGCTGGTCGGGGCGACGTCGGAAAACCACGCTGTCGGTGTGCACGCGGAAGATCTTGTCTACATGGACGTTGATCTGCAGGGAAGCCGCGTTACGGCCGACGCAGGTGTTACGGCGGCCGGCGTCGATGTGCAGGGCACGTCGTCGGTGACGCTGATGGCCACGGACGCGGACCTGATTGCGAATGGCGGCAGCGTTGCGGCCGGCCTGTCGGTCATCGGCAGCAATTGGGCCGACCTCAGTCTGCGCGGCAGCCTGGTGCAGGCAAACGGTGTGGACGATGCGGTGGGCATCAACGCAACCGATAACAGCACCATCTGGCTGGGCGTTCAGGATGGCACCGTCGTCGAAGCGGCATCTTCCGGTCTGGCAAGCGGCATCCGGGTGAATGCCAGCGCCGAGGTTGACATGGTGCTGTCCGGTGGAGCCACCGTCCGGGCCGGTGTCGGCGCGGTCGATTTCCATGCGGTGGAAGCCATCGAGGGCGGCAGCCTGGATGTTGTGCTGGACAATGCCACGCTCGATGCTGCCGGTGCTGCCCGCATCGGTACCGGTATCTATTCGCGGGATGTCGATACCCTGTCGGTCCTGCTGCAGAACAACGCCGTGATCCGCGTCAACAGCGGTGCCGAGGTCGGCAGCGTCGGCATCATCGCTGACGGGGATGCCGACATCCGGCTGGACGCAACGAGCCGCATCGAGGATGTCGGGACGACCTTTACGCCAGGCTCGATGTCGGCCGGCGTGCTGGTGATTCCCGGTGCCGACGTCCGGCTGGACAACGCCGGCTACATCGGCAATCGCATGACGGCGCTGGAAGCGCCCGGCGGCGGCCTGATGTCGGTGATCAATACCGGCACCATACACGGCGGCAATGCGGCACGCGGCGACATCACCGTGGACAATTACGGCGTCATGTACGGCCGGCTCGACATCCTGGAGCTGAATACCCGTGAAGGCAGCACGCTGGGCGGGTTGCTGACCACGACGACCTCCTTGCTGCCGGCGGGAGACGCTTACTGGAAAGTGTCGGGCACGGCGGTGCTGGAAGCCGGCACCATCATCGATGTGGACATCACGCCGGCACTGGCCGCAGCCATCAATGCGAATCCGGAAGGTTACGACTACCTGATGATGCGCGCCGGCACGCTGGACGCAGACACGGACAGCCTGGTTCTCGATCTGGGCCCGCTGGTAGAAGCCATGTTCATCGACGACCAGCCGGCCGGCGACCTTGCCATCCGGTTCGTACGCGTGGAATGCGAGGATGCCGGCCTTTCTGACAACGCCGCTGCCGCCTGTGATGCGGCCGACGATGACGGAGAAGTCGACCTGGGCGGCGATCCGGAGCAGTGGATCCCGATGATCTCGGACATGATGCTGGACGCGCCGCGCATGGCATCGCGCATGATTGCGGCTGGCATTCGTCACCGCCTGCTCACCACGGCCGACGCCGGCATGAACTCGGGTGACCCCGACCTGTCCGGTTCGGTATGGGCCGATGTGCGCGTCTCCGGCGCCAGCCAGGACGCCACCGGCACGGCAGCCGGCTTCGATTCCGAGAACACGATTGCCACCCTGGGCGCCGACCGCGTCGTCGGCGACGGCGACGTCCGTCTCGGTCTTGCGGTCAGCTCGGCCGCCAGCTCCGCTGATGAGGATGGCACCAGCAACAGCATCGAGCGCGATGCCACCATCGCCTCCCTGTACGGCAAGTGGGAAACCGGCTCGCTGGTACTCGAAGGTGTGCTGGGCGTGGGCAACTGGGACAGCAGCCACGTCCGCTATGCCGGTGCAGAGCGGATCACGGCAAGTTACGAGGGCAAGCAGCACAACGCCCAGCTGTGGGTGAGCCGCCCGCTGGTTTCCGGTGGCATGGTCATCGAGCCGTCTTTCGCGGCGAGCTACCAGAACTTCGACATCGACGCCTACGTCGAAAAAGGCGATGGCACGCCGCTCAGCAGTGCACTGGCCGTTGGCGAGCAGTCCTACGAACAGGGTGAGCTGGGTCTCGGCCTGCGGGTCTCCGCCACCCGCGAGCTGGAGAACGGCGCGCTGGAGCCCGGCGTCGAGCTGATGATCTGGCATGACGTGATCGACGACCAGCTGAGCGTACCCGCCTACTTTGTGGCCGGCAGCCCGGTCTTCGTCACCAACGGCCGTTCCGGTACGCCGACCCGCGCATCTCTCGGCTTTGCGTTGCAATACCGCACCGATGGCGGCACGGAACTGAAGCTCGGCGGTGACGTCACCGGCAACGATGACTATCTGGCGCAGTCGGTGTCACTGCGCATCGAGAAGCCCTTCTGAACAGACTCAGTCTGGAGCGTGTGGAAGTTTGCCCGCCTTTACCGGCGGGCTTTTTTTTGCGCCGCCGGCTGGCTGGCGGAAGGTTTCAGGGCTGACGGACCGGCAGCACGATACGGAACGTGGTGCCCTGGCCGGGCGCCGTGAAGACTTCGATCCGGCCGTGGTGCTTGTTGGTGATCTGGTAGGAAATCCAGAGGCCAAGGCCGGTTCCGGCGCCGATCGGCTTGGTGGTGAAGAAGGGCTCGAAAATCTGCGACAGGTGGCCGGAAGGTATGCCGGGGCCGTTGTCGCTGATGCTGACCCAGGCTTCGTCGCCCGTCAGGCCGGTAGCGATCGTGATCAGGCCCTGGCCGGTGATGGATTGCGCTGCGTTCACCAGAATGTTCAGGAACACCTGGCTCAGCTCCTGGGGTATGCACTGCACTTCCGGAACAGTGCCATAGTCCTTTTTAACCTTTGCCTTGTACTTGATTTCGCTGGACGCGATGTTCAGGGTCGAGTCGAGAATCCGGTGTATGTCGGTGAAAGACCAGGTCTCGTTCCGGGTCGGGTGCGAGAAGTCTTTCAGGTCCTGGACAATTTTCCGTACGCGCTCGATGCCTTCCACGGATTCCGAAAGCAGCTGCGGCAAATCGCGCAGCGTGTAGTCGATGTCGTAATTCTGCCGGAGCTGGTCGATCTCGTTCATGGCGGCGGAATTTCCTGCCATCAACCGCAACATGCGGTCGTACTCGGAAACCAGATTGACCAGATCGTTCAGGTAGTCGCGCAAGGTGCCGATGTTGGCGTGCACGTAGCCGATCGGATTGTTGATCTCGTGGGCGACACCGGCCGCAAGGCGCCCGGCCGAGGCCATCTTTTCGTTCTGCAGCATGGATTGCTGGGCCAGCGCCAGCTGCTCATAGGCTTGCCGCAGCTCGACATGCCGGCTTTGCAGTTCGCGCGCCCGGACCAGATCCGTGCTGGTGTCGCGAATCACCACGAGTACGGGCACGACCCCGTTGCTCTCGCCCGGCAGCACGCGGCGCAAGGTGACCTCGATGGCGGTCTGGGACGATCCCGTCGATACCCAGAGGCAACCGTGCCAGCCATGCTCGCTGGTGGCTTCCGCGGTCACTTCCGGCGGCAGCTGGGCGATCAGCCAGGCGCAGGGCATCGGGTCGGTGGCGGGGCCTATGCGTCGTGCAAAGCTGCGTGCCGACGGATTGCAGTAGCGGACGTCGCCCGCGGGGAAATCCACCAGCAGCACGGAATCGGCCACGTGTTCGGCCAGCCCGCCAAGTGCTTCCCGGTAAAGAGGGGGAATGTCGGAAAACGGCATGTCGGCGACGTACCTGTCGGGTTGGGTGACGTACCTGTCGGATTCAGGCCGAAGCCAGCGTGCGGCCCAGCGGCGCGATGTGGCGCTGCCCGCGTGCATCATAGCCGGCGTCGGCTGCTTCCAGCCGGCCGAGATAACGCAGGGCCCAGTTCACTTCGCGGCGCCTGCGCGCCAGCAGGGCTCCGTTGGCCCGGTTGAGTTCGGACAGGGCCAGCACGCGCGCCTGCAGCGCGGCAGGCGGCGGATCGCTTTCCAGTGCCTGCAGGGCTGCCAGCTTGTCGCTGTTGGCGGCCATGAGCCCCTGGATGTCGTGCGCAATCAGCGCGTGACGCTCCGCCTGCAGGGCGGCTTCCAGGGTGTCCAGGCAGAGGTGGGCGGTTGCCGTGCTCATCGGGACAGCTGGCGCTCGAGGTTGGCCAGACGGTCCGCGATCTCCTGCGGATCGATACGGTAGGTGCCGGCTTCCAGTGCGGCGCGCACGGCCTGGATCCGGGCCATGTCCAGCGTCGGGTCGCTGTCGGCCGCGACCGTTGCTGCAGGCCGGCTTTCCGGATGCGCCGGCGCCGTCGGTGCTGCCGGCGCCACGGGTTTGCCCGCTGCGCGGGCCCGGGCCGTGTCGGTTGCATGGCCGCCTGCCGGCGGCAAACCATCGATCTTGTTGCTCATGGCGGTAATCCTGTTCGGGTTATGCCTTTGGTATCGACCGTTCCGGCCGGGACTTGAGGGTCAGGGGACGAGGATTTCCCCGTTGTCCTGCAGGATGCCCTGCACGATGCGCCGGGAGGCCTGGTTCTCTGCCCGCAGGCGCTCGCGAGGGGCGGCGGACCCCAGCGCCCGCCCGGGGGCCCGGACCTCGAGCCCGCCCCGGCGTACCACCAGGGTGACGGAATCGCCGCGCTGTATGGACGGTGCCCCGGCCAGGTCGCGGACTGACAGCAACGTCCCGGCCGGCAGGGCCCGGCGGGCCGGCAACCCGATGGCCCGGGCCGGATCACCCAGGATACCGGCCGGCAGACGGCCGACATCCCGTTGCTCCACCCGCAGCGAACCGGCCTCGATCACCTCGCCGGCCGCCAGGGTGCGCGCCACCACCAGCACATCCGTCACCCGCTGTATCCGGACCGGCACGTGCAGCTGCCAGCGGGCCGCGGGGCAGCCGACCTCGGCCGTGCCCAGGGGGCCTGCCCAGGCGGTCAGCGCGGTCGGGCAGGCGGGCAACTGCAGGCCATCGGTCACCACGGCTTCGACCCGGACGCCGTCGGCGTTGCGGTCGGGCACGGTGGCGATGGCCGCGGCCCGGATGTTCTCTGCGGATTCGAAGACCGCTGCTGCCGGCACGGCCGGAAGCAGTATCGGCAACAACAACAGCAACTGAAGCGGAAAACGGAGCGACATGGCGATGTTCCTTTCCGTGTGACGGGCAGACGTCTGCATACGCCGGTCAGGTTGCAAGCAGCATGCCTGTCTGCGGCGCCAAAAATCCGGCGCAGCGGCCGTGTCTCCTGCCGCTCCCGCGCGCCCGGCCCGCAAAAACGCACACGCGGTCCCGGATCGGCGACGGCAATTTGGCCTTTCGCGGGCTGGCACGCGACTTGCTGTTCCTCCCGTTGAAACATCCGGCATGTGGCTGGATCGGTGCCGGCCCGCCAATAACGGAGGGCTGAAATCCGGGGAGGTCGTGATGACAGACATGAATTCCGACGGCATGGGTCGTGCGCTGTTCGGTGTGCATGGCGATGCGCTGGCGTTGCGCAGCGAAAGACTGCAGGTGATTGCATCGAACATCGCCAACGCCGACACGCCGGGATACAAGGCACGCGACATTGATTTCGATGTGGCCCTGCGTGCCGTTGTGGCCCGCGACAAGAACGGCGGGAACGGAGGGCAGGGCGGTCCGCCGGCTGCCGTCGGCATTCCGCGGGAAGTCTATCGCGTTCCTGCGCAGCCCAGCCTGGACGGCAATACGGTCGATACCGACATGGAGCATGCCGCGTTCGCGCGCGCAGCGCTGGAATACCGCGCCAGCCTCGGTTTTGTCGAAGACCGTGCCCGCAGCATCGTCACCGCACTGACAGGGCAATAACCATGAGCGGAAATCCCATTTTTGATGTCGCCGGCTCTGCGCTGCACGCGCAGTCGACACGGCTCAACACCATCGCGTCCAACCTGGCCAACGCCGAGAACGTGTCCGGAAATCCGCAGGACGTTTACCGGGCCCGCGAGCCCGTTTTCGTCGTGCATGCGATCGACGGCAATGCCGGGACGGCCGGCGTGCAGGTGGCGCAGGTGGTGGAGTCGCAAGCGGCGCCCGTCCGCCGCCATGAACCGGGCCATCCCATGGCCGATGGCGACGGCTACGTCTATGCCCCCGACATCGATACCGTGGCGCAGATGGTCAACATGATTTCGGCGGCCAGGAGTTTCCAGGCCAACGTCGAGGTGCTCAACACGGCAAAAGAGCTGTCCCTGTTGACCCTGAACATGAACGCACGATGAGGAAGACATGAACATCGACACGACAGGCGTGCTTTCCGCTGCCGGCATATCGACGCCGGCGAAGGCCGCGAAGGAAGAAAAGAGCCTGGACGCCAACGCGTTCCTGACGTTGATGACGTCGCAGCTGCGCAACCAGGATCCGCTCAAGCCGCTGGATGGCAATGCCTTCCTGGCGCAGCTGGCCCAGTTCTCGTCCGTCCAGGGTATTCAGGAGCTCAACGCCGGATTCAGGGCTTTCGCTGAATCGGCAGCCGGCAGCGGTGCCCTGGAAGGCGCAGCCTTGATCGGCCGCAGTGTACTGGTGCCGGCCGACACGTTCACCAATACCGGCAGCGGCGTGAAAGGCGAGCTGGACGTGCCCATGTCCGGAAACGTGACCGTCGAGGTTGTCGGTGCCGGTGGTGCGGTGGTTCGCCGCATGCAGATCAGCGGCGCCGGCGCCGGCAGCCTGCCTTTTGCCTGGGATGGCCGTACCGATACCGGCGCGACGGCACCGACCGGTGAGTACACGCTTGTTGCCCGCGTGGCCAACGACCGCCGCACCGAAGCGATTGCGCCGCAATTGTCCGCACGTGTCGACAGCGTGTCCCTGACTTCGTCGGGGCCCGTCCTGAATCTGGGCGGCCTCGGCGCCACGCCGATCACCGCCGTTACCCGCATCGGCAACAACTGAGCACAGGAGAATTTCCATGAGCATGCAAACTGCACTCAGCGGCCTGAACGCCGCCACCACCGAGCTTGGCGTCATATCCCACAACGTGGCCAATGCCGGCACGACCGGCTTCAAGGGGTCGCGCGCCGAGTTCGGCGATCTTTTCTCGGTGTCGCCCTACGGGCTCACCAACAACCAGACCGGGGCCGGCGTGAAGGTGGCTGCCGTGTCCCAGCAGTTCACCCAGGGCAATATCGAATTCACGGAAAACTTCCTCGACCTGGCCATATCCGGTCAGGGCTTTTTCACCATGAGCGAGAACGGCGTGCGGGTGTATTCGCGGGCCGGAAACTTCTCCATCGATCGCGATGGCTATGTGGTGAATCCCGCGGCCCAGCGCCTGCAGGTGTTTCCGCCGGACGGCAGCGGCGGCTTCAATACCGGCAGCCTGACCGATCTGCAGTTGACCGTTGGCGAGAATCCGCCGGTGGCAACCACGACGGTTACGCTCACCACCAACCTGCCGGCCGATGCTCCGCAGCCGGCTACCGCGCCGTTCGATCCCAACGACGCCTCCAGCTACAACCACGCCGCGTCACTCACCACCTATGACTCGCTGGGTGTATCGCATGTGCAGACCACCTATTTCGTGAAGACGGCAAACCCGAATGAGTGGGCTGCCAACACCTACATGGACGGTACTGCGATCGGTGGTGCCCAGACGCTGCAGTATTCAACGGCCGGGGCACTGGTCACGCCGGCCGGAGGCCAGCTGGCCCTGCCGGCCTGGACGCCGCCCTCGGGCGCGGCGGCCATGAACATATCGATCGACGTGGCGGCATCGACCCAGTTCGGCGACAGCTTTGCCATCAGCGAACTCAACCAGGACGGCAACACCACGGGCCGGCTGGTCGGTGTCGAGGTCGATTCGCGCGGTGTGGTGTTTGCGCTGTTTTCCAACGGCCGTTCGCAGGGCCTGGGCCAGGTGGCCATGGCGAAGTTCACCAACACCCAGGGCCTGCAGAAGCTCGGAGACAACTCATGGTCGGAGACCTATGAGTCCGGCCAGCCGCTGATCGGTCAGGCCGGCACATCTTCGTTCGGCCTGATCCAGTCGAGCGCACTGGAGGCATCCAATGTCGACATGACCGGACAGCTGGTGGCGATGATCACGGCGCAACGCAGCTTCCAGGCAAACGCGCAGGTGATCAGCACCCAGGACCAGATCACGCAAACGGTCCTCAACATTCGCTGACGCAGTGCAGGCTGCGCCAGCCTGCCGGGGGTTGCACGATGGACAAGGGAATCTATGTGGCGATGACCGGCGCGCAGGCTGTCCTGCGCGCGCAGGCGGCGGTCGCCAACAACCTGGCCAACAAGGACACCGCCGGCTTCAAGGCCGGGCGCGTTGCCACCGATACGTTCGAAATCCCCGGCGAAGGTTTGCCGACCCGTGTGGATGCCATGCCGACGTCGGCCGGTTTCGATGCGTCGCCCGGGCCGGTACGGATAACGGGCAACGATCTGGATATCGCCCTGCGCGAGAACGTCTGGCTGGCCGTGGCCGGTGCGGACGGCGCGGAGGCCTATACGCGCGGCGGCGAGCTGCGCATTTCACCGAACGGTTTGCTGACCACGGCATCGGGGCGACCGGTCCTGGGCGACGGTGGCCCGGTGTCGGTCCCGCCGCACGCAAAACTTACCATCGGTGCCGATGGCACGTTGTCGATGCAGCCGCTCGGCCAGGGCCCGGAAACACTGGCCAGGACAGGCCGACTGCGGTTGCTGGAGGCATCGCCGGACGCGCTGGCGCGCGGCGATGACGGATTGATGCGCGCGCGTGAACCGCTGCCGCGTGCCGAAGGCAGTGTGGTGACTGCCGGCGCCCTCGAAGGCAGCAATGTCGACGTGGCCGGGAGTCTGGTGTCGATGATCGAGTTGTCGCGTCGCTTCGAGATGCAGGTGAAGGTCATGCGTGACAGTGAGGAAATGGCCCGGGCCAGCGCATCCCTGATGCGCCTGGGCAATTGAGCGGATTTGACGCCGGCAAGCCGGCCCGGATATCGAGGTGAAGCGTCATGGAAAAAGCCCTTTGGATTGCCAAGACCGGTCTTGATGCGCAGCAGACGCGCATGGAGGTGGTCTCCAACAACCTGGCCAACGTCAACACGACCGGCTACAAGCGGTCACGCGCCAGCTTCGAGGATCTGCTGTACCAGACCGAGCGTCAGCCGGGCGGTGCCACTTCGGAGCAGACCGAATTGCCGTCCGGCCTCATGGTCGGAAGCGGCGTGCGGGTGGTATCCACCGAGAAGGCCTTCGAGCAGGGCAGCCTGTCGCAGACCGGCAATGCACTGGACATCGCCGTGAACGGTCGCGGCTTTCTGCAGGTGCAGATGCCGGACGGTTCCACGGCCTACACCCGCGACGGCAGCTTCCAGATCAATGCGCAGGGCGAGCTGGTCACCCATTCCGGGTACCGCGTGCAGCCCGGCATCCAGATTCCGGACGGCGCCCAGAGCATCACCATCGGCAGTGACGGCATTGTCACCGTGCAGTTGTCCGGCCAGGCGGCGCCGACGGAAGCGGGGCAGTTCACGCTGGCGGATTTCGTCAATCCGGCCGGCCTGCAGCCGCGCGGGGAAAACCTGTTCGTGGAAACCGCAGCATCCGGGCCGGCACAAACCGTTACGCCGGGCTTGTCGGGCACCGGCACGCTGGTGCAGGGCGCCCTCGAGAGTTCGAACGTCAACGTGGTCGAAGAGCTGATCTCGATGATCGAGACGCAGCGCGCCTACGAAATGAACGCCAAGGCCATCAGCACCGTCGACCAGATGCTGGGCTATCTGAACAACAATGTCTGAGGTGGCCGCCATGCATCGTGTCGGGCTCATCGTTTGCATTCCCGCGCTGGTTGCGTGCGCCGCCGCACCCGTCCGTCAGGCGGAGCCGGCGCCGGAACGCGAATCCTTCATTGCACAGCCGCTGCCGGGCGCCATCTGGCAATCCGGGAGCGAGGGGCTGGCCCTGTTCGGCGACGCCAAGGCGCGTCAGGTCGGCGATGTGCTGACCGTGATTCTGGGTGAACGCACCCAGGCGAAGAGCTCGGCCTCGACCTCACTCAGCAAGAACGACAGCGCACAGATCGCACCACCGACCCTGTTCGGTCGGCCGGTCACGGCCGACGGCATCGAGGTGCTTTCCGGCGAGCTGTCGGCCGAGCGCGAGTTCAGCGGTTCCGGCGATACGTCCCAGAGCAACCAGCTGAGCGGCAACGTCACCGTGACGGTGGTCGAGCGTCTGGCGAACGGGAACCTGCGCATCCGCGGCGAGAAACTCCTGAAGCTCAATCAGGGTGATGAAACGATCCGCGTGGAGGGCGTGGTCCGCCCGGTCGACATTGCGCCGGACAACACGGTGGCGTCCTCGCGCATTGCCGAAGCGCGCATCGCCTACGCCGGCGAGGGCTCGCTGGGCGATGCCAACGCGCAGGGCTGGCTGAGCCGCCTGCTCGGTTCCCGCTGGATGCCGTTCTGACGCCATGCGTATCTTCATTGCATTCATTTTCCTGTGCCTTGCCGGGCAGGCCATCGGCGCCGAGCGCGTCAAGGACCTGGCGAGCATTGCCGGCGTGCGCGCCAATCCGCTGGTGGGTTACGGGCTGGTTGTCGGCCTGGACGGCACCGGTGACCAGACGTCGCAGGCACCGTTCACCGTGCAGAGCCTGCGTACCATGCTGGCCCAGCTCGGCGTCACCTTGCCGCCGGGCGTCAACCCGCAGCTGAAGAACGTGGCGGCGGTGGCCGTGCACGCGGAACTGTCAGCATTTGCCAAACCCGGCCAGGCCCTGGACGTAACGGTGTCGTCCATCGGCAATGCCGGCAGCCTGCGTGGCGGCAGCCTGTTGATGACACCGCTGCGCGGTGCCGATGGCCAGATCTACGCCGTTGCCCAGGGCAATCTGGTCGTTGGCGGCTTCGGCGTGAGCGGCAAGGACGGGTCCCGGCTGTCGGTCAACGTGCCCAGTGCCGGCCGCATTCCCAACGGTGCGCTGGTCGAGCGGGCGCTGCCCGATGCATTCGGCGGGCAGAATGAAATCCGCTTCAATCTGCATGATGCCGATTTCACCACGGCAGCCAACCTGGCCGGCACGCTCAACCGTACCTTCGGCGAAGGTTCGGCGCGTGCCGTCGATGCCGTGACGGTGACCCTGCGCGTCCCGGATTCGGCGGACGAGCGCGTGGCCGTGCTGGCACGCGCGGAAAATCTTGAACTGGATGCCGGCGAAGCGGCGGCGCGCGTGGTCGTGAATTCGCGTACCGGCACCATTGTCATGGGCGGCCAGGTGAAGGTCCGGCCTGCTGCCGTGGCGCACGGTTCGCTGGTGGTATCCATTGCCGAGTCCACGGCGGTATCGCAACCGGCGCCATTCAGCCGCGGGGAAACGGTCACGGCACCGGAATCGGCGATCGAGGCCGAACAGAAAGAAGCCCGCATGTTCCTGTTTCCCGGCGGTGTCTCGCTTGAGGAAATCGTCAGGGCCGTCAACGAGGTCGGTGCGGCGCCCGGTGATCTGGTGGCCATTCTGGAAGCGCTGCGCCATGCCGGCGCCCTGCGCGCGGAACTGGAGATCATCTGATGCAGATCCGCGCGAACGACCCTGTGCGGGCAACGCCGGCCGGCGATGCCATCGATCCTGCCCGCGTACAGCAGGCCGACAAGGCCGCTCGCGAACTGGAGACCGCCTTTGCGCGTTTGCTGATCGGCAGCATGCGTGCTGCCGGCTTCGGAGGCGATGCCTTGTTTCCGGGCGCCGCCGGGCATTACCGCGACATGTACGACAGTCAGCTGGCCGACACGTTGACCTCGGGTCGTGGTCTGGGCCTGCAGGAATCCATTCGCCGCCAGCTGCTGGGTGCATCGGCGCCGGCGGCGTCTTCTTCCGTTTCCGCACCGGCGCGCGGGACCGATGCGGACGCCGGCGCGAAATCCGCACCGGCCATCGGCGCGCCGGGCAAGCGCACGGACTATCAGGCGCTGGCCACCCCGGAAGATTTCGTGTCACGCGTCTGGCCGCACGCCGTGAAGGCCGGCGAGGAACTGGGCGTGCCGCCGCGCATGCTGGTGGCGCAGGCGGCGCTGGAGACCGGCTGGGGCCGCCACATGCCGCGCCATGCCGACGGCAGCAGCTCGCAGAACCTGTTCGGCATCAAGGCCGGCAGCCACTGGCACGGCGGGCGCACACAGCAATCCACAACCGAATTTGTTGACGGTGTGGCGCGGCGCGAGAGTGCCGATTTCCGCACTTACGATGCCATTGCCGACAGCTTTTCCGATTACGTGAGACTGCTGAAAAGCAGTCCGCGCTACGTTGAGGCACTGAACTGCGGCGGCGACGGCCTGCGCTTTGCGCATGCGCTGCAGCGCGCCGGCTATGCCACTGATCCGGATTACGCCGCCAAGCTGGCCGCCATCGCCGGCGGACCGACGCTGGGCCGCGCCCTGGCGCAGATCGATCGCGGACCGGATCCGACCCTGAGGGCCTGACATGAGCCTGTTGAATACCAGCACCTCGGCCCTGCTCGCGTTCCAGCGGGCCATGGACACCGTCAGCCACAACGTGGCCAACGCCGGTGTGGCCGGATACAGCCGTCAGCGCACGGAGCTGGCCACCAATCCGGCCAACAATTACGGCAGCGGTTTTGTCGGTGCGGGCGTGCATGTGGCCGCCATTACCCGCAGCGTCGACCAGTTCCAGACCGGTCGGGCACTGGACAGCACATCGGAATTGTCCCGGCTGGAGCAGTTGGCCACGCTGTCGGCCCGTATCGACACATCGTTCAGTGACAGCGGAACCGGCCTCGGCACGCCGTGGTCCGGCTTCTTCGATGCGGTGCAGGGTGTCGCCACCATGCCGGCTGCGAACGCATCGCGACAGGCGTTGCTGCGCAATGCGGAAACGCTGGCCGCCCGTTTCCGGGCCCTGGATGGCGTGGTGTCCGGACTGCAGCGGGAAGTTGCCGGGCGGATCGGGAACACGGTGGAGCGCGCCAGCCGCCTGACGGCGGAGATTGCATCACTGAATGCCGAGATCGGTCGTCAGCGTGGCCTGGCCGGCGGCCAGCCACCGAACGATCTGCTCGATCAGCGCGAACGACTGGTGTCGGAGCTCGGTGGTCTGGTCGGTGTGACCACGGCACTGCAGGACGATGGCGCGCTCAATGTCTTCATGGAAGGCGGTACGGCACTGGTGGTCGGCAACACCGCGATGGCACTGACCACGACCGCCGACGAATTCCGGCCGGACCGGGTCGGCATTGCCCTGGTTGCAAACGGCGTGGTTACCCGCCTGGGTGAAAGCGCGACCGGCGGCGCATTGCGCGGGCTGCTGGAATTCCGCTCCGATGTGCTGGATCCGGCGTCGCGTGAGCTGGGCCGTGTTGCCGCTACCCTGGTCGCGCAGGTGAACGAGGTTCATCGCACAGGCATGGATCAGTACGGTGACATGGGCGGCGATTTCTTTGCACCGATATCACCGGCGGTGCTGGCCGGCCGCAACAACACCGGCAGCGGCGCCTTGTCGGCGACGCTGGCTGACCCGGCCGCGCTGGTTGGCGCGGATCTCGAATTCTCGTTTGACGGTGTGGTCTGGGCGGTAACGGATCGCGCCACCGGTTTTCCGGCGTCGCTGTCCGGCAGCGGGACACCGGCCAGTCCGTTCCGGGTCGATGGTATCGACGTCGTGGTATCCGGCGCTCCGGCAGCGGGCGACCGCTTCCTGTTGCAGCCTGCCGCCGGTGCCGCCACCCGTGTGCGCCTTGCCGTCAGCGATCCTGCGCGGATTGCAGCGGCGAGCCCGCTGGCCGCCACGGCTGCGCTGACCAACACGGGCGCGGCATCGGTTTCCGCCATCGATGTCGACGATGTTTCTGCGGCCGGATTTGCATCGCCTTCCACCATTGTTTTCACCTCGCCGACCAGCTACACCCGCGATGCTGCCGGGCCGTTCGCCTACAGCGAGGCCACCGGCATTGCCGGCGCGGGCTGGACGCTGCGGCTGTCCGGCCCGCCGTCGGCCGGGGATACCTTCCAGGTAGCGTTGCGTGGCCCCGGCAGCAGTGACAATGGCAACGCCCGGCTTTTTGCCGCGCTGGACGATGTCGCCGTACTCGATGGCGGCACCACCTCGCTCAATGGTGCCGTGGCGCAAGTCACGGTACAGGCCGGCTTCTCTGCCCGGCAGTATGGCGACGCGCACGATGCGCAACGGATCGTGAGTGAACAGATAACGGCCGAGCGCGAAGCGACGTCCGGCGTCAACCTGGATGAAGAAGCTGCGCAGCTGATGAAGTACCAGCAGGCTTACCAGGCTGCCGCGCAGATGATCGCCACGGCCGACTCCCTTTTCGACAGTCTGCTGGCGGCGGTGCGGCGATGAGCATACGGACCTCCACGCTCGGAACCTTCGAGCGCGCCCTGGCGCAGATGCAGGCCTCTCAGGCGCGTGTGAATGCCGCCCAGCAGCAGATCGCTTCCGGCACCCGGCTGGACACCGCGGCCGGCAACCCGGTCGCCGCGAGCGTGGCGGTCATGCTCGATCGCAGCGAGGCAGAGTTCAGACGGTTCGGCGAGAATGCCGACCGGCTGCGCAATCGCCTGTCCCTGCAGGAGGCGACGCTGGCCACGGCCGGCAACGCCCTGGAGCGCATGCGCGAAATTGCCCTGCAGGCCAACAGCGGTGTGCTGGACGACGCCACGCGCGAGGCGCTGGTGCCGGAAATTCTCGGGCTGCGGGCCGTTCTGCTGTCCGCCGCCAACGCGGCAGACGGGGAAGGACGTTTCCTGTTCGGTGGCACACAGGATGGCAGTGCGCCTTTCTCCCTGGCGCCTTCCGGAGTGATTTACGCCGGCGACCAGATGCAACGCCGTGTCGATGTCGGCCCGGACCTGTCGTTGGCCGACACGGATCCCGGCAGCGAATTGTTCCTGCGGGTGCGTACCGGCAACGGTCTGGCCGTTACGCGTGCCGATCCCGCCAACGCCGGCACGGCCGTGCTGCAGTCGGCAGGCTTTGTCGACCAGTCGGAGTGGGACGGGGGCAGCTACCGGGTCGAATTCAATGCCGGCAATTACCAGGTGCTGGATGCGGCCAGCGCCGTCGTGGCTGCCGGCAGCTGGAGCAGCGGGCAGCCGGTGGTTTTCCGCGGATATCAGCTGGTGCTGGCAGGCACTCCGGCAAACGGTGATGCGTTCGCGGTGGATCCCGCGCCCGCACAGGATGTGTTTGCGCTGGCGGACCGGCTGGTGACGGCATTGCGCACGGCGGAAACGCCGGCGTCTGCCGCTGCCGCGCGTCAGAACCGGTTCTTTGCCGTCATTGAAGACATCACGCAGGCGACCGCGCATCTGGGCGATGCCCGCGCTGACACCGGATCGCGTTTGTCTGTGCTGGACCAGACTGACGACGATCGTGAGGGCGCCCTGCTGCATGTGCAGAAAAGCCTGTCGGAATTACGCGATCTGGATTTTGCCGAGGCTGTCAGCCGGTTGACACAGGAGGCGACCCTCCTGGAGGCCGCCCAGCAAAGCTTTGTACGCATACAGGGGCTGTCCCTGTTCAATTTTTTGCGCTGAGGAAATTTTCATGGCAGATGCAACCGGGCGGCAGGGGAGGCTCCCCTGGCTGACGATACTGATGGCGGTGGGCGTTCTGGGCACGGGGCTGGCCGCCACGACGGTGGTGTCGCTTCGCCTGCAGGAAAACGCGGAGAGAGATACTGCCCTGCGTCTTGATCAATATGCCGAGCGCATCAATGCGGAGCTGGAACGCCGGGTTCTGGCGCCGCTGTACGGGCTGGAGGGCCTGCGCGGCCTGTACGCAGCGAGCATGCATGTCGACCGGCTGGAATTCCGGGCTTTCGTGACGGCACGCGATATCAGCGACGAGTATCCCGGCGTGCGCGGCTTTGGCGTCATCGAGCCCGTGCCCAGGGCCGGGCTGGACCATTTCGTCGCGCGGCAGCGGCAGGACAACGCGCCGGATTTCACGGTGTGGGCGGCGGATACCGATACAGGCGCCGATGTCCTTTACGTGGTAACGCGCATGGAGCCGCTGATCGGCAACGAAACCGCACTCGGATTCGATATCGGGAGCGAGTCCCGGCGGCGTCTGGCGGTGGAATCCGCCCTGCGGACCGGCCAGCCGGTGATCAGCGCGCCCGTCCAGTTGATGGCAGGCGCCGGGCCCGGACATCTGTACCTGCTGCCGATCTTTGGCGGCGACGGCGAGACCATCGTCGGCCTCGCGTTTGCGCCCATCGTATTGCAGAGGCAGCTGGACGGTGTCGGTGCGGCCGCCGACGGCATGATCCGTGTGCGCATCGAAGACATGGCGGCCGGGCGCGATCCGGCACTGATCTACGATTCGCTGGCAGATGCCCCGCCGGCGTTGCAGTCAGGTCCGCTGGAGCGCCGCCTGGGACTGGGCTTCGGCGGCAGGACATGGCAAGCCCGCCTGACGCCCACGGCCGCGTTCATGGAAAGCACGCACGACAGCCTGACGCCACTGGCGGCTGTCGGCGGCAGCATCCTGAGCATTCTCCTGGCGGCCCTGGTGATGGCGCTGGGCCTTTCCCGGGATCGGGCCTACGAGATGGCGCGACGCATGACGGATGAGTGGTCCCTGGCCGCGGCCAGGGCAGAGAACGCCACCGGCGAAGCCGAATCGGCGCGCGAGCAAATGGCTGCATTCATGGAATGCGCGCCGGTGTCGATCATGGTGGCGAACGAGAACGGGGTCATCCTCTACTGCAACCGTGGCTTTGGCCAGAGCTCGCGCGAGGATATCGCCGGCGAATCCTGGCTGGCGCACATCCCCGTGGAACAACACGGGAAATTGATGGCCTCCTTTGCATCGGCCCTGGATGCGGGCCGGCAGAGCATGTTGACCGTTCCCATGCCGGCGGGCGGGCGCGAGGCGCGCGTATATGTTTTTCATTTTGGCCCGATGCGGCATGGAGAGCGGATATCCGGCGTGGTGATTGCCGTGCAGGATGTGACCGATGAGCATCGGACCCACGCCGAGCTGGCGGCCAGCCAGCGTCTGGCCACGGTGGGGTCACTGGCGGCCGGCATTGCACATGAAATCAATACGCCGGTGCAGTTTGTGGGCGACAGCGTGCATTTCCTGAAAGACGCCAGCACCGAGATTTTCCAGCTGGTCGATGCCCTGCTGGAGGTACAGCGGGGTGTGCTCTCGGGAGAGCCGGAAGACGTGCTCCGGGGTCGTGCCGAAGCCGTATCGGTCTTTCTGGAAGAATCCGATCTCGATTACATACGCGAGAATGTTCCCGGCGCTTTTGATCGCAGCATGGACGGGCTGGATCGGGTCGCCACCATCGTCCGGTCGATGAAGGAATTCTCCCACCCCGCGCAGCGGGAGATGGCGGCCGTCGATCTGAACCGGGCCATACGGAGCACGCTCACGGTTGGCCGCAATGAATACAAGTACGTGGCCGACCTGCAGACCGATTTCGAGGACATTCCCGCGGTCCTGTGCCATGTCAACGACATCAACCAGGCCGTGCTGAACATCGTGATAAACGCCGCACATGCAATTGCCGACCGGGTCGGAGCCTCCGGGGAAAAGGGGCGCATCACGGTCGGGACACGCCTCGACGGAGAGGCGGTGGAAATCAGTATCGCCGACACCGGGAACGGCATACCGGAAGGTGTGCGTGATCGCATCTTTGATCCGTTCTTCACCACCAAGGAGGTTGGCAGGGGCACCGGTCAGGGGCTGGCCATCGCCTGGGCGACCATCCGGGAAAAGCACGGCGGCGAATTATGGTTCACCACCGAGGCCGGTGTCGGCACCACGTTCTTCATCCGGTTGCCGGTTGCGGGGGCCGCCGTGGTTCCGGAACCGGCAAGGGGTGCACAGGACCGTGCCGCCTGACGTGGCGGTTCACCCTGCCGGTTGCGATTCCGTCCGCACGACGATCTTGACCGGTTCCTTCACGGTGCCCGGGCGGAGGTTGCGCAGCCGTTCGATGAAGCTGGTGGTGATTTCATAGCCGCCGGGCACCAGCAGCACGCCGGTCGTGGTCTTGATGTCTTCCGCAAACACCATGCCCTCGCGCAAGGCCGCCAGGGGCAGTTCCCGGATCTCGATCTTGGGGCCCGGGCCGCAACGCAGCAGCATCAGCGCCTCAAGGACATCCGGATCGTAGCGTCCCGTGCGCCCGTGCAGTGTTTCTGCCGCTACGGCAGGCGGCGTGCCCTGCGCCTCCAGCACGCAGAAATCGGTAGCCACGCGCAGGATCTCTGCGCTTCTCTCCACCATGCGCATTTCGTCGTCGGCGACTGCGCCGGGGCCGGCCGGGCGATAGGGGCGTGCGCTTGCCGCCAGAATGCCGCGGACGCCTTCGAGACGGGGTATGTGCCTGAGAAGCTGCTCGGTCACGACCGGAATCCGGGCCATCATTTTCTGGTCCTGATCGGTCAGCGGCTTTCCTTCGAAAACTTTCTCGACCACGTCGTTGGGCAGGGTGATGGAAGCCAGTTGCGACAGCATGGAGGCAACCTCGACCTGCCAGCGTGGTTGCAGGCCGAGTTTGACCGCCAGGTCGGTGACGTGTTTGCGGATGCGCGTGGCGCGGCCGAATGCCACCGGATTGGTCAGGCCCAGAACATCCATGAGCATTTTCACGGTCCCGTGCAGGGTCTGCTCCAGCAGGACGCGTTCGGCAACGATCAGCCGGTGCTGCTCAACGGCAGCCTGCATGGACGCCTGCAGGTGTGCGGGCTGGCACGGCTTGGTCAGGAACCGGAATATCTGCCCTTCATTGACCGCGGCGATCGTTGATTCAATGTCGGCCTGTCCGGTGAGCAGCATGCGTACCGACTCCGGTGCGATCTGCCGGGCGCGGGCCAGCAGCGTCGCACCGTCCATGCCGGGCATGCGCATGTCGGACATGATGACGGCGATGTCGTGCTCGCGCCCGAGAACGTCCAGTGCTTCGGCACCGCTGCCGGCGGTCAGCACGTCGTAGTGCCGGCGCAGGTGCAGGGACAGTCCTTCCAGTACGTTGGGCTCGTCATCGACACAAAGGATGCGGGGTTTCTGGCTGGTCATGAGGTTCACCGACGTGTTTGCAGGTTTTGTGCTTCGCGTTCCGCAATCGCCCGCCATTGCGGAAGACGCTCGATGGCACCGATCCGGCCCAGGAATTCCATGTCGAGCAGGGAGCGGCCCGTCTCACGGCCGTTGCCGGAGTGACACTCCAGGGCCAGTGCATCGGCCACGTGCACGGCGGCCAGGATGTCGAAGGTGCCGGACGACACCGAACCCGGCACATGGTGGTAGGCGACGGCTTCCACGATAGGAAACGGCAGCCCCCAGGCGCCCAGCAGATAGGCGCCGACCTCGCCGTGGGTGACGCCAAGCATCTCGCGTTCCACTTCGTGCACATGACGCTTCTCGTCCGCGGCCCTGTGAACGGCGGCGGCCCAGCGCTCCGGTACCGACAGCGCCAGGATGATCTGGCCGATGTCGTGTACCAGGCAGGCCGTGAAGGCGTCTTCGCGCCGCCTGGTGTCGTCGAACATGGCGCCGCCGATGCGGGCCGACAACAGGGATGTCTGCTGCAGGGATTCGATGGAGAAGCCTTCTACCGGCTTGCTGTTCCCCATGCTGGCAAACGCCTGTGCGTTCAGCGACAGGCCTTTCAGCAGATCCGTACCCAGATAGGAAACGGCACGCGTGACCGAGGACATCTGTTGTGCCAGCCCGAAATAGGCGGAATTCACCACCTGCAGCACCTTGGCGGACATGGCCGGATCGGTTTCGACGATGCGCGCGATTTCCGGCACGCCGATGTCCGGATCGGTGAGCGCGCGGGTCAGTTCCCAGTAGGTCTGCGGTACCGACGGAAGCTTCTCCATGCCGCCTATCAGCGCCCGGATGGTGTCGCTG
>JBMOOO010000001.1:0-211094 GCA_049324475.1 Pseudomonadota bacterium | reverse complement strand
GGAACAACCGGCAAGGAGCGCCGCTGCGAGGAAAAAACAAGATCCTTTTGTCTTCATGAGTCACTCCCGGCGATTGGCAAGAACGAGGGCGTCGGGAGGAACTTTCGCACAGGACAGCGGGCCCTGTGCGGGGAAAATGCTGACAATCGGGGCGGACTGGCCATGGCATTTGCCCATGCCTTAAAAGAGCCGCTGCTCGCGCACCGCCAAAACCTGGCCTTGCCGAATTGCCGGCATTAAAGAACGAATCTCGCCCCGTCGATCTCACCCCCGATGGAGTGTTGGCCAACATTACGGCTTGAGCCAGATATCCCCGTTTCTTGCATTCTCCGGGGCGGTGTCACTGACAATTATTCGCGGCCTTGACTCGAGATCCGCCTTGATTTTCATGATGTCATCACCGTGCCCTTCCAGCTTTTCCAGAAGCGTTGATTTTTCGCCTTCCAGCTGATTGATCTTTTCCTTCAGCAAGTCGATTTGCGCGCCTTTGGCAGCCGCCTCGGCGCCAAAGACAATCCGGCATGCCCAGGCCACGGCCAGGGCAACAAGCACCATGCTTGTCGCGTACACAAACGGCGCGGATGCAATAGCTCCCGCTTCAGAGCGTATCCAGTTCAGGTAATCCACTCTCCACTCCCGGTCAGATAGCGTTTGAGTTCAGGCGGCGGGCCGTCAGGGCCGTCGCGCCTGCAGCGAATGGTTATGTTCCTGCATCCGAATATTTCTCCAGGATCGTAATGCCATCTTCACCAGAAGTTATTGTTTCAAATAGCTCGATATTTGCTAAAACGAGCCACTCCTTCCACAAGGAGTCGATATCTTCTGAGCAGATCCTCACAAACTCCGGGGTCAATTGATCTTCCCATTCCCCATTTAAATCAAGTGTCTCGTAGAGCTGCTCTTCAGTTAAATCTACGGTCTCATCGATTTCTATTTCAGCAGGCTTTCCATGCGCAAACGAATCTCGGAGATATTTAAGATTGCAGATGGTTTGATATGGTCTCGTGGATTCATCGAGCTTGTAGCCGATAGCGTCCGAAATAGCCTGGACTTTATTTTTGAATGGCTGTCGCTCTTTCCACCCGTGTACTGCCTTGGCTCCTATGAAGTTCACTTTTGCCTCGAACTCAAAAGCGAGCATTGCAAGACAGGCCATGACGTCTAGGGATATACCCTCTCTATCTCCCGAAGCTTCCTTTTCCTCTATCCGATTTCGCAAGTAGAAAGCCACATTCGACAAATCGTTGTGAACGTATATTCGCTTCTTTGCTTGCCTTCGCACCTTGAACCGATCCATGGCCTCTCCAGGAACATAACGTTTGAGCTCAGGCCGCCGCTCGTCAGGGCAGTCGCGCCTGCAGCGAATGGTTAGATGCCAGCGGAATCCAGCTCGGCTGATAGCGCCTCGCATTTCTTCGCGTTCTTGAACAGAACAGCGAGATAACCCTCTTTGAATTTCTTATCAATGGCCTTCATCAACTCTGCGTGTACCTTCTTGGCGCTTCCCGCATTAATTGCCGCCCTGTACTTTCTGACCAAGCGATTTTCGATGAACCTGCTCCCATGAATTGCAGCCTGTTTCTCACGGTCGCTTAATGTCTTAATGAGATCAGATACAACCTCTTTCGCCTCTCTCCACTTCTTATGATTTTCCCAGGCTTTAGCTACATCCAAGGATGGGAAGAAGAGCTTCTGGTAGTGGCCAGATGGATCCGTCAGTGAGCCAACGTTTCTCTTTGCCATTACGACATCGCTCATATTCGAACTACATGTTGCCAACGAAATTGCCAGCTCTTGAACGTCTAATCCATTTGCAATGTCTGAAATTACCTCGCCCTTCTGTAACAGTACTGGACGCCAATCTTTTTGAAAGACTCGGCCAATCCGTCCTGAAGTGTGTCCAAGGCGAGAAAATCCCTAGGTTCAACTCTATTCTGCGTATTAGTCGCAGTCGTGATTTGGCTCGCGATGTCCAAGGGCGCCTTCGCCAAGGAAATCACCTTAATCTGGACATACCCTTTCTTAACTGACTTTGGCGATGTCTTGTACGCCTCAGAAATTGCGCTGGTGGTCTGGGCACCGTTGACAATCTTTACGTTTCCAACGTGCCACAACGAACTCTCTCTCTGCTCTCCCAGGCCCACAGGCTTTCGCTTCAATTCATCGCAGATGGCAGTTATGCCGTTGTTCATGTACCAGAACGCGGACGGATTCGTTACGAGTGAGTCCGAAATTTTTCCGTTAATTTCGCTACTCGAAAGCGTGTACCGAATGTTCTCTGAAAATAGAAGATCTCCGTGCTCCTTGTGCCACTCAGCTAGATCTGCGCAGGATATTTTTCCGTATATTGCGTAGTAGGGTTCTTTATGCTCACCCCATTCCAGCAAGCTCAGATCAACGTCCGACTTTCCACCGGACTTTGAGCTCTTTAGGGCGCGCACCATTCTGGTAAGCGGAAACGTTGTATAGGAGACGACATCTTGATCATCTGAATTGTTGTCTTCTAGAAACTTATCAAAGATCTTAATGCAGTCCCCACTGAGCGGGTTGTCGCTGCTGTATGCGGTTACCAGGACGATTTCAGGGTCCTTTGTAATCCCTGCGGACAACTCTGCTGAAATTGCCCCAAATCGAGCATTAAATGTCCCCCAATTCATATCAAGTACGTCGTAGACGCCTTGAACAAATTTATGAATATCTCCAGTCCCTATAGTTTTGTTTCCGCCAGCCGACCACTTTGACTGGATCAAGAACAGCTTATTTTTGTTTGCATCGTAGTAGCAGCCATCAATTCCGTGATCATTCGTGCCATCAGTTATGTACTTCGCGATGTCTTTATAAGGAAGGCCCGATATTGCAGACAAGCAAATCGCCACAAGGCCCCGCGACAGGACGTTCTCATCGTCTTTGCAGTCCGTGGTATAGATCACGTCCTTTACTGAGGACTCAATATGAGTCTTAACTCGATTCGCAAGTATTTTGCTCATGGCACATTCCTTTTCCTAGCATCTAACGTTTGAGCTCAGGCCGCCGCCCGTCAGGGCCGTCGCGCCTGCAGCGAATGGTTAGGCGAACTTTTCAACGGCTGAATATATTGATTCGTAGTTACTGCGCTTGGGGAAGCCGCTGTACTTGAATCCCTTCTTCTTTGCGATCTCATTGAGCGCCTCGTAATACGCAGGTAGCGACTTCTCAATAGCCTCTTTAAGGGCGGGGACTAGAGTCTCATCTCGGACATATTCGTCAACATTTCCGGAGAGGATCGCTTCTCCGATCATTTTCAACTCTCGAAAATAGTGATCGCCAGAGGTGGCAACCTCAGTAAAAAGGTCTAGTCCTGGATCTTCCGACGAGACATACGCGCGAAGCGAACTAGCAAAGGCTTGGTATGCGGACCGCTGCCTCTCAACGTGATTCATTGCATTTTCATATAAGCGCTGCTTATGCGCCAATTTGTCACTCTTTGAAAGAGTGAACCTTGACGCCAGAAATCCGGCAATGAATGTCGCTATAGGCAACGCAATATCTACAAAATAGTTCGCCTCGCTCGCAGCCATCGCTATTTCCTCTGGGCCTGCCTCAAGAGCGCCTCAATCGTGTCCGCCTCCGATGCATACACCATCGTGTTGTAATCGGAAAATATCTCCTTTGCGGCACGCGCGCCGGCCGACTCCTTTTCTGCTCCAGCGGCAATGTATTTGTTTGTTAATTCCGCCCACTTCGCGGCCTGCGCATCGGTAGGCCGGGTGCGCAGACCATACTTAATGAATAGTCCATGAATGATGTCTGACATTTCGCTTTTCCTCGTTGTGGTTGACTATTCCCGGTTCGCCTAACGTTTGAGCTCAGGCCGCGGCCCGTCAGGGCCGTCGCGCCTGCAGCGAATGGTTAGGTGCCGCTCAGCAGTTTTTCAAACGCTGCTCCAGCACCACGAATTGCGCGATTCAGGCTACGCACCGGGACCCAAACTGGCCTACTTAACCCGCTCGGCCCTCTAGCCAAGTGGCCAACTCCGACCAGCTTTGGGCGACGCTGCATCTTCGTGGAGTATAGGTAGAACAACTCATCATTATCCAAATCAAATAGATCGGCTGGCGACTCGGCCAGCCTAAGGTCTGCTTCCACTGCCTTGAGATCTAGCTGGTGGTAGCCGCCCTTTTGTACGAAATACTTCTCACGCTCAGACTCGCTCACGCTTCTAAATATTACGGCCTCAAGATTCTGATGAATCATCCAATCGAGATTCAGGGCTCTGTATTCACGAATCACGTCCATGAGCAGGGACCGGCCGATACTAAAAATTGCTTTGAAAGCCTCATCATGGCTCATCACGGCCAAGGTCCGATGGCGCTCCCGAACCCCACTCCTAGTGGTTAGATGGACATCAAAGTTTCCCGACCGAGGCCCGAAGTGGAATGTGTAGTGGCTTTTGCGTTCCTTTGGGCAAAGCAAAATCTTGTCATTACGCATGACAAGCGTGAGCCCCTCGAACCGAAGCTTCTTTATCATTTTCAATTGGCTCGAATGTCTCTCGGCACCTAACGTGAATTAGACCTCGAATCCGGCGCATAACACCCGACACCCGCGTGTTATGCGCCCACCCCCATCACTCCACCGGCGCCGCTTCCTTCGGTGCCGGCACATCCACCGCTTTCCACTTCGGCTGTTCGGTCGGGAGTTTTTCACCCACGCGCCATTCCGGTGTCGGCGGGTTGTCCATCAGCTTGATGGGCGCCAGCCCGGGGCTGCGTGCCTGCGACTGGAAGGCGTGCACAACGGTGGGCAGCTGGTAGTACTCGGGGGTCTGGATGGCGTTGAACCAGCCGTTGGGGATCCAGTTGTGGTCCGGCAGCGGCAGTTGGGCGTTGTTGTAGTAGCCCTTGCCGCCGGCGAACGAGCGCAGCACGTCGTAGGCGCTGTTCATGCAGTTGCGGCCGAACAGGTTGTAGTCCTGGTCGCGCACCCAGGCCACCACCTGGTCGGCGTACTTCCAGTCCGGTACCACGCCGTTGGTGACGGTGAGGAACTTGTAGTAGTCGTATTCGTTGCCGGTTTTCTTGCCCTGCGCGAAGTGCATCAGCGACGAGCGCAGGTCCGGCATGTGCCGCACCCAGAAACCGTTCTTGTTGCCCTGCTGCCACTCGGTGCCTTCCACGGCGCCGATGCACCAGGAGCCGTCGGGATACTCGTAACCCCAGGCGACATGCCCCAGCAGGGGCTGGCCGAACAGGTCCGGGCGATGCGGGCAGATGATTACCATAGCCTTGGCCATGCGTGACTCCTTTCATGCGTCCATTGATGGGCTGTCCGTTCGTGAACAGCGGGATGTTTCCCGGGCAAAACTTGCCACAAGGCATGCAGCCCTGTGCAAAAAGAATGCTGACAATCCGGGGAATCAGCGGGGCAGCGTGGCCAGTGCCCGCAGGATCACCGGCTCCAGCGCCGGGTCCATCGACATCTGCTTCATGCACTCGCGCAGGACGGCGGGGCGGGAAACCCGCTCCACGGCCTGGTGCATGCGCTTGCGTACGGTGCTGCCGTAAACGGCTTCGGCTTTCGCCAGCGCGGCGGCCGGCAGTGGCCCCCAGCCGTCGATCATCATGGCCAGGTCGATGATGTCCCGGCTCATGGTTTCCGGTGCGTGCCCGCGGTCATCGTTGGCCAGCAGTTTCTCCGCGTAGAGATCCTCGCGCGACAGCACCGGCCGCGCCAGCAGCGGGCCGAGGCTGCGCTCGGTCACAACCTCGCGCAGTTGCCGGTAACCGGTCTGCGAGGCGCACAGGAAATCGATATCGACCGATTCCCGGTACTCGCCCAGCTGCAGCACGATGGCGGTGTCGCCGGCAAAGAAACAGTCGGCGCGGCGCAGCCGGTCGGCATCGAAAGCCTCCAGCAGGCGGAGAATCCGCTGATGGTGCAGCCGCCTAAACATGCAGCACGCCGCCACCGTATTCACGCACCAGGTCCTCCCGGCGCAGGATGTCGGCACCGGCATTGCGGATGCTGCGCAGCAGACGGTCGTGGAGGGTCATGGGGTCACTTTTACGAAGGTGGCCTGCGCCGCCCCGTTTTCCGGCCGCGCTTTTCGCCGGCGGCGGCCAGCCCGAGCAGGCGGCGGAAGGTGGGGCATTCCATGTGGCTGGGTGCCGGGCATTTCGCGGCGTGGCGCAGGCCGTCGCGCATGGCCGTGAGCTTGCGGATGGTGTCGTCCAGTTCGTCGGCTTTTCCGGACAGCAGTTGCCGGTCGATGTCCGGCTTGCCGTCCGGCGCGAACATGCGGGCGATCTCGTCCAGCGTGAATCCCGCGGAACGCCCCAGCGCGATCAGCGCCAGCCGCTCCAGCACCGCCGGCGCAAACACGCGCCGCAGGCCATGGCGGCCGGTGGAGCGGATCAGGCCCTTCTCTTCGTAGTAGCGCAGCGTCGAGGCCGGCACCCCGGACCGCTGCGCGACGTCGGCAATGTCCATGAATCCCTTGACCTCAAGTTGACTTGAAGTGGCACTCTGCCCGTCATCGCCACGCGGAACAAGCCCGGAGGGCTGCCATGAACCTGATCGTCTGCCTGCTCGTCACCGGCATCGTCGCCACCGCCGTCACCGACCTGTGGGGTCTCGCCCGCAAGCCGCTGCTGGGCCAGCCCGTGCCGGATTACGCGCCGGTCGGCCGCTGGTTCGCGCACATGGCGCGCGGCCGCTTCCGTCACGATTCGATTGCCGCCGCGGAACCCGTGCCCGGCGAACGCGCACTGGGCTGGGCCATCCACTACCTGATCGGCATCGCCTACGCGGTGCTGCTGGTCGCGGTGGCGGGTGTCGACTGGCTGCAGCAGCCGACGCTCATGCCGGCGCTGCTGGTGGGCATCGGCACCGTGGCGGCACCGTTCCTGCTGATGCAGCCGGCGATGGGTGCCGGCATTGCCGCCGCGCGCACGCCGCGCCCGAACGCGGCCCGTCTGCAGAGCCTGGCCATGCACACGGCATTCGGCATCGGGCTTTATGCCGGCGGCCAGGCCGTGCACGCACTGCAGCTGTACTGACGCAGCACCCGTTCCGGACAGGTTTCACGTCCACACACACCAGGAGAACACCATGCGCATACCCGCCCGTTATTCCCCGCTGCTGTTCAGCGCCCTGCTCTCGGCCATCATGGTCTGCATCGTGTCCGGTTTCGTGCTGGTCACCGCGCAGGGCCTCCACCCCGGACTGTTTTCCCAGTGGCTGAAAAGCTGCGCCACCACCTGGCCGGTGGCCTTTGCAGCCGTGGCCGTGGTGGCGCCCCGGGTGAGAACGCTGGTGGCGCGGATCACGGTGCAGCCGGAAGCGCGCTGATCAGCACATCACTATCTCGTGGTGACCTTGATGTTCTTGGTAGGCACGCCGAGCAGCTCCAGCTTGGCCAGCACCGGCCCCATGCATTTGCCACCATCCGGCGTGTAGTGGCCGGACGAGTCGTTGAGGGTGGCAATCATGGTGCCGAGCTGGCCATTGTCGAGCGTCCACTCGCCGGCACAGACCACCGGCTTGCCGCCGCCGAGCTGCGAGTGACGGATGTAACTCTTGTGCTGGATGGCCGGGCCGGAGTTCCACACATAGATGATGGCCTGCGACGGCGTGAACACCCAGGAGTAATGTCCGCCGCCGCCCTGGTCGACAAGGATTTCCTCCTGCTTGGTCATCAGGTTCTTGCCGATCAAGCGCAACGGGCTGTTGTCGTTGCCGGGAATCTCGCGCTCGCAACGCATCAGGATACCTACACCGGGAATGGTGGTCGGGTTGTATGACCGCCAGCTCGTTGGCCAGCAGTCACCGATCCAGGGGATCCAGCCGACGGGATAAGGCGCGTTGTTGATGTCGACGCAGCAACCGTGCTCGTTTTCATGTTCGACACCGGCGACGACCTGCCCTGGATCGTAGGCGAACGACAGATTGAGGCCGAACTGCGAGCCTGTTGCGAATCCCGCGCTGGCACCGGCAACAATGCCTGCCGGGCCGAAGGGCGCACCGATCATGCCGCCGATCATGACGCCGACAATGGCACCGATCAGCGCGCCTTGCTTCCAGGTCACGGCGCGGTCAGCTTCCGGTATGGCAGCGCTATCCGACGGCGAAGGCGGAAATGCCGGCAGCGCCTCCGCCAGCGCCGCGCAGGTTGCGGCATCCAGCGCAACACCGTACGCGGCCGCGATACCCATGATCTCGGCAGCACTCGCCTTGTACTGCGTCATCACCGGCGCCGTGCCCGTGAACGGCCAGCCCGGGCTTTGGCTGGTCGGCTTCAGATAGCCCTCGAACGTGGCCTGGTTACCTCCGGCGACCGGCACGGCAATAAAACGGATCTCTGCGGCCGCGATGGCCCCGGCGGTCTTGTTCTTGCCCGCAGGGTCCCATCCCTGCATCGGCAGAAACGTCAGCGTGCAGGTTCCCGGGTCGTATGAATAGCGAATCGGAACGTCGCATACGGTCACCGTGCCGTCCAGCTGCACCACCAGCGGTGAAAAATAGTCTCCCCATTCCTGGAGCTCGGTCTGGTACGTGCCGATCCACGCCGACAGGGGCTTTCCCGCGTTCTGGTCTTCCATGCGCTTTCCTTTTGTGATGACGGTTCCGGTTATGCAATTTCCTCTGTATCCGTTTTCCGGAAACCGTTTCCTGTTCAGCACAGGAAGCAGACGGGCACTTTCCCGCCGGACCGTACGAACACGTCGGGCCCCGACCTTACCAGCCATCTTCCCCGGCTGCCTGACATCCGACGAAAGCATGCCGCCCGGCACGCATCTGACCGGCACAAAAAAGCCCGGCGGATGCCGGGCTTCTTGTTTTCAGGAGTCGCCGGCAACGCAGGACTACGGGTTGCCTTTGTCCTTGTACTGGTCGATCAGATGCTGGCTGGGTGGATAGTTCTTCGTATCCTGGCCCGACACATCGACCCGCTCGCGGGGAACATCCGGTTCCTTTTCCTGCACCGGCGCGGGAGGTTCCCGGGTCTTGAGCGAACCCTCCTTCGGATCGCTCTTTTTCAGGTCTTTCGGATCGACCACGCCCTGCTTGTCACGCAGGTCGACGGGATCGGCGGCCCATGCCGGCACTGAAACGGCAACGAGGCTCGCCAGGGCAATAGCGATGACAGACGGTTTCATGTGGTTCTCCGGAGCGGACTAGTCCTTGTTGATCGGCCCGCCCTTGTCCTTGCAGCGGTCGGGATTGATCTTGCAGGGATCGATCGGCGGGCAGTCTTTCGCCGGGTCACAGGGAATCGGAACCGGATCGGCGAAAGCGGCCGGCGACAGCAGCAGGGGGAACAGGAGCAGTGTGGCGCGAAGTGCGGTTTTCATGGTGAACCTCCTTGTTGTGAGTACCGTGTATCAGCCCTTGGCCGCAGCCAGCAACCGGCCCATCGCCTCGTGCACGAGGTTGATGGCTTTCAGTGGCCGGATCATGACCTTGAAGCGGTCGATCTTTCCTTCCGCGTTCCAGAAAATCATGTCGACGCCGTTGACGAGGATGCCGTTCACCTCGGCCTCGAACTCCAGCACCGCGGAATGTTCGTTCCACCATTCGTTCACGTAGCGGAACGTGCCGCCGGCGGTCAGCATCATGGCCGCAGACTTCAGGTAAAGACCGGTGACCGCCTTGCCGACCTGCGGCGTGTGCACCACCGGCGACAGGAAGGTCGCGTTGTCGGCAAGCAGATCGTCCAGCGCCGCCAGGTTCTTCGTTTCCAGGATGCGATGCCACTGTTCGAGCACGGCCGGTTTCATGTGGCGCTCTCCGTGTTTCCCGGCCCGGGGTTGCCGGAGTCTGTTGCCGGGCAGGTCACGGGACCATACCGCATCAGCTGCCCGATGCCACGCGCAATCCCGGCCCCGGCATCGGCATCACGTCGCGCGGATCCAGGCGCTCGCCGCATTCGGAGCACGCCAGTACCGGCGTTGCCTTCCTGCCGCAGCGTTTGTGGTGGAACTCCACCGGCGGGCCGTGACCCTCGTCCAGCCAGGTGTCGCCCCAGCGCACCAGCGCCAGCAGCACCGGATAGAGATCGCGGCCTTTTTCCGTGAGCCGGTATTCGTGGCGCACGGGCTTGTCCGAGTACGGCACTTTCTTCAGCACACCGGCCTCGACCAGACGGTTGAGCCGGTCCGCGAGGATGTGGCGGGTAACGCCCAGCGCACTCTGGAAATCGTCGAAGCGGCGTGTGCCGAGAAAGGCGTTGCGCACGATCAGCATCGTCCAGCGGTCGCCCACCACGGACAGCGTGCGCGCCGCCGAGCAGTTCAGGCCACCCACGTCCTGCCATTTCATCCGGTACTCCTCCGGGGGAGCGACTGTCTGCCCCTGTATCGCGACTGTCCGGTCCGGTACGCCCGGCCGGGTTGACGGGTTCTGTTTTGGAACTTACGTTTCCGGAGACGCGGGATCAACCCCCTCCGCCAGCCGACACCACCGCCACGGAGCGTGCGACATGTCCGATGCAGCCCTGAAGCCGGAAGCCTGGAAAAAGACCGCCTGCATCCTGTGCAGCATCAACTGCGGGCTGGAGGTGCAGACCGGCGGGCCGGACGGCCGCCGCATCCTGAAGATGCGCGGCGACGACGATCACCCGGGGTCGCACGGCTATGTCTGCGAGAAATCGCAGCGCATGGACTACTACCAGAACGGCGCCGACCGGCTGACCTCGCCCATGCGCCGCCGCGCGGACGGCACCTACGAGGCCATCTCCTGGGATACCGCCATCGCCGAGATCGCGCAGAAATTCCTCGCGGTGAAACAGAAATACGGCGGCGAATCCATCCTCTATTACGGCGGCGGCGGCCAGGGCAACCACCTGGGCGGCGCCTACGGCGACAGCACGCTCAAGGCGCTGGGCGTGAAATACCGCTCCAACGCGCTGGCGCAGGAGAAGACCGGCGAATTCTGGGTGCAGGGCAAGATGTTCGGCTCGGGCAACCACGGTGACTTCGAGCATTGCGAGGTGGCACTGTTCATCGGCAAGAATCCCTGGCAGTCGCACGGCTTCGCACGCGCCCGCGTGATACTCAATGCCATCGCGAAGGACCCGGCACGCTCGCTGATCGTGATCGATCCGCGCGTGAGCGAGACCGCCGCGCTGGCCGACTTCCACCTGCAGATCAAACCCGGCACCGACGCCTGGTGCCTGGCCGCCCTGCTCGGGATCATCGTGCAGGAAAATCTCGTCAACCGTGACTGGGTGGCGCAGCACACCCGCGGATTCGCTGCGATAGAAAGCGAACTGCAGCAGATTCCGGTGGCGCGCTGCGCGGAAATCTGCGGCGTGCCGCCGGAGCAGTTGCGCGCCGCGGCACAGCGCATCGCCCGCGCGAAGAGCGTGTCCGCACTGGAAGACCTGGGCATGCAGATGAACCTGCATTCCACGCTGGGCAGCTACCTGCAGCGGCTCACCTGGGTACTCACCGGCCACTACGGGCGCGAGGGCACCAACAACGCCTTCGTGCCCTTCCTGTCGCTGGCCAAGGCCAGCAAGGGCGAGACCGGCCCGGCGAAGAAAAAGCAGGGCCCGCGCGAGCAGAAGAAGAGCCCGGTGGCCGGCGCCCGAATCATCATCGGCCTGATTCCCTGCAACGTGATACCCGAGGAAATCCTCACCGATCACCCGAAGCGTTACCGCGCCATGCTGATCGAAAGCGGCAACCCCGTGCACTCGCTGGCCGACAGCCAGCGCATGCGTCAGGCCCTGCGCGCGCTGGAGCTCTCGGTGGTGATCGACGTCGCCATGACCGAAACCGCACGCGAGGCCGACTACGTGCTGCCGGCGGCCAGCCAGTTCGAAAAGGCCGAGGCCACCTTTTTCAACCTCGAGTTCCCGCGCAACGCCTTCCACCTGCGCGCGCCGCTGTTCGCACCGCTGCCTGGCACGCTGCCGGAAGCGGAGATCCACGCGCGCCTGCTGGAAGCCATGGGCGAACTCTCGGACAAGGATTACCGCCCGCTGCGTCTTGCACTGAAGCTCGGCCGCAAGGCTTTCGCGCTGGCCTTCTTCGCCGGCATGGCCACCCGCCCGAAAATCGCGAAGTACGCACCGGTAATCCTGTACCGCACGCTGGGCCCGTCGCTGCCGGCCGGCATGGATTCCGCCGCAGCGATCTGGGGCATCTGCCAGCTGCACGTGCTCGGCAACCGGAAGACCGCCGCGCGCGCCGGCTTCGGCGGCCTGCCGCCGCTGGCGGCCGACCGGATGTTCCAGGCGCTGCTCGACACGCCGTCCGGCGTGGTGTTCGCCGAGAGCACGTTCGAGGACAGCTGGAACGCGATCGGCCTGCCGGAACACCGCATCAACCTGCACATTCCGGAACTGCTGCCGGAGCTGGCGAAGCTCGCCACGGAAGTTCCGCCGCGCGATCCGGAATTCCCGTTCATCCTCGCCGCCGGCGAACGCCGCAGCGACACCAGCAACACCGCCGTGCGCGATGCCGCCTGGCACAGGCGCGGCCGCTACGGCACGTTGCGCATCCATCCGGAAGATGCCGCGAAACTCGGCTGCAACGACGGCGATGTCGTACGGGTGACAACCCGGCGCGCCAGCCTGGAAGCGCCAGTGGAAATCACCGGCATGATGCAGCCGGGCAACATTTCGCTGCCCAACGGCCAGGGCCTGGACTACCGCAAGGCCAGCGGCGAGATCGTGCGCATGGGCGTACCGCCGAACGAACTCACCGACAGCTTCCAGCGCGATGCCATTGCCGGCACGCCGTGGCACAAGTACGTGCCGGCGAAACTGGAGCGGGTGGGCCCGGCCACGGCGTAGGAGCCCGTCGACGGGCAACCGGGATGGCCCCGTAAACGCGAGTTGAAAACGAGCAATTGCTCGCATAAAGATGGCGGCACTTCCTGCCCGGCCACCATCGCCATGACCGACACCGCCAGCCGCTCCCCGCCCCGCCGCCTCCAGCCGGACTGGATCGCCCGCACGTCCTGGCTCCCGGCCTTCCTCGCCCGGCCGCTGTTCGGCCAGCCGCTGGCGCCGACCGCGGAGGAATGGCGTGCCGTGCAGGAGGCCCTGCAGCACGGCGACGAGCCCATGGACCGTGTGGTGGACTGGATGTTCGCCGCGGGCCCGCGGATCGCCAAAACCCTGTTCGAACAGGCGCTCACGGAAGGCATCGACAGCGTCAGCAACGCGCCGGCGCCGCTCAGGGAATTCTTTGCGCACATCGACACGCCACCGGCCTGGCTGGACCGTACGTTGCTCGAGGAAGGTGCCCGCATCTCGCAGCTGGGCGGCAACGTCAGCTTCTACGTGCTGCGCGACATGGCGCTGATGGGCGGCTACGTCTACTTCAACAGTTTCAACCAGGTGCTGGCCGCCACCGGCGCACTGCACAAGGATGTCGGGCTGCGGCTCGGCGAAACCGGCAAGTGGCTGTTCGACGTCACGGAAAGCGGCGGCCTCGACCGCTTCGGCGCAGGCTTCATCACCACCATCCGCGTACGCATGGTGCATGCGCTGGTGCGCCGCCACCTGCGCACCGGCAAGGGCTGGGATGCATCCACCTGGGGCCTGCCGATCAACCAGATGGACATGCTCGCCACGTACCTGGCCTTCGGCCCGGTGACGCTGCTGGGTGCGCGCCTGTTCGGCGTGCCGCTGGGCCCGCGCGACTCGAAGGCCGCCATGCACATGTGGCGCTACATCGGCTGGCTGTCCGGGCTGGAAGATCGCTGGCTGGCCGTCACCGAACGCGACGGCATGCGCAAGCTGTTCCACACCTTCCTGACGCATCGCCTGCCGGACGAAAAAATCCGGCTGATGGGCTGCGCACTGCGCGACCAGCCGCTGTCGCAGAACCTGCCGGCGCTGGCCGGCAAACCCTGGCGGCTGCGCCTGATGCGCCGGTGGCTGTACCAGAAACACATCAGCAATTCGGCGCTGATCCTCGGGCCGGTGCAACGCTGGCGGCTCGGCATCCCCTGGTATGCGCTGCCCTGGTACCCGCTGCTGAGCGCGCCGCCACGCTTCCTGTACCTGCTGTGGTACCGGCTGCGCGGCGATGCCGCGCTGACGCGATATCTCGCGAAAAGCCGCGCAGAACAGCGACACCTGCTGGAAAGCTACTTCGCCGGGCGCGAGGTCGACATCATCCGGCCACAGGCAGGGCACCCGGCGCACGTGGAGTAGCCGGCCGGCACTTGCTTGTTTGTTTCCTAGGAAACTATAATGCCGGCTTCTCGCGTCAGGAGCCGGAACCATGCCACTCCCGGCAGCACCGCCCAGCCACATCGAGGATCACCTCGGCTACTGGCTGCGTTTCGTCTCCAACCACGTCTCCTACGCCTTCCGCCGCAAGGTCGAGGCCCGCGGCGTCACCCTCTCCGAATGGGTGATCCTGCGCGAGCTGTACCGCTGCGGACGCACTTCGCCCAGTGCCGTGGCCCGGACCATGGGCATGACCCGCGGCGCCGTGTCCAAACTCGTGGATCGCCTGCAGACCAAGGCACTGGTCACCCGCTCCTTCAGCGAACACGACCGCCGGCAACAGCAGATCGGGCTGACTGCGGAGGGCAACCGGCTGGTGCCGGAGCTGGCACGCCTCGCGGACGAAAACGACGACGCGTTCTTCGGCCATCTCGAGCCCCGGCGCCGCGAGGCCATCGCGGCCGCCATGAAGGAAATCGTACGCATCCACCAGATGAAAACCGTCCCGGTCGACTGACGGGCAAACAGGAGCAGGGCATGAACATCAGCAACGAAGCGAAAACCGTCGTCGAAGACTGCGCGCGCCAGTCCCAGGCGGAGACCATCGATTTCGGTACCGTGATCGCCAGGCTCGCCGCCGCCGGCATCGAGTCCTATTACGCGGACTATCGTCACGGCACCACCACCTACTACTCGCAGGAAGGCGGCACCCACGTGACCCGGCTGACGCCGCCGGAGGTGGTGATTGCCGACCGCTTCGAAGCGGAAGGCCTGCACGATGCCGTGCGGGCATCCCAGCGCGGCGAGATCAAGTACCGCGAGTTCATGGGTTTGTCGATGGAGTCGGGCTGCGTCAGCTACTTCGTATGGATCGCCGGCCGGCACGTGAAATACCTGGGCCGCCGCGGCGAAGTCCACATCGAGCATTTCCCGCGCCAGTAGCGCCCGCTGACGGGCGCACCGCGCCGGGGCCGTGCCACCGCTCCGGCGGGGCTCCTACGCCTGCTGCTTCGCCAGACAGGTAGCCAGTTTCTCCAGCGTGCCGCCCCAGCCGCCGTTCATGCTCGCGTGACCTTCGTTGAACACGCGGATCTCCCCGTCCGATGCGTCCAGCGGTGCCCAGCGGATCGTCAGCAGCGTCTGCGTGCCCTGATCCGCCAGCGTGATCACCGACAGGATTTTCTCCGGCCACTCCGGGCTGAACGGATGGCGCGTGACGCCGCCGTTGCGGTCCGAGAAATGCTGCACATACACCAGCCGCTCGTTCTCCACGATCTCGCGGATCAGCCACTTGCCCCACATCTCGCTGCCGTCCGGCATCTTCAGCCCGTAGAGGTAGCTGCCGCCCGGGCGCAAATCGAGTTCGGCATGGAAATTCGAAAAGCCCGCCGGGCTCATCCACTGCGCCAGGTGCGCGGGCTCGGTCCAGGCGCGCCACAGCAGGCGGCGCGGTGCGTCGAACACACGCGAGATCACGAAATCAAGGGCTTTTTCCTGGCTGCTCATGACGGCATTCCTGTCAGGGTTGTTGCTCGGAAACGGCTTTCAGGTTCGCCAGCCCGGCTGCGAAGTCCTTGCCGACCATGGCATCCACGTCGAAAACCAGGCCCATCACCTTGCCGATGAAACTGTTGGGCCCGTGCATGACCCAGGCCACTTCCGTGCCGCCGGCCGACGGCGTGAATGTGAATTCCGCCGTGTTGTGCGCCTCGAACGGCGCCAGGAAATCCAGCCGGATGACGATCTTCTGCGCCGGCACGGCCTCGGCGATGGTCATGCGGCCCCGGCCCACCTTGTCGTTGCCTTGCCAGCCATAGCTGGCGCCGACGCCGGCCGTGACCGCGCCGTAGTCGCGCTGCATCGCCGGGTCCATCTTTTCCCACGGCGACCATGCCTGCCAGGCCCTGAAATCATTCACTTGCGAAAACACCCGCTCCGGCGCCGCCGCGATCACGGTCTTGCGCTCGATGCGGAACGTGTCCGGCTGCAGGGCGGCAAATCCCAGCACGGCGAGAATCAGCGTGGAAACGCCGGCGAGTATGTACTTGAACATGGCGATCTCCCTTACAGATGGGCGGTGTGCTGCGGCGGCTCGAAGCGGTCGTGCAGACCGTCAACGTACGTGATCCTCAACGCCGACAGATCCTCGTCCGTGAGTGCATCCAGACAGCCGACGTTCACGCCGTACATATTTCCCATCGGCGTGTCGTTGCCGACACCGAAGGCACGCACACCACAGTGCCGGCAGAAGTAATGATGGTTTTTGTGTGACTTGAAGGTGTATCGGGTCAGCTGGTCTTCACCCGACAGAATGCGGAATCCGCCCTCGACTGCCACGGCTGGCCAGAAGCGTGTGCGCCGGCAGATCGAGCAGTTGCAGCGGTAAGTGGATTGCGTGAGATCGAGATCGGCCTCGAATCTCAGCGCTCCGCAGTGACAGCTTCCCGTGTACGTTTTCAACATGACCCCTGCCTCCTCGTCACAGCGATGCCGTCATGGCGTCCATCAGCAACTGTGTACCCCGTTCACGGCTGCCACCGTCGTGGTAACTGTCAAGAAAGGCGCCCTGCTCGGTGACACGCAGCCGCGTGCCGCCGGATTCTGCATGGAACTCGACCGTGGCCAGCGACACCGAAATGCGGCGATCGTCCAGGTGCATGCCGTAGCTGTAGACGATACGGCGCTCCGGAACAATGTCGTGGTACACGGCCTGAAAGTCAGTGACCTCACCATTGCTGCGCCGGCCCTTTGCCCGCTCGCGGCCGCCGATGCGGAAATCGAATTCGCGCAGCAGCAGCGTCCAGCCATCGGAACCGGAAAACCAGCGGGCCTTGCCCTCTTCCGTCGCCCAGGCGGCATAGACCCGGGCCGGAGCGAAAGCCAGTACGCGCTCGATCGTGAAACTGCCGTGTTGTGCAGAGGACATGGTGTCTGCCTCAGTGAACGGCCGGTGCACCGGCCTGCTCCGTCGGCGCCGAGGTGCGCAACAGCATGGCACTCAGCAGCGCACCCAGCGCGGCGAAGATGGCACCGACCAGGAATGCCAGCTGGTAACCGCCGTTGAGCGCATGCGCATGCACCGCACCGTCGGCCAGCAGACTGTCCGTGCGCGCACCGGCAAGACTGGCCAGCACCGCCAGGCCCAGCGCGCCGCCCATCATGAACGAGGTGTTCACCACACCGGAGGCCAGCCCGGAATCTTTCGGATCGACACCGTCCATGGCAGCCAGCAGCACCGGATTGAAGGCCATGCCGGCACCCAGCCCGAGCAGCAGCATGCCGGGCAGGATGTGCCACACGAACGTGCCGTCCACCGGCGAGAACGCGAACAGGAACAGCCCCAGCGCCGCGAGGGCCAGCCCCAGCGCCAGCGGCAGGCGGATGCCGTAGCGCATCACCATTTTCGCGGACAGGCCCAGCGAGAACGCCGCCATGATCAGGTTGGTGGGCAGGAAAGCCAGGCCGATCTGCATCGGCGTATAGCCCAGGACCAGCTGCATGTAGAGCGCGGAAATGAAGAACCACGCGAACATGGCCGCTGCCCACAGCACGCCCACCACGTTCGACACCGACACGTTGCGCAGCCGGAACAGCGACAGTGGCATCAGCGGTGCCGTCACGCGCGACTCGATGGCAAGGAATATCGCCAGCAGCACAACGGACGCACCGAGCAGGCCCAGCGTCTGCGTGGAGCCCCAGCCGGCCTCGTTGCCGTTGACGATGGCGTACACCGCCAGCATCAGCGACAGCGTCACCGTGACCGCACCGGACATGTCCAGTTTTGTATCCGCGCTGCCGGCCTTGTCCGCCGGCAGCAGCATCAGGCACAGCGCGTACACGCCGATGCCGATCGGGATGTTGACCAGGAAAATCCAGTGCCAGTCGAAGGCATCGACCAGCACGCCGCCCAGCAGCACGCCCAGCGAGCCGCCACCGGCCATCACGAAGCCGAACACGCCCATGGCTTTCGTGCGTTCTCCGGCTTCCGTGAAGATGTTCATGATCAGCGCCATGGCCACGGCCGACACCACGGCGCCACCCAGGCCCTGCACGGCGCGCGCGGCAATCAGCATTTCCTGCGAGTTCGCCACGCCGCAGGCCAGCGAGGCGAGCGTGAACAGCACGATGCCGGCCAGATACATGCTGCGGTAGCCGTACAGATCGCCCAGCCGTCCGCCCAGCAGCAGGAAGCCGCCGAAGGTCAGCATGTAGGCATTCACCACCCACACCAGCGAGGTCTGCGAGAACGCCAGGTCGGCACCGATCGACGGCAGCGCGACGTTCACGATGGTGGTGTCCAGCACGATCATCAGATCGCCCAGGCAAAGAATGATCAGGGCCAGCCAGCGTTTGCGGCTGTCGAGTCCGTCAGTCATGAATGGCGGTTTCCGGAAGGAGGTTGTGAGAATGGCAGTTACAGTTTTTGCCGGGGGTATTGTTCCAGACGGTCCGGCAGCCAGCGCGTGCCGCCTTCACGTTCCGGCAGCCGGTCCTTGCCGTCCAGCCGGGCGATCTGCCCGGTGAACATCCGCTTCGTGCCGTTGCCGTCCGCGACGAATCCGGCACTGGCCAGCGGGCTGCGGTGACGCACGGGCGGAACGACAGCAGCCGTGGTGGTGACAGCGGCACTCATGGCTTGTTGTCCTCGTTCTGCATCTGTTTCAGGTATTCCTCGAGCCGGTCCAGGCGCTGTTCCCAGTGCCGGCGGTACTGCCCGACCCAGTCGGCGGCCTGGCGCAGGCCCTGTGCCTCCAGCCGGCAGGGCCGCCACTGGGCCTCGCGGCCGCGGGTGATGAGGCCGGCGCGCTCCAGCACCTTCAGGTGCTTGGTGACGGCCGGCAGCGACATGTCGAACGGTTCGGCCAGTTCGGTGACCGACGCCTCGCCACCGGACAGCCGGGCGAGGATCGCGCGGCGGGTGGGGTCGGCCAGGGCAGCGAAGATGGCGCTCAGCGGGTCGGCGGACATGAGTAACCGTCCAGTTAATTAACTGAACGGTAAACTACAAGGGCGATCCGGGCGCGTCAATCCGTCCGGCACCCACTCTCCCGGAGGGTTTCTAGTACGTTCGTCCTATTTACGGTGTCCGGGTCGGGGGCGGAGGATCGCCTCCCATAACAACAACACCGACACCGTCAGGGGTCCCGCATGTCCGTACTGCCCGCCACCGGCAAGCTGCTTGCCGCCACCGCTCTCGCGCTGCTGATCACCGGCTGCGAATGGGAAAACTGGGTCAAGACCGAAAAGGCGACCCCGGAATACATGACCGCGCCGGACAGTGCTGCGCAGCTGGTCGACTACGTGAGCCGCGCCACCGCCGCCGGCAAGCGCGTGCGCATGACCGGCTCCGGCCATTCGGCGTCCGACGTCGCGATCACCAACGACGTGCTGTTCACGCCAGAAAAACTCAACAAGGCACTCACGCTGGACCGTTCGCGCCTGAAGGTGCAGAACGACACCTCGCTGGTACGCGTGCAGAGCGGCATGCGCCTGCGCGAGCTGAACACGCACCTCGACAACAACGGCCGCGCGCTGTTCAACATGGGCGGCTACGACGGCCAGACCATCGCCGGCGTGATGATGACCGCCACCCACGGCTCCGGCCTGGAGTACGGCCCGATCGCCGACCAGGTGGTGAGCCTGCAGATGGTGGGCGAGGCCGGCAAGGTCTACCAGATCGAGCCGCGCAACGGCATCACCAATCCCGTCGGCTTCAAGGGCACGCTGGAAGAGAACTCCGCCATCAAGGTCCAGCTGATCCAGGACGACGATGCCTTCAATGCGGCACGCGTCGCCATCGGCTCCCTGGGCGTGGTCTATTCGGTGACGCTGAAAACCGACCAGAAATTCTGGCTGCGTGAAGTGCGCTACAAGATGAAGTGGTCGGATGTGAAAAAGCCGGACGGCATCCTCGAGCGCGTCATCGCCGGCCGCCCGGTCTACAACGACCGCGTCTCACCGGAACATGTGGAATTCCAGTACACGCCCTATGCCGACAACACCGGCGACCACACTTTCCTGGTGACCGAGCGCTATCGCTCCTACACCGCTTTGCCGCTGCAACCGTCCACAGACCGCGGCCAGCCCGGAACGGACTATGTGTCCGGGCTGATTACTTTCTTCGAGCAGCCGCTCACCTGGATCATCAACACCTTCCCGTCCATGGCCAAGCCCATCCTCGAGCAGAGCCTGACCTCCCAGGAAGACGACAACTACACCAACGTCAGCTACAACGTGTTCAACATCGGCGTGGTGAACTACACCGAAGCGATCGCCATCGAGGCGGCCTTCGAGATCAACCAGACCGTGGCCGCCATCGAGCGTTCGTTCCAGATCGCCGAAAGCCTGTACGCGCAGAAAAAGGTGCACACGGCGCCGGTCGCCGTACGCTTCGTGAAAGCCACCGACAACTTCATCGGCATGCAGCAGGGCCGCAACACCGCCTTCATCGAGGTGATCGTGCTCAAGGGCACCAACGGCTACATGGACCTGCTGCGCACCTACCAGCAGACGTTCCTGAACGAGTTCGGCGCCCGTCCGCACTGGGGCCTGGACCTGAAACTGCTGACCGCCGAAACGCAGGCCCGCAACCTGTATCCGAAGTGGGAAAGCTGGAAGACGCAGTATCGCCGCTTCAACAAGGGCACTTTCGACGGCCACGTCACCGACCGGCTGGGGATTTCCGTCAAGCCGCGCTGAACCCCGCGTTACCGCGCCACGAATAAGCCCGGCAATTGCCGGGCTTTTTTATTCAGCGATACCGGCGCCGCACGCCCAGGATCAGCAGCGGCCACAGCCAGAAGGAGCCGCCGCTGTCGCTGCCGCCGTCATCACCTCCGGCGTCAACGAAACCCGCCGGCGCCAGAACGACCGCAGAGATCTCCAGCATTTCCGGATCGTCGCCTGGCGCCACGGCATAACCGGCCATCAGTCCGTCGGTACGACGCGATTCGACGAAAAAATTCGACCAATCGTTGGCTGGCATCACGTCCAGCAACCAGATTTTTCCGACGCCACTGACCAGATCGACCAGGAACGGCTCCGCAGAAGCCAGACGCCGGTCATTCACCACCAGCACGTTGTCGTTGCCCAGCAGGGCCCGGGCACTTCCGGATGCATTCACTGCCGGCAACCAGTTGCCCGCCTCGTCGATCGTCACCGTGTTGTTCGTGCGCAGCAGCGGATAGGCCGTGCTGCAGTTTTCCGACAGCAGGCAGTAGAAAAGGTCGCCGGTACGCTCCAGGAGCATTTCCACCGGCAGCGGTGCTTCGCAGGCCGCACCCGTACAACCGATGTTCTCCGTGTCGTACCCGTTCACGCGCAAGACGATGCGGCTGGTATTGATGGCCAGCGGCAGATAACCCAGGAAGGGGATGTCGTAGCTGCCGCCATCCACGGTCACGGTCCAGCTGTCCGGCAGCACGGTCGTCGAGGAAATGCCTTCGCCGTCGAAGACAGCCAGCACCGGTTTGTCGCCCTCCGCCGGGCGTGCAATCAGCCGGTTGTCATCACTCAGGCCGTACACTTCCAGCAGACCCTCCAGCGTGACCGGCACCGGATCTTCTGCGGCCAGATGGATGATGCGCGGCGGCAGGAACACGGGCCCGCCTTCCTCCAGCCGGAAACCGGCGTTGACGGCCTGCCAGCCATTGCCGTTCGGTGCCGGCTGCGGCTGATCCGACAGCTGCCACGTTTCATCCGGCTGTGTGCACGCGAGCTGCAGGCCGTCTGCCACCAGTGCTTCCACCGAGAGCGGCTCGATCAGACGGCACAGATGCGCGAGATCGGTGTCGTTGTCTTTCAGCAGCAGCCGCGGCGCAGCCGGCAGCGTGATGACAAAGTCGCCCAGCGACCACATCTCCGCCGCGACGGCCTGCCCGACCGGCATCAGGTCCGGCACATGCAGACCGGCATCGAGATCCTGCTGCAGGCGCGCCAGCACATCCTGGAACAGCACACAGGCACCGGTACCCGGACCTGTGCAGCCCAGGCCGATCGACGCCGGATAGACAAACGTTTCACTGCTGCCGGGAAAATGCCGGAACCCGGTCAGCATGCCGGCCATGTCGAATCCGCGGATCCCGCTGCGCACTTCGCTGCTGTCCGACACATCCAGCACACCCAGGCCGGCCAGCAACTCGTTCAGCGTGTCGTCGTGGATGACGATGTCACCCACGATGGGCCCGCCGCCGATATCGATCACGATGCCGTCACGCGGCACCCGGGTGGCAGCATCGGCCGCCACCGGCAGCACAAGGCAGAGCGGCAACAGGCAGGCCAGGGCGGTACTCAAAGGCTTCGGCATGGGTCACTCCATGGATACGGCCGGAACAATACCGGAAGCCCCCGGCCTGCACCCACCCGTCGGTCCGGTATGCCACTGCCCGGTACAACTGTTTTCCGGGCGCCCCGGCCGCTGCTAGCCTGCGGAAATCCGGGAATCACGAAGCGCGCGCAGATGCGCAGGCAGGAACGCCATGTCCACCCCGAGGAACCTCCGTCTCGCCGCCATCCTGCTGTCGGGTCTGCTGCTGGCCGGCACCGGCCTGGCCCGCGCCGCCCTGCCGGCCGGCTACACCTTCAGCAGCATCGCCGACGCCATTCCGGAAACGGCGGAATACAAGACACAGTTTGCCGACCAGCAGTTTTCCGTCGCCACCGCCACCAACAATCTCGGCGTGCTGTACGGCTTCCGCGTCACCACGGCCGGCCAGGTGCGCGCCATCAACATCAAGTTCGGCGCCAACCCGGCCATGACCGCGGTCGACAGCGACGACTTCGCAGCGCTGTCGGCCGCCGACGTGTCCTGCTGGTGGATTCTCTGCAACACGGAATTCCCGTTCGGCATCCGCGTGCTCACCGACGACGTCACCGGTGACACCAGCGCCGTCACCGCCTTCCTGAACACACCGGACGATGCCACCGCCGTCCCCGGTTCGCTGCCGTTCATGGAATACCCCGGCAACTTCGTGGACGAGAACAAGGCCGGCGTGGTGGCCACCACACAGATGGCCGCCGGCACGCAGTACGGCCTGCTGATACACGCGGCCGGCCAGGTGGTGCTCGACGACGTGCCCTGGCTGGTTGCCATCAACGATCTGGCCGAACCGCTGGTGCTGGCCTACGGCCGGCTCGACGGCGCCTGCCTGGTGTTCGGCGAGGACTGCGCACCGGATCCGGACGAATGCGACGACGATGACGATCATCACCACGGTGGCGGCCGCGGCCACGAGGAGCACGGCAACGGGCACGGCTACGGCCATCACAAGTGCGATGACGACCATGGACACGGCAGCAGCACCGGCGGTGACCTGCGTACGGTCAGGACCGTGGCGCCGGCGGAGCCGGACGGCGCGCTGATGATCCGCCTGCTCGCCGACGGCAGCACGGTGCGCTACCGCTTCCCGTCCACCGTGGTTGCCGGCGATGCCGTGCGCCAGGTTGCATCGGTGTTCCCGCTGGCGATCAACGCCGATCGCGCCGTGCTGCGCGGCGATATCACCGTGGGCTCGACGGTGTACGAAAAGCGGCTGCTGTCCTGCACCTTCGATCCGGCCGCACTCGATGCCGGCGCCGACGGTACCCTCGACTGCACCGGCGGCATGACAGTGATCGGCGGCATCGCCGGCAGTATCCGCGCCGGCACCGTGCTCGGCTTCGCGCTCGACAACGCCGGCGTGCTGACCGGCAACTTCGGCTACAACGCGGCCGGCATCGGCCATCCGTTCCTGGTGGATGTCACCGCCGCAACACCGGTGGCTGAATCGCTGGTGAACCTGGCGGTGCAGGCCGAAGGCTGGGAGCTGAACACCGTCACCGACATGAACCATTCGGGCCGGCTGGTCGGCTACGGCTACCGGAACTGCAAGGCGCTGCCGGAAGCGTTCTTCCTCGATGCATCCGTCACGGCACCGGCCGGCGGCCTGCGCTTCGTGCGCGGTGCGCTGGAAACGCCGGCCTGGCTGGAACCCGGCGATGCACTGGACATCCGTCCGGCCGTGACCGGCGGCAGCGGCAGCTACCAGTACCGCACCTGGATGAAAACGCCGGCCGATGCCGACTGGACGCTGCTGGCCGACTGGACCACCGGCAACGCGCACTACGACACCGGCAGCTACACCGGCGACGTCTGCTTCCGCATGGAAGTGCGCGACACCGCCGCGCCCGAAGCCGTGCGCGAACAGGTAGTGCGCTACAACGTGTCCGAAGCGGAAACCGTGACCCCGGAGGAAGGCGGCGACGGCACCGACCTGGGTGTCGAGGCCGACGAGAACAGCCTGTTCGAAGACCTGATCGGCGCTGCCGGCGGCCTGCTGCCGGCACTGCTGGCGATCCTGCTGCTGCGCCGCCGCCGGTGACTTTTGCGCCGCATTCCATGACTGGTCACGTCATCGCATCCGGAGCGGCTATCGGCTAGTCTGCGCGGACATTCCCGTCCTGCCGTGCAGTCGCCATGAACAACGCTTCCGACCTGCCGCCTGACCCGTTCACCCGCTTCCGGCAATGGTTCGACGCCTGGATCGCCACCGGCGCGCCGGAGCCGCATGCCATGGTGCTGGCCACGGTGGACGCCGGGGGCATGCCCTGGCAACGCACCGTGCTGCTGAAACAGGCCGACAACGCCGGCTTCGTGTTCTTCACCAACCGTGAGAGCAACAAGGGCCTGCAACTGGCGGCCAATGCCCGCGCGTCGCTGCACTTCCTGTGGCTGGACCGCAACAACGGCCATCGCCAGGTGCTGGTGCAGGGCCACACGGCACCGACCTCGCCCGCGCAGGACGACGCCTATTTCGCCTCGCGTCCGCGGGAAAGCCAGCTCGGCGCCTGGGCTTCGGTACAGAGCCGCCCGCTGGCGTCACGCGAAGAGCTGCTGGCGCGTTTCCACGACCGGGAGCGGCAATACGCCGGCGGGCCGGTACCGCGACCACCGCACTGGGGTGGCTACTGCGTGATCCCGGAGCGCATCGAGTTCTGGCAGGCCGGTGCACACCGTCTGCACGACCGCTTCGTCTATGCACGTGATGCCGGCGATCGCACACGCTGGACCATCACGCGGCTGAATCCCTGAGCCGCACATGTCGCGCGCCCTGCCCTCGCTGAACCTGCTGCGCGCCTTCGAGGCGGCCGGCCGCACGCTCAACTTCCGGCTGGCCGCGGAAGCGCTCAACGTGACGCCATCCGCCGTCAGCCACCAGGTGCGCGAGCTGGAAGACCAGCTGGGCGTGCCGCTGTTCGTGCGCACGCCGCGCGCGCTCACCTTCACGCCGGAAGGCGAACGTTACTTCGCGGACGTGGCGCGGGCGATGGATCTGCTGCGCGCCGCCACCACCGCACTGCAGCCCGCCGACGATGAACCGCTGAAACTGTCGACCGTGCCGCTGGCCGACGCCGACATCCTTGCGCCCATGATCGGGCAGTTCCTGCGCGATCATCCGGACTTCCGCGTGCGCATCGAGGGCGACTGGAAAACCGTGGACGTGGCCGGCGGCGAAGCCGACATTGCCATCCGCATCCTCCAGCAGTTGCCGCCGGACGCCATCCCGGTGTGCCCGGTGCGCGCCACGCCGGTGTGCGCGGCGTCGATGCGCGAACGGCTGGCCAGCGATGCGCCCCACGGCTTCAAGCGCGAAACCTCGTATCGCCTCACCGGTTTCGAACAGACCTGGCCGAACTGGTGTGCCGCCCAGGGCTGGCCGGCCGTCACCGGCACCACCGTGATGCTGAACAACTACCGCGGCCTGCTCTCGGCCGCGGCCCAGGGCAACGGCTGGACCCTGGGTGTGTTCCCGTTCGTGATCGACTGGCTGGAGGACGGCCGTCTGGTCGCGCCGCTGCCGGACCACTGGCACGTCAGCGGCCAGCTGTGCGTGGTGGTGCGGGATGCCGTGCGCCGCCGCCGGGACGTGATCGACTTCATCGCCTGGGTCCACGAGCTGTTCCGGGGCCTGGACCGACGCACCGACAAGTTTTTCTCCTCGCCCCCCGGCTGAAAGCTCGTTGGCCGGCCGCCCTCCCCCGGGCGGATGCTCACCCTGTCGACCGCGGTACCCGATCCCGGGCAGCGGCAACGACAGGGAGGACAAGGCCATGAGCATCCACAACCACATCCCCGGCGCCCTCGCCGCTGCCCTGTTCATCGCCCTGGCCGTGCTGCTGCACGGCGTGGTGGCCGCCGGCGACAGCGGCGCGACGGCAGCCATGCCGGACGGGCCGGTCATCGTTTCCGGACTGGACTGAACCGCCACACACGCCGAAGCGTCGCGGAATCCCGGCTAGACTGGTCGCCCCTTTTTTCTTCCGGACGCGTGCCGGACAAGGAGCGTGCCATGGGATTCCTCGACGAAATGGGCAAGCAACTGGGCAATGCACTCGGTGGCCAGGCCGGCGGCGGCCAGCCGAACATCCTGCAACTGGTGCAGGCGCTGATGGCGCAGAACGGCGGTCTCGACGGCCTGCTCAACAAACTGAAGCAGGGCGGTCTGGAACCGGTGGTGAAAAGCTGGCTGGGCAACGGCCAGAACCTGCCGATCAACGCCGACCAGATCACGAAGGCGCTGGGCAATCCGCAGATTGCCGCGGTGGCCAAACAGTTCGGCATCGATCCGCAGCAGGTGTCGCAACTGGTGGCCACGCAACTGCCCGCCATCGTCGACAAGCTGTCGCCGAACGGCGCGCTGTCCGGCAATCCGCAGGACCTGCTCGCCCAGGGCGCCTCGCTGCTGAAGGGTTTCCTCAAGTAGGAGCCCGCGCAGGGTCACTCAGACAGAAAAAGCCCCGGCATGCCGGGGCTTTTTTTCAGGCCGGGCTCAGGGCGCGTCCTGCGATTCCAGGCTGCCGCCCGTGTCTTCCGGCAGCGGTTCTTCCGCCGACATGTCACCACCGTCCGGCTCACCGGACAGTGCCTCTTCCGGGCCGGCCTCCTCCAGGTAGGCTTCTTCCGCCGGCTCCTGTCCACCCGGTTCACCCGTGTGCGTCGCGCGCACGAAACGCTCGTCGCCGAAACGCAGCCCGAGCAGGCGGTACCGGTTCTCGCCGCCCCAGTTCACCACCTCGAACAACGGCGACTCCACCGGCTTGCCGTCGCTGACGATGGCGTAGAGCAGGACTTCCAGATTGCCGCCATCCATGCGTTCGCGGATCTCGCTGCCGCGTGGCACCGCCGCCTTGCAGGACACCCCTGCCAGCTCGCGCGCGGCACGCTCGAACTCGTGGCGCTGCGCGGTCAGCTGCTCGGGCTTGAGCACGCTGCCGGCATAGCTCTGGCGTTGCGCCACCGGAAACTTCAGGCCCTGCTCCTGCAGGATGAAATCCGCTTCGGTGATGGTGAGCTTCTCGAAAGCCATGCCGTCCTTGTCCAGGATCGTTTCACAGGCCCCGAGCGCCATGTTTTCCGGCGAGGCCATGGGCGAGGGATTCGAGCAGGCCGTGGCCACGAGAATGGCTGCCAGTGTCGGCAGCACGGTCGACGCAGTACGCATGATCGTTCCTCCCTGAACACAGCAAAGGTTGTCGGCGGTTCAGCGATCGCCCAGCAATTCGATGCGGTAGCCGTCCGGATCCTCGACGAAGGCGAGGATGGTCGAGCCGTGCTTCATCGGGCCCGGTTCGCGGGTGACCTTGCCACCGGCCGCGCGGATACGCTCCACCGCCGCGTACACATCGTCGACCGCGAGCGCGACATGGCCATAGGCCGTGCCGAGCTCGTACCGGTCCACACCCCAGTTGTACGTCAACTCCAGCACCGCGGTCTCGCTCTCCTCGCCGTAACCGACGAAAGCCAGCGTGAATTTCCCGTCCGGGTAATCCTTCTTGCGCAGCAGCTTCATGCCCAGCACGCGCGTGTAGAAATCCAGCGACCGGTCCAGGTCGCCCACGCGCAGCATGGTGTGGAGGATGCGCATGGCCTTACTTCAGCTTCCGGCCCTTGCCGGCCTGGATGCGCATGCGCAGCGCGTTCAGGCGGATGAAGCCTTCGGCGTCCTTCTGGTTGTAGGCGCCCTTGTCGTCCTCGAAGGTCGCAATGTTGGCGTCGAAGATCGAGTCTTCCGACTTGCGGCCGGCGATGGTGACGTTGCCCTTGTACAGCTTCACGCGCACGACGCCGTTCACGTGCTCCTGCGACGCGTCGATCATCTTCTGCAGCATCAGGCGTTCCGGCGACCACCAGTAGCCGTTGTAGACCATGGACGCGTAGCGCGGCATCAGCTCGTCTTTCAGATGCGCCACTTCACGGTCCAGGGTCAGCGATTCAATGGCGCGGTGAGCGCGCAGCATGATGGTACCGCCCGGGGTTTCGTAGGCGCCGCGGCTCTTCATGCCGACGTAGCGGTTCTCGACCAGGTCGAGACGGCCGATGCCGTGCTTGCCGCCCAGCTGGTTCAGCAGCGTCAGGACCGCGGCCGGCGTCATTTCCTTGCCGTCGACAGCCACGATGTCGCCCTTGCGGTAGGTCAGCTCGATGTACTGCGGCGCGTCCGGGGCCTTCTCCGGCGACACAGTCCAGCGCCACATGTCTTCTTCCGGCTCCCACCACGGGTCCTCCAGACCGCCGCCCTCGTAGGAGATGTGCAGCAGGTTGGCATCCATCGAGTACGGGGATTTCTTGCCGGCTTTCGCGAAGTCGACCGGAATGTTGTTCTTCTTCGCGTATTCCATCAGCGACTCGCGCGAGGTCAGGTCCCACTCGCGCCACGGCGCGATGACCTTGATGCCCGGTTTCAGCGCGTAGGCGCCAAGCTCGAAACGCACCTGGTCGTTGCCCTTGCCGGTGGCGCCGTGCGAGATGGCGTCGGCACCGGTTTCGTTGGCGATTTCCACCAGGCGCTTGGCAATCAGCGGGCGGGCGATGGACGTACCCAGCAGGTATTCGCCTTCGTAGATGGTGTTGGCGCGGAACATCGGGAACACGAAGTCGCGCACGAATTCTTCGCGCAGGTCGTCGATGTAGATCTTCTTCACGCCCATCGCCGTCGCCTTGGCGCGCGCCGGCTCGAGTTCCTCGCCCTGGCCGATGTCGGCGGTGAAGGTGACCACCTCGCAGCCGTACTGCTCCTGCAGCCACTTGAGGATGATCGAGGTATCGAGGCCGCCGGAGTAGGCGAGCACGACTTTCTTGATGGACGACATGGACAGCTCCGCGCGGGGGTCGGGGTAAACGGGACGGGCGCGTATTCTAGCGGCGCTACCTGAATTTCCCTAGGATGCCCGTCCCCCTCCGGAATGCCCTGCCCATGACCGACCAGCCCGGCACACCGCCTGCCGCACCGCGCCTGCTCTGCGAGCGTTTCCGCGGCTACCTGCCGGTGATCGTCGACGTCGAGACCGGCGGCTTCGACCACCGGAAGGACGCCCTGCTGGAGATCGCTGCCGTCACCCTGCGCATGGACGAGGCCGGCCTGCTGGTGCCGGAGCCGGTCATGGCGTTTGCGGTGCAGCCCTTCCCCGGCGCCAACCTGGAGCCCTCGGCCCTGGCCTTCACCGGCATCGATCCGGCCGATCCGGGCCGCAACGCGGTGCCCGAGGCCGAGGTCCTGCTGGAGATGTTCCAGCACGTGCGCCGGCGGGTGCGCGAGGAAGACTGCAAGCGCGCCATCCTGGTGGGCCACAACGCCGTGTTCGACCTGAACTTCCTGCAGGCCGCCGTCGCGCGCTGCAACAACAAGCGCGACCCGTTTCACCCGTTCAGCTGTTTTGACACGGTGAGTCTCGCCGGTCTGGCCTGCGGCCAGACCGTGCTGGCGAAAGCCTGCGAGGCAATGGGCATACCCTTCGACGATGCCGCGGCGCACAACGCGGCCTACGACGCGGAACGCACCGCCGAGCTGTTCTGCGCCATCGTCAACAAGTGGCGCATGCTGGGCGGCTGGCCGCCGGGCTGAATCCGCTCAGCGGGAAACGAGCAGGAACTCGAGCAACGCCTTCTGCGCGTGCAGGCGGTTTTCGGCTTCGTCCCAGACCACCGAACGGGGGTCGTCCAGCATGTCCTCGCTGACTTCCTCGCCGCGGTGTGCCGGCAGACAGTGCATGAACAGCGCATCTTCCGCGGCCAGGTCCATCAGCGCCGGGCTCACCTGGAAGTCGTGGAATTTCTTGGCGCGCGCTTCCTGCTCGTCTTCCTGGCCCATGCTGGCCCAGACGTCGGTCACCACCAGATGCGCACCCTTCACGGCTGCTTTCGGATCATGACCGAGCGTGATGCGCGAAGCGTATTTCTTCAGCAGTTCCGCATCCGGCTCGAAACCCGCCGGGCAGGCGATGTTCAGGCGGAAATCGAACTGCGCCGCCGCATGGATGAAGGAATTGCACATGTTGTTGCCGTCGCCGATCCAGGCCACGGTCTTGCCGCGGATGTCGCCGCGGTGCTCGACGAAGGTCTGGATGTCGGCCAGCAGCTGGCAGGGATGGTGCTGGTCGGTCAGCGCATTGATCACCGGCACGTGCGAATAGGCGGCAAACGCTTCCACCTTCTCGTGGCCGAAGGTGCGGATCATCACCACATCGACCATGCGCGACAGCACGCGCGCGGAATCCTCGATCGGTTCGCCACGGCCGAGCTGGGTATCGCGCGGCGACAGGAAGATGGAGCCACCGCCGAACTGGATCATGGCGGACTCGAACGATACGCGGGTGCGGGTCGAGGATTTCTCGAAGATCATGCCGAGCACGCGGTTCTTCAGCGGCTCGTAGATTTCGCCGCGCCGCTGCATGCCCTTCAGCTCGATGGCGCGCGCGATCAGCACCCGCAGTTCCTCGGGCGAAAGATCCAGCAGGGTCAGGAAATGACGCAGGCCCATGGCGGAATGTCCGGGATCAGGCAGCGACCGGCGCGGCGAGGAACTCGCCCACCAGTGCCGACAGTTTTGCCACCAGCAGGTCGGCGTCGGCGTCGGTGATGACCAGCGGCGGCAGCAGCCGGATGGTCTTTTCCGCAGTCACGTTGATCAGCAGGCCGGCCTCGCGGGCGCGCGCCACCAGATCGCCGCAGGGGCGATCCAGCTCGATGCCGACCATCAGGCCGCGGCCGCGGATCTGGACCACGCCCGGCACCTTGCCCAGTTGCGCACGGAAGCCGTCGAGGATTTTCTTCGACAGCGCCGGCACACGCTCGATCACTCGCTCCTCGCGCAGCGCCGTGACCACGGCCAGTGCCGCCGCGCAGGCCAGCGGATTGCCGCCGAAGGTGCTGCCGTGATTGCCCGGCGCGAAGACTTCCGCAGCGATGCCGCGTGCCAGGCAGGCGCCCACCGGCACGCCGTTGCCCAGACCTTTCGCCGTGGTGACCACGTCCGGCAGCACGTTCGTGTGCTGATAGGCGAAATACCTGCCGGTGCGGCCGTTGCCGGTCTGGATCTCGTCCAGCATCAGCAGCCAGCCGTGGGTATTGCAGATGGTGCGCAGGCCTTCGAGGTAACCCTCGTCCGGGATGATCACGCCGCCCTCGCCCTGCACCGGCTCCACCAGCACGGCCACGATGTCGCGGTTCTTCGCCACCAGGCGTACCGCGTCCAGATCGTTGTAGGGCACCCGTACGAAGCCGCTCACCAGCGGCTCGAAACCGGCCTGCACCTTGCGGTTGCCGGTGGCGGTCAGCGTGGCCAGGGTACGGCCGTGGAAGGCCCCGTCCATGACCACGATGGCCGGATTGTCGATGTCCTTGTGCTTGTGGCCGTACAGCCGCGCCAGCTTGATGGCGGCCTCGTTGGCCTCGGCACCGGAATTGCCGAAGAAGACCTTCTCCATGCCGGACGCGGCGCAGAGGGCGTCGGCGGCCTGTTCCTGCAGGGGAATGCGGTACAGGTTCGAGGTATGCAGCACGGCCGCGGCCTGCTGCTGGATGGCGCGGGTGACCGCCGGGTGGGCATGGCCCAGGTTGCAGACCGCCACGCCGGCGACCGCATCAAGGTAGCGCCGGCCTTCGCTGTCCGTGAGCCAGGCACCCTCGCCCTTCACGAACCCGACCGCCTGCCGCGCATAGGTGGGCATCAGGTGCTCACCGGCCATCTCACACTCGTCCCGGGCGGCTCCGGTGCCGCCTCGTCAAAGTCCGGAAAAAAGAAACGGCAGCCAAGGGCTGCCGGGGGAAATCGATCATATCGGGCCTGTCCCGGGGGTGCAAATCCCGGGGTAGAATGCGGCCCCCCGATTTCCGTTCGAAGGTTCGTCCCATGGACGTCATGCAGGTCATCGAGCAACAGATCCGCGACAACCCCGTCATCCTCTACATGAAGGGCACGCCGCAGTTCCCGCAGTGCGGCTTCTCCGCGCGGGCCGTGCAGGCGGTCATGGCCGTGGGCGAACCCTTTGCCTACGTGAACATCCTCGAGGCCCCGGAAATCCGCGCCAACCTGCCGAAATACGCCAACTGGCCGACCTTCCCGCAGCTGTGGGTCAAGGGCGAGCTGGTCGGCGGCTGCGACATCGTCACCGAGCTGTCCGCCTCCGGCGAGCTCACGAAAATCCTCAAGGGCGCCGGCAAACCCGCCGACGCCGCCAGCTGAACCCCCCGCGAACCATCCACTCAGGAGCAACGACATGGGCGTCCTCGTAGGCAAGAAAGCACCGGACTTCACCGCAGCGGCCGTACTGGGCGACGGCAAGATCGTCGACTCGTACACCTTCTCCGCCGCCACCAAGGGCAAGTACGCACTGGTGTTCTTCTACCCCCTCGACTTCACCTTCGTGTGCCCGTCCGAGCTGATCGCACTGGACCACCGCATTCCGGAATTCAAGTCGCGCAACGTGGAAGTGATCGGCGTGTCGATCGACTCGCACTTCACCCACAACGCCTGGCGCAACACCCCGGTGGACAAGGGCGGCATCGGCCCGGTCAAGTACACGCTGGTGGCTGACATCACCCACGACATCTGCCGTGCGTACGACGTTGAAGCCGCCGGCGGCGTGGCCTTCCGCGGCGCCTTCCTGATCGACAGGAACGGCGTGGTGCGCTCGCAGATCGTCAACGACCTGCCGCTGGGCCGGAACATGGAAGAACTGATCCGTCTGGTCGACGCGCTGCAGTTCACCGAAGAGCACGGCGAAGTCTGCCCGGCCGGCTGGAAGAAAGGCGACAAGGGCATGAACGCGACGCCGGACGGCGTGGCCAAATACCTGGCCGAGAACGCCGGCAAGCTGTAATCCCGGCGGCCCGCGCGCAACGCGCGGAGCACGAAAAAGAAAAGCGGGCTTCGGCCCGCTTTTTTTATCGGAAAAATTCCTGCGGGAATCCGTTTGCGGACGACGTGATCGCCCCCGAACGGGCTCCTACCGGCCGGCCACGCGGCTGCCGCCGCCTTCGCCGCTGACCACCTTGTTCCGGCCGCCCTGCTTGGCCTGGTAGAGATAGCTGTCGGCACGGCCGAGCACATCTTCCAGTGTTTCCGGCGAGGCATAGGCCGTCACACCCAGCGAGGTGGTGACCTTCAGGCCCGGCTGCACGTCGGAGAAATCCGCCGATTCGATCGCCCTGCGGATGCGCTCGGTGACCACCAGCGCATCGGCCAGCTTTGTGCGCGTGAGCACCACCACGAATTCCTCGCCGCCCAGCCGGCCGGCGTAATCCACTTCCCGCAGCGAATGGCGCAGGATGTCGGAAAAGCGCTTGAGCACGATATCGCCGACACCGTGGCCGTAGGTGTCGTTGATGCGCTTGAAGTGATCGAGATCGATATAGCCGAGCACGAACGAATAGCCGCCGGAATCGGCCAGCATTTTCTGCTCGCGCAGCACATCCATGATGTGGCGGCGGTTGAACAGCTGGGTCAGCTCGTCGCGTATGGCCAGGTCGCGGATGCGCGCCGTATTGGCCTCCAGCGCCGCATTCTCGTCGTGCAGGCGCGTCTGCAGGGCAGCAATCTCGGCACCGGTACGGGCAAAGATGGTCGTCAGGAAGATGAACATCAGGATCTGCACCAGCTCGACCGACTCGGTGACTCCCTTGGAGATTTCCGGGTCGGTAAACGCCAGGTACAGCACGTAGCAGTAACCGAAGTTGGTGGCGGTGGAGATCAGGTAGAACCAGCGCTTGGCCAGCCGGAAGGAGCCCAGCGTGAGCACACCGAAGAACATCATCATGATCGACAGACGGGTCCCGCCGGCCAGCTCGCCCACGTCCACGTAGTACGCGGCCACCAGGATGAAAATGGTCGACCAGATCATCAGCGGCGCCGTCAGCGCCGGGTCGCGGAAACGCTCGCTGCGCGCACTGCTGATCAGCCAGACCAGCACGGCCTGGCCGATCCAGGCCAGCGTGAAGATCAGCAGGAATTCCAGCGGGCTGGTGCGGAAGTAATCGCCGATCAGGTAGCCGAACGCGATCACCGTCAGCACCAGCATGCCGGCCGACGCGAACATCGCGTGCCGGAACCAGATGCGGCGGTTTTCTTCGCGGCTCAGCGCTTCGGCGTTCATGTCAGATCACCGTCACCCGGTTGCGGCCACCCTGCTTGGACGAATACAGGGCTTCGTCGGCACGGGACAGCAGCGACTCCGGTTTTTCCTGTGGACGGTACATGGTGAGACCCAGCGAAGCGGACACGTGCAGGCGCGGCGACACATCGGAGAAGTCGATGTCTGCCACCGCCTGGCGCAGGCGCTCCGACACCAGCCGGGCTGCTTCCAGATTCGATTTCACCAGAATGACGATGAACTCCTCGCCACCGAGCCGGGCCACGTGATCGACGCCCGACACGGTGGTGGTCGCCGCCTGGGCGAAACGCTTCAGCACCAGATCACCCACGTGGTGCCCGAAGTTGTCGTTGATCTGCTTGAAGTGGTCGAGGTCGACATAGCACACCGCGAATTCGTAGGCGCCACGATCAGCCAGACCCTTGTGATGGCGCAGCAGTTCCATGGCATGGCGGCGATTGAACAGCTGGGTCAGCTCATCCTTGATGGCCAGCTCTTCCATGCGCGCCTTGGCGGTCTCGTTCTGCTTCTTGCGCCGTTCCAGCTGCTGACGGATGGTGCCGATCTCGCCGGCCATGAAGGCAAAGCCGGTGGTCAGCATCGCAAAAGCGGCCCACTGGATCAGCTCGGCAGTGCGGTCGATGTTTTCCGGATACTGCTCTTTCACCACGAACAGGATCGCGAGGTAACCCGCGGTGCAGTACACCGACAGCAGTCCGAAATCGATCAGGCGCAGGCGGAAAGCGCCTTCCACCATGAACACGAAGAACATGATCATCACGCACAACCGCACCTGGTCGACGAAATAGGCCGACACCAGGATCGCCGTGGTGGCCCACACCAGCAGCGGCATGGTCATGGAAGGATCGGCATGCGTCCGGTTGCGGCCGGTCTGCATGTAAAGGAAAAACAGCACGTAGCCGGATGCCTGGAACAGCACCAGCGCGATCAGGGCCGAGAACTCGCCCCGGAAGAATCCAAGTTCGTGGGTGAGGAAAAGCAGAATCAGGTGGGCAATGCTGCCGACGATACCCGCCCGGACTACTCGCCGGATGTGCTGGCGCTGCTCTTCTTCGTCCCTGCCTATCGCCAGACCCGTCATGGGCCCCCCCTGCGTGCGCATGCGGTTGCCCTGATCCCGGGCACCCCGTAAAAGCGCGACAGATTATCGACCGTCCCCGTTCTGGTACATGCCCTGTTTCACGTTTTCCCGTGTCCCCTCAAGGCATGAACGACCAACGAGAACTCATACTTTCGTATGACCTTGAATATAGGTTCTTAGGAAGAAAATGTGAGCCCGTTCTCACCCGGCGGGTGACGGAAGGCCAGAAACCGGGGACCAAGGGCCCCCTGAAATTGTCAGCATTTGTCAACCAGTAAATCCGGACAGGCTGGCCGCTCAGGATGTCCCGTGCGAGCGCACCCGGCTCACGGCGTCCAGCCAGCCCCGGTACAGCCCGGCCCGGCGGGTCTCGTCCATGTGCGGCAGGAAGCGGCGCTCGCACTGCCAGAAACGCGAGATCTCCTGCGGGGAGGCAAACAGCCCGGCCTGCAGGCCGGCCAGGTAGGCCGCTCCCAGGGCCGTGGTCTCGGTGACCACCGGCCGGTCGACCTCGACCGCGAGGATGTCCGCCAGGAACTGCACCAGCCAGTTGTTCACCACCATCCCGCCGTCGACCCGCAGGGCCTTCGGCTTGTGGGCACCGTCACTGACCATGGCCTCCATCAGGTCCGCGGTCTGGTAGCAGACCGACTGCAGGCCGGCGACCACGATCTGGCCGATGCCGGTATCCCGGCTCAGGCCGAAGATCGCACCGCGCGCGTGCGGGTCCCAGTAGGGCGCGCCCAGGCCGGTGAAGGCCGGCACGAAATACACGCCGCCGGCATCGCCGGTGTCGCGCGCCAGCGCCTCGGTTTCCGAGGCGCTCTTCACCAGCCGCAAGCCGTCACGCAGCCACTGCACCGTGGCACCGGCCACGAAGATCGAGCCTTCGAGCGCGTAGGTGGTCGTCCCGTCCAGCCGGTAGCCCACGGTGGACAGCAGCCGGTTCTTCGAATCCACCACCTTGCTGCCGGTGTTCATCACCAGGAAACAACCGGTGCCGTACGTGCTCTTCACCATGCCCGGTTCGAAACAGCTCTGGCCGATCAGCGCCGCCTGCTGGTCGCCGGCCATGCCGCGTACCGGGATCTCGCCGCCCAGCAGCGCCGGCAGCGTGCTGCCGAATTCACTGGTGCAGTCGCGCACCTCCGGCAGGATTGCGCGCGGCACGCGCAACAGCGCCAGCAGCTCGTCGTCCCACTGCTGGCGATGGATATCGAACAGCAGCGTGCGCGAGGCATTGGTGGCGTCGGTGAGATGCGAGGCACCGCCGGTCAACCGCCACAGCAGGAAGGTGTCGATGGTACCGAACGCGAGTTCACCGCGTTCGGCACGCGCACGCGCACCGGGAACACGGTCCAGGATCCAGGCGATCTTGGTGGCGGAAAAGTACGGATCAAGAAGCAGGCCGGTCTTGCGTTTCACCAGCGTCTCGTGGCCGGCCGCGCGCAGTTTTTCGCACTCGGCGGCGGTGCGGCGGTCCTGCCAGACGATGGCGTTGTACACCGGCTTGCCGGTCGCGCGCTCCCACACCACGGTGGTCTCGCGCTGGTTGGTGATGCCGATGCCGGCGATGTCGCGCGCGGTGATCCCGGCACGCTCGATCGCCTGCCGGCAGACGGCCAGCACCGACGACCAGATCTCCTCCGGATCGTGTTCCACCCAGCCGTCGTGCGGATAGTGCTGGGCGAATTCCTGCTGCCCGGTGGCCACGCGCGCACCGCGCGCGTCGAACACGATGGCGCGCGAACTGGTGGTGCCCTGGTCGATGGCCAGCAGATGGCGATTCATGCCCTGTCTCCCGCGGCTGCTCCGGCAGCCGATGTTTTTGTTGTGGTATTCGCAGGCCTGCCCGCAATAATAGGCCCGCCTCCGGTTCCCGCGGTGTCCATCCCATGGCCCAGCAGACGCGCCACGAAAAAATCCTCGACCTGGTCAACCGCCAGGGCTTCGCCACCATCGAGGAGCTGGTGCAGACCTTCGGCGTCACGCCGCAGACCGTCCGCCGGGACCTGAACATCCTGCACGAACAATCCCTGCTGCGCCGCTACCACGGAGGCGCCGGCTCGCTGGGCAGCAGTACGGCCAACACCACCTACCAGCAGCGGCAGGTGCACAACGCCGACGAGAAGCGCCGCATTGCCGCCGCCGTGGCCGAGAACATTCCCGACCACGCCTCGCTGTTCATCAACATCGGCACCACCAACGAAGCCATCGCGCATGCGCTGCTGGCACGGCGCAGCCTGAAGGTGATCACCAACAACCTGCACGTGGCCAACACCCTGGGCCCGCGCGAGGACTTCGAGGTGATCGTGGCCGGCGGCCAGGTGCGCTCCACCGACGGCGGCATCATCGGCGAGGCCACGCTGGATCTGGTCGGCCAGTTCAAGGTGGACTTCGCCCTGGTGGGCACCAGCGGCATCGATGACGACGGCACGCTGCTCGATTTCGACTACCACGAAGTGCGTGTCTCCCAGGCCATGATGGCCAACGCCCGCCGCATCTATCTGGCGGCAGACCATTCCAAGTTCGGCCGCAAGGCCATGATCCGGCTGGGCAGCCTGGCCGACGTCCATACCTTCTTTACCGATACCGACCCGCCCCCCGGCCCGGCCGAAACCCTGGCCCGGGCCCGGCGCCGGCTGGTCATTGCCGGCCGGGACGGAGACCTCGGCGATCCCCCTGACGGCCCGGGTGCACAGGCCCACCATTCAAGCATTGCGAACCCGAAGTAATCCATACCGAAAACCTTTTGGTCATTAATTTTCGTTTACGAACACAAAGGGTTCGATTTAGCCTTTCAGGGTCAGCCATCAACCTGGCCTGCCCATGTACCCCCATACCGAATACGACCTCGCCATCGTCGGCGGCGGCATCAACGGCGCCGGCATCGCGGCCGACGCTGCCGGCCGCGGTCTCCGGGTGTTCCTGTGCGAGCAGGCCGACTTCGCCTCGGCCACGTCCAGCGCCTCCAGCAAGCTGGTGCACGGCGGTCTGCGCTACCTGGAACACTACGAGTTCCGCCTGGTGCGCGAGGCACTGGCGGAGCGTGAGGTGTTGCTGCGCATGGCGCCGCACCTGGTGCATCCGCAACGCTTCGTGATGCCGCATGCACCGCACCTGCGCCCGGCCTGGATGATCCGTGCCGGCCTGTTCCTCTACGACCATCTCGGCAAGCGTGTCACCCTGCCCGGCTCGCGCCGCCTGGACATCGGCGACGAACCGCAACTGCGCGCGGCCCTGCGCGACGAATTCCGCACCGGCTTCGAATATTCCGACTGCACCGTCGACGACGCCCGGCTGGTGATTGCCAACCTGCTGGCCGCGCACGAGCACGGTGCCACGGTGGTGAACTACACGCGCTGCGAGCGCGCCGTGGTGGTGGACGGCGGCTGGCAACTGCAGCTGACCGACGCCGCGGGCAGCCACACCGTGCGTGCGCGCGCCCTGGTGAACGCCGCCGGCCCCTGGGCGCAGCAGTTCCTGGAGCAGCGCGCGCAGCAGAAATCGCCGTACCACGTGCGGCTGGTGCAGGGCAGCCACATCGTGGTGCCGCGCCTGCACGACGACCCGCGCGCACTGATCGTGCAGAACGAGGACGGCCGCGTGGTGTTCATCCTGCCGTGGCTGGATTTCACCGTGATCGGCACCACCGACCGCGAATACACCGGCGATCCGGCGCAGGTGGCGATCACCCCGTCGGAAACGCAGTACCTGCTGGACGTTGCCAACCGCCACCTGAAGTGCACGCTGGCAACGGCCGATATCCTGGCGGCGTGGAGCGGCGTGCGGCCGCTGTGCGATGACGAATCCGGCGACCCCTCCGCGGTCACCCGCGACTACACACTGTCACTGGCCACCGACGCCGGCGCGCCGCTGCTGACCGTGTTCGGCGGCAAGCTCACCACCTACCGCCGGCTGGCGCTGTCGGCGCTGGCACGGCTGCTGCCCCTGTTGCCGGCCACCGTGACCACCGGCGAACCCTGGACCCACCGCAAACCGCTGCCGGGCGGCGAACTGCAGGGGCGCACGCCGGAACAGCTGGCGCGGGCGCTGGTGGCGGAATTCCCCTGGCTGCCGCTGCCGCTGGCCACGCGCTGGGCCCGTGCCTACGGCAGCCGCTGCCGCGAGCTGATCGGCCCGTCCCGTTCACTGGCCGATCTCGGCCGGCATTTCGGCCACGACCTGTATGCCCGCGAGGCGGATTTCCTGCGGCGGACCGAATGGGCCAGGACCGCCGATGACCTGCTGTGGCGGCGCAGCAAACTGGGCATGTACCTGGACACGCAGGCACGGGTGGCACTGGCGGAGTATCTGGAGGGGCGCGGCAGCCGCCACGATCACCGGCCGGCGGCCTGAGCCCGCGGAGACCGGCCCGCCGGACCCCGGAAAAGAAAAAGCCGGCTTTCCAGCCGGCTTGTCAGGGGTTCAAGCAAAACAACGGAAGCGGGAGATGACCTTCGATGAAACTTGCCTTGTCGGGGCCGGAAACTCGCGATAACCACCCCCGACAACACGCCGCCAGTATTCCCCCCGGGCCGGTCCCGGTCTGTACGCGGCGTGTGGGCGCTCTGTTAATCCCGTGTTAATGGCCGGCCCGGCACCGGCTCGTCCTCGGCCCGGGCCAGGACATGGGCGCCGGCCCGGTGCAGCGGCCAGCGCATGTGGAAGGCCGCCCCGCCCAGCGCCGCCCGGTCCACCCAGACCCGGCCACCGTGCCATTCGGCAATCCGCTGCACGATCGACAGGCCCAGGCCATAGCCGCCGGACGCCCGGTGACGGCTGTCATCCAGCCGCGCGAACGGTTTGAACACGCGCTCGCGCTCGCCGTCCGGAATGCCGGGGCCGTCGTCCTCCACCACCAGTTCCAGATCCTGCCCGTGCACCAGCACATGCACCACGATGCGCGCACGCGCATAGCGGATGGCATTGGTGACCAGGTTCTGCAGCACCCGGTGCAGGTAGCGCTCGTCGCCATCGACCAGCACTTCCTCGGGCGCGTTCACGTCGATGGCCAGCGGGCCGGCCATCGGCTGCAGCTCGCGCTGCACCTGTGCAGCAATGGCGGCCATGTCCACCGGCGCCCAGGCAATCACCGGCATGCCTTCTTCCAGACGGGCGTAGGTGAGGATCTCGTCGATCAGCCGGTCCAGCTGGTCGATGTCGTGGTCGATCTCCGCCACTTTCAGTTCGCGTTCTTCCCGGTCACTGATCGCCGGCAGCATTTCCAGGCCGAACCGGATGCGCGCCACCGGCGTGCGCAGCTCATGCGACACCGCGCGTGTCATTTCCCGCTGTGACTGGATCAGGCGCTGGATGTGCGCAGTCATGCCGTTGAAGCTGGCCGCAAGCTGGCCGACCGCATCGGAACCGCGCACTTCCGCGCGTACCGACAGATTGCCCACGGACACCTGCTGCACGGCGTTTTCCAGCTTCTTCAGGCGGACTTCCAGCGAACGCACCAGCAGATAGGCGGCCAGGCCCATCAGGAACAGTCCAAGCATGCCCAGCGGCACCAGCAGCGACCAGGGCCGCAGGTCCAGCTGGCGCACCGGGCCGAGCAGGAGCACGTCGCCGGTGTTGCCGATGGCGGCATACACGCGTATGCCGGAATCGCCGGACGGCCCGTCCGACAACGCGATCACCACCTCGCGCTTGAGCAGGCGCTCGCGCTGGTCCTTGTCCAGCTGCACGTCTGCCGTTTTCACCCGCGATACCGGATAGCCGAAGTGCTGCTGCACATTGGCCATGACGGCATCCCACTCGGCCACCGGATGCTGGCCCAGCTCGTCCAGCACCAGCACCACCGTGGCACGCCACTGCTGCTCGGAAATGTGGGTGATCTTGGTGTGTACGTACAACGGCTCGGTCGGCAGCCGGATATAGACGTCGGCCGGCTCGCTCTTGTCGAGAATGCGCAACAGCACGCGGCCCTCACGCAGGCGCTCGCGCTCCTTGCTGTCGAACTCGATGCTCTCTTCGGGCACCAGCTCGAGCTTGAGGCCGGCAATCGCGGAAACCAGTTGCAGCCATTTGTCGCGTTCGATGCCGTGATAACGCGACGTGCCGTTGGCAATGGCCCAGAACGTGCCGCTCAGCATCTTCTCGTTGTAGGACGCCTCGCGGTAATCGTTGACCGCCTTCACCACGCCCCAGGCCATGCCGGCGACCAGGATCATGGCCACCAGCATGCCGCCGTAGATGCGCAGGAAGATCGAATTCATGGCTGCAGGGTCCCTTGCAGATCGCCGTGCTCAGACCAGGGCGTCACGCACGAACAGGTAACCCTTGCTGCGGACGGTCTTGATACGCCGCGGGTTTTCCGGGTCATCGCCGATCTTGGGGCGGATGCGGGAAATGCGCACGTCGATCGAACGGTCCTGGCCGTCGTAGGGAATGCCGCGCAGGCGTTCGAAGATTTCCTCGCGCGACAGGATCTTCCCGGCGTTCGAGGCCAGCAGCCAGAGCAGGTCGTACTCGGCGCTGGTGAGATCCACCGGCGTACCGGCCAGCAGCACCGCGCGCGCGGAATCGTCGATCACCAGCTCGCCGAATTCGAGCCGGCGGTTGCCGCCGCCGGCATTGCCGGGCACGGCCGCCTCGGCATCGCCTTCCACCCGGCGCAGCAGGGCCCGGATGCGCGCCAGCAGCACCCGCGGCTTCACCGGCTTGGGCACATAGTCGTCGGCGCCCATTTCCAGGCCGAGCACCTGGTCCATGTCGTCGGTGCGGGCCGTGAGCATCAGGATCGGGTTCTTGAAGGCGCCGCGCACCTCGCGGCACACGGCCAGACCGTCGGCGCCGGGCAGCATCAGGTCCAGCACCACCAGATCCGGGTTCTCCTCGCGGATGCGCTGGATGGCGGCCAGGCCGTCGTTCACCACCGAAACGGCCAGGCCGTTGGCGGACAGGTATTCGCGGGTCAGGGCAGCCAGGCGTTCGTCATCCTCGACGATCAGTACACGCGGGCGGTTGTCGGCAGGTTGCATCGGTGCGGTCGGGCCGGAAATTCGGGGCAAGGACATGCCGGCACGGCCGGCACGATGAAAAGTCGCGGAATCATAGAACGAATCGGCCGGTGCACGGCCGGGCGGGCCCGGCCTGCCGGTATCGGTTGTGTAACCGGCCCCGGGCCGGTGTCCGACAACACACAAGATGTAGTGTAGGTAGTCGCCACAGCAGGGCCGCAGGGTGAGTGGTTGCCAACCCTCCGGTTACCCCCTGTTTTCCCCCGCTCTGTCCACAGGCCACACACAGTTTCAGGTGCTTGCAATTCCGTTTTGGATAAGACATCTTGTGGTCCACGCGACGCCCACCCCCAAGATATTGAGGAATGGGTCACGCGGGGAACAGCGCAGAAAAACAACGACATGCGGCCGCACCGTCCTGTAAACAGGAGCCGGTGACGGTAACAGGGAGCGCAGCGGGCATGCACAGCCACCGGGGCCTGACCACTACATCTTGTGTTCGCGCAGGAGTCGTGAAGGGGCCAGCGGGCAGTGTGAAAGGGCTCCGCCGGGCACTGCGACTGTTCCCCTTGGCTTTGCTTCCTGGACTTTGACCGAGCTGCCGGCTGGCGACCTGGGGTCGTCAATACCGGTCGTTTTCCGTTCCGGTCCGCTTTACCCGAATGACCGGCCGGCCTGGGGGCCGCCGGGCAAGACCACAGACCACCGAATTCACTGATACACGCGGGGCACACCATGCACACGGATCTCGGCACCGACACCCAGGCGGGCACCACCAGCCCGCAACCGGCCCAGCGCCCGGCCACCGCCGCCAGCACCCTCTCCGCCACCGCACCGGGCCAGCTGCGCATCATCAAGCGCAACGGCACCGTGGTGCCCTTCGACGCCGACAAGATCGCCGTGGCCATGACCAAGGCCTTCCTGGCCGTGGAAGGCGGTACCGCTGCCGCGTCCAGCCGCATCCACGACACCGTGGCGCGCCTGACCGAGCAGGTGGTCACCACCTTCAAGCGTCGTCTGCCGTCCGGCGGCACGCTGCACATCGAGGAAATCCAGGACCAGGTCGAGCTGGCGCTGATGCGCGGCGGCGAGCAGAAAATCGCCCGTGCCTACGTCCTGTACCGCGAAGGCCAGGCGCAGAAACGTGCCCAGGACCAGACCAACCGCCCGCGCGCTGCGCAGAAGGTCGACATCCAGGTCACGCTGGCCGACGGCACCCGCGCGCCGCTGGACATGGGCCGCATCGAGACGGTGATCGCCGAGGCCTGCGCCGGCCTGACCGAGGTCGATGCCCAGCGCATCCTCAACGAAACCATCAAGAACCTGTACGACGGCGTGTCCGAGGACGACCTGAACACCTCCATGGTGATCACCGCCCGCACCCTGATCGAACAGGATCCGAACTATTCGTTCGTGACCGCCCGCCTGCTGATGGATCACCTGCGCAGCGAGGCACTCGGCTTCCTCGGCGTGGCCCAGCGCGCCACCCAGGCGGACATGGCGCGCTACTACCCGGAAGCGTTCCCGACCTACATCGCCCGCGGCATCCAGCTGGAGCTGGTGGCCCCGGAGCTGGCCGAGTACGACCTGGAAAAACTGGCGCGCGCACTGAAGCCCGAGCGCGACATGCAGTTCACCTACCTCGGCCTGCAGACGCTGTACGACCGCTACTTCATCCACAGCAACGAAGTACGCTTCGAACTGCCGCAGATCTTCTTCATGCGCGTGGCCATGGGGCTGGCGCTGCGTGAAAAAGACCGCGAAGGCCGCGCCATCGAGTTCTACAACCTGCTGTCGAGCTTCGACTACATGTCGTCGACGCCGACGCTGTTCAACGCCGGCACTCTGTTCTCCCAGCTGTCGAGCTGCTACCTCACCACGGTGCCGGACGACCTGCACGGCATCTACAGCGCCATCCGCGACAACGCCATGCTGTCCAAGTGGGCTGGCGGCCTGGGCAATGACTGGTCGCGTGTGCGTTCGCTGGGCGCCTACATCAAGGGCACCAACGGCAAGTCGCAAGGTGTCGTCCCGTTCCTGAAAGTGGCCAACGACACGGCCGTGGCCGTGAACCAGGGCGGCAAGCGCAAGGGCGCCGTGTGTGCCTACCTGGAAACCTGGCACCTGGACATCGAGGAATTCCTCGAGCTGCGCAAGAACACCGGTGACGACCGCCGCCGCACCCACGACATGAACACCGCGAACTGGATTCCGGACCTGTTCATGAAGCGCGTGATGGAGGGTGCCGACTGGACCCTGTTCTCGCCGTCCACCTGCCCGGAACTGCACGACCTGACCGGCGCCGCCTTCGAGAAGAAATACGCCGAGTACGAAAAACTCGCGGCGGAAGGCAGGATCAAGCCGTTCAAGACCGTCAAGGCCGAAGGCCTGTGGCGCAAGATGCTGTCGATGCTGTTCGAAACCGGCCACCCGTGGATCACCTTCAAGGATCCGTGCAACCTGCGCAGCCCGCAGCAGCACTGCGGCGTGGTCCACAGCTCGAACCTGTGCACGGAAATCACGCTGAACACCAGCGACGACGAGATCGCCGTGTGCAACCTCGGCTCGATCTCGCTGGAAAACCACGTGACGGCCGAAGGCGGCCTCGACCTGAAGAAGCTCGAGAAGACCGTCCGCACCGCCGTGCGCATGCTCGACAACGTGATCGACATCAACTACTACGCCGTACCGCAGGCCCGGAAGTCCAACCTGAAGCACCGGCCGGTGGGCCTGGGCATCATGGGCTTCCAGGACGCGCTGCACATCCAGCGCATCCCGTACGCCTCCGACAAGGCCGTGGAGTTCGCCGACCGCTCGATGGAGGCGATCAGCTACTTCGCCATCCAGGCGTCCACCGAACTGGCGGAAGAGCGCGGCGCGTACGAGTCGTATGAAGGTTCGCTGTGGAGCAAGGGCATCCTGCCGATCGACTCCATCGAGATCCTCGCCCGCGAGCGCGGCGAGCAGTACCTCAAGGTCGACCGCAGCAAGACGATGGACTGGAACAAGCTGCGCGCCCGCGTGCAGACCGTCGGCATGCGCAACTCCAACGTGATGGCGATCGCGCCGACGGCGACGATCTCCAACATCACCGGCGTCAACCAGTCGATCGAACCGACCTTCCAGAACCTGTACGTGAAGTCGAACCTGTCCGGCGAGTTCACCGTGGTGAACCCGTACCTGGTCCGCGAGCTGAAGAGCCGCGGCCTGTGGGACAACGTGATGGTCAACGACCTGAAGTACTACGACGGCTCGGTACAGAAGATCGACCGCATCCCGGACGACCTGAAGGAACTGTTCCGCACCGCGTTCGAAGTCGAGCCGCGCTGGCTGGTGGAGGCCGCGAGCCGCCGCCAGAAGTGGATCGACCAGGCGCAGTCGCTGAACCTGTACATCGACCAGGCCAACGGCAAGAAGCTCGACATCACCTACAAGATGGCGTGGCTGCTGGGCCTGAAGACGACCTATTACCTGCGCGCCATCGCGGCGACGCAGACCGAGAAGTCCACCATCAACGACAACCGCCTCAACCGCGTGAAGAGCACGGTGGAGGAAGCGCCGGCGGAGATGACCAAGGCCGCCGACGTACCCAAGGCCTGTTCGCTGGACAACCCGGACTGCGAAGCCTGCCAGTGACGATATGCCCGCACGGATGCCGATAACCAAGCGATATGAGCGAGAAGAAGTACGAGGGACACATGCTGAACTGGGATGACTTCCATGCCGACGAAAAAGCCCCTGCGCGTCCATTCGCGCCGCCTCCGGCTGCGCAAACAGCAACGCCAGCAGCAACGGCACCGGCAGCGGCAGTTCCTGCTGCAGGAGAGCGAGCACCTGAACGCGCCGGCCTGAGCGCCGCCCAGCCCGCGGCCGCCAAACCGGCCGCGCCGAAGCCGGCGGCGCCCAAACAGCCGTGGACGCAGCCGACCGGCAGCGCCATCGACCGCGCACGCGCGGCCGTCGCGCAGATGGATGCCGGCGCAGGCGCCGCCGAGATGCAGGGCAAGGCGCACCGCGTCGCCGTCGACGAGAAGCGGATGATCAACTGCCGCGCCGACCTCAACCAGCTCGTACCGTTCAAGTACGACTGGGCGTGGCAGAAGTACCTGGACGGCTGCGCCAACCACTGGATGCCGCAGGAAGTGAACATGAACGCCGACATCGGCCTGTGGAAGACGCCGGAAGGCCTCTCCGAGGACGAGCGCCGCATCGTCAAGCGTTCGCTGGGCTTCTTCTCCACCGCCGACTCGCTGGTGGCGAACAACCTCGTGCTGGCCATCTACCGGCTGATCACCAACCCGGAATGCCGCCAGTACATCCTGCGCCAGTCGTTCGAAGAGGCGATCCACACCCACGCCTACCAGTACTGCATCGAGTCGCTGGGCATGGACGAGGGCGAGATCTTCAACATGTACCACGAGGTTCCGGCGGTGGCCAAAAAGGCCAGCTGGGGCATCCAGTACACGCGCGAGATCTCCAACCCGGAATTCACCACCGGCACCGTGGAGACCGACAAGCAGCTGCTGCAGAACCTGATCGCGTTCTACTGCGTGCTGGAAGGCATCTTCTTCTACTGCGGCTTCACCCAGATCCTGTCGATGGGCCGCCGCAACAAGATGACCGGCGTCGCCGAGCAGTTCCAGTACATCCTGCGCGACGAGTCCATGCACGTGAACTTCGGCGTCGACATGATCAACCAGATCAAGCTCGAGAACCCGCACCTGTGGGATGCCGAGATGCAGGACAAGGCCACCCAGATGATCCTGGAAGGCACCGAGCTGGAGATCCAGTACGCGCGCGACACCATGCCGCGCGGCGTGCTGGGCATGAACGCGGCCATGATGGAGGAATACCTCCAGTTCATCGCCAACCGCCGCCTTGCCCAGCTGGGCCTGAAAGAGCAATTCCCGGGCGCGCAGAACCCGTTCCCGTGGATGAGCGAGATCATGGACCTGCGGAAAGAGAAGAACTTCTTCGAAACCCGGGTCACCGAGTACCAGACCGGCGGAGCCCTCAGCTGGTAAGACGCAGGTAAACGTTTTTCCGGGCCCGCGCCAACGGGCCCACTTTTCGACGTGCGGGTAGCACGACGGGGGCGGCCTTCGGGCCGCCTTTATTTTTTACGGTGACTGAACGAATGACGAGAACCCTCGAAGAATTCGCCTCCTGCATCAAATCCCGGGGCAGCCTCTGGTCCCTGAAAAACGCCGACGACGCCTGGGCGATGCACGAGGATCCGGAAGACGGCACCGAAGCGATGCCGGTGTGGGCAGACGAAGCTTCCGCACGCCGCTGTGCGGTCGGCGAGTGGGCGGGCTTCGAGGCCACCGAGCTCGATCTCGGCAATTTCATCCGCGACTGGCTGCCGGCGCTCGACGAGGAAGCGGCGTGGGTCGGCATCAATTTCACCGGCGACGAGCAGGGCGAGATGGTGGACCCGCTGGAGCTGCTGGAGCTGCTGACCGCTTGACCCCTGCCCTGCCCCCGGGTTGCAACATCGGCACTCCGCCACTGCCCGGGCCACCGTCATGAGCCGATACACGCTGGAGTTCTCGTCGCCGCTGCGCGTTCCTGCTGACCGCGCCTGGGAGTGGATCACGTCGATGGACGGTATCGGCAAGGAAATGTCGCCCTGGATGCGCATGTCGGCACCGCGCGGCGTGCGCAACCTGACCGACGTGCGGATCGTGCCCGGCCAGCGTCTGTTCCGCAGCCGGATCACGCTGTTCGGCGTGATCCCCGTCGACTACTCGGACCTCACGCTGCTGAGCCTGGACGAAGGCAGCGGTTTCATCGAGCAGTCGCCCATGGGCAGCATGAAACACTGGCGCCATGAGCGGCGCATCGTGGCCAGCGGTGCGGGCTGCATCGTCACGGACACGCTCACCTTCGAGCCGCGGCTGGCCGGCCGGCTGACACAGCGCATCGTGCGGGCGTTCTTTACCCACCGTCACCGGAACCTGAGAAAACACCTCGGCTGATTTACCATCGGGGCACCCTCATGGCCCGGGAGCCTCCATGAACCTCAGCCTGATACGCCACGGCTACATCCTGTTCCTGCTGTCGCTGCTGTCGGCCTTTTTCATACCCGTGCTGGCCCTGCCACGCCTCGGCCTTTCGGCACACACGGCCGGCATCATGGGCGCGATCATGATGGTGCTGGCCGGCATCGTCTGGCCGCACATCAAACTCACCGCGGGCGGCAGCAAGGCCATGTGCTGGTCGTGGCTGTACGCCGGCTACGCCAACTGGTTCGGTTCGCTGGTGGGTGCCGTGTTCGGCGCCGGCAAAACGACGCCGCTGGCCGCGGCCGGCGCCATCGGCCCGCAGGCCGCGGAACTCGCCGTGCTGTTCCTGCTCGGCACCGTCGGCATCGTGTCGCTGGTGGCGGTCGGTCTTACCCTGTGGGGATTGCGTGGAGGCAATGCAGCATGAACATCACCCGTCTTTATCTGCTGGTGGCCGGCCTGGCTTTCGCCGGGCTGGGCATCTTCTATCTGGGTGCGCCGATCGACATGGCCCGCCTGACCGATTTCATGCTGTTCTCGCACACCGGCATCGTCGAGGTGCAGGGTTTCTACGGCGGCCAGATGCTGGGTATCGGCGTGGCCCTGCTGCTGGCGGTGCGCCGGAGCTGGCTGGTGCTGCCCGGGCTGGTGCTGGTGGCCGCCACGCTGGGCGGCACCGCGCTGGGCCGGCTGTACGGCATGGTCACCGGCGGCGAATGGCCGGTGCTGATGATCGGCCTGTTCGCACTGGAAATCGCCAGCGCGGCACTGGCCGTCTACCTGATCCAGCGTGAACGTCCGGGAGCCTCCTCATGACATACCAGGGCAGCTGCCACTGCGGCGGCATCCGTTTCAGCGTGCAGGGCGAACTGAAGGACGTGATGGCCTGCAACTGTTCAATCTGTGCGCGCAAGGGCGCGCTGATGTGGTTCGTGCCGCGCAGCAGCGTGACGCTGCAGACCGCACCGGAAAAGATGGCCACCTACACCTTCAACAAGCATGTGATACAGCACCGTTTCTGCCCGGTCTGCGGCATCCATCCTTTCGGGGAGGCAAAAGACCCGAAGGGCAACGAGATGGCGGCCATCAACGTGCGCTGTCTGGAAGGCGTCGACCTTGATGCGCTGAACGTGCAGCACTTCAACGGCCGGGATATCTGAAACGGAAAAAAGAACGGGCGCCCTCGGGCGCCCGTTTTCATTGCAGGACTTGCGGCCTCAGATCGGATCCGCCAGCAGCACGTTGAAGTCATCGTTGCTGACGACCTCGTTGTCGCCGAGATCATCCGTGGCTTCCAGGCCGAGCTGGCCGACACCGCCCTCGCCCCAGCAGCGCACCGGACGCGCGCCGGTATCCGGAATCGGCTGCAGCTGTACGCAGGTCTGGTCAGCGCCCAGCTCCAGCTGCAGCGCGAGATAGGCACCACCGAGATCGACCTGTACCGGCGAGATGTCGTCGGTGGTGTCGTTCTGGCCGGTCTGGCCGGCATCGCTCTCGCCCCAGCAGTACACCTTGCCGCTCTGCGTCAGCACGCAGGCGTGCTCACCGCCACCCTCGACATTCACCGGCACTTCAGCGTCGATATCGAGCGCTGCCGAGGGGACGTCCAGATCGGTGTTGGTGCCGTCGTTGTTGCCCAGCTGACCGCTGCCGTTCTCGCCCCAGCATTTCACCTCGCCATCCACGATGACGCAGCTGAACAGGCCGCCGTTGCTGATGTCGGTGACGGCCGTGACGGCACCCAGATTCACCACGGCCGGCGTACCGGAATCATTGCCACCGTCGCTGTCGCCCAGCTGGCCGCTGGAGTTGTCGCCCCAGCAGTACACGCTGTTGTTGACCAGGCGCGCGCAGGCGTGGGCTCCGCCTGCACTGATCTGTGCCGGTGCCGCTGCCAGCGGTACGGCGCTGTCCGGCACGAAGCGGGCGTCGGCGTCGCCGGTGCCCAGCTCGCCGCTGCTGTTCAGGCCCCAGCAGTACACGCTGTTGTCGATCAGGCGCGCGCAGGTGAACTGGCCGCCGGTCGCCACTTCCATCACCGCGAGACCGCCGAAATCCACGGCATCGGTCATGATCTTGCGATCGGCATTGATGCCCAGACCGAGCTGGCCGTTCTGGCTTTCACCAAAGCAGTACAGGGCGGCATCGGACAGGATCGCGCAGGTGTGCAGGTTGCCCAGCGCCAGAGTGGTGACCGACAGCCCGGCGGCCGGCATCGTCACCGTGTCGTTTTCGGACGGGCTTTCACCGGGTTCGTCGCCGTGCGCGGTCATGGAGAAGCTCGACACGCCCAGCTGGCCGCTGAAATTCTGGCCCTAGCATTTGCCGGCCAGATCGCCATTGCTGTCCAGCAGTGGCTCGCCGGATTCATCCAGCAGCGAGCAGGTGTGGAAACCGCCGGCCACAATGGTTTTCTGCGCGCGGAAGCTGACCGTCAGGGTGCAGTCGGCGTCGATGGCATCGGTGGTGAAGTCGCTGCCGTCGAAATTACCGGCGCAACCGCCGATGCGGTCGACCACGAAGCCGTCGTTCGCGGTGATCGCCAGCACCGCCGTATCACCGTCATCCAGCGTGACACTCGCCGGCAGTACCGTGCCGCCGCTGCCCGATACCGTGGCCGTCACGGTGAACTGCTCGACGAAGGTGGCGGTCACGATGCAGTCCTCGGTACCGGCCGTCACGTTGTAGGTATTGCCGTCCAGGGTTCCGTCGCAACCGCTGACACCGGCGATGGCGTAGCCGCTGTCCGGTGTCACCGTGAAAGCCTGGCTGGCACCGACCGCCAGCAGGGCGGATGCCGGAGCCACGCTGCCGCCGGTCCCGGCACTGGTCGCAATGGAGATGTCGGTGTCGGGCACGAGGACCGTGCGGGTGTTCTCCTCGTCGACGCAGGCCGTGACGAACAGGGCCGCACTGCCCAGTGCTGCCAGCTTCAGGTATCGATTCATGGGGAAATCCTTGAGGGAGATGAGGCGTCGCCCGCCACAGGGAGGACGGGCTGGAGACCCGGGGGTCATGGAACCGTCCGCAGCCTACGGGAGGCCGCGAAGACGTGTCAAAACCTCCCGTCGTCGTACGCATGCATGCTTGTTGCACATTCCGCGGGCATCATGACGCGACACCTCCAGCGCCTGCCCGTCTCCCGGAATGCCTGCATGACGAATACCCGCACGACAGATACCCGCACGGCGAGACGTCACCTGTCCCTGCTGTGTGCAGGGTTGCTGCCCCTGATGCTCCTCGCCTGCTCCGGCGACCCCGACCCTGCCGGCCAGCCCGGGAGCAGGAACGGCAGCAAGGGCAACGACCGCCCCGCACCGGTGGTACTGGCCACGGCGGAGCTGCGCACCTGGCAACAGCCGGTGGACGGCATCGCCACGCTGCGTGCACAGGAAGCGGTGCTGCTGACTGCACCGGTATCCGGGCGGGTGGAAGCGGTGCTGTTCCGGGAAGGTGCGCGCGTGGCCGCCGGCACACCGCTGGTACGGCTGGAAGACGACGAGGAACAGGCCGAATTCAATGCCGCGCAGGTGAATGCCGAACTGCAGGCATCCCGGCAGGCGCGCATGAGGAAACTGCGCGAGCAGGGTTTGCTGTCGCAGGACGAGCTCGATACCCAGAGCCAGGCCGCGAAGGAAGCCCAGGCACGGCTGGAACTGGCGCGCGTGAAGCTCGCCTACCGCACGGTGAAGGCGCCGTTTGCCGGCGTGCTGGGTTTCCGCCAGGTGAGCCCGGGCACGCTGGTGCAGCCGGGCGACGCCATTGTCAGTCTGGATGCCACCGACACGCTGCGCGCGGAATTCCAGGTGCCCGAAACGCAGCTGGCCGCCATCGCCGCCGGCAATGCTGTTGCCGGCCGTGCGGCGGCGTATCCCGGCCGCACCTTCAAGGGCACGGTGACGATGGTGGGCTCGCGCGTGGACGAGAACACGCGCTCGGTCGCCGTGCAGGCACGCATCGACAATCGCGATCTCGCACTCAAGCCCGGCATGCTGCTGACAGTGAGCGCGCAGGCGAAGGAACGGCAGGCGCTGTTCGTGCCGGAAGCCGCCATCGTGCCGGAGGGCAACCGGCAGTTCCTGTGGCGCGTGCAGGCGGACAACACCGCCGCACGCGTGGAAGTGGCACTGGGCTCGCGTCTGCCCGGCTTCGTGGAGATCACGGCCGGCCTGAACGCCGGCGACCGCGTGGTGGCCGAGGGTCACGGCAACCTGCGCCCCGGCCAGCGCGTGCAGGAACGCACGCCCGGCGCGCCCGCGCCGGGCGACACCGCTCCCGCCGCTGCGGAGAAACGCTGACATGTGGCTGTCCGATGTGTCGGTGAAACGGCCGGTCATGGCGACCGTGCTCAACGCGCTGCTGCTGGTGTTCGGTGCATACGCGATGGTGTCACTGTCGGTGCGCGAGTATCCGGACATCGACCCGCCGGTGGTGTCGGTGCAGACGAATTATCCCGGTGCCTCGGCGCCGGTGGTGGAAACCCGCATCACCCAGGTGCTGGAAGAACAGATCGCCGGCATCGAGGGTGTGCGCTCGCTGAACGCCACCAGCCGCGACGGCCGCTCGAACATCAGCATCGAGTTCGCGCTGGACCGCAACGTCGACGATGCCGCCAACGACGTGCGCGACCGCGTCTCGCGCGTGCTGGGCAACCTGCCGGACGAAGCCGATCCGCCGGAAGTGACCAAGGCCGATTCCGACGCCAACCCGATCATCTGGATCGTGTTCAACTCCGACCGCATGAGCGGCCTGGAAATGACCGCCTGGGCCGACCGCTATCTGGTGGACCGCTTCGCCGCGCTGGACGGCGTGTCGGCCGTCCGCATCGGCGGCGAGCAGCAGCCATCCATGCGCATCTGGCTGGACCCGTGGGCGCTGGCGGCACGCAACCTCGCAGTCACCGACGTCGAGAACGCGCTGCGCGCGCAGAATGTCGAGCGCCCGGCCGGCCGCCTGGAATCGAACGACCGGGAATTCACCCTGCGCACGGCACGCGCCTTCACCACACCGGGAGAATTCGCGCAGCTGGTGGTGGCACGCGGCGCCAACGGCTATCCGGTGACGCTGGGCGACGTGGCCCGCATCGAAGTGGCCGCCGAAGACACCAACCAGCTGTTTCGTGCCAACGGCCAGCCGGCGGTGGGCCTGGGCATCATCAAGCAGTCCACCGCCAACACGCTGTCGGTGGCACGTGCCGCCAGGGCGGAACTGGAAAAACTGCTGCCGACCCTGCCGGAAGGCATGCAGGCACGGGTCAACACCGACCTGTCGCTGTTCATCGAGGCATCGCTGCGGGAAGTGGTGATCACGCTGGTAATCGCCGCACTGCTGGTGATCGTGGTGATCTTCCTGTTCCTGGGAGACTGGCGCGCCACGCTGATCCCGGCCGCCACGGTGCCGATCTCGCTGATGGCGTCGTTCATCTTCCTGCTGGCGTTCGGTTTCTCGATCAACATCCTGACCCTGCTGGCGCTGGTGCTGGCGATCGGCCTGGTGGTGGACGACACCATTGTCGTGGTGGAGAACATCCACCGGCGCATGCACGCCGGCGAGACGCCGCTGGCGGCCAGTTTCAACGGTGCGCGCGAGGTGGGCTTCGCCATCGTTGCCACCACGGCGGTACTGATCGCGGTGTTCACGCCACTGGCGTTCCTGCAGGGCAACATCGGCCGGCTGTTCAGCGAATTCTCGCTGGCGCTGGCCGGCAGCGTGTTCTGCTCCGGTCTGGTCGCCCTGACGCTGTCGCCGGTGCTGTGCTCGCTGCTGCTGAAACAGGCCGGCGACGGCAACCGGCTGGCGCAGACCGTGGACCGCACCATGGCACGCATCGGCAGCGGCTACGAGCGGCGGCTGGGCGGCTTCGTGGACAAGCCGCTGCGCCCGGCCATCCTGCTGGCCGTGCTGCTGGCCGGCACCGTGGCGCTGTTCCTCTTCCTGCCGTCCGAGTTCACGCCGCGCGAGGACCGCGGCCAGTTCCAGGTGCAGGTCACCGGCCCCGAGGGCGCCAGCTTCGGCTACACCGCACGTTACATCGGCATGGTGGAAAACCGCCTGCTGGCGCACCTGCGCAGCGAAGAACATCCGGACAGCGAGATCGACCGCTTCCTGGTGCGTGTGCCCGGCTTCGGCGGTGCGGCCGGCAACAACAGCGGCGCGGCGATGGTCTCGCTGACCGACTGGAGCGACCGCGAACGCAGCACCGACGACGTGGCCACCGAACTGGGCAAGGAACTGTCGCAGCTGCCGGGTGTGCGTGCCAACACCGTACAGCGCAGCGGCTTCGGCAGCGCCTTCGGGCAGCCGCTGCAGATGGTGATCGGTGGCGGCAGCTGGGAAGAACTGGCGCAGTGGCGGGACAGGATCCTGGCGCGCATCGCGGCCGAGAATCCGGACATCCTGCGGCCGGATTCCGACTACAAGGAAACCAAGCCGACCCTGGACGTGCGCATCGACCTGAAACGTGCGGCCGACCTGGGCGTATCGATCGAGAGCGTCGGCTACACGCTGGAAACGCTGCTGGCCGGCCGCAAGGTCACCACCTGGCTGGACCCGGAACACGGCGGCGAGGAATACGACGTGGTGATCCAGGCTGCGGCCCGCGACCGCGCCACACCCAACGACATCACCGGCGTGTACGTGCGTTCGTCCACGTCCGGCGCGCTGGTGCCGCTGGGCAACGTGATCACCACGCAGGATGCCGCCAGTGCCGCCACGCTCAGCCGCTACAACCGGCTGCGCGCCATCACCATCAGTGGCGGGCTGGCGCCCGGCTACACCCTGGGCGAAGCGGTGGCGTACATGAAGAAGATCGCCGCGGAAGAACTGCCGCCCAGCGCGCAGATTTCCTGGAAAGGCGATTCGCGCGAACTGCAGGAATCCGGCAGCGCCATCTACATCACCTTCGCAGTCGCGCTGCTGGTGGTGTTCCTGGTACTGGCCGCCCAGTTCGAGAGCTGGATACACCCGCTGGCGATCATGACCACGGTGCCGCTGGCCGTGTTCGGCGGCGTGGCCGCGCTGGCCGCATTCGGCTATTCGCTGAACATCTATTCGCAGATCGGCCTGATCATGCTGATCGGCCTGGCCGCCAAGAACGGCATCCTGATCGTGGAATTCGCCAACCAGCGGCGCGACGCCGGCACGGAATTCCGGGCGGCGATCCTCGAGGCCGCCCGCATCCGCCTGCGCCCGATCCTGATGACCTCGCTGGCCACGGCGGCCGGCGCGCTGCCGCTGATCCTCGGCACCGGCGCCGGCAGCGAGGCGCGCGGCAACCTCGGGCTGGTGGTGTTCTGGGGCGTGATTTTCTCCACCTTCCTCACGCTGGTGGTGGTGCCTGCGTTCTACGCCCTGCTGTGCCGCAATACCGGCTCGCCCGGGCGCCGCGCCGCACGGCTGGAAAAGGAACTGTAGGAGCCCGTTTACGGGCGACCCCTCGGGGCTCCTACGGCAAGCAACCGCGAATACCGGCAACCCTCACACAGCCAGCCCGACATGATCGCGGGCATGCATACAGCCGCACACGGTCATGCCCTGCGCAAAGGAAGACATTCCTGCCCCGGGCACTACTACCTGCTCACCTCGGTGACTCGCCATCGACGGCCCGTATTCCGCGAATTCGACCACACGCGATGCCTGATCAACGTCCTGCGCCTGGAGCAACAGGCAGGCCATGCGAGCAGAAGAGTGCTTGCGCAATGCCGCACGATACGTGGTCGCCAATCTCTTGCGTGCAGGCTTGTGCCATCGCATCGGCGACTACCCGCACCGGGATGCGGCCTGGCTTTACGAACGGGATTTCCTGCCGCAGGAGCCCGTGTACGGGCAAGTCCTGGAACGTCGCCCCTGAAGGGGCTCCTACCGCAGGAGCCCGGTGACGGGCGACGTGACGCACGTCGCCCCGGAAAGCCTCCTACAGGGTGATGGAAGAGCCCGGCGCGGGAATGTCGGCGGCGATGCGCTTTTCGTGCCAGAGCTTCTCTGCCAGTGCCGCCAGCGCCTCCGGCTCGCCGTGCACCAGCTGCACGCGCGGCTTCGTGGTGAAGCCCGAGATCCAGTCGACCAGCTCGCTCTGCCCCGCGTGCGCGGAGAACCCGCCCAGCGTATGCACCTGCGCATGCACCGCGTACTGCTGCCCGAACAGTTTCACCCGCTTCGCGCCGTCCACCAGCTGCCGGCCCAGCGTGCCGCGCGCCTGGAAACCGACGAACACCAGGTGCGTGTCCGGCCGCCAGATCCGGTGCTTGAGATGGTGACGGATACGCCCGCCCGAACACATGCCGCTGCCGGCAATGATGATGGCGCCGCGACTGATGCGGTTGATCGCCATGGAATCCTCGACCGTGCGCGACAGCTGCAGCGACGGCAGGAATTTCTCCAGGGTCTGGCCGCGGTCACGCGTCATCAGGTCCACATCGCGGTGATCCAGCTGGTCTTGCCACTGGTCGTACAGATGCGTCACCTCGATCGCCATCGGCGAGTCGAGGAACACCGTCCAGGCATCAAGCCGCCCCTGGTGATGCAGCGCGCCCAGCGTGAACAGGATGTCCTGGGTGCGGCCGACCGCGAAAGCGGGTATCAGCACGTTGCCGCCCTGTTTCCACGCGTCCGCGAGCACGCCGGCCAGTTCCTCCACGGTCTCGTCGCGCCGCCGGTGGTCACGGTTGCCGTAGGTGCCTTCCATCAGCACCACGTCGGCTTCCGTGAGCCGCTCCGGCGGCTGCATCAGCACGGCTTCGCGTGAGCCAAGGTCGCCGGAAAACACCAGCCGGTGGCGGCCGCCGTTCGAGGCCAGCTTCAGTTCGACGATGGCCGAACCGAGAATGTGCCCGGCATCGTGGAAGCAGAGTTCGGCGTCGCTGTTGATGACCATGTGGACGCCGTACGACAGCGGCTCGCACAGCTCCAGCACGCGCGCCACATCATCCAGGGTGTATTGCGGTGCCAGTTCGCGTTTGCCGCTGCGCTGCCGCTGGCGGTTCTCCCATTCGAGATCGCGCAGGTAAAGCCCGGCGGCGTCCTCCAGCATGATCGCCAGCAGGTTGCGGGTGGCCGGCGTGCAGTAGATCGGCCCGGAAAATCCTTCATGCACCAGCCGCGGCAGCATGCCGGAGTGGTCCAGGTGCGCATGGGAAAGCACCACCGCGTGCACGTCGCCGGGACGGAACGGGAAGCGGGAGCGATGCAGGCGGGTGACATCGTCCGGGCCCTGCCGGATGCCGCAGTCGAGCAGCAGCCGGCTGCGGCCGGTTTCCACCAGATAACAGGAGCCGGTGACTTCCTGCGCGGCACCGGCGAACGTGAGGCGGGACATGCCGGCGTGAACCCTGTCCGGTTTCGTTACGGGGCCTCCATGCTACCATCGGCCGGCGATGCCCTCCGGCGCCCGGCCCTGACGCGGATCAAGCGCCGCCCGGAACGACACCGGCACAACAAGAAACAAGTACAGACCCACCGAGCATAGACCCACGATGAAACGTCCGGCACTCCTCGCCCCTGCCTTCCTCTCCGTGGCCGCGCTGCTGGCCAGCGGCACGCTGGCGGCGGCGGATGCCCCGGCCGCGAAAACGGGCAAGGCCACCGCCAAGCCGGCGCTGTCGGCATCCGACCGCAAGACACTGGCCGCCGAAGAAAAGGATCGTCTGACGCGCGAAAAACAGGAAATGACCGAGCGCACGAAGCTGCTGGAAACGCAGCTGCAGACCAGCCGGAAACTGGTGGCGGAGAAGGACGCCCTGCTCAAGCAGCTGCAGGATGAAATCGCCGCCCTCAAGGCCGGCAAGACGCCGCCGGCCGCCAAACCGGCCGCCCCCGCCAAACCCGCTGCCAAATAAAGAACCGCCGTGACCCACGGAGGCCTGTTCGAGCAGCTGTTGCTGCTGCTCGGCGCCTCCGTCGTGCTGGTGGTGATCCTGCACCGGCTGCACCTGCCGCCGCTGCTCGCCTTCCTCGCCACCGGCGTGCTGGCCGGCCCCGGTGGCTACGCCCTGATCGGTGCCGGTGACCAGTTGCACGCGCTGGCGGAATTCGGCGTGGTGTTCCTGCTGTTCACGCTCGGCCTGGAATTCTCGCTGCCGCGGTTGATCGCCCTGCGCGGCACCGTGTTCGGCATCGGCGCCCTGCAGGTGCTGCTGTGCGGCGGACTGGTATTCCTGCTCGCACTGCTGGCCGGGCTCACGCCGGTAGCCGCCTTCGTGATCGCCGGCGGCCTGGCGATGTCTTCCACCGCCATCGTGTCGCGCGAACTGGTCACCACCGGTCAGGTGCACAGCCGCTACGGACAGATCGCGATCGGGATCCTGCTGTTCCAGGACATCGTTGCGGTGGCACTGCTGATCGCGCTGCCGGTACTCGCCGGCAACAGCGGCGATTCTCCCGGCAGCCGCCTGCTGGCGCCGCTGCTGACCGGCACCGCACTGTTCCTCGGCATGCTCGCCGCCGGGCGCTGGCTGCTGCCGCGCGCACTGGAAGAAACGGCGCGCACACGCTCGGAAGAGCTGTTCATGATGGCGGCGCTGCTGGTGGCGCTGACGGCCGCCTGGCTCACCCAGGCACTCGGCCTGAGCATGGCGCTGGGTGCTTTCCTCGCCGGCATGGTGCTGGGCGAGAGTCGTTTCCGGCACCAGATCGAATCGGACATACGCCCGTTCCGCGACCTGCTGCTCGGCCTGTTCTTCATCAGCATCGGCCTGCTGCTGGACGGCCATGTGCTGCTGGCCAACTGGCTGCCGATCCTCGGCCTGGGTCTGGCGCTGGTGCTGCTCAAGGGCGTGCTGATCGCGGGCATGACGCGCACGCTCGGCGAAACACCGGAGACCGCACTGCGTACCGGCCTCGCGCTGGCGCAGGGCGGCGAGTTTTTCTTCGCGCTGCTGGCACTGGCGGCGCGCGAACGCGTGGTGCCGGCCGACATCGCCTCGCTGCTGGTGGCGGCCACCGTGGTCAGCATGGCACTGACACCGCTGCTGCTGCGACACAGCGAAACCATCGCCGATACCCTGCTGCGCTGGCTGCCCGGCAAGCCGCGCGACGACGAAGCGGTCGACCTGCCGCTGCACGAGGCCTGCGATCCGCTGGACCGGCATGTGGTGATCCTCGGCTATGGCCGGGTCGGCCAGACACTGGCGCGGTTCCTGCGCGAAGAGAAAATGACGTTCGTGGCGCTGGACACCGACGTGGTGCGGGTGCGGGAAGCGGAACGTACCGGCGACTCGGTGTACTTCGGCGACCCGGTGCGGCGCGACGTGCTGCGCGCCGCCGGCATCGAACGCGCGGCCCTGCTGGTGATCAGCTTCGACCACGTACCCACCGCGCTGCGCATCGTCGCCCACGCCCGCTCGCTGCGTGCCGACGTGCCGATCCTGGTACGCACGCGTGACGATTCCGGCCTGGCGGACCTGCAGGCGGCCGGCGCCACGGAAGTGGTGCCGGAAACACTGGAAGCCAGCCTGATGCTGGTGTCGCACCTGTTCCAGGTGCTGGGCATGCCGGCCGCACGCATCCAGTCCGTGCTCGACACCACGCGGCGCGAACGCTACCGGCTGCTGCGACCGTCGGAAAACCTGCCCTAGGGCAGAACGCGCCGCCCAAAAACGAGGCGCGGCGCCCGCTCATGGCGCGCGCACCCGCCATCCGGGCACATCGACTGCCCCGTCACGGGCCGCCAGGGCCGACTCTTGCCCGAAAACGCCCACACGGCGGCTGGCACGCTGCTTGCTTCGGCTCGGTCAGACTGCATCTGCACGGACGCCCTCAACGGAGAAGGCACGTGACTTCGCCACACACCATCCGCATCCGCGCCATCCCGCCCGCATCGCTGCTGACGGCCACCGTGTTCGCGCTGGCACTGCTGCCGGGCGCCGCCTGGGGTGACGACGCCGCGTTTGCCAGCCAGAAAAGCGCAGACACCACCTGGCTGATGACCGCCGCCGCCCTGGTGTTCCTGATGCAGGCCGGTTTTGCCTTCCTGGAAAGCGGGCTGTCGCGCTCCAAGAACTCCGTCAACATCCTGATGAAAAACATCATGGACTGCTGCGTGGGTTCCATCCTGTTCTGGATGGTGGGCTATGGCCTGATGTTCGGCGTCAACAACACCGGTCTGCACGGCGAGGATAATTTCTGGCCGGTGCAGATGGATTCCTGGGGTTACAGCTTCCTGCTGTTCCAGATGATGTTTGCCGCCACCGCCGCCACCATTGCCAGCGGCGCCATGGCCGAACGCACGCGCTTTCTCGGTTACCTGATCGGCGCCGGCTGCATCACCGCCTTCATTTATCCGGTGTTCGGCAGCTGGGCCTGGGGCGGTTTCCACGGCGGCAAGGGCTGGCTGCAGGAGCTCGGTTTCATCGACTTCGCCGGCTCGACCGTGGTGCACAGTGTCGGCGCCTGGTGTGCGCTGGCCGGCATCATCGTGGTCGGCCCGCGTCTCGGCCGCTTCCCGCGCAACCAGCCACCGCATGCCCTGCCCGGGCACAGTCTGAACCTGGTGGCGCTGGGCGGTTTCCTGCTGTGGTTCGGCTGGTTCGGTTTCAACGGCGGCTCCACCGCCAGCGCCAGCCTGAACATCGGCCTGATCAACCTGAACACGCAACTGGCGGCGGCGGCGGGCGCACTCGGCGCCATCGTCGGCTGCCGGCTGATCGGCCAGCCGATGCTGCTGACCATGATCATCAACGGCATTCTCGGCGGCCTGGTGGCGATCACCGCCGGCTGTGCCACCACCACGCCGGACTGGGCCATCCTCACCGGCCTCATCGGCGGCATCGTGGTGGTGCTCGGCTGTCGCCTGCTCGATGCCTGGCGGCTGGACGACGTGGTCGGTGCCGTGGCCGTGCACGGATTCTGCGGCGTCTGGGGCACGCTCGCCGCCGGCCTGTTCTTCGCCGAGGACCCGTTCAACACCAACCGCGTGATCGTGCAGCTGATCGGCATCGGCAGCTGCTTCCTGTGGACGTTCATTGCCGCCCTGTTCATGTACGGCCTGATCGCGCTGTTCTTCGGGCTGCGCGCGGACCCGCTGCACGAGCAGCGCGGCCTGGACATCACCGAACACGCCGAGATCGGCTACCCGGAATTCTCGCGCCAGAGCGCCTACGACTCCGACGCCCTGGACAGGATCAATCGCTGACATGTACGCCCAACCACACGTGCGAGCCCTTTCATGAGCAACCTGCGGGCCCTGCCCATGTCACTCGAAAACCGTCGCCGCGCCGTCTACACCGCCCTGATCGAATTCCTCAACGAGGACGCGCTGTGGGAAGCGCTGACACTCTGGGAGGACAACTATTCGGCCGACGCGGCGTTTTCCGTGCAGAAGTTCCTGTCGGAAATCCTCGACACGCCGGCGCTGCGCGCTCAGCGCGTGCGTATCCTGCAGACCATGGTGAAGATGCTGTCGGCACCGCCGGCCTCGCTGCTGCCGGACCCGCGCGAGCAGTTGCTGGTGCATCGCATGCGACGCGGCAAGGCAGCATCCTCCGCCGCCAACAGCCGCGATCCGGTGGTGGGAGCCTGCGCCAGCCTGCTGCACCGCATCCTGCGCGGGCTGGACACCGACACCCGCCTGAAAATGCGGCTGTTCCTGCTGGAGCGGCTGGAGCGCAGCGGCATTCCGCTGGCCACCCGCACGGCGGTGCAGGCCTGGCTGTCGGAGCAGACGCGGCTGACCCTGGGCGGTGCCGGCCCGGGCGAGATGCAGCGGCTGCTGAACCTGGCCTACATGGGGCTGTGCGAGTACATCGGGCCGGTGGCGGCCGACGCCGCGCTGTCGCGTGCGCTCAAGCAGCTCGGCGAGGAAGAGCCGCACCTGCTCGAGCACGCACGCGGGTTGCTGTAGGAGCGCGACCGGAGCAGCTCCGGCTCAGCGGACGAAAACGAGGCTCAGCCAGGGCACGTAGGTGATCAGCAGCACCACGGCCAGCAGCACGAAGAAGAACGGGAAGGTCGAGGTCCAGATATCGACCATCGACTTGCGGAAGCGGAAGCTGGCGATGTACAGGCTCATGCCCACCGGCGGCATGAAGTAGCCGATCTGCATGTTGGCCAGGAAGATGATGCCCAGGTGCACGGGATCGATGCCGTAACCCAGCGCCACCGGCACCAGCAGCGGCACCATGATGATCAGCGCCGGGAAGATTTCCAGCATGCAGCCCAGCACCAGCAGCAACCCGTTGAGCAACAGCAGGAAGGTGACCTTGCTGTCGACGTGCGTGCGGATGAACTCGAACAGCTGCTCCGGCACGGAAGCGTCGACCAGCACGTTGGCGAAGGCCATGGCCATGCCCATGATGATCAGCACGCCGCCCACCATCACCATCGCCTCGCGCATGATGTGCGGCAGGCGCTTCACCGGAATCTCGCGGTACACCAGCACCTGCACGACCAGCGCGTACAGCGCCGTCACCGCCGCTGCCTCCGAGATCACGAAGAACCCGCCGTAGATGCCGCCCAGCACCACCAGCGGCAACGGCAGTTCCCACTTTGCCTCCCACAGGGCAGCGCGCGCCTCGCGCCAGCTGAACGGAATCAGCGGAATGTGCTGGCCGCGGTTGGCCCACAGACTGTAGATCCACAGCGCCAGGATCATCACCAGCACCGGCAGGATGCCGGCCACGAACAGGTCCTCCAGGGTCACGCCCTGCACGCCCATCTGCTGGACGATCACGCCGTAGATGATCAGTGGCAACGCCGGTGGCAACAGCAGGCCCAGCGAGCCGGTGGTGGTCACCAGCCCCATCGAGAAACGCTCCTTGTAGCCGGCCTCCTTCAGGGCCGGCAGCAGCAGCGCACCGATGGCGACGATGGTGACGCCCATGGCACCGGAGAAGGCCGTGAACAGCGCGCAGGTGATCAGCGCCACCAGCGCCAGGCCGCCCGGCATCCAGCCCATCAGCGCCTGCGTCACGCGCACCAGCCGGTGCGATGTCCGGCTCTCGGACAACAGATAACCGGCGAAGGTGAACAGCGGCAGCGCCAGCAGCACGGATGTGTCGGTGAGGCGGTACAGCTCGATCGCGACCGTCTGCAGATCGATGTCACTGGCCCAGAAACCGATCAGCGCCCCGGCGGCAATCACCGCGAACAGCGGTGCGCCGAGCAGCCCGATGGCGACAGCGAAAGCCGAGAGAACGGCGTTCACAGGTGTGCGTCCCGGTGTACCGGCCGGCGGCCGCTGCCGATGCCGACGGCCACGATCAGGTAGCGGATCGCGATCAGGGTGAAGGCTGCGGGGATCGCCGCCTGGCAGACCCAGGCCGGCACCGCGGCGAATGCCATGCTGCCGTACTCACGCTCGCCCTGTACGAACTGCAGCGCATACCAGGCGATGACGGCGCAGATCACGGTCGCGCACAGCGAGGTGAACACCGCCAGCCAGCGTGCGTAGCGGTCCGGCAGGTAACGCGTCGCCACGTCGATGGAAATGTGGTCGTTGTCACGGGCAGCGATCGACGCACCCAGCAGCGCCATCCACAGCACAGCCACACGCAGGAAGGGATCGACCCAGACCAGGCTGGTGTCGGCTGCGTTGCGCAGCACGATCTGCGCGACCGCCAGCAGGATCATCATCAGCAACAGCAGCACCAGCGTCACATCCTCGACCAGGTGCAGGCCGCGCCACAGCGCAGCCAGCGAACGCTGTGCGTGCTGAAGGATGCCGGGCACGGAGGTCATGCGCAGGCGTGCGGAATCAGCGGGTGACGGTGGCGGCTTTCGCCGGCGCCACCGCAGCGGTGGCGCCGCCCTTGCCGGCACGGAAATCGGCGAGATTGCGGCGCAGCAGGGCCAGCGCGCTTGCCGACAGTTCACCGCGTGCCACGACGTCGTCGGTGGCTTTCTGCGCCAGCTGTTCCCACTGCGCGAACTGCGCCGCCGCCGGCTTCACGGACTGGATGCCGAGCTTGCCTTCCAGTGCAGCGAGTGCAGCGATGCCGTCCTTGCGGTTGAGCCGGTCCAGCTCGCCGAAAGCGGCACCGAGCACATCACGCACGGCCTGCTGCTGGCCGGCATCGAGCTTGCCGAAATACTTGTCGCTGATGGTCATCAGGCCGTAGGTGTAAAGCAGTGGCACGTCGCTGCGGTATTTGACGCGCGTGTGCCACTGCATGGCGATGGCCGCCGTCGGCGGCACCGTGACGGCGTTGATGGCACCGGTCTGCAGCGATGTCAGTACGTCGCCGTAGGGCAGCACGATCGGCGAGATGCCCCAGCTTTTTGCCGCCTGCTCCGAGGCCGGATCGTTGGCCGGCACCCACAGTTTCTGCCTGCGCAGGTCGTCGACGGAAGCCACCGGCGCATTCGACATGACGTAGGCAAAACCGCCTTCCACCAGGCCGAACGACACCCAGCCAGCCTTCTCCAGTTCCGCGCGCAGCTGCGCATCCATCTTTCCGCGCACGTAGTCGACTTCCTCGTATGAACGGAAGGCCAGCGGCACGTTGTAGATCTGTATGTCCTTGTAGAACTGCGCCACGGCACCGCCCTGGGTCAGCGCGCCGTGCAGCTGGCCGGTGCGGATCTTGCGCAGCACAGTGGCGTCGTCTCCCTGCACACCGCCGGCATAGACCTTGAGTTTCACCGCACCGCCGGTGCGCTTCTCGATATCCGCACCGGCCTGCTTCAGACGGGTGACCACGGCAGTACCGTCGGGGTACAGCGTCGAAATCTTGAAGGTGAAATCCCCGGCAACGGCACCGGTCGTGCACACGAGGCCGGCCAGCAGCACGGCCAGCACGCCCGGTTTGCCCGGCAACCACGTCAACCTGCGGAACATGCGCGTACTCCTTCAGTGATCCGGACGGCTGCACGCGCCTGCGCGCGGCGGCCGGTCAGAAATAATCGTCGGCTTCCGCCAGCAACCGGCGCGCTTCGCTCTGCGCGTAGACATTCGCCAGTGTCCAGCCATGCAGGTGCGGCTCTGCAGCCAGCACTTCGTTCAGCAAGCGGTCATGCAGTTCCCGGTCATACAGCAGCCGCGCATACTGCCGCGCATACAGCATCTTGGCGTAGAGATTGCGACCACCGGAACGCGCGAGGGCTTCATCGTAGTACGTTTTCGCCACTTCCGGCTTGCCGCCCAGTGCCGGCGGCAACAGGCTGTTGATCACGCCCAGATACAGCTGCGGCATGCCCTTCTCGTAATCGGCATCCAGCTGCACGACGCGCTCGAAGATCAGTTGCACGCGGGCCAGTTCGGCCACCGCGCTCCAGTCTGAACTGTGGTTCTGGATGTAGCCGGCCCAGGCACCACCGAGCGAGAACAGCAGCGGCAGATCGCCCTTGTCCGTGTCCTTTACCACCGCCTCGAACTCGGGGAAACTTGCCGCCCGCAGCCCGCAGGCGTCCTTGCGTTCCTCGCAGGCGGCCCTGAGCGCGGATTCCAGCGCACGGGCACTGAATTTTGCCGCCCGCTCGGGGCCTACCGGCACCAGCGTGGCATAGGCCCCGTACAGGGAGGCCGACGCCCGCAGCAGTTCCGGGTCGTCCGGCCAGGTGGCCAGCAGGCCGTCGACCGTCACGATGTAGGCCGGCAGCGCGTCGCCCACCAGCTGGGGGTCATCGCTGTCGAGGATGCCGTAGGGCAGGTTGTCGGCCACCCGCGACAACGCACAGCCGGTACCGGCCAGGGCCAGGACGGCAAGCAGGAGGCCGGCAGACAGCCGGCGGAGCACGGGATGGAACCGGAAACGCACGCATTTACCCCGATGGCTCCCGGCAGGATGCCGGGGTTTACTGGTCGGTCTGCCAGCCTGCGGCGGCCAGCGAAAACGAAGGGCCTTTATAGCAACTGAAGTACCCCCAGCACAATCAAGCCAGACCCCGTAGAATCGCGCCAAGTCATTGTTTCGCCGAGTTTTTGATCCCATACCCCGACCCTGTGCCATTGACCTGCAATCAGTGGCTGGAGCCGATCATCATGCAAGCCCCTGAACTGCTGTCGCCCGCCGGCAGCCGCAAGCACATGCGCTACGCGTTCGCCTACGGGGCGGACGCCGTCTACGCCGGCCAGCCGCGCTATTCGCTGCGCGTACGCAACAACGAATTCAACCGCGAGGAACATCTCGCCGAAGCGATCGCCGAAGCGCATCGCCTGGGCAAGCAGTTCTACCTGGCGGTGAACCTGTCGCCGCACAACGACAAGCTGCGCTCCTTCGAGCGCGACATGGCGCCGGTGGTCGACATGAAGCCGGACGCACTGATCATGGCCGACCCCGGGCTGATCATGATGGTTCGCGACCGCTGGCCGCATTTGCCGGTGCACCTCTCGGTGCAGGCCAATGCGGTCAACTGGGCGACGGTGAAGTTCTGGCACCGCATGGGCCTCACCCGCGTGATCCTGTCGCGCGAGCTGGGGCTGGAAGAGATCGCCGACATCCGGGAGAAGGTCCCGGAGATGGAACTGGAAACCTTCGTGCACGGCGCACTGTGCATCGCCTATTCCGGCCGCTGCCTGCTGTCCGGCTACATGAACCACCGGGATTCCAACCAGGGCGCCTGCACCAACTCCTGCCGCTGGCCCTACCAGGTGCACGACGCCGCGGAAACGGAAACCGGCGACATCGTTGCCGTGCGCCCGCAGGTGCAGCAGGCCGCCATCGCTGCCAACGGCACCGGCCTCGGCCGCTGGACACCGGCCGACAGGACGCCCAGCGAAGCCGGGGAAACCTGGGATAAAAACGCGCTGTACCAGCGCGTTTACCTGCTGCAGCAGGACGAGCGCCCCGGCGAATACATGCCGGCCTACGAGGACGAGCACGGCACCTACATCATGAACTCGCGCGACCTGCGCGCCGTGCAGCACGTGAACGCACTGACGAAGATGGGCGTGCACTCGCTGAAGATCGAGGGCCGGACCAAATCGCACTATTACGTGGCGCGCACCGCACAGGTGTATCGCCGCGCCATCGACGACGCCGCCGCCGGCCGCGCCTTCGACATGAACCTGATGGAAGATCTGGAGAAGATGGCCAGCCGCGGCTTCACCGAGGGCTTCTACCGCCGGCACCTGCCGGAAGAGATGCAGTACTACGAGGGCGGCACGTCGAGCTCGGGCACGCAGCAGTTCGTGGGCGACATTGTCGACGCCGACACGCAACGCGGGCTGATCACGGTGCAGGTGAAGAACCGCTTCGCGAAAGGCGATGCCGTGGAAATCATGACCCCGAAGGGCAACCTGCGGCTGACGCTGGACCACCTTGAGAACGCAAAGGACGGTGCACGCGTGGACGTGGCGCCCGGCGACGGCTGGACGGTGCGCATCCCGCTGCCGGAAAGCCTGCGCGATTCGGACTTCGAACACGGCCTGCTGATGCGCGAAGTCGCGCCGCGCGAGCTGCCGAAGGCGGCGGGTTGTGGTTGATCCCGTTGTACAACACCCCGCTGTCCACCTGCAGCCATTGCCGGTAACGTCGCTGGCGCACGGTCGCTGCGTCGGTTCGCGCCACGCGCGGACCGTAACCTCGTGCAGGCACGCACACGGACGGGTCGCGTCGATTCGCCATCCTGGCCCAGTCGCCGCTCGCTCGGACGTTTCCGGCATGGCCGCATATCGGCATCACCACGATCACTGAACAACGGATATCTCTCATGAGCCTTTCCATCGAGCCGCTTTTCACCCCGTTCAGCTCGCCGAAACTGCAGCTGGACAACCGCCTCGTCATGGCGCCCATGACCCGCATGCGCTCGCCCGGCGGCGTGCCGAACGAGGAGGTCGCGGCCTATTACCGCCGCCGCGCGGAGAACCAGGTCGGGCTGATCATCACCGAGGGCACCGTCATCGATCACCCGGCCGCCAACGGCTACCCGCAGGTCCCGTTCTTCCACGGCGATGCCGCCCTCGCCGGCTGGCAGAACGTGGTGAAACAGGTGCATGCCGCCGGCGGGAAGATCTTTCCCCAGCTCTGGCATGTCGGCTCGGTGCGCAAGCCCGGCACGCCGCCGGTACCGGAAGTGCCCGGCTATTCGCCCAGCGGCATCGCCAAACCCGGCGGCCGCGTGGTCGGCCATGAAATGACGAAGGAAGACATCCGCGCCACCGTGGACGCGTTTGCCCGCGGCGCGCGCGACGCCAGGGACATCGGCTTCGACGGCATCGAGCTGCACGGCGCACACGGCTACCTGATCGACCAGTTTTTCTGGGAAGCCACCAATCAACGCACGGACGAATACGGCGGCTCGCGCACGAAACGCATGCGCTTCGCCCTGGAGGTCGTTGAGGCCGTGCGCAAGGCGGTCGGCGACGACTTCCCGATCTGCCTGCGCTGGTCGCAGTGGAAGCAGCAGGAATACAGCGCCTGCCTCAATCCCACGCCGGAAGACCTGGCGGACTTCCTGTTGCCGCTGCGCGATGCCGGCGTCGACATCTTCCATTGCAGCACCCGCCGCTACTGGCTCCCGGAATTCGCCGGCTCCGATCTCAACCTGGCCGGCTGGGCCAGACAGATCACCGGCAAACCGGTGATCACGGTCGGCTCGATCGGCCTCGACATCGAGTTCACCGCCACCATGACTACCAGTGCACCGGTGCAGCAGATCACCGACCTCGATCCGCTGATCGCGCGTTTCAACAAGGGCGAGTTCGATCTGGTGAGTGTCGGTCGCGCCCTGCTGGCCGACCCGGCCTGGGCCGTGAAAGTGCGTGCCGGCCGCTGGAACGACGTGCAGGTCTACACCAAGGGATCGGAAGCCACTTATTTTTGAGCACCGACTCCGTCGGTGAATGCGGTTTCTGAACACCGGCTGCGTCGCTGAAAGCAATCACATGAACTACCGTCACGGCTTCCACGCCGGCAATTTCGCGGACGTGCTCAAGCACGTCGTGCAACTGGCCATCATCGACCATCTGGCGAAAAAGGACGCAGCCTTTTGCGTGCTGGACAGCCACGCCGGCCGCGGCAGCTACGACCTCACCACCGGGCAGGCAGCGCGCACCGGCGAGTTCGTGCAGGGCGTCGGCGCGCTGTGGGATGCGGCGCGTACCGGAACCCCGCCCCCGCTCACGGCACGCTGGCTGAAACAGGTGCGTGCCTTCAATCACGAACGCAGCGGCGGCGACGCGCTGGTCGCCTACCCGGGCTCACCGCGGATCGCGCGCATGGCCATGCGGCCACAGGACCGGCTGATCGCCTGTGAACTGCATCCGGAAGAAAACGCCCTGCTGAAGGCCGAATTCCGCAACGATCCGCAGGTGCAGGTGCATCTGCGCGACGGCTGGGAAGCCCTGGGCGCGCTGCTGCCGCCGAAGGAAAAGCGCGGTCTGGTGCTGATCGATCCACCCTACGAAGGGCAGGAGGAAGAACTGAAACAGGCCGCCGACGCGTTGCTGGCCGCGCACGCGCGTTTCCCCGGCGGCACTGTCGCGCTGTGGTACCCGATCAAGGAGCGCACCACGATCGGGCACATGCACCGCCGCCTGCAGGCATCCGGTGTGCGCGGGCTGCTGGCCGCCGAACTCTGTGTGTGGCCGGACGACGCGCGCCTGCACCTGAACGGCAGCGGCATGATGCTGGTCAACCCGCCCTGGCAGCTGGACGCAAAGCTGGCCACCGAGCTGCCCTGGCTGTGGCGACACCTGAACAATGACGGAGGGGGGCGCCACACCCTCCGCTGGTTGTCGCCACCGGCCTGATCCGCGGCATAATCGGCGCCGGCATTTCACGCCGTCACGTCCGGCCATCCAGGGAATCAGGTCCATGAAGCACATCACCCGCCCGCTTGCCCTCGTCGCCCCGCTGGCAGTCCCGCTGGCATTGGGCATCGCCCTTGCCGGTTGCGGCAAGGAGCCGCAGCAGGACGCCGCCGCGACCGACAGCACCGTGGTGAAGATCGGCCAGGCCTCGCCGTTGACCGGCCAGCAGGCACTGATCGGCAAGGACAACGAAAACGGCGTGCGCATGGCGATCGAGGAACTCAACGCCGGCCAGTTCACCATTGCCGGCAAGGTCGTGACCTTCGAGCTCGACTCGCAGGATGACCAGGCCGATCCGCGACTGGCCACCACCGTCGCCCAGCGTTTCGTCGACAACAAGGTGAACGCGGTGATCGGCCACCTCAACTCCGGCGCCTCGATTCCCGCCTCCAAGGTGTATGCCGACGCCGGTCTGGTGCAGGTATCGCCATCCGCCACTGCCATCAAGTACACGGCCCAGGGCTACAAGACCGCCTTCCGCGTGATGGCCAACGACGCGCAACAGGGCAAGGCGCTCGGCGACTACGCCGTGCACGACCTGAACGTGAAGAAGGTTGCCATCGTCGATGACCGCACGGCCTACGGCCAGGGTCTGGCCGACGAGTTCGAGAAGTACGTGGCCGCCAACGGCGCCACCGTGGTCGCCCGCGAATACACCACCGACAAGTCGACCGAGTTCTCCGCCATCCTGACCAAGATCAAGGGCACGAAGCCGGAGCTGGTGTTCTTCGGCGGCATGGCACCGCAGGCCGGCCCGATGGTGAAACAGATGCGTTCGCTGGGCCTGAAGGCGCAGTTCCTCGGCGGCGACGGCACCCGCGCCGACGAGTTCCGTACGCTGGCCGGCGCCGATGCCGAGGGCACCATCGCCTCGCTGCCGGGCGTGCCGTTCGAGAAGATGCCGGGCGGCCCGGCCTTCACGAAGACCTTCACGGAGAAGTACGGCCAGATCCAGATGTACGCACCGTACGCCTACGACGCCATGAAAGTGGTGGCACTGGCCATGCAGAAAGCCGGCTCCACCGATCCGGCGAAATACCTGCCGGCACTGGCGGGCATCGAGTATCCCGGCGTCACCGGCACCATCCGCTTCGACGAGAAAGGCGACATCGTCAGCGGCGCCGTCACGCTCTATCGCGTCACCAACGGCGAGTGGGTCACGGTGAAGACCATTGGCGGCGAAGCCGAGGTGGCCGCGGCACCTGCCACGGCACCGGCTGCAGGAGCGACTCCGTAAGCGCAGCGCGTTTCCACGCAAGCACGCGTCGCGCCGTCGCATGGATATTTTCGCCCAGCAGATCGCCAACGGTCTGATACTCGGCAGCATCTACGCGCTCATCGCCCTCGGCTACACCATGGTGTACGGCATCATGGGGCTGATCAATTTCGCGCATGGCGAAGTGGTGATGATCGGCGCCATGGTGGCGATCTCGGTGATTGCCATACTGGCCGGCAGCGGCGTCGACCTGCCCGGCGCGGTGTTCGTGCTGGGCGGCCTGCTGGTGGCCGTGCCCGTGTGTGCCGCACTCGGCTGGGGCATCGAGCGCGTAGCCTACCGGCGGCTGCGCAATGCGCCGCGACTGGCGCCGCTGATCACCGCCATCGGCGTGTCGATCGTGCTGCAGAACCTCGCCATGATTTTCTGGGGGCGCGGCTACCAGCCGTTCCCGGCCTTGCTGCCACAGGACAGCTTCGTGATCTTCGGCGCACACCTCACCGTGGTGAAGATCGCGGTGGTGATCATGTCGGTCGTGCTGATGATCGGCCTGTGGCTGCTGGTCGAGCGCACGAAACTCGGCCGTGCGATGCGCGCAACCTCGCAGAACCCGGCGGCGGCACGCCTGATGGGTGTCGATACCGACCGCATCATCGCGTCGACTTTCGTGATCGGTTCGGTACTGGGGGCCGTCGCCGGTGTGATGGTCAGCGCCAATTACGGCCAGGCCGACCCCTACATGGGTTTCATGCTCGGCCTGAAGGCATTTACCGCCGCTGTGCTCGGCGGCATCGGCAACCTCGGCGGCGCCGTGCTTGGCGGCCTGCTGCTGGGCGTGATCGAAAGCCTGGGTGCCGGCTACATCGGCGATCTCACCGGTGGCGTGCTCGGCAGCAACTACCAGGACATCTTCGCCTTCCTGGTGCTGATCGGCGTGCTGGTATTCCGGCCGTCCGGCCTGCTCGGCGAACGCGTTGCGGAGCGGGCGTGAAAAAGCGCAGCACGGACACAGGAACATGAAGACGATCCCTCTGCCCGCGAAGGCCCGGGCCGGCTATGCACTGGTGATCGTCGCGCTGCTGCTGTTGCCGGTCGTGACCGGCCTGACGCTCGGCGGCGCCTGGGTGCGCACGCTGGATTTCGCACTGCTGTACATCATGCTGGCACTGGGCCTGAACATCGTGGTCGGCTATGCCGGCCTGCTCGACCTCGGCTACATCGCCTTCTACGCGGTCGGCGCCTACACCTGGGCGCTGCTCGCGTCACCGCAGTTCGGCCTGCACCTGCCGTTCTGGGCGATCCTGCCCATCGGTGCCGCGCTCGCCTGCCTGTTCGGCGTCGCACTCGGCGCACCGACGCTGCGTCTGCGCGGCGATTACCTGGCGATCGTCACGCTCGGCTTCGGCGAGATCGTGCGCCTGTTCCTCAACAACCTCGATCGCCCGGTGAACATCACCAACGGCCCGCAGGGCCTGGACCGCATCGATCCGGTGTCGGTCGGTCTGTTCTCGCTGGACCAGCCGCTGTACGTGGCCGGCCTGAAACTGACCTCCGCACACCTGCACTATTACCTGTTCCTCGCACTGGCGGCACTGGTGATGTTCGTCTGCCTGCGGCTGGAGAATTCGCGCATCGGCCGCGCCTGGATGGCGGTGCGCGAAGACGAGCTAGCCGCGCGCGCCACCGGCATCAATACCCGCAACGTCAAGCTGCTCGCCTTCGCCATGGGCGCGACTTTCGGTGGAATCGCGGGTGGACTGTTCGCCGGCTTCCAGGGCTTCGTGAGCCCGGAAAGCTTCGTGCTGATGGAATCGGTGATGATCGTCTGCATGGTGGTGCTGGGCGGCATGGGCAACATCGCCGGTGTCGTGCTGGGTGCGGTGCTGCTGACCGTCACGCCGGAGCTGCTGCGCGACACCGTGAACCCGCTGCAGCGCGGCCTGTTCGGTGAAGTGGTGATCGATCCGGAAAACCTGCGCATGCTGCTGTTCGGGCTGGCACTGGTGCTGATGATGCTGTTCCGGCCGCAGGGCATCCTGCCGCGGCATGCACACGGCCGGGAATCGCCGGAGGGCGCCGGCCGTGACTGAACTGCTGGTGGCCCGCAATCTCGGCAAGCGCTTCGGCGGCATCACGGCGCTGAAAGACGTTTCGCTGCGCATCCATGCCGGCGAGATCTACGGCCTGATCGGGCCGAACGGCGCCGGCAAGACCACACTGTTCAACGTGCTGACCGGCCTCTACACCGCCGACCAGGGCATGCTGGAGTTCGCCGGCCAGGATCTGTTCAACCGGCCGCCGCACCAAGTGGTGGAGCACGGCATCGCGCGCACGTTCCAGAACATACGCCTGTTCGGCAACATGACCGCGCTGGAAAACATCATGGTCGGCCGCCATGCACGCACGCATGTCGGCGTGCTCGGTGCCATCTGGCGCGGCGCACGCACCCGGGCCGAGGAAGCCGCGATCCGCGCGCGCGCAGAAACGCTGCTCGAATACGTCGGCCTGGAAGGCCAGGGCGAGCGGCTGGCGTCGCACCTTTCCTACGGCAACCAGCGCCGGCTGGAGATCGCCCGGGCGCTGGCCACCGATCCGAAGCTGCTGGCGCTGGACGAACCGGCCGCAGGCATGAACCCGAGCGAAACCGCACGTCTGCGCGAACTGTTCCTGCAGATCCGCAACGACGGCATCACCGTGCTGCTGATCGAGCACGACATGAAACTGGTGATGGGCCTGTGCGATCGCGTGGCCGTGCTCGACTACGGCGAGAAGATCGCCGAAGGCGTGCCGGCCGACGTGCGGCTGGATCCGCGCGTGATCGAGGCCTACCTGGGCATTGCCGCCGACGGCAACCTCGACCGCGGCCTGCCGGCCGGAGCCACACCGTGAGTACGCTGCTGGAAGTGCGGCAGCTGGCCGTCGCCTATGGCGCCATCGAGGCCGTACGCGAGGTTTCGCTCACACTGGCGCCCGGCGAACTGGTGTCGCTGATCGGCTGCAACGGCGCCGGCAAGAGCACCACACTCAACGCACTGGCCGGCCTGCTGCCGGTGCGCCGCGGCGAGATCCTGTTCGACGGCGAACGCATCGACCGGATGCCGGCACATCGCCGGGTCGAACGCGGGCTGGTGCTGGTGCCGGAAGGGCGCGGCATCTTCCCGCGGCTGACCGTCGAGGAAAACCTGCAGATGGGCGCCTTCCACCGTCACGACCGCGCCGGCATCCGCAGTGATCTGGCGCAGCAATACCAACGCTTTCCGCGCCTGGCCGAACGCCACGCACAGCTGGCCGGCACCCTGTCCGGCGGCGAGCAGCAGATGGTGGCGATGGCGCGCGCGCTGATGGCACGCCCGCGCCTGCTGTTGCTGGACGAACCCAGCATGGGGCTGGCACCGCTGATGGTGCAGACGATCTTTTCGGTGGTGAAACAGGTGGCCGACGCCGGCGTCACCATCCTGCTGGTCGAGCAGAACGCCCAGGCGGCCCTGTCACTGGCGTCGCAGGGATATGTGATGGACCACGGCGAGATCGTGCAATCCGGCCCGGCCGGCGAGCTGTTGCACGATCCGCGGGTGCGGGAAACCTATCTGGGCGCCTGATCAGCGCGTCAGTGCTTCGTGCTGGGCCGCGTCGTCGCGCGCCGACGACAGCATGCCGGCACTGCGCATGCGCGTCTGGTCGCCGTCGAGTCCGGCGTCCGGCAGACGGGCCACGTCGATGTCGATCAGCAGCATGCCGATACGCTCGCCACTCTCGCCGCGCACCGGCATGGCTACCCGCGTATAGCGGCCTTCCGCCGGCTTGCGGTCCTGCACCCAGGCCGCATTGGCATGCGTCAGCAGACGGCTCACGCAGACGTCGCCGGCCAGGTCCATCTGTTCGGGAAGCTCGCTGGCGGCCGCAACCAGACCGCGGTTGTCCAGCGCCAGGATCGTGCCGTAGGCGCCATCCAGCCGCAGCGCCACTTCGGCAAGGTATTTCGAACCGAAACGCGAGGCCACCACATCGGACAGCTCGCCGCCCTCACCGGTCATTTCCGCGCCGGCCATTTCCGCCTGCCAGCGCTGCGCCATGCCGGCAATCTCCTCGCCGGTGAGCTCGGCGCTCTTCCGGCTGGCGTCGCGCAGCAGCTCCAGCAGGCGGGGCTCGTCCAGCCAGTAGCCGACGGCCTCGCGCAGGTGGCCGTCGAGCGTGGCCTGCAGATCGGCGGCCGGTGCAGCCGCGGACAGTGCCCAGATCACCAGTGCCAGAAAACCGCGCATTGACCGTGCTCCCCGCGTTTGACCGGAAGACTGTGCGAGCCGCCCGCCGGAGTGTCAAGGACACCCCCGGCAGAGCGGACAACCCTGCGGGAAACGCGTGCTAGTGTCTGTTCATGACACGCCTGCTGCCGCTCCATACGCTCACCTTTCCCGCCACCCTGCTCATGGTGGCCGGGCTGTCACTCGTGCCGGCCGGTTGCTCGCAGCGCAATGATCCGGCGGAGAACTTCGCCGACTACAACGCCCGCCTGAGCCGCGCCCTGGAAACGGCCCTGCCGCCGGCCGCCGCCACCCGGGTGCCGACCTGGCCGGCCGCGCGCGATCTGGTACAGGAACCGCCCGGCCTGCCGGCCGGTGAATTCGCCTTCCGCGACTTCGGCCGTTGCGGCCTGCTGCAGGAAATCAGCGAGCGCAACGGCGGCCCGGGGCGCACCCAGGCGCCCCCGCAACGGCTGCTGTACGAGCTGCGCCTGCTGCGCGGGTTGCGGCAGTGCGCACACCTCACGGCCGGCGATCTGGCCGGCGACGATACGGCCCGGCGCGTTTTTGCCGGCACGGTCCGCGACGTGCTGGCGCAGCAGGAACGCGAGTTGCCGCAGGTGTACTGGAACGCGACGTTTGCCGCGCCGGAATTCCGCGAATTCTTCAGCGTCAGTGCCCTGCCATTGCGGCCCGGCGACGGCGATGCCGCCGGGCTGGCGGCAGCGGCGCTGACTGCACTGGCCGGCGTGGGCAGGCTCGGCCCGGAAACGCCACTGCCCGCTTCCGATGCGCTGGAACAGCATTACTACCGCCTGGTCGGCAACAAGCTGGGCGGACGCACCTGGCTGAGCCTGGATCTCGCCAGCCGGGAACTGGACCGCGCCAGCAGTGCGCTTGAGGAAACGCGCCCGGAGCGCCTGTGTCCGGGCGGCAAGCCCGGGCAGCAGGCCCTGCGGCTGAAGAGCGTGTACGACGGCGTTTACGTGCAGCGACTGCAACCCTGGCTGGGCGAGACCGGACGTACGGCCGATCAGCTGGCACTGGCGCTGGAACGGCTGTGGCAGGCCCAGCAGACCACACCGCCACCCGTGCTCGTGCAGTACCGCCTCAATGTCTGGGCCGGCGTGCCGGGCGCGCTGGTGCACGACTACGACGCCTCGGTGCGCCGCCATGCCCGCGCCTGGCAGCGGCTGCTGGAACCCTGCGGATACGTAGCGGCAGCAACGCCGGCGCCGTGAACCGGCGTCAGTTGTCGACCGCCGACACCGTCACCTCGACTTCCAGGCCGTCGACTTCCGCCGTCACCGTCGCCGTGCCTTCGCCGTTACCGGCCGTGACGCGCCCGCGCGTGCCGGTGCTGTTGCTGACCGTGAGCGTGGTGCCGCTGATCATGTCCAGCGTCCAGGTCGCGCTTTCGCCGAGCGAGCGGGTGGAGCCGTCCGAATAGGTGCCGCGCAGGACCAGCAGCACGCTGCCGCCGGGCGCCAGCTCGATCGGCTCTTCATTGGTGATCTCCAGCGATTCCAGGAACACCACCGTGACGTCCACCGAATCGGACAGACCGCCGCAGGCAGCGGTGACGGCGCCGGTGCCGCCTTCATCGGCCGTGAAGCGTCCGGGGTTGGCATCGCCACTGGCCACCGAGCCGATGTCGTTGTCCGGATCGTCGTTGGCCACGCTCCAGGTGGCGGCGCGGGAAATGACGGCGCTGGTCGCGCCCCAGGTGCCGGTGGCGGTGAAGGCAAGCGTGTCGCCGCCCTTCAGCTGCGACGGTGTTTCCGGCGTCACGGCCAGCGCCGTCAGGTTGTCGGCCACGGTGACGGCAAAGGCCGGCGAATCGATACCGCTGCGGCTGGCCACCACACCGACGCTGCCCGCCGTCCGGCTGATCAGCCGGTTGCGGTCGGACGACAACGTGCTCATGCGGCCCACCGCGCTGTCGGTCACCGACCAGCTCACCAGCGACGTGATGTCGCGATTGCTGGCGTCCTCGTACAGGCCGCTGGCGGTGTAGTCACCGGTGCCGCATTCGTCGATGCCGGCCGGACCGCTGACGGTGATCGCCGTCAGCGCCGCATCGGACGCGGTGACCGTGACCGTGTCGGAAAACTGCGCCAGCGTGGCGGTGATGTCGGCGCTGCCGTTGCCGGTACCGGTGATGCGTCCGCCGCCGTCGACCGAGACGGCCGCGGGGTTGGAACTGCTCCAGGTGACTTCCCGGGTGATCGTCACCGGATCACCGTCAGTGGTGCCGGTGGCCGTGAGTGCCAGCGTGGCACCCACCTCGATCACCGGCACGTCGCCACTGACAGTGATCGCCGTGATCCTGTCGCGCCCGACCACCACGGAATCGCGGAAGCCGGACGGATCGCCTTCGTAGCAACCGGCCAGTGCCAGCACGGCCAGCAGCATGACGGACCGCAGACCGGAGAAACGACGTTCAGAATGCATAACGGAATCCGTAGCTCAGCGTGCTGATGGTGAGACCGTCATCGTCATACCAGCGTTCATAGTCGAGCGAGCCGATCCAGTCCGGATGCCGCGACAGGCGCTCCTGCAGGGAGACGCCCCAGACCACGCCACTGTAGGTTTCCGCACCGGGATAACCCGGCAGGGCCGTCTGCACGTCCAGCGTGGTCTCGCCGTAGCCGACGCTGAGCACCAGGCGCGCGTTGTCGTCCAGCGAAGCGCTGTAGCGCACGTAGGCCTCGCCGAACTCGCTCAGCTCCGCAGTCACGCCGACTTCGTCGTCGCTGTCGATGCCGGTACCGCCGGCCACACCGATTTCCCAGTCAGGCGTGAGCGCCAGTGCCAGCCGCAGCCGCGCCGCCGGCGGGTTGAAGGTCTCGTCGGCCACCTCGATGTGGGTCCAGGTCAGCTCGGCGCCGATCATGGGCTCGACGGCTGCCGCCGACGACGCCCACGACGCGGCGACACACGTGAACAGCAACGCAGGCAGGCGGATCGACATGCAGGGGGTTCCCGGGTTGTTGGCAATGCGGCCGCCACACGGGCGGCCGCCGGGCTGGAGCGTGCGCAGGACCGGTCTTGGACCGCAGCGCGGGGCCGATTATCCGGTCAGGACGCCGCCACCGAAAGCCCGAGCACCACGTTACCGGCAGCGCGCTCGCCGGAATCGAGTACATCGACCGCACTGGACATGAACGCCGGCAGCGAATCGCCGCGCTGTGGCTGCGCGGTGGCCGCCACGGCACTGACGGTCAGCACCGGTTCCGGCTGGCGCCCGGGATGGGTCAGGCTCATCCCCTTGACCGCCGCGACCGCCCGGTGTGCCAGCTGGCTGGCACCCTCGTTGCCGGTCTCCGGCAGGATCACCGCAAAGCGGTCGCCGGCGTAGCGGCAGACCATGTCCGATGAGCGTGCCGGCACCGTCGACAGCACCACGGCCACCCGCCGCAGGGCGTCATCGCCGGCCAGCGGCCCGAGGCGGGCGTTGTAGTCGGCGAACCGGTCGATGTCGATCAGCACCACCGACACCGGCTTGCCGAAGCGTACCGCGCGCTCCCATTCCGCCAGCAGCATGCGGTCGCAGAAGGCACGGTTGGCCAGCCCGGTGAGGCCGTCGGAGAGACTGGCACGCGCCAGCAACTGGGAGCGCTTCTGCATCACCAGCAGCAGGGCCGTGATCAGTCCGGTGATCAGCAGCACGAGGATGGCGGCGGCCCAGTCCGGAATCGGCGGCAGCGGCGCGAAATAACCGGGGCCCGGCTCGAAATACACCCGCCAGGTGCGGTCCGTCACTTTCAGGTCGTAGGACGCGAACAGCTGCGACGCCGCCGGCGACAGCTTCTGCTCCATCGGCACGACCATGAGATCGCTGACGTCGTTGAGGCGGTCGCTGAACACGTGCAGTGCACGCTCCGAACCCGGGCCACTGGCATCGGTCACGCTGATGTGCAGGCCCACCGACGGCAGGCTGGCGATGGCAGCCTGCAGCAGGTCGCTGACCCGGAACACGCCGGCCACATAGCCGAGCGTGACGCCGTCGGCGTTCTTCACCGCCGATACCAGCATCACGCCGTAGTGCACACCTTCCTCCTGCAGCAGCACCAGTCTTTCGGTGGCCACCACACCGCCGCTGCGGTCGGCACGCAGCAGCGCATCCGCGTAGAGCGGATCGGAGAGCAGGTCAAAACCCACCGCCGGCTCGTTGCCCGCCGGCGGTTCGATGTAGCGCACCGGTGCGTAGGTGTCGCGCACGGCAGCCTCGCCCAGCTCCCACTGGCCCAGCTGCTCGGTGATGCGGTAACGGGGAAACTCGCGCTGCGCGGTCTTTTCGAAAGCCGCGCGCGCCGCCGCCGGAATGCGCGGCATCCACTGCATGGCCTGCGCGCCCTGCCCGCCCGGACTCATGCCGGTCACGAAGGCGCGGAAGTCGGCCGCCGACATGCTGTCGCGGGTTGCCACGAAGGCAGACAGCGAACGCACCATCTGTTCGTGCCGGGCAACTGCGGCATCCAGGGCCGCACTGCGTGCGGCCACTTCCCGGCGAAAACCGTCGTCGGCCATGCGCACGGCGTAGTCACGTGCCAGCCAGGCGGCGGCCACGGCCACCGCGATGCCGGCGATGGCGATCAGCCAGGTATAGACGCGCTCGCGATGGCGACGGAAACGCAGGCTGGCAAGCATGGGATTCCCTGTGGCAACCGGTGTTTCTGTTTGTTGGTGTGTCCGGCGCGCACCTACTCTAGCAGGCCCGCGCAGCGTTCAAAACCGCCCGGTCATGTGCCGTCGCCGTTTCCGGCGGCCTCGTCGATCCGCCGCTGCCGTCTGCCGAGTGCATTGCCCAGCAAACCGCCGGCGACCAGCCCGCCCAGGTGCGCCGTGTTGGCCACCGGACCGAACAGCGCATCGAGCACACCGACATAACCGAGCGCCAGCCAGAGCACGGCGAAATTCACCATGGCTTTCGGCATCCGGTAGCCGCCGTATCCGGGATGGGCCCGGACGTACCACCAGAAATAGCCGATCAGGCCGAACACCACGCCGGACAGTCCGCCGAAACCCGGGCCGGAAACGAGGAATTGCGCCAGATTGCTCGCCAGCGCGGTCACCAGCGTCACCAGCAGCAGGGTCGACATGCCCTGCTCGCGTTCGATGGCGCCACCCAGCAACCACCACCAGCCCAGGTTGAACACGATGTGCGCGATGCCGAAATGCAGGAATACCGGCGTGACCGCGCGCCACCATTCCGCAGCGAACTGAGCGGACGATGCCGGGAACAACAGGGCCTCGACCGCGGTGCGGTCGGTGCCCAGACCGGACCACCCGCCGACCGCCACGCACAGCAGCAGCACGGCCAGCGTCAGCGGGCCGCGTGAACGCAGCAAGCGGCCCGGCGACAGGTCGCCGGAACCGTAGCGGCGGCTCAGCGCATCCACCTCGTCGGCCGGCGGCGGTGCCTGCCAGCTCGCGCCGAGATAACGCGGATGCATCGGGTCGTGCCGGAACCGTTCCAGTTCCTGCATGACCCGCGCCTGTTGCGCGACATCGTCCAGCCACAGCGTACCGTCCGGCTGCAGGCGGTGGGCAATGCCCAGGCTGCGCAGGTAATCGCTGAAGGCCCGCGCCAGCCGCACGTTGTCGAAACGTTCGATCATCATGGTGCGGATACTCCTGCTGCCAGTGCCTGCAGCACGGCCGTGCGCTCGTCCGGCGGCATTTTGCCGAGTGCCTTCACGGTGCGGAAGAACTTCGCCAGGTCACCGTCCGGCTGCTCCGGCGTGGCATGGGCGCGCAGCAGGGCCGTGAAAGCCGGCACACGGTGCTGGTAGGTGGCCACGGCATTCAGCCGGGCGTTGTTCAGGCCCGGCCCGAACCAGCCGGCGTATTCGCAGGCCCGGGCTCCTGCCGGCAGGGACTGGCAGCGACGTTCGAAATCGGTGCGCGCCGCCTGCAGGATGTCCGTCTTGCGGCGACGCTTTTCCGCATCGTCCAGTGCCGAACCGTACAGCACCGCCAGTTGCCCGCGCGCCGCCAGCGCCGTATCCGTGAGCAGCTCCTGGCGCGCACGCATGCCGGCCAGTTCGCTGCTGCCGGAAGGCTGCCCGCGCGCGCGCAGCCAGCGACGCAGGCCCTCCTCGGCCACGGCTTCGGCAAAGCTTTCGTTGAAACCGGTGTCGTCCTGCACGTACAGCACCGCGTGGGCCAGCTCGTGGAACAGCACCAGCGCCATCACATCGTCCGGATAGGACGTGAGCACGCTGGTCACCGGATCGTCCAGCAGGCCCAGCGAGGAAAATGCCGACACGCCACCCACATGGGTGTCGTAGCCGTTCGCGGCCAGCTTGTCCGCGTAGGCGCGGGCATCGGCCTGGCTGAAATAGCCGCGATATTCCATGCACAGCGTGCGCAGCAGATAGCACCAGCGGTAAGGGTCCAGCGACAGTTCCGGCGCGGCGAACACGTTCCAGGCCACGTTCGGCGAATCCAGCTGCACGTAGTCGCGATACTGGCCCTCGACCGGCAGCTGCAGTTCCTTCTTCGCGAAGGCCCGGATCTCCGGCACCAGCTGCAGCCGGCGCCGCACGTCGGCATCCAGATCGTTGCGTTCCAGCACTTCCGGGATCGGTTCGCGCGCGCCGTAGAAACGCACCTGCCCGGCCACGCCCTTGCCGTAATACGACAGCGTCTCGCAGCCGGACAGCAGCAAGGCAGCCAGCAGGCAGACAAGACGCATCGGCAGCCTCACTCGCTGCGGCCGGTGTAGCGCCGCTCGCCGGTATGGATGCGCACCTTCACGCCGGCCTCCAGGTAATCGGGCACCTGTATCACCAGACCGGTCACGAACGTTGCCGGTTTGGAACGCGACGTGGCCGATGCACCCTTGAGCGGCGGCGGCGTGTCGACAATCACCAGATCCACCTGCTGCGGCAGTTCGATGCCGATCGGCGTGCCATCCACGGTCAGCACCTGGCAGCCCTGGATGTCTTCGGTGATGAACGGCAATTCCTCTGCGATGTCTTCCGCCGCGAAGCGGTATTCGGAGAAATCCTCGCTGTCCATGAACACATGCTCGCTGCCGTCGGCATACGAGTAGGTGACCTTGTGCCGGGTCAGGTCGACCGTCTTCAAAAGGTCATCGCCCTTGAAGGACTGCTGGTGTTTCAGTTTCGTCTGCACATTGGAGAAGCGCATCTTGTACAGCGTGGCGGCACCGCGTGCCGACGGATTCTGCACTTCGATCTCGCGCACGATCAGGAGGTGACCGTCCAGTTCAACAACATCGGCCCGTTTCACTTCACTGGCTCTGGGCATGGCTACTCCGCGACGGACTGGTCAATTCGGGCCAAAAGGTTGCCCGAGCGGGCCCTTCCGGTAAAGCGCCGGATGCCGGCAAACGGCCGGCTGGGCATAATCCGGCCTCCACCGGCCACGGCGCCGGCACCCCGACGCACCCGGACCGGTGCCCGGACAACAACAAACACACGGAGATGCGCGCATGTTCGGCAACATGATGGACCGTCCGCTGCTGATTTCCTCGCTGCTGGAATTCGCCGTACAGAACCACCCGCGGGCACGCATCACCACGCGGCTGACCGAGGGCGGTTTCCACGACTGCACCTGGCTGGACATCGAACGCCGCGCCAAACAGCTGGCCAATGCCCTGACCGCCGCCGGCATCCGCCCGGGCGACCGTATCGGCACACTGGCCTGGAACACGCATCGCCATCTCGAACTGTATTTCGGCGTCTCCGGCATGGGTGCGGTGCTGCACACCGTCAATCCCCGCCTGTTCCCGGAACAGATCTGCTGGATCATCAACCACGCCGAAGACCGCTTCCTGTTCGTCGACCTCACCTTCATGCCGGCCATCGAGAATTTCGGCGAGAAGCTGTCGAAGCTGGAAAAGATCGTGGTGATGACCGACCGGGCACACATGCCGGCCTCGAAGCTGCCCAACCTGGTCTGCTACGAGGACTTCGTCGGCAGCGCCGGCACCCACTACAGCTGGCCGGAGTTTGACGAGAAGACCGCCGCCTCGCTCTGCTACACCTCCGGTACCACCGGCAACCCGAAGGGCGTGCTGTATTCGCACCGTTCCACCGTGCTGCACGCCTGGGGCACGCTGCACCGCGGCGCACTCGACATCCACGCCGACACCGTGATCCTGCCGGTGGTGCCGATGTTCCATGTGAACGCCTGGGGCGTGCCCTATGCCGCCGCCATGAGCGGCGCCAATCTCGCCCTGCCCGGTCCGGGCCTGGACGGCAAGAACCTGCACGAACTGATCGAGCGCGAGCAAGCCACACTGCTGCTGGGCGTGCCCACCGTGTGGCTGGGCCTGCTCAACTACCTCGACACGGTAAATGCGAAACTGCATACGGTGAAGCATGTGGTGGTGGGTGGGTCTGCCGCACCGCTGGCCATGATCCGCGCCTTCGACCAGAAACACGATGCGTTCCTGATCCATGCCTGGGGCATGACGGAAATGAGCCCGCTGGGCACGGTGAACGCACCGACTGCGGAGCTGCTGGCCCTGCCGCCGGAACAGCGCTACCAGAAACAGCTCAAGCAGGGTCGCCCGGTTTACGGCGTGGACATGAAGATCATCGACGACAAGGGCATCGAACTGCCGCGTGACGGCCGCACGTTCGGCCGGCTGATGGTTCGCGGCCCGTGGATCATCGGGAAGTATTACAAGGTCGACGACATGTCGTCGTTCACGGACGGCTGGTTCGATACCGGCGACGTCGCCACCATCGACGGCGACAACGTGATGCAGATCGTCGACCGCAAGAAGGACGTGATCAAATCCGGCGGCGAATGGATCAGCTCGATCGACCTCGAGAACGCGGCGGTGGGCCACCCGGCCGTGAAGGAAGCCTGCGTCATCGGCGTCGCCCATCCGAAATGGGACGAGCGACCGATACTGCTGTGCATCCTCAAGGACGGCCAGAGCGCCACGAAAGATGAATTGCTGGCGTTCCTCTCGAAAAGCGTGGCGAAGTTCTGGCTGCCGGACGACGTGCTGTTCGTGAATGAACTGCCGCACACCGCGACCGGCAAGCTGCTCAAGATCGATCTGCGCGAGAAATACCGCAATCACCTGATGTCTTCCTGACCAATCCTGCGCGGCATTTCCCGCGGCATCCACGCCTTCGGGAGTGCCGCGCAGGACAGGAAGGCGTAACCTGTCCGCTGCAGGGAGCAACGGACCTTTGCCATGAGCCGGCCGGAAGCGGGCGCCACACACGACGCAGCCGGGCACAACGAAGCCGCCGTCCGCGAGGAACAGTTGCGGTTCGGATGGCTCCTGATGATCACCGCCGCCGGCTGGCTGCTGTTCGCCGTGCACCAGGGCGTGCTGCTGGGCCTGCCCCGCCTGGGCTTCATCTACGGCATCGAGGCCGCAGCCGTGCTGGCCATCCGGTACTGGGCACTGCGCGGCGACAGGGCGCGCCTGCAGACCGGCACGCACCTGATGGCCGCCATGGTGTTCACCGGCATGATGGCCACCAGTGCCCTGGCCGGACAGCACGGCGCCACCGCACCCTGGTTCCTTGCCGCACTGCCGCTGGTGGTCAGTTATCTGGCCGGCGCACGTGCCGGCCTGTTCTGGGCCGGTATCTGCGTACTGGGCGTGCTGGCGATATGGATCAGCGAGTCGTTCATCCGGTTCACACCCGAATTCCTGCCCGGCGCAGACACCGTACTGCAGGACCGCATCACGCTGATCATCATCTGCACCGCACTGGGCGTCGCAGCACGCTACGCGGGCGACCGTCACATCCGCGAGCTGGAAGCGCAAAAACAGCTGGCGGCCGGGCAGGCGGCCGCCCTTGCCCGCAGCCTGGAAGCCGCCGAAGCCGCCAACCGTGCAAAATCGGACTTTCTCGCCACCATCAGCCATGAAATGCGCACGCCGCTGAATGGCGTGATCGGCCTGAACGGCCTGCTCATGGATACACCGCTCGACCCGGAGCAGCGGCGCTTCGTCGAACTGGCGCGACTGTCCGGCGAATCGCTGCTGCACCTGATCAACGATCTGCTCGACTACTCGAAAATCGAAGCCGGTCACCTGGAACTGGAACCGGTGCCGTTCGATCCGCGCCAGGTCAGCGAGGAAGCCACCGGACTGCTGCAGGAACGCTTCAGCGCACGCGGGCTGGCCTTGCAGCATGACATGGCCGCCGGCCTGCCCGCACGCCTGCTCGGCGATCCGGCACGGCTGCGGCAAGTCCTGGTGAACCTGGTGGGCAATGCCGTGAAATTCACCGAACAGGGACACGTGCGCGTGCATTGCCGGCAGCTGGAGCGGCACGACGGCAGCATCTGGTTGCGTTTCGAGGTCAGCGACACCGGCATCGGCATGGATGAAGCCACGCTGGCGCGCCTGTTCCGCCCCTTCATCCAGGCGGATGTGTCCACCACGCGCAAGTACGGTGGCACCGGTCTCGGCCTGGCCATCTCGCACCGGCTGGTCGAACTGATGGGCGGACGCATCGGCGCACACAGCATGCGGGGCGCCGGCAGCACCTTCTGGTTCGAGTTGCCGTTCGTGCTGCTGCCTGCCAACGGACAAACGCAGGCACCCGATCCGGCCACACCGTACCGGGACAAGAACCTGCCGGTGCGCGGCCGCGCACTGGTGGCCGAGGACAATCCGGTGAACCAGCTCGTGGCCGCGGAAATGCTCAAGCGGCTCGGCTGCCGCGCCGATGTGGTCGGCAATGGCCGGGAAGCGGTCGAGGCATTGCGCCGCCTGCCCTACGACCTGGTGTTCCTCGACTGCCACATGCCGGAAATGGACGGTTTCGAAGCCTGTCGCGCGATACGCGCCGGCGAAACGGCGGGACGCCGCATTCCGGTGATCGCCATGACCGCCAGCGCGCTGAAGGGCGACCGCGAGAAATGCCTGGCCGCCGGCATGGACGACTACGTGCCGAAACCGGTGCGCATGAGCGAACTGGCCGCCGCCGTGAACCGCTGGCTGCCCTAGACTGCGAACACGGCGGCGAACCCGCCGCCGGCCGTACGGAAATTGGTGGTCTGTCCCTGATACAGACGCGCGCTCACCAGCTGCACACGGCCTTCGTACACATAATTGCGCAGATCCGTTTTCAGCGCCTGCGTGGCCTCGCCCACCTTCAGCCGGCGTTCGCCCGGCGGCACGATGCGCTGGGCCACGTAATCACCGGCCGCGACGATTTCCTGCCACTTTCCGCGGGTCAGCTTGTCGCCGCGGTAGGCAGCACGGCTGCCATAACCGGCAGCCGGCTTGAAGAACCAGGACTTGCGCTCCTGCCAGAGCGTTTCGCCGTTACCGGCCTCCACCCTGATCGTGCGCGGAATCCCGGCCTGCAGGATGGCGATGGTTTCCTCGTCCACACCCAGTGCACGCAGTGCAGCCGGGTCGGTCAGCGTCACCAGGTTGCGCTTGTCGGCATACAGCGCCCAGGCCCGCGGATGCGGTGTCACTACTGCCAGATCGCGTGCGAAGGCTTCGGCCAGCGCAGCGTGCCGGGGCCCGGTCAGCAGGAAATCGGTCAGGCGGTTGTAGACCAGATCGATGCGCACATCGCCGGCATACAGCGCCCCGTCGCGCACCGTCAGGGCCCCGGCGTCCACGATCACAGCCTGCATGCCATGCGCCTCGAACAGGCTGGCGAACCGTTCGAACTCCGGCAGCAGGTATTGCTCCTGCGGCGTGTCGTCAACGATGGCGACGGTGCGCAACTCGCGGTCACCGCGCGCCAGCCGCCACTCGTTGCGGAACATGGCCACCAGATCGCCGGCTCCGGCCGCCGACGGCGAGGGCATGCCGGCAACCTCGTCACAGCAGGCGATCTGCGCATCGCGCAACGCCAGGTTCAGCAGCGCGCCGCCGGCATTGCTGTTGATCTCGATCAGTTGCGGGCCGTCCGGCCCGGGATGGAAATCGAAACCGAAGAACACGCCGCGCGCCGCCACCGGCGTGTCGGCATGCGGCACGTGACGGGACAGCACGGCCTGCTGCCAGGCCGGCAGTTGCACCACCCGCTCGACCGCAGCGATCAGGGCCGCCATGGCGGCGATGTCGGCCGGCGCCACGTAAACCGCGCTGTCGGCAAACAGGTGCGGATGGCTGTGCAGCAGGCCACCCAGCGAGAAGGGGTCGGAGGCCACGCCCAGCGCCGTGGCGAGCCGGGCACGGTCCACCGTCACACACTGGCAGTCGTGGTTGAGCCGGGCCGCAACGCCCGGCGCGCATGAAGACATGGCGTTCCCCGTCAGGACATGGATGGCCGCGCACGAAGCGCGGCAACCACTCTATGGGGGCGGGTTACCCCGGGGTCAACAGGGCAGGAGGCGCCGGCGCTGCGTCAGGCCGTCATGGCCGGGCGCGGACGCCAGCGGGCGCCGACCCGCGGGCGCACACGCGGAACCGGCAGCAGGCCGGCAATCTCGCCGATGCCGTCCACCGGCAACACGTCGAGCGGGGGCGGCACGCCGTCACGGGAATGACGGTAGGCGCAGGCGCTGAGCACCACCGAATCGCACTGGAGCCCGGCCGGGATGCGCGCAGCCAGCTCTGCGTGCAGGCGTGGCAGTTCCGACCAGTGCAGGTTCGGCTTCATGTGGTGCGCCGTGTGGTAGCCGAGATTCCACGACACGAGATTGTAGAAACGATTGCTGGTGTTGCGCGAAGCGGTGAACTCGCTGGACGTGTCCAGATCCGAGTGCTGCATGTAGGTGTTGTCGAGCAGGCCCAGATACATCAGCGGCATCGGCGCAACGAACAGGATCAGCGCTTTCGCCGGGTCGATGGCCACCAGCGCGCCCAATACCGACAGGCTGACCACGGCCCACAGCTTGAAACGGCGCAGCAGTTCCGGGTGATCACGGCCGATGCGGAAGATTTCCGGGTAGATGCGCAGGGCACCGCTCACGTCGTAGTAGATGCGCGACATCACGCGCCCGTTGCCGTGTTTCCACGGTGCCGGGTCGCGCTCGTGATCCAGGTAGTGCTTGTGATGGCCGAGATTGTGATGGATGGTCCAGGCCCAGGGCAGCACGCCGGTCTGCAGGAACAGGACCACCTCGTAGCCACGGTTCATCCACGGCCGCATGAAAGTCGGTGTGTGGTGGTGGTTGTGGCTGATCGATCCGGGCACGGCCGAGAACATGAGCAAGGCGACCGAGACGGCGGCCAGCACCGGCAGCGAGTCAATCAGGAAAAAAGCCGCCAGCTGCGCACACAACAGGCCGGCAACGATCGCACTGGGCAGACGATCGGCCTTGTGGCGGTAGATCCGCATGACTCCTCCCTGACCCCTGTCATGACGGTGTCGATGGCAACACCGTGTTTTTGTTGTTTTTCTTTCAGGTCACCTGCGGCGCGTGAACTATTCGACAGTTCTGAAGGATGGGCCAAGTACCGTCCAGCGAAATACGACAAAACGACTAGATGACTGAACCGTCATGCTCAGTCTGTCGGCCGGGAACAACCGGCACGCGCGTACCTCAAGTGGATTTCAGCGAGGCGGGTGCTGGCGCCACCACTCACCCAGCAGCACGCCGGCAGCCACGCTGACGTTGAGGCTTTCGACCCGGCCGGTGCCCGGGATGCGCAGGCACAGCTCACCGCTTTTCAGGGTGGCCGGAGACAGGCCGGCGGTTTCCTCACCGAACAGCAGCAGGCATTTTGCCGGCAGGCGCGCGGTATACAGGTCCGCACCTTCGTGACTGGACGTGGTCACCACCTTCCAGCCGGCCGCACGGAAATCCTGCACGGTCTGCAGGAAACCCGGTGCATCGAGCACGGCCACGTGCTCGGCGCCGCCTTCGGCGGTGCGCACCGCGGCGCCGCCGGCCAGGGCGCGGGCGTCCGGCACCAGCACGGCCTCGATACCGAAATGCGCTGCCGTGCGCAGGATCGCGCCGAGGTTGTGCGGATTGCCCACGTTCTCCAGCGCCAGCACGCAGCTGCGCTGTTTCCTCCGGTGCTGCTGCAGCCACTCGCCGGCCGCCAGCACCGGATCGGCGCGTGCCAGCAGGCACACGCCTTCATGGTGGGCGGAGCCGGCAATGCGCTCCATTTCCGCCTCGGTCACCAGGTGATAGGCCAGTCGCTGCTGTGCCAGCCATTTCATCAACGGCGCAAAGTGCCGGCGCGCAACCGCCTCCGTGAAGTAGCCGCGGATGATGCGGTCACGCCGGTGCGCCACGAACGCCAGGCAGGCATTGATCCCGTACAGGCGCACTTCACGGACATCGCCCGGCGGCAGCGTGTCCGCATCCCCGGACCGTTCCGGCGATTTGCGCCGGGCCATGTGCGGCGCGTCAGCCTGCACCGCCGGCGGCGGGCGGCGCACCGGTCTGCCGCCACCCGCACGCGGGCCCTGCGGCCCGGCCGGACGGCTGCCACTGCCGCCGCCCTTGCCGCCCCTGCCCTGCTGCCGACCCGACCCGCGCCCTTCACCCACCTGCATCACTCCGTTCCGGTTCCACTGCCCTGCTTTCGCCGCGATTCTAGGGCAACTGCCCCGCGGCCGGGGTTAAACTGCCGGCGCTTTCCCCGGGAGCCTGCCATGCGCATCCACTGTCTGCAGCACGTTCCGTTCGAAACGCCGGCCGCCATCGCCGACTGGGCGCAACAACATCGCCACCGCATCGACAGCACGCTGATGCACGACGATGTCGTGCTGCCGCGGCTGGCCGACATCGACATGCTGGTGCTGATGGGCGGACCGATGAGCGTCAACGATGAAGCCGTGCTGCCCTGGCTGGTGCAGGAAAAGCACTACCTGCGACGTGCCATCCAGGCCGGCAAGCGCGTGCTGGGCGTATGCCTGGGCGCGCAGATGATCGCCGACGTGCTGGGTGCGCCGGTGACCCGCAATCGCTACCGGGAGATCGGCTGGTTTCCGCTGCTGCGTGAACGCGGGTTGCCGCCGCCACTGGCGCGACTGATGCCGCCCACGCTGAATGCCTTTCACTGGCACGGCGAAACCTTCGAACTGCCGCCCGGCGCGATACGCATCGCCTCGTCCGCAGCCTGCCGGAACCAGATCTTCAGCGCCGGCGACCGCATTCTCGGCCTGCAGTGCCATCTGGAAACCACCCTGGCCGGCGCACAGGATCTGGTGCGTCACTGTGGCGACGAGCTGGTCGACGCTCCCTATGTGCAGCGCGCCGATGAATTCACTTCCGCACCGCAACGTTTCGCCGCCGCCAACGTGGCCATGGTGCAGTTGCTGGACGGATTCTTCTCCACGCCCTGAACCCGCGCGAGGAAACACCATGCGCCATTTTTCCACCGTGCTTGCCCTGTCGGCCCTGCTGCCGCTGCTGTCCGCCTGCAGCAGCGCACCGGAACTGCCGGAGGCCTGCAGCGCCAAACCGGAATCCGGCCGTTGCCGTGCCGCCTTCACGCGCTACTGGTTCGACGAAGGTGCCGGCACCTGCCGCGCCTTCATCTGGGGCGGTTGCGGCGGCAGCGTGCCGTTCGAAACACTGGAGACCTGCCACGCGCAGTGCATGCCCGGGCTGCCCGTGCCGGAAGACGGCGGGCCGCGCCAGGTCATGCCGCCACCGCCGGCCAGTACCGCGCCGTAACCGGATGCGTACCGCCCGCACCTTCCTGCTGCTGTCCGCACTGCTGGCCACCGGCTGCGGTCCGGATCCGCAACCGGCAGCAGCACCTGCAGACGGCAGCAGCATCGGCCGCGACGAAGCCGGCAATGCATCGTACGCATCGGAGTATGCCGCCAGCGGCACGCTGAAACTGGTCGATGGTCATTACGAGGACAGCGATCTCACCACCGCCGATCTCGATCCGCTGGAAGCACGCGGCGACCTGGACGGTGATGGCCGCGAGGATCTGGTCGTGCTGCTGGTCACCGGTGCCGGCGGCAGCGGTGTATTCCGCGATCTGCACCTGCTGCGCCGCCATGGCAACGTGCTGCAGGTATCGCCACCGGCATTTCTCGGCGATCGCGTCGACGTCACAGCCTTGCGCATCGAGCACGGCGAGGTTGTGGCCGACCTGGTGGTACAGGGCGAGAACGATCCGCTGTGTTGCCCGAGCGTGCCGGTCACCTACCGGTTCCGCCTGGCTGGCAATGCACTGACCGAAACCAGCGGGCAGCGCCGGGTATTCCTGAAACAGTAGCCACCGTGCGGGCAGACGGGCCGCCCGCACGGTGCTGACCCTCAGAAGCCGCGGCTGACCGACACTGCAACGGTTTCATCCAGCGAGTTCTGGATACCGTTCCAGTCCTGCCGCAACGGCAGCAGGTATTCGCCGGCCACCTGCAGGCCCGCCAGCGTCGCGTTCAGGCCGAGACCGGCATTCCAGACCCGGCCGCCGTAGTTTTTCTGGAAGTCCGGCGGCGCATGGTGATGGTGTGCACCGCTGTAGTGCCCTTCCACCTGCCCCTGTTCCTGCCACGCCAGCCGCAGCGACAGCTGTACGGCCGGCGCCACACGTGTCGATACCCAGCCGGTCGCGGCATGCACATCGCCGAAACGGAAACCGGCGTCGTTTTCTTCCTCCAGGTGCCAGCGGCCACCCAGCTGTGCGCCGGCACCCCAGCCGTGCGCCTGCCATTGCCAGGTCAGCGACGGCATGGCTTCCCAGATGCCGCTGCCGTTCTGCATGCCGTAGTGCAGGAAGTGTCCGCCGGACTTGCGCGCGGCATCGCCGGTCGGCGCACTGGCACCGATGCCCAGCGTCCACAGATGCCCGCCGGACTGCGCCAGCCGGAACAGGGCTGCCAGCTGCGTGTCGCCCGGGCCCTCGTGATCGTGCGTATGCCGCGGCGTGCCGGCCGGCACGGGCGCCATGGTCATGTCCATCGACATGTACTGAGGCATCACCATCAGGGTCAGCCGGTCGGTGGCTGCATACATGATTTCCAGCATGTGCATCTGCATGTTCATGCGCAGCGCGGCATCGTCGAAACCCGCGGCCGCCACATCACCGGCACTGATGCCATCCTCACCACGCGCGATGCCGTCGGCAAAGCTGCCCTGCCAGCGATAGCCGAGCATCCACTGCCCGGCCGGCAGCGTGTGCCCGCCCATGACACCGGCGGGCGCTGCCATGGCAGCGTGATCGTGGACATGTTCGTCCGCCACTGCCGTGGCAGCCGCGGACATGCACAGGAAAAACGGAAGAACGCGTACAGGAAACGTTTTCATGAAAGCTCCGCAGGCACGCGTGCCAGACAGCGCGTGTGCCGGAATGAAAGGGGAAATGACCGTCACGCAGACGGCACTTTTCAGGCGCACCGCCGTGCAGGCGGCGCTGTCTCAGGCAGCGGAAGCGTGCGGAGGTGCGCGCGCCGGCGGCAGGCGCGTCTGCGCGACCGTGGCGGCAAGGGCAGGCGGGAAGAAAGCCGCAACGGCCGGCGGTGCGGCATCGGCCGGCAGCGTCGGCAACGCGGTGGCGGCAGCCACCGGTACGGTGAGCAGGTCGCAGAGCGTGCTGCTGCCGCCGTCCGCACCGGCCGGCAGGATGCCCTGCCCGACCAGTTGCGCGATGTCCGCGGCCGACAGCGGACCACCGCAGATGACCGCGGCGAACGCGGGGCTGCCAGCGGCTGCCAGCGCCATGGGCTTGTGCCAGACGTTCTGCAGCGTGCTGCCGGCCAGCGCCAGCAGCAACAGCACCAGTACGGCGCAACGGGAGCGGCGGATGCGGATGGAAAGGCGCGCAGGGGTCATGGCGGCGCGGATTCTAGGCAGACACGGCACAGGCGTCCATCACGGCCGCGCGGGCCGGTGTTTCCATAGCCCGCCTGTGCCGAGGGAAGGCCTCTCGGCGGGCGGAGGAAACACCGGCAGGTGCGGGCATGCGGCGCCGTGCCTAGACCAGCAGCAGCGTCGCCAGGCCCAGGAATACAAAAAAGCCCAGACTGTCGGTGAAGGCCGTCACCAGCGTGCTGGAGCCCAGCGCCGGATCCCGGTCGAAACGCTTGAGCACCAAGGGCACGCTCACGCCGACGATCGCCGCGCCGGCCAGACACACCAGCACGGCAAGGCCGATGGTCACGGACAGGTGCCAGTCGTGGTAGAGCAACTGCGCGAACAGCGTCACCACCAGACCCAGCGCAACGCCGTTCAGCAACGCCACCGCGATTTCCTTGCGATAGACATCCCGCACGTTGTCGGCACGCAGCTTGTCCATCGCCAGCGCGCGGATCACCAGTGCCGTGGTCTGGTTGCCGGTGTTGCCGCCGATGCTGGCCACGATCGGCATCAGCGTCGCCAGTGCCACCAGCTGCTCGATGGTGTTCTCGAACAGGCCGATCACGCGCGACGCCACGAACGCCGTCAACAGGTTGACCGCCAGCCAGTAACCGCGGTTGCGCGCCGACTCACGCACCGGTGCATACAGGTCTTCCTCGCCCTTGAGACCGGCCGCCACCAGCAGGTCCTCGTGCGTGCTCTCGTGCATCCACTCCATCACGGCTTCCACCGTCAGCCGCCCGATCAGCTGGCGCCGGTGATTGACCACCGGTGCCGACACCAGATCGTAGCGCTCGAAGGCATTGACGGCCTCTCGGGCGTTGTCGTCCGGACGGAAGCTGACGATGTCCTGCACGAGCATGTCGACCAGCTTCGTTTCCTGCGGCACCAGCAGCAGCCTCGACAGCGGAATGCGGCCCTGCAGCACGCCACGCCCGTCGACCACAAACACCGCGTCAGTCTGCTCCGGCAGCGTGCCATCGTGACGCAGGCGCTCCACCAGTTCGCTCACCGTCACGTGCGACTGTGCCGCGGTGTATTCGCGCGTCATCAGGTTGCCGACGCTGTCCTCCTCGTAGCCCAGCGCAGAAGCCACCCACTGCTGTTCGCTGCTCGACAACTGCGCCAGCCGCGCATCCAGCGCTTCACGCGGCAGGTCCTCGGCCAGCCAGGCCAGGTCCTCGGCATCGAGCTGGGCCAGGACCTGTGCCAGCTCGGCGTCATGCAGCGATTCGATCAGGCAGCCGCGCACGGCATCGCCGGCCTCCAGCAAGACCACGCCACCGCGTTCGGCCCGCACCACGTCCCAGACACGCTTGCGCTCGTCCAGCGGCAGGCCTTCGAGGATGTCGGCGATGTCGGCGGCATGCAGGCGCGCCAGCATCATCGACAGTGCGGTGGCCTCCTGTTTTTCAGCCAGCCGTTCCACCAGCTCGCGGTGCTGCGGGTCCTGCTGGTGTGCCAGCTGGGACAGGAACTGCTGGCGGCCCAGCATGCGCCGGACCTCGCGCAGGGCCGCCTGGCGGGCTTCCGGACTTTCGAGGTTGCCGGCCATGCTCGGCGCTCCCATAGTGGCGGTCTGCGGCACGTGCGTCCGTGTACACGGGGCTCCCCGCTGTACATGGACGAGGTAGACAGCAGGCCGAGTGTAGCGCCTGAAGTTTTCACCGTAACCCATTGGTCCGGCACATGAATGCCAGTCAGGAAAACAACGCCGTCCCTGGCGGGCCGATTATCCGGCCGACGGATGACGCGGCCGGAAATCGTGAACTGCGTCATGTATCCGGACTAGACTGGCTTCAACAGCTAATACTTTTGCACTACTCCCCGCGGACGGGATCAGCCCGGGGGAGTCCGGCAGCCAAACCGGACCAGGGTGAAGCCATGAGGCAGGGAGCGCTTCGCAGGCGCACGATACGTTTTGCAGTCCTGTCGCTGACGCTGGCGGCTGCATCGATGATTCCGGTCGTCGTGGCGGGAACGCCCGCTGCGGCCGGCAACGGCGGTGTGGTGATCGTCAGTGGCGACAGGCAGGAGGAATCACTCGATGCCGCGCTGCGCGTCATCGAGTCGCCGCTGGACACGCTGGATGCCGAAAGCGTGTTCGACGCGCCCGACGCGCTGCCCTGGCGCACCATCGACGAACGCCGCCTGCGGCCCGGCATCTCCGGATCGCGCTGGTGGCTGCGTGTCGATCTGTACAACCCGGACAGTCAGCCGCAGGCACGCGTGATCGCCATCCGGCAGCCGACGCTGGACGATGTCCGCTTTGCGATGCTCTGCAACGACGGCTATTCCGATGCTGCTGCCGGCGGCGATGCCCGCCCGTATTCAGCACGCCGCCTGCCGGATCGCAATCCCGCCTTCGATTTCATGGTGCCGGCCAACGGACGCTGCATGGCGCTGCTCACCGTCAAGAGCCTGGAGACGGTGCAGTTCCCCGCGGTGATTGCCGACCCGGCCAGCTACTACACGCTGCAGCAGCGCGACAACCTGATCCGCGGGCTCGGCTTCGGCATGCAGATCCTGCTGTTCCTGGCCGCCATCGTGCTGGCCATCGCCATGCGCTCGCGACCGTTCGCACAGCTGGCGCTGCTGACCGGCGTCCAGGCCTCTGTGGTGTTCGTGCTCAGCGGCATGGGTTACCAGTTCCTGTGGGGCGAATGGCCGGCCCTGCAGCGCGCGCTCGCGGCCATCTCGATCAGCCTGACCTGGACAGTGATGGCGCTGTACTACCTGCAGCAGCTGCCGGCAGACATCACGCGCGGCAGCGTGTCGCTGCTGACCCGTGCCTCCTGCGTGGTGGCACTGGGCGCCGGCGCCCTGCATGTCGCGATACCGGATCCGCGCATTGTCGGCGTGCTGATCGGTGCCTGCACGTTCGGCCTGGTGCTGATGCTGTCGGTCACGCTGGGCGCGCGCATGCTCGGTGTTTCCTGGAGCCGGCTGTCGGCACTGGGCATCCTGGTACTGACGGTGGGCGCCCTGATCGAAGCATCGGGTTATCTCGGCATCATTTCCCTGGGCAGCCTGTTCCTGCTGCCGGTACAGGCCGCTTTCCTGATCCAGACCGTGTTGTTCGGCATCGCCCTGCTGTCGCCGTCGGTGCACCTGCTGGACGAGGGCGATGCGCCGCCGCTGGACCAGGAAGTGAACCGGCGCGTGGCCGAACGCACGCGCGAGCTGGCCAGCACGGTGGCACAACTGCAATCGACCAACCGGCAGCTCGACCGCATCAGTTCCACCGACCCGCTGACCGGTACCTGGAATCGCCGGCACATGGACAACTATCTGGCCAATGTGGCGGGCACGGTACCCGAGCCGCTGGCGTTCATCCTGTTCGACATCGACCTGTTCAAGGAAGTGAACGACCGCTACGGACATCCGGTCGGAGATCGTTGCCTGTGCGTGATCGCGGAGTGTGTGCAGAAACAGCTGCGCGACCACAACGACATCCTGTGCCGCTACGGCGGCGAGGAGTTCGCCGTGATCCTGCCCAATACCGACCTGGAAGGCGCCAAGGCGGTTGCCGAAAAAATCCGGCTCGCCGTGGAGCAGGCGACGATCCGCTGCACGCCCGGCATCGAGTTGCACGTCACGGTCAGCCTGGGCATTTCCGCACTGGATACCGACGCAGACCTCGAACATCTGGTCGGCAGCGCCGACCAGGCGCTGTACCGGGCCAAACGCGACGGCCGCAACCGCTGGCTGGCCGCCACCGCCTGAGTGCGGATTACTTCTTCAGCCAGGAACGGACTTCGGTGAATCCGAACTCGTCGATCCAGTTGTCCAGCTGCTTGGGATTGCGGCGCTTCTTCTCGATGCGCTCGCCCGTCAGCGGATTGCGGTAGACGCCGGTCGGCAATACCGGATTGTTGATCGGGTCCTTTTTCGCAGCACCGCGCCGGCCCGGTTTCTGCTCCCGCTCGATCACGGCCGCGAAATGGTCGCGCAACTGTTTCCAGTACAGCGGCGGCTCGCCGCTTTCCCTTGCACTGGCCTTGATCCAGTTGACGATGGCCTCGGAGCGGGCCACGAACAGCTCGCTTTCCGTCAGGCCGAATTCCTTGACCAGGGTGGCGATCAGTTCCTGGAACCGCTGCACGCCCTCCAGCTTGCGCACATGCATGTTCTTCAGGGTTTCGAGTTCTTCCATCTTGCGACGAAGCTCGGCGATCTGCTGGTCGTAATCCTTGTCGAGGCTCATGGGTTTTCTGATCAGGGCTGATGCCGGAAGGGGCGCCATCATAACGGCCGGCGGCGCCGGCCCATAGCCGGAAATCCCGGTTGATCGCGCGGATACGGTCAGAAACCGTCAGCGCAGCCTGCTGACGGAGAACCGCGGCACATCGCGGGCTCCGCCGATACCCGGAACAAGCGCGGCCCGGAGCGCCGACGGTGCTACATCCTGCGGGAAGAAGCCTGTGATCCGGTTCTCGCAACCGGGTGTGGCCAGCGACAGCACCGAGCGGAACCGCGAACGGGACCCTGACCCCCAGGTCACGCGCCATGGCGCGCGCGCAGCCTCGCGCCGGTCGGCAAAATTGATCGCCAGCAGGCCATGCCGGGCCAGCGGCAGCGTCAGCAGATCAAGCCAGTCGGCGTCGACCGTCACCGCGCGGCACGGCACGCCATCGCGTTCGCCGAACAGGTCATCGATCACGATGTCGAACGGTGCCCCGTCGTGCAGCGCCAGCCAGGTCACCGCGTTGTCGCAGACCAGTTCGACGCGTGGATCACCGAGACCGAAAAAACGCCTGGCGATACGCAGATGGACCGGATTCAGTTCGATACCGGTGATGTGCGCCTGCGGAAACATCGCCAGCAGTTGCCGGATCGCAGCCCCGCCACCAACACCCAGCACAAGGATCCGGCGCACCTTTCCCTGCGGCAGCATCAGTGCCGGCAGGCTGAGCAGATCCCAGACGCTGCCGGTCCAGGTGCGGTTCGGGTTGTACTGGGTGTGCAGGACGCCATCCGTGTACAGGCGGCGTGTGGCACCGGCCGTGCGCACTTCGTAGTCGACGCCCTGCAGGCGCCGCTGCCACAGCACCGCCATCAGTCGCTCCCGGCCGCCAGACGATCCAGCACACGCGCTGCCGCCACCAGCCCGAACGTGGCGGTCACGGTCATCGCCGCACCGAAACCGGATTCGCAGTCCAGACGCTTCGGGCCGTCGTCCCAGGATTTTTCGCAGGACACGCTGCCGTCGGCGGCCGGATAGCGCAGCTGTTCCAGCGAATACACACAGGGTACCGAGTAATGCCGTTTCGGGTTGCGCGACCAGTTGTAGTGACGGCGCAGGATCGAACGCACCTTGGCCGCCAGCGGATCGTTGGTGGTGCGGTTGAGATCGACCACGCGGATCTGTGTCGGGTCCAGCTGGCCGCCGGCGGCACCGGTCGTGATGACAGGAATCTTTTCCCGCTTGCAATGGTAGATGAGTGCCGCCTTGGTACCGGCCACATCAATGGCATCGATCACAAAATGCATGTCCGGCGTCACCAGCTTGCGCAGGTTGTCACGCGACACGAATTCCTCGACCGCGCGTACCGCGCAGGCCGGATTGATGGCCCGGATGCGCGCCGCCATGGCCTGCACCTTGGGCCGGCCGATATTGCCTTCGTGGGCGTGGATCTGCCGGTTGCTGTTGGTGACGCAGACATCGTCGAGGTCGACCAGCGTGATCGTGCCCACACCCGAGCGGGCCAGCGCCTCGGCTGCCCAGGAGCCGACACCGCCGATGCCGATCACGGCCACGTGCGCACGCGCGAACGCGGCCACCGCCGGCCGCCCGTACAGGCGGGCAATGCCGCCGAAACGGGGATCGACAGTACCGGGTTCGGGATCGCTGCCGGCGCGGGCGGCGGTGTCGGACGGATCATGGCTGCTCATCAGCCGGCGATTATATATATTGCCGCTCCGTCCATATCCCCCGGAGCCGGACATGACCCTCGAGTCCCTGCTGACCGTCGTTGAACAGGATCTGGTGCACTGGAGCACGCGCATCCTGGCCGCGGTGGCCATCTTCGTGGTCGGGCGCTGGATCACGCGCCGCCTGGTCGATGCGCTCGGCCGGCTCATGGCGCGCCGGGACGTCGAACCGACCGTCGCCCGCTTCCTGCAGAACCTCGCCGGCGCGGTCCTGCTGGTCGTCAACATCCTGGCCGCGCTCAATGCGCTGGGCATTCCCACCGCCTCGATGCTCGCGGTCATGGGTGCCGCCGGCCTGGCCATCGGCCTTGCGCTCAAGGACTCGCTGTCGAACATCGCTTCCGGTGTTCTGATGGTCGCGTTCCGCCCGTTCCGGGTCGGCGATTTCGTGGAGTGCGCCGGCACCAAAGGCAAGGTCCAGAAAATCTCGGTGTTCTACACCGAGCTGCGCAGCATCGACAACAAGCTGGTGATCGTGCCCAATTCGCTGGTCACCAGCGGCGTCATCACCAACTACACGGCGGATGAAGAGCGGCGCCTGGAACTGTCCATCGGCGTCGGCTACGGCAGCGACATCGTCAAGGTGCGCGCGCTGCTGCTGGAAACGCTGACGAATCACCCGCGCGTACTCAAGACACCGAAACCGCAGGTGGGCGTGGTGAACTTCGGTGACAGTGCCATCAATTTCGTGATACGGCCCTGGGTGATCGGCGACGACTACTGGGATTCCACCTTCGAGATCAACGAAGCCATCAAGAAGGCGCTGGACGAGCACGGCATCGAGATTCCGTTCCCGCAGCAGGTCGTGCACATGGCCGGCCAGACCGGGAAGAACGGCTAGTGCGCCTGGACAAGCTGGTCAGCCACACCACCGGGCTCAGCCGCAAGGAAGCGCACAAGCTGATCCGTGACGGCCGTGTGCGCGTCACCGGCGAGCTGGTGCGTGACGGCGCACGCCATGTGACGCCGGAAGCGGAAGTGACACTCGACGGCGAACCGCTGGGCGACGGCGGTCCGCGCTACTTCATGCTGCACAAGCCGCAGGGCGTGATCAGCGCCACCCACGACGGCGAACACATGACCGTGCTGAACCTGCTGGACGAACCCGCCATCGACAAGCTGCACATTGCCGGCCGGCTGGACATCGACACCACCGGGCTGGTGCTGATCACCGACGACGGCCAGTGGTCACACCGCATCACTCATCCCGGACGCGGCTGCCGCAAGGTGTACCGGGTCGAAGTGACGCATCCGCTCGATCCCGCCCTGGCAGAAACCTTCCGCAAAGGGGTGATGCTGCACGGCGAGCGCGATCCGACCCTGCCGGCGGAGCTGCAGATTCTCGACACACCCGGCAAGAACGAATGTCTGCTGGTCCTGCAGGAAGGCCGGCACCACCAGGTGAAGCGGATGTTCGCCTCGGTCGACAACCGGGTCACAAAGCTGCACCGCGAACGGATCGGCGACATCGTGCTCGACCCGGAACTGGAACCGGGCGAATACCGGCATCTGACGCCGGAAGAAATCGCTTCAGTCGGCCGCTAGCCAGGCCACGACCTCGCCCGGCAGCGGCACGGTATCCCCGGACGTTTCCGCGGCTTCCATGCGTGCCAGCCGGTCTTCCGATGCCGGGTGCGTGCTCATGAATTCCGGCGGCTCGTGACCGGCCGCGGCCCGCACCAGCACGTCGAACAGCGCGGTGGCACCGGCAGTATGGCCGTACCAGAGCGCCAGCGTGCGCAGGGCCTCTTCATCGGCGGCACTCTCCTGGCCGCGATTGAAACTCAGCATGGTCAGCAGGCCCGCATCCTGCAGACGGCCGGTCATGGCACCGCCATCTCCCACGCCGCCCAGGGTGGCCAGTGCCGTCATCACGGCCAGGCCGCGACCCAGCGCCACCACCGGATCGCGATGCTTCACGTGTGCGATCTCGTGTGCCAGCAACAACACCAGCGCATTCTCGTGCGGCAGTTTTTCCAGGATCCCGCGCGTCACCATCACATGCCCGCCCAGCGTGGCAAAGGCATTGATCCGGTCGTCATCAAGCAGGTGCACGACCGGCCGCATGTCGGCCGGCATGCCCTGAAGGCCGGCGACACGCTCCGCCATCGCCTGCAATCTCGCCTCGGCTGCATCACGCAGCGGGTCCGGCTCACGGGCCGGCAAACGGTCGGCAAACTGTGTGGCCCAGCCTCGCTCCACGGCGAACGGAATCTGTCGGGCCAGCCAGCCGGCCGATACCGACAGCACGACCACCAGCACCGCCACCACGGCCAGGGCACCGGCCAGCAGGATCGCCAGTTCCCGCAGCGGATGGTCGGTCGGGTAATTGACCTCTTCCGGCGGTTCCGGATTTTCGTATTTCATGGCGCTCTGCGCACAGGCGGTGCGCTAGGTGCGCGGCGTGAGTGCCGTGCCGTAGGCCAGCACCTCGACGGACGTCGGCGAATTCGGGTTCTCGCCGGAAATCGACGTGGTCTCGAGCTTGACGTTGACGATCAACACCGCCCCCTGATCCGCCGCCTCCTGCTTCATGCGCAGGATCGCTTCGCGCCGGGCCCGGTCGAGCAGGGTTTCATAGCTGCTGACACGCCCCCCGAACAGATTACGCAGACCGGCCACGAACGACTTGAAATAATCCACCGACACCACGCAGCTGCCGGCCACCAGGTGGCAGGCCACCGGTGCAGACTGCGGCGGGGGCAGGCGTTCGCTGAACAGCATCAGCCCGCGCAGCTTCGCTTCCCGTGCGCGGATCGAGCGAAAGTGCTTCGCCTCGTTCCAGCGACCGAAGAAGAATCCTGCCGACAACAGGACCAGGAAAATGATCAGGTCGATCATGGGACGACGGCGTCTTCCAGTACGACAGCCGTGCCGTACACGAACAACTCGGCAGCACCGGTGGTGATCGACGAAGTCGCGAAGCGCACATTGATGACGGCATTGGCACCGATGGCCCGGGCTTGCTCCTTCATGCGCTTGATCGCTTCTTCGCGCGATTCCTGCATGAGCTCGGTATAGGCCGTCAGCTCGCCGCCAAAGATGTTCTTGAACCCGGCCATGAGATCCCGGCCGACATGCTTGGAACGCACCGTGCTGCCGGTCACCATGCCCAGGTGCTTCTGGATACGGCGGCCGGGGATGACTTCAATGTTGGTAACGATCACGGACTGTTTCCTCCGGATAAACCAGAACCCTCACCAGGCGACTTTCCCGGTGAGCATGTCCCGGAACATCACGAAATCGCCCAGCAGGCTGTAGAACGGATTGTGGAAGGTGGCCGGCCTGTTGTGCTCGAAAAAGAAATGGCCTACCCAGGCAAAGCCGTAACCCAGCACCGGCAGGGCCCACAGCAGCATCCACTGCTGGGAGGCCAGCACATAAGCCAGCGTGGTGATCACCAGCAGGGTGCCGACAAAATGCAGACGACGGCACACCGGGTTTGCATGTTCGCCCAGATAGAACGGATAGAACTCGGCAAAGCTGTTGAACTTCGGATGTGCGGTATCGCCCATGGCACGACCTCCCGCGCCGTCGGCGCGTCCGGAAAAAAATCAGCGAACGGTCAGCTCCAGCCCCGCCTCGCGGTTGCCGGCAATCAACGCATCCAGGCCGAACGCCTCGACCGGGCCCAGTGCACCGCTGGCCTTCAGGTTGCCCAGCAACGCCTGTTCCGCGCCCCAGGCCAGAATGCCGCCGGTATAGGTGTATACGTTGACACCGCGCAACTCGGCCGTGGCCAGTTCGTTGCCGTCGGCATCGTAGGCGATGCCGACGATGTACGAACCGGTCGAGGCACGGGTTTCTTCATCCGGACCCGCACCGCCGGAGACGAACCGGTTCGACACCCATGTCATCGCGCGCTTGTACAGCGGCAGCCGGAACAGCAGTGCCTGTGCCTGCGAAACACCGTTCAGCACCGGCGCCAGCGCACCGATGCCGAGATAGACGTTGACGTCCGTCAGCTGCGGATACGACTCCGGCAATGCGAAGCACTCCGAACCGGGAACGGAGATCGCGCTGATGTTTTTCCCGTCCACATGGAAGCTGCGACGGTGCAGACCGCCATAGGCCGGCTGGCGCGCGCCGTTGTTGAACACGATACCCGGATCCAGCATGGCACCGGCCAGCGACGAGAACGTGCCCTGACTCATCGTCACCTTGCCGAGAAAGAAATAGCCGATGTCGACACGTACCGCCTTGCGGCCCGCTTTCTCCAGCGCGGCGGCAGCAACCGTATGGCCCGGCACGTAGTCGTAGCCGAACGCCGTGAGGAAAGCCCGGCCCGCTGCTTTCGCGCGCGGCCCGTACTGTTCGAACACCTGCCGGATGAAAGCCGGCTCGCCCGTGGAATCGAGATAATGCGCCTTGCCCGCCAGGGCAGCATCCAGCGCCGGTTTGCCGTGGCGGATGAACGGGCCGACCGTGCTGAGCAGCACGTCGCCGTTCTTCACGATCTTGCGCACCGATACCGGGTCGGCCACATCGGCCACCCGCACATCGAGACCGCCCAGCTCTTTCGCCAGGGTCTTGAGTGCAGTGCGATTGCGCCCGGCCAGTACCGGGGCCTGGCCGCGGGCCACCAGGGCATGGGCAGTGAGACGGCCGGTGTAGCCGGTCGCACCGTACAACACGATATCGGGCATGGCGTCCTCGGAATCCGGTCATGGGCCCGCAAGCGCGCGGGCCAAAACAAAAAAATGTCGCTGGCAAACAGGGCCGGAACAACGGCGTCACCGGGCAAGGTAACGAACGGTAGCCGGGGCGGCAAGGGGCTGCTATAACGCCGGCTCCGCGCTGCCAACCGCATCACGGCCGCCACCTGCCCGGAGTGTTCATGTCTGCCATGCCCCGCCTGCGCCTGCCCTACCTGCGTTGTTCCGTCCCCGATCATCTCGGCGCAGTGACCAGCCGCGATCCGCGCGAAGTCCGCGCCGACGATGCCGGCCTGGCCTTCGATGCCGCAGAGCGCATCTGGCAACGGACCGAAGCGCTGTACCGCACCGGCATGAGCCCCGGCATTTCGCTGTGCGTGCGCTATCGCGGTCACCGGGTGCTCAACCGCGCCATCGGCCATGCACGCGGCAACGGGCCGCAGGACGATGCCGGCACGCCCAAGGTCCTGCTGACGCCGGACACGCCGGTCTGCCTGTTCTCGGCGTCAAAAGCCGTCACCGCCATGCTGGTGCACTGGCTGGCCCAGGAAGGAAAACTGAACCTGCTCGACCCGGTCGCGCACTACATTCCGGAATTTGCCAACCACGGCAAGGAAAACACCACCATCCAGCATCTGCTGTCGCATCGCGGCGGCGTGCCGCGCATTGACACCGACAACGTCGACCCCTCGCTGCTGTTCGATCACGCTGCCGTGATGGACCTGCTGTGCAACGCCCGCCCGGTATCCCCGGGCGGGCGCCGCCTCGCCTACCACGCCATCACCGCCGGCTACATCCTGGCCGAGCTGGTGGAGCGGGTTGAAGGCCGCAGCGTGCGCGACGTGCTGCGCGACGTGATCCAGAAACCGCTGGGCATGCGGTACTTCAACTACGGTGTCGATGCCGCCGACATGGGCGATGTCGCGCTCAACTATTTCACCGGTGTGCCGCCGGTATTCCCGTTCGACCGTTATATCAAGCACGTGCTTGGCGGCGACATCGAGACCGCCACGGAGATTTCCAACGACCCACGCTGGATGCAGGCGGTGATTCCGGCCGGCAATATCTACGCCACCGCCGACGAGGCCTGCCGCTTCTTTGAACTGCTGCGCTGCGGCGGCACACTGGACGGTGTGCGCGTGTTCGACCCGATGACGGTGCACCGCGCCGTGGTGGAAGCCGGCGGCGGACCGGAACTGGACAGGACCCTGATGGTGCCGATGCGCTACAGCATGGGCATGATGCTCGGCAGCAAGCCGGTGGGACTGATGGGCCCGTCCACCGAACAGGCCTACGGGCACCTCGGCTTCGTCAATGTGCTGTGCTGGGCCGATCCGGAGCGCGAATTGTCCGTGGCGCTGCTCACCACCGGCAAGCCGCTGGTGGGATCGCACTTCGTGCCGTGGTTCCGTGTGATCTGGGAGATCGCAGGCCAGTGCCCGCAGACCGGCATCCGCAAGTAAGGCGGCGCAGGGAAAGCCGCTAGAACAGCGAGCCCTGCCGGCCGGTGGCCGGCACCGGCCAGTCGATATCGCCGATATCGCTGCACTGCTCCTTCAGCAGCGCATGGAACATCGCCGCCAGGGCCGGCGCCTGCGCGTTGTCCGGCATGTGCAGAAAAAAATACGGGGTCATGCCGTCTGCCAGCCAGCGTGACACGACCCTGGCCCAGGGCCGCAACCAGGGCTCGTTGTCCGCGAGCACATGGCTGCCGACATAACGGATATAGGGTTGCCCGCCGGATACGCCGGTACGTACCGGCAACTGCGGCTTGCGCTGCCTGGCCTCACGCGTGTGTACGTCGTCGCAGGCGCTGCCGAAAAGGGCCCGGGCATCGAAACAGCTGCGGGCCAGATCATGCCGCACCAGCAACGCCTCCAGTGCGGCTTCGACCTGTGCCCGGTCGTAGAAGCGCGGATGACGGACCTCCAGCGCATAGCGGCGATGGCGCGGCAGCGCCGTGATGAACGCCTCGAGCTCGCCCATGCGCTCCGGCGCGAAGGTCGGCGGCAGCTGGATCAGGAACGGCCCGAGCATTTCTTCCAGTACATCGAAACGCTCAATGAATGTGCGCGCCGCCTCGATGTTGTCGACCAGGCGGCCCTCATGGGTGATGCTGCGATGAAACTTGAAGCTGTGCCGGAAACCGGGCGCAGTCTGCTGGCGCCAGCGCAGCACCGCATCGGCAGACGGGATGGCGTAGAACGAGGTGTTTCCTTCGGCCGTATTGAACAATCGCGAGTAGGCCGCGAGAAAAGGTTGCCCGCTGCCACCGGTGCCGTCCGGCAGGAAGCGACCCGGCCGGGCGGGGTCGCTCCACTGCGGGCATCCGAGGTAAAGACGGCGTATCAACGCCGGTTCAATAGCGGCTCATGCCGCGCATGGGCGTATCCGCGGCCGCGGGCTGGACGAACACCTGCTTCAGGAACGCGTCAAGTTCCGCCCAGGAGGCCTTGTCGGCCGCCGCATCGTAACCGACCGGCATGTTGAACTTTTTCGCGAACTCGTCGGCACCCGGATTGGTGAAGCTGTGTTTCGCACCCGGATAGTTGATGACCTTCGCATCAGCCTTCGCCGTCTTCATCTCTTCCTCGAACTTCTGCACGGCCTCGGCCGGCACCATGGAATCGTCGGCGCCGTTCAGCACCAGCATCCGTGCCTTGACGCTGCCGGGCACGGCCGGCTGCCAGGCGCCCAGCGCACCGTGGAAGCTCGCCACGCCTTTCAGGTCCGTGCCGAGGCGCGCCATGTTCAGCACCACGGCACCGCCGAAGCAGTAACCGATGGCGGCCATACGCGATTTATCGGTCTGCTTGCGTTTGGCAAGCTCGCTGTAGGCGGCATTGAAGCGCGCCGCAGTCTGCGCCGGATCTTTCGTCGCCTCCTGCATGAAGGCCATGGCGTTGTCGGGATGATCCGCCTGCTTGCCGTCGCCGTACATGTCGACGGCCAGCGCGACATAGCCCATTTCCGCCAGCTGCTTCGCGCGCGAGCGGGCATAGTCGTTGTGACCCCACCACTCATGCACCACCAGCACACCGGGCCGCTTGCCCTTGATGCTGTCGTCCCAGGCCACGAAGCCTTTCATCTTCGCGCCGCCGCCTTCGTAGGCAATTTCCTCGGTCTTGACCGCGGCCGATGCCGTCGCGGTCATCGTGAGCAACAGGGCTGCCAGAAACATGCGCATGACACGGGCTCCATTCCATTACGGGACCCGCAGTGTGCAACAGGAAACAGCCCGCGGGAAACGGTTCAGCCGGGCGGCGGGTTTTTTCGCGCCGCGCTGCCGCGCGCTGCAGTTGCATGGGCGGCAAGCCCGTGCGCCAGCCGGCAACCGGTGCAACCGGCCGGCACCTGGCCTGCAGCAAGTTTCCGGGCCAGCTCGCCGCGTCGCTGCCCGATGATGGCCATGTCGTCACCGACCCGCCCCAGTCCGTAGCGCCCGCTGTCCTTGACGTAACAGCACGGCACCACGACACCGTCCATGCCGACATACAGGCCGTTCTCCAGCCAGGGGCAGACCGGGCGGCGGGCCGTACTGGCATACAGGCGATCGTAGAACCCCGGATTACGCTGACTTTGCTGAATCAGGGCAACCAGATCCGGCGACGCCAGCAGGCGCGCACCAAACTCCCGGTCTTCATCCGGCGACATGAGCTCGGCCTGCATGTCCGCGTCGTAGAGCGAAGCGTACTGCGGCATGCGCTGCAGCGGCTGGACATTGATGCCGCCATCCAGCCCCAGCTCGCGATACAGCGGCGCAATGCTGTCATACAGCGCCTCGCGGGTACTGCGCAGCACGGTGACGGCAAACCCCAGCGTGGGTTGCGACAGACCGCGGCGATTGCGCTCTTCCAGGAAGGCCGCGATGCCGCGTTTGACCCGCGACAGCTTGCCGCCACGTATGGCCTGGAACTTCTCGTCCTCGGCCGACTCCAGCGACACGAAAATCCGGCTGATCCGGTTATCCAGGAGGGCGGCGATGTTTTCGGGCGTGAACATGCTGCCGTTGGTGACCATCGAGACCCCGACGTGCGGGAAACGGCGGCGGATCGCGGCAATCATCGCGAAATACTGCGGATGCAGCAGCGGCTCGCCCTCGCCCTGCAGCTCGACATGCTCCAGCTCCTCGACACCGTCCAGGAGCGCCTCCAGTTCGGCCAGCGTCAGATCACGCTGTTCCATGTGCCGCCCGGCACAGAACCCGCAGGTGTAATTGCAGCGGGTGGTGGGTTCGATCTGGAGGAAGGGGATTTTCACATGTTGCCGACGATGGCGTCCTTCACGGCACCGAGTTTCGCGTCGATGGTCAGCATGATCGCGTCCTTGCATTGTGCAATGGCCGTATCCGGATCCTTCAGGCCGTTGCCGGTGAGCGTGCAGACGATGGTCGAACCCTCGGGAATCTTGCCGCTCTTCACGTCACGGATGGCCCCGCCCAGCGATGCCGCCGAGGCCGGCTCGCAGAACACGCCTTCACTCATCGCCAGCAGCCGCTGGGCCTTGAGGATCTCCTCATCGGCCAGCTCGTCGAACCAGCCGCCGGACTCCTTCTGCAGTGCCCAGGCCTTGTCCCAGCTCTGCGGGTTGCCGATGCGGATGGCGGTGGCGACCGTTTCCGGCTTCGCTACCGGACCGCCGCGCAGGAACGGCGCCGAACCGGCGGCCTGGTAGCCGACCATCTTCGGGCGGGTCTTCACCACGCCGTCGCGGTGGTATTCGGAATAGCCCATCCAGTGCGCGGTGATGTTGCCGGCGTTGCCGACCGGCAGACAGTGATAGTCCGGCGCGCGGCCGAGCTCTTCCACGATCTCGAACGCCGCCGTTTTCTGACCCTGCAGGCGGAACGGATTGATCGAGTTGACGATGGTGACCGGTGCCTCGTGGGCAACCTGCTTCACCAGCTCCATGCCTTCGTCGAAATTGCCACGGATCTGGATGGTGACGGCACCGTACATCATGGCCTGCGCCAGCTTGCCCATCGCAATCTTGCCTTCCGGAATCAGCACGAAGGCCTTGATGCCGGCACGCGCCGCATACGCGGCGGCGGCGGCAGACGTGTTGCCGGTGGACGCACAGATGATCGCGCCGCTGCCCTCTTCCACCGCCTTGGTCACCGCCATGGTCATGCCGCGGTCCTTGAAGGAACCGGTCGGGTTCAGGCCCTCGTACTTGACGTAGATGTCGACGTTCTTGCCGATCAGGCGCGGAATGTTCTTCAGGCGGATCAGCGGCGTGTTGCCTTCGCCCAGCGAGATGATCCGGGTGTCGTCGCTGACCGGCAGATGGTCGCGGTAGCGGTTGATGAGGCCGGTGTAGCGGTCGCGGAATGCCATGGGTCTGCCCGTTTCAGTGGTCGAGGGATTCGAGACGAATCCGCATGATTTCGTTGTCGATCTCCGGCAGCGCACGGATCTTCGCCAGCGCCGCGTTCATTTTCTTCTCCAGCACCCGGCGCGTGATGATGATCACCGGCACCTGGTCGCGGTCGCCGACCGGCTTCTGCAGGATGGCCTCGATGGAAATGCCGGCGTCGCTGAGGATGCGGGTCACTTCCGCCAGCACGCCCGGCTTTTCCGTCACCATGAGCCGCAGGTAGTACGCGGTCTCGACCTCGTCGATCGGCAGCACCGGTACGTCGGAGAGCTGGTCGGACTGGAAGGCGAGGTGCGGAATGCGGTTGGCCTGCTTGAGCAGGATGTTGCGGGCGACGTCGATCACGTCCGCGACCACCGCCGACGCCGTCGGTTCGGCACCGGCGCCGCGACCGTGGTACAGCGTGCTGCCGACGGCATCGCCATGCACCATCACCGCGTTCATCACGCCATCGACGTTGGCGATCAGGCGCTTCTCCGGGATCAGCGTCGGGTGTACCCGCAGCTGCACGCCGTTCGCCGCACGGCGGGCAATGCCCAGCAGCTTGATGCGGTAACCCAGCGCCTCGGCGTAGGACACGTCGTCGGCCGTCAGCTTCGTGATGCCTTCGGTATAGACCTTGCTGAACTGCAACGGAATGCCGAACGCAACCGACGCCAGGATGGTCAGCTTGTGCGCGGCATCGACGCCTTCGACGTCGAAGGTCGGGTCCGCTTCGGCATAACCGAGTGCCTGGGCTTCGGCCAGCACGTCGCCGAACGAGCGACCCTTGTCGCGCATTTCGGTGAGGATGAAGTTGCTGGTGCCGTTGATGATGCCGGCCAGCCACTGGATGTGGTTGGCGGACAGGCCTTCGCGAATCGCCTTGATGATCGGAATGCCGCCGGCCACTGCCGCCTCGAACACCACGTCGACGCCCTGCTTCGTGGCAGCCAGGAAGATTTCGTTGCCGTGTTCGGCGATCAGCGCCTTGTTGGCCGTGATCACATGCTTGCCGTTGGCAATCGCCTTGAGGATCAGCTCACGGGCCAGCGTGGTGCCACCGATCAGCTCGACCACGATGTCGACTTCCGGGTCGTTCACCACGGCCCACAGGTCGCGCGACACCTTGACCGCCGAAGTATCCGCATGCGGATTGTCGCGGCGGGCACCGACATGGACGATCTCGATGGGCACACCGGCGCGGCGGGCGATCTCGGCCGCGTTGCGGTTGAGCACATTGAACGTACCGCTGCCGACCGTACCGAGACCGACGATACCCACCCTGACCCTTGGCCGAATCCCGACGCCCGACATGCACGAAACCTCTGGAAAAACGGGCGTAAACCGGCCGGTCGGCGCCCCGGAAAGGCCGCCACCTTACTGGCGGGGGGCGCAGGCGTCAACGCGATCCGGGACGGCGGAAAAGGCCGGCCGACAGGCCGGCAACCAGGCTATTTGCCGGCGGTTTTGCCCGTGGCTTCCGAGATCAGCTCTTTCGCCGGCAGATACCCTCCGATCTGGTTGCCGTCGGGCAGGAAGACGGCCGGGGTTCCGCGCACACCCAGGGCCATGCCGGTGCGGTACTGCTCGGCAACCGGCGATTTGCAGGCCACCGGCGCCCGCAGCGGCGAACCGCCGCGCTTGACCTCGGTCATGGCCTTGTTGCGGTCGGCGGAGCACCACACGCCCTGCATTTTCTGGAAGGTTTCACCCTGCACGCCCGAACGCGGGAAGGCCAGGTAGTGCACGGTGATGCCGGCTGCATTCAGCTTGGGCACTTCCTGGTGCAGCTTGCGGCAGTACCCGCAGTCAACATCGGTGAACACGAACACTTCGCCTTTTTCCTTGCCGCTGGCGGCAAACGTGATCATGTCCTCCGGCTTGAGCTTCGCCAGCATGCTGCTGCGCAGGCCGCTCTTGCGCTGGTCGGTGACGTTGACCAGCCCGCGGGCCGTGGTCTGGTAGAGATCGCCACTGATGAGGTAACCGCCGTCGGCGGACACGAAGGCCGTCTCGCTGCCGTCGAGCACCACCTCGTACAGGCCCGGTACCGGCGAGGTCGATACCGACGTGATCTCGACACCGGACATGGCCGAGCCCAGCTTCGCCCGGATGGCGGCCTCGGTCTTGCCATCCACCGGCGTGCCGGCAAAGGCGGCCGGGGCCAGCAGCAGGACGGCGAACAAACGCAGGCAGCGCAGCAGCATGTGGAGGACTCCGGGATGGCGCATACAGGCGCCGGGCAGGGATTGGATATCGCCGTGCAGGAACGGGTTCCCGCAAAGACCCTGCCGGATGGCAGGTTATCCGCGCGGATGGTGCCGGGCGTGCAGTTCCTTCATCCGGGCGCGGGCAACGTGAGTATAAATCTGTGTGGTCGACAGATCGCTGTGCCCCAGCAGCATCTGCACGGCCCGCAGATCGGCGCCGTGGTTCAACAGATGGGTGGCGAAGGCATGCCGCAGCGTGTGCGGCGACACCGCATGCGTGATGCCGGCCGCGCGTGCCGCCAGCCGGATCCGGTGCCAGAACGTCTGCCGGGTCATGGCCACCCCGCGCTGACTGGGAAACAGGACCTCCGAGGGTTCTGCGCCCAGCAGGGCCGGGCGGGCCTCGCGCAGATAGCGCTCCAGCCAGGCCAGGGCTTCCTCGCCCAGCGGCACCAGACGTTCCTTGCCGCCCTTGCCCGTGACCTGCACCACACCCTGGCGCATGCCCAGCCGGGGCACGGTCAGGCCGACCAGTTCACTCACGCGCAGGCCGGTGGCGTACAGCACTTCCAGCATGGCGCGGTCGCGCAGTCCCAGTGGCGACGCAACGTCCGGTGCCAGCAACAGGCGTTCGACATCGTCCTCGCCCAGCCCCTTGGGCAAGGGTCGTCCGAGTTTCGGGCTCGCGATGCGCAGGGTCGGATCGGCCGCGATGAGACCTTCACGCAGCTGGTACCGGTAGAAACCCCGCAGACACGACAGCAGCCGCGCGGTGGAGCGCGCGTGGAATTTCTGCTGCAGTCGATGCTCGAGATAGGACTGGATATCCGCGCGCGTCACTGCCGGCAACCGGGTGCCACGTGCCTGCAGCCAGCGGGCAAACAGCAACAGATCCGAGCGGTACGACGCCAGCGAATGGCGGCTCAGGCCCTTCTCCATCCAGACCGCATCCAGCCATGCATCGATCATGACGACGACATCGTCGGACAACGTCGGCATCTCGTCATTTCCCGGTCCGGTACTCATGCAACAGCCATCATCAGGTTTGCGGAAACCGACAGGCGGCGCCGACAGTATGCCGGCCGCGGACATGCCGCGCGACGGTGCAGTCCTATACTGCACGGATTGCCGCAATCACGTGGCATCCTACCGTCGTACCGTTGCGCATGAACCGGTGGTTTTTCTCCCTGCTCGCTGTCGTCGGCGCCCAACGCGAAGGATCGCAGATCCGGCGTGCGGCCTTCGTCGGCTGGATGAGCGCACCGGTATACCTGTGGTTCTCGCTGTGGATGCTCGGCGGCTGGTGGCTGGCACGCAGCGCCGGGCTGGCCGACACCATCCTGCCCGGCTATGCCGTGCTGTCCGGCCTGGGCATGAGCCTGGCCTGGCTGCTCATCGCGATGTACGGAATCCGTCTGGATCGACGGGGTCATCACGGCAACGGCTACGTGCACTTCGTGCTCTGGACCTATTCGGTCAGCTCCTGCCTGGCCTGCTATGCCGTCGGCACTTTCAGCATTTTTGCCGGGCTGGTGATGATGGGCGCCCCGCTGATCGGCACCATGCTGTTCACGGTTCGCCAGGTCATGGTCGTGTTCGGCACCTCGCTTGCGCTGATGCTCGCCGTCAGCGTCGCCAGTGCGCTCGGTCACCTGCCCTATGCGCCGGTCTTTCATACCGCCCCCGACACCACGCTGCGGCTGTATTACGCACTCGGTGGCGTCATCGGCGCCGGCCTGTACGTCATCTATGAGGTAGTGATCATGGTGGCGCTGGTGTCCGCCTGGCACTATCGCGAAGCGGGCGTGCTGGCCCTGTCACAGACCGACGCGCTGACCGGCGTTGCCAACCGTCGCCACATCATCGACGAGCTGGAAACGCTGCTGGCGGGCCACCGTCGAGATGACGAGCCGGTTGCCGTGCTGATGGTCGACATCGACCATTTCAAGCAAATCAACGATCGCTACGGACATCTCGCCGGAGATCGTGCCCTGACCGCGGCGGCCGGCGCCCTGCGCCATTGCCTGCGTGGCAGCGATCGCATCGGCCGTTACGGCGGCGAGGAATTCCTGATCCTGCTGCCGGGTGCCGCACCGGAGAAAGCCGGGGAAATTGCCGAGCGCTGCCGGCACGCCGTGCACGAAACCGTGATCCCGGATGACCCGCACCGTATCGTCCTGACTGCCAGCATCGGCGTCAGCTCGCGGCCCGCCAGGGACATCCGCGACGCCGATCACATCATCCATCTGGCCGACGCTGCGATGTACGCAGCCAAGCAGGCGGGGCGGAACCGGGTCACCAGCGCCTGAGGGCAGAAAATCTCCCGGAAACGAAAACGGCCGCACAGGCGGCCGTTTTGCGGTACCGGAATGAAGCCTGGCTCAGCCGCCCAGCTTCTCCTTGATGCGCGCGGATTTGCCGCTGCGCTCGCGCAGGTAGTACAGCTTGGCGCGACGGACATCGCCACGACGCTCGACCTGGACGCTGTCGATGATCGGGCTGTGCGACTGGAACACGCGCTCCACGCCAACGCCGTGCGAAATCTTGCGCACGGTGAACGAGCTGTTCAGGCCACGGTTCTTGATGGCGATGACCACGCCCTGGAACGCCTGTACCCGCTCGCGGTCGCCTTCCTTCACCTTGACGTTCACCGTGACGGTGTCACCGGCGCCGAACTTCGGCAGGTCACTGCGCAGCTGCGCGTTCTCGACCGACTGGATGATCTTGTTGCTACCGCTCATGGCTCGCTCCGCTTTTCACTCTTGTCACACTGCCCGGCGACGTATTCGTCGAGCAACTTTTGTTCGTCTTTTGCCAGACCCGCCGCACGTTTCTGCGCGAACAACTCCGGCCGCCGCTGCTGCGTCCTGCCCAGCGCCTGCATCAGGCGCCAGCGCCGGATCGCCGCATGGTTGCCGCCCAGCAGCACCGGTGGCACCCCGCGCCCCTCGAACACCTCGGGCCGCGTGTAGTGCGGGCTGTCGAGCAGCCCGCGGAACTCGCCGGAGAAGGAATCCTGCTTCGCCGAGTCCTCGTCACCCAGTGCGCCCGGCAGCAACCGGGTCACCGCGTCGATCACCACCATCGCTGCCAGCTCACCGCCGGACAGCACGTAGTCGCCGATCGACAACTCCTCATCCACGTACGCGTCGATGAAACGCTCGTCGATGCCTTCGTACCTGCCGGCGACCAGCACCAGCCCTTCTTCGCCCGCCAGCGCCTCCGCACGCCGTTGCGTGAGGACCGCACCCTGCGGGGTCAGGCAGATCACGCGCGGCTTTTTGCCCGTCACGCTTTCCACCGCGTTGCACGCTGCGACAGTCGCGTCGCGCAACGGTTCGATCTTCATCACCATCCCGGGGCCACCGCCGAAAGGCCGGTCGTCCACGGTCTTGTGCACGTCGCGGGTGAAATCGCGGGGGTTCACGCCCGTCACCTGCAACCTGCCCTGCTTCACCGCCCGGGAGGTGATGCCGTATCCGGTCACCGCCTCGAGCATCTCCGGGAAAATCGTCACCACCGCGATGTGCATGACCGTTTCCCGCCTACCAGTCCGGGCCCCAGTCAACGGTGATGGTGCGCGCGCCGGCATCGACCCGCTGTACCACCTCGCCCCGGACCCACGGCACCAGCCGTTTGCCGTCGTCGATACTGCCTTCGCAGGCCACCACGACCATCACGTCGTTGGCGCCGGTCTCCAGCAGACTGTCGACCACTCCCAGCAGGACCCCTTCCGCGTTCACGACCCTCAGGCCGATCAGGTCCCGCCAGTAGAACTCGTCCTGCGGCAATGCCGGCAGCGACTCCGCGGCAATGCCTATCTCGATGCCCGACAGCGTTTCCGCCGCGTTGCGATCGTCCATGCCCTTGAGCCGGACAATCACCCCCTTGTCGTTCACCGCTCCCTCGGCCACCTCGACTGCCTGCCACCGGCCTCCACGCAGGAGATACCAGGGGCGGTAGTCGAGAATGTTTTCGCGCGGGGCCGTGTCGCTGTAGACCTTGACCCAGCCCTTGATCCCGAAAGCGCCGAGAAAGCGCCCTGCCTTCAGGATCTCACCCACAATCGATCGCCAAAGGCCGGAATCAGCCTTTCGCGCCTCCGGTCGCCACCAGGTCGGCCACACGCGGCGACGGTTGTGCGCCGTTCTGGAGCCAGTAGTCGTAGCGGGCCTGATCCAGTTCGAAACGCTTCTCGCCACCGGCGGCGATCGGGTTGTAGTAACCGATGCGCTCGATGAAGCGGCCGGTGGTCGCCTTGCGGCGGTCGGACACCACGAGGTTGTAGAACGGGCGCTTCTTGGCGCCGCCACGAGCCAGACGAATCACAACCATGGTCTTTACCTGTCTCTCTCGACTTGCGTGTTCGGATCGCGGCCGGGCCGGTGCCGTACGGGCACGGGGCTGCGAGGGGCGCGCAGGATAACCAAGCCGCGCTGGCATTAAAAGCCCTGCCACTGATTTTATTTGCCGCCGGCCCTGTCCCCGGCCGGGAGGGCTCCCCGAGGGGGACCGGGGGTGTCCCTAGCGGGGGAAGCGCCGGGGCGGCAGACCGGGCAGGCCGCCCGGAGGCAGTCCGGCCGGGCCCCCGGTGCCGGCGCCCGGGGCGCCGGGTACCCCGCCCCCCAGGGCGCCACCCATGGCACGCATCATCTTCTGCATGCCGCCCTTGGCGGACATCTGCTTCATCATCTTCGACATCATCTTGTGCTGCTTGAGCAGACGGTTCAGGTCCTGGATGTCCTGACCGGCGCCCTTCGCAATGCGCATCTTGCGGCGGCCGGAAATGAGCTCCGGATCGCGGCGCTCTTTCGGGGTCATCGACAGGATCAGCGCTTCCATGCGCTTGATCGACTTGTCGTGGGCCGCATCCTGGGCAACCTTCGCCATCTGGCCCATGCCCGGCAGCTTGTCGAGCAGGCCGGCCATGCCGCCCATCGAACGCATCTGCTGGAACTGGTCCAGCATGTCCTCGAAATCGAAGCCCTTGCCCTTCTTGAGCTTCTTCGCAAACTTCTCTGCTTTCGCCTTGTCGAGCTTGCGTTCGGCTTCCTCGACCAGCGTCAGGATATCGCCCATGCCGAGGATGCGCTGTGCGATCCGCTCCGGATGGAACGGCTCCAGCGCCTCGGTCTTCTCGCCCATGCCGAGGAACTTGATCGGCTTGCCGGTGATCTGCCGCACGGAAAGCGCGGCACCGCCGCGGGCATCGCCATCGGCCTTGGTGAGGATCACGCCGGTGAGCGGCAACGCCTCGCTGAAGGCGCGCGCGGTGCTGGCCGCATCCTGGCCGGTCATGGCATCGACCACGAACAGCGTTTCGTGCGGTTTCACCGCGGCGTGCAGCGCGCGGATTTCCGCCATCATTTCCTCATCGATGGCCAGCCGGCCGGCGGTATCGATGATGAGCACGTCCGCCACCTGGCGACGCGCCTCGCCAATGGCGTCGGTGACAATGTCCACCGGCCTGCGCGCCGGATCACTCGGCACGAAGCCGGCGCCCACGTCCTTCGCCAGCGTTTCCAGCTGCCGGATCGCAGCCGGACGGTAAACGTCCGCGCTCACCACCAGCACTTTTTTCTTCTGCCGCTCTTTCAGGAAGCGGGCGAGCTTGGCGACCGTGGTGGTCTTGCCGGCACCCTGCAAACCGGCCATAAGGATGATGGCCGGCGGGACCACATTGAGCCTGAGGTCCTCGTTGGCGGCGCCCATGACGGCGGTGAGCTCGTCATGCACCACCTTCACGAAGGCCTGGCCCGGGTTGATGCTGGCCAGCACTTCCTGGCCGAGCGCCTTTTCCTTCACCTGCTCGACGAAGGTCTTCACCACCGGCAGCGCAACGTCGGCTTCCAGCAGCGCCATGCGCACTTCGCGCAGGGTGTCCTTGATGTTGTCCTCGGTCAGCCGTCCCTGCCCGGTGAGGTTGCGCAGGCTCTGGCCAAGGCGTTCGGAAAGGTTGTCGAACATGGGCGGCACTCGATGGGGAGACGGCGACCGGCACGCACCGCGCCGGCGGGCCGCGCATTATACTGGCCCGCTTCCGGACCATGACAGCGTGGCAACTCCGCACACCGCATGACCGCCTACTCCGCCCTTACCGTCCTGCTGGCCGGCGCCCTGTACCTGCTGGCCACCGTGCAGATCGCCCGTGCCGTCCGGGCCGGCCGCGCCGAACAGCGCGCCTTCTTCCTGTATGCGGGCTTCGCCGCAGCGATGCTGCACGGCACCCTGGTGGCACGGACCCTGTTTGCGCCGGGCGGGATCGACCTGGGCCTGTTCTCCGCCGGCTCCCTGGTCGGCCTGCTGATCGCCCTGCTGGCCATCCTCACCAGCCTGTTCCGGCCGGTCGGCGTGCTGACCGTGGCGGCCTATCCGGTCGCCTTCCTGCTGATGCTGCTGTCGGAGCTGATGCACGACCAGTACACGCCGCGGCACTTCACCACCGGCGTGGGCGTGCACATCGTGCTGTCGCTGCTGGCCTATGCCGTACTGGCCATTGCCACCGCCAGCGCCGTTCTGCTGGGCATCCAGAGCCGGCGCTTCCGTGAACATCGCGTACAGGGCCTGCTGCGGGCATTGCCGCCGATCCAGACCATGGAAGCGATCCTGTTCGAACTGATCGCCGTCGGCTTCGGCCTGCTGACGCTGGCCATCCTGGTCGGCTTCCTCTACGTGGAGAATTTTTTCGCCCAGCACCTGATCCACAAGACCGTGCTGACCCTCGCCGGCTGGCTGGCGCTGGCCGGCCTGCTGGCCGGGCACCGCGTGGCCGGCTGGCGCGGCCGGACCGCGATCCGCTGGACCGTGTCTTCCTTCGTGCTGCTGGTGGTGGCCTTCTTCGGCAGCAAGTTCGTGCTGGAAATGGTGCTGCACCGGTAATCCGGACAAACCATGCCGGGCAGAAATGAAAAAGCCGGGCAGTGCCCGGCTTTTTCATTTCTGCGTCCAGCGCAGCGGATCGCGATTACTTCAGCAGGTTCTTCTTGATGAAGTTGTGCAGACCCTTGTTGAAGGGCGGCAGCAGGTACTTCGCCGGATAGAAACTGCCACGTGCCAGTACCGAGCGCGCGTTGGAAAGCGTGGTGAAGCCTTCCTTGCCGTGGTAACGGCCCATGCCCGCAGGGCCGACGCCACCGAACGGCAGATCATCGGCACCCACGTGCGCCATGGTGTCGTTCACGCACATGCCACCGGAACAGGTGTGGGTCTCGACGAACTCGGCGCGACCGGTGTTGTAGTCGAAGTAGTACAGCGCCAGCGGACGCGGGCGGGCGTTCACGTAGTTGATGGCCTCGTCCAGCGTGTCGTACGGCACGATCGGCAGCACCGGGCCGAAGATCTCGTTCTTCATGATCTCCATGTCCTCGGTGACGTTCAGCACCAGGGTGACCGGGATCTTGTGATTGCTGCCGAAGGTCTCGTTGGCCGGATTGATCTCGATGATCTTCGCGCCTTTCTCGCGGGCATCCTGCAGGTAACCCTGGATGCGGGTGTACTGCTTGCTGTTCACCACGCTGGTGAAATCCGGGTTGTTGAGCATCCCGGTCGGGTACATCGCGGTCACCTGGGCAGTGAACTCCTTCACGAACTCGTCGACCTTGCCGCGCGGACACAGCAGGTGATCCGGCGCCACGCAGGTCTGGCCGGCGTTCCAGCACTTGCCGAAGGCGATGCGCGGCACGGCGTCCTTGATCGGGAACGACTCATGGATGATGGTCGGGCTCTTGCCGCCCAGCTCGAGCGTGACCGGCACCAGATTGGCGGAGGCATAGCTCATGATCTGGCGGCCGACGTTGGTGGAGCCGGTGAACAGGATGTGATCGAACGGCAGGCGCGAGAAGGCGTCGGAGATTTCACCCTTGCCGGTGATCACGGTGACGTGATCCTCATCGAAGATCTCGGCAATCATTTTCTTCATCGCCTCGGCCAGTGCCGGCGTGAAGCTCGACATCTTGATCATCACCCGGTTGCCGGCGGACAGCGCCGCCATCAGCGGGCCCGTGGCCAGGAAGATCGGGTAGTTCCACGGCACGATCACGCCCACCACGCCCAGCGGCTGGTACACCACCCGCGCCTTGGCAGGCATCTGCATCGGGCCGACATGGCGCTTGTCCGGCTGCATCCACTTGCGCACGTGCTTGGCGTGGTACTTGATGCCTTCCATCGAGGTCATGATCTCGGCGAACAGCGTCTCGTCCTGCGAGCGCGATCCGAAATCCTTGCTGACCTCTGCAGACAGGACATCCTTCCACTTGATCAGCGCGGCACGCAGCTTGTTCAGGTGCGCGATGCGCTCGGCGGCACTCGGGTAACGGTGGCGGGTGAACGCGGCGCGCTGCGCCTCGAAGATGCGCTGCAGGTCCTTGATGTCCTGGCTCGCGGTCGCGGTCGGGACTGCTTGCAGATTGGCAACCATGGTGACGTCCTCGGTTTGGCAAGGCGGCCCGCTGCAGGTGCCCATCCACGGGCGCCCGGACCACAGGCCGGAAGTGACCCCTGCGTTTTAGAGTATTTACTCTAGAGTGTCAAAGGCCATCCCGGACAGAAGGCTCGCTACCCGGGACAACCCCGCCCGGACCGGACGGACGGCCGTCAAAGCTCGGGCTTCACGGCCCCGGCCGCGCGCAGGGCCTTGTCCCGGGCCGCCCCGATGCTGTCCGCCCGGGCCAGGGCCACGCCCATGCGCCGGTGGCCCCGGACCTCCGGCTTGCCGAACAGGCGCAGGGCCGTGTCCGGCTCGGCCAGGGCGGCCCCGAGGTTGGCAAAGGCAGGGCGGTCCGAATGGCCGTCCACCAGGATCACCGCCGAGGCGCTGGGCCCCTGCTGGCGGATCACCGGTACCGGCAAACCCAGGATGGCGCGGGCGTGCAGCGCGAATTCGGAGAGATCCTGCGAGACCAGCGTGACCAGACCGGTGTCGTGCGGGCGCGGCGAGACTTCGCTGAACCATACCCGGTCGCCCTTCACGAACAGTTCGACACCGAAAATACCGAGCCCGCCCAGTGCGCCGGTGACGGCTTCCGCGATACGGCGTGACTCCGCCAGCGCCTGCGGTGCCATCGGCTGCGGCTGCCAGCTCTCGACGTAGTCGCCGTGCACCTGCCTGTGGCCGATCGGATCGCAGAACGTGGTCACGATGTTGCCCTGCGCATCGCGGTGACGCACGGTCAGCTGCGTGATCTCGTAATCGAAATCGATGAAACCTTCGACAATGACGCGGCCGGCACCGGCGCGCCCGCCTTCCTGCGCGTACTGCCAGGCCTTGTCGATGTCGGCCTCCGTCTTCACCGTACTCTGGCCCTTGCCTGAACTCGACATCACCGGCTTCACCACACAAGGCATGCCGACGGCCCGGACTGCCGCCACATAGTCGGCATGACTGTCGGCAAAACGATAGGGCGAAGTGCTGAGCCCCAGGGATTCGGCGGCAAGCCGGCGGATCCCTTCGCGGTTCATGGTGAGTCGGGCGGCGCGCGCCGTCGGAATGACGTTCCAGCCTTCCTGCTCCATGGCCACCAGGGTGTCGGTGGCAATGGCCTCGATCTCCGGCACGATCAGATGCGGCTTTTCCTGCTCGATGACGGCACGCAGCGCTGCGCCGTCCAGCATGTTGATCACGTGCGAACGGTGCGCCACCTGCATGCCCGGCGCGTTGGCGTAGCGATCGACGGCAATCACCTCGACGCCGAGGCGTTGCAGTTCGATCACCACTTCCTTGCCGAGCTCTCCGGCACCGCAGAACAGCACGCGGGTCGCGGAAGTGGACAGCGGGGTACCGATCCTCACGTCATGCATGACCCGATCCTTGAATGTTGCAGAAGCGCCTGCCGGCGCAGGGACTCGCTTTCACAGCCGGCCACCACGCTCGCGCTCCACGCAGCGCGCCAGCACGGCCCGTTTCTCGTCGTCGGACAACTTGCCCCAGTCGCTGATCTCGCGTCCGGAGCGGAAGCAGCCGACACAGATGTCGCGATCGTCCAGCGCACAGATCGACACGCAGGGCGACGGCACCGTCTCCTGCCGGATCGTGATGATGATGTCGCCGGAATCGCTCATGGAACGGTCAGGGCCATCGCTCAGGACTGGGGCTTCAGCAGCTCGCGATAGCGCTTCGCGTTCTCGACATAGTGCAGTGCGCTGCCTTCCAGGATGGATTTGTGGAACTCCTGGATCTGCTTGACCACCTTGCCGGGCGAGCCCATGACGATGGAACCGTCGGGAATTTCTGCGCGCTCCGGCACGAAGGCGTTGGCGCCGATGATGCAGTACCTGCCGATCTTCGCACCGTTGAGCACCACGGCGTTGATGCCGATCAGCGAGTAATCGCCGATGGTGCAGCCATGCAGCATGACCAGATGGCCGATGGTGACGCCCTTGCCGATGGTCAACGGCACACCGGGGTCGGTGTGCAGTACGGAGCCGTCCTGGACATTGCTGTCCTCGCCGACGGTGATCAGGTCGTTGTCACCGCGGATGACCGCGTTGAACCAGACACTGGCGTTCCGCTCCAGAACCACGCTTCCGATCACGGTGGCGTTGTGCGCAACAAAGTTGTCGCCGCGGGTTTCAACACGGCGATCACCCAGGGAATACAGCATCGGGAAGTCCTGCAGGTATGCCGTCAGACGTTCAGCTGGCGTTGCGGTGGCCTGTCGGCGGCGGCATCGTCAGACCGGCATCGTAGGCGGTGTTGACCAGGTCGACGATGATATAGGCAGTCAGGCCCCAGATCATGTGGCCGTCGTAGCGCCAGGTCGGCATCACGTACTCGGCGCCCATCCAGCGAACCACGTGGTCACTCTTCAGCGGCGTATCGAGAAAGAACTGCAGCGGCACCCGGAAGATCGAATCAAGCTCCTGCGGATTGGCGGTCAGCGATACCTCCGGGGGCACCACGCCCACCCAGGGCACGACCTTGATGCCTGCGCGCGACTGCAGCGGCGCCAGGCGGCCGACCACGTCCACCTGTCCGCGTGCCAGTCCGATTTCCTCTTCGCTTTCACGCAGCGCCGTCACCAGCAGGTCGCTGTCGGACGCGTCCTTCTTGCCGCCGGGGAAAGCGACCTCGCCGGCATGCGAGTTCATGGTCAGGGCGCGCCGGGTGAGGATCAGCTCCGGCCGCTCGCGGGTCGCGGTCACCGGCACCAGTACCGAGGCATCGGTAGCGGCCGCATCCACGGGCGCCGGCTCGTGCCGGCGCAATCGATCGATCAGTTGCTCGAGCATGCTCACGGGGCGTACCGCAGGAGGAAGTGCCGCAGGATCCGGGATACCGGATTCAAACGCGCGTATGAGGGCTGAGTGTACGCCCGGGCAGCCCCGGGCCGGCAACGGGGAAAACCGCAGGATGAGGCAGGGCGCACACCGGCCGGCCGGGGAGTGCACTGGCTATACTTCCCGGCCACCTGTCCACCGGTTGCCGGCATCAGACATCGGGCAGGCCGGCCCGGATCCCCGTCGAGGTCCCATGCGCTTCTGCAGCCAGTGCGGCAGCGACCGCGTCGCCGTCGAGATTCCCGCCGGCGACTCCCGGCCGCGGCACGTATGCCACGCCTGCCACACCATCCATTACCAGAACCCGAAAGTGGTGACCGGCTGCCTGGTCACCCACGGCGACAAGGTGCTGTTGTGCCGGCGTGCGATCGAACCGCGGCGCGGCTTCTGGACCGCGCCCGCCGGCTTCCTGGAAAACGGCGAGACGCTGCAGGAAGGCGCCGCGCGGGAAACGCTGGAGGAAGCGGCAGCGCGCGTCGACATCGATGATCTCTATGCCGTGTTCAATCTCACCCACATCCACCAGATCTACGTGTTCTTCCGTGGCCGGCTGGTGGACGGCGAGTTCGGCGTCGGCGAGGAATCGCTGGAATCGCGCCTGTTCGCCGAGCATGAAATACCGTGGGACGAGCTGGCCTTCCCGACCGTGCACAAGACACTGAAATACTGGCTCGAAGACCGCAGGACGGGCACGTTCCCGGTGCGGGTACGGGATATCCCGGCCCGCGGACGTGCCGCCACACCGCCCGCCTGAACCGCACCCGAACCGGCCAACGTAACTGTCCGGACCGGCCACGGCCCGCTGACACACGTCCGGCTAGATTATTTCCCGTCGCGCAGGAAGCGCTCCCGGCACCCCCATGCATCGCGCCGGGGCCATCGCCCGGACCGCACAAGAACAAGACGTTTCCGGCCACAACAAGAACAACCAGGTATACCCGCCATGCTACGGATACTGCTCGCCTGCGCTGCAGCACTGGGCGCTTCCTTTCCCGTCCACGCCACCGATACCGCACCGGCAGACGCCAGCGTGCTGGAAACGGTGCAGCCGGCCGAGGCCGTGCCGGCAATGTCCGCGCCTCCGGCCTATGAACCGGCCTGGGTGACGGAAGAACAGTTCGAGAAACAGCTGCTGCTGGTACACGGCAAACCGATCGATCCCAAGATGGGCCTGTTCGGGCCGCGCTCGCAGATGTGGCGCATCAGCCGCTTCACCGCGCCCGGCCTGCTCGGCAGCGGCCGCGCCCTGACGCTGCAGATCGCGCATCCCTGGGTCACCGCCGGCATCGACGAGCACTCGATCACCCGCAACGATCCGCTCAAGCGCGGCCGCGACACCTTCCGCTACATCACCACCATGATCTACGGCGACCGGGACCAGGCACTGCAGGCCGCGCGCGACGTGCGCATGATCCACGAGAAAATCCGAGGCCACATGCCGTACGAGGCCGGCGTGTTCGTCAACGGCAGCGAGTATCGCGCCAACGAAGAGCAGGCCATGATCTGGGTACACGCTACGCTGTGGGAAACCCTGATGATCATGTACGAGGACGCCATCGGCCCGGTCAGCGACGTGGACAAGGAAAAGTACTACCAGGAAACGAAACTGTTCGCCTACCTGTTCGGCATCCGCGAGGAAGCACTGCCGAAGCACTGGCCGGATTTCGTCGCCTACTGCGAGGACATGCGCAACAGCGACCGGCTTGTGGTCACGCCGGCCAGCAAGGAGCTCGCCGGATTCCTGTTCGGCGTGCGCGGCGTGGGCCCGATCCTCTGGCTCCCGATGCAGTACGAGAAAGCCGTGACCGCCATGTACCTGCCGGAAGACCTGCGCAAGGGCTACGGATTCGGCACCGGCCCGGTGCGCAGGGCCATGGTGAAATCCACGCTGTGGATGAGCCGGGTCGGCCACAAGATCACGCCCGGCGGGCTGACCAAGAACCCGGTCCACAAGGAGGCCGTGGCACGTATCGCCAACAAGAAAGCCGGCTGGTTCACCCGCTTCGAGCTGTGGGTGGCCTTCGGCAATTCGCGACTGGTGAACGACAAGTAGCATGCTGCCCGCTGCACGCAACACCCTGCTGGTCCTTGCGCCGTTGTTGTCCTTGCTGACGACAACCGCGCAGGCCGGCGACGACATGACAGTCCGGGAAGCACAGAAACTCATGTTTCCGCAGGCGGTGGCATTCGGGGAAGTCCCGAAGGCAACCGTCGCAGGCTGGATCAGGGCCGCCTCGGCCGGCAGCACGGAAGCCTTCAGCGTCATGCGCCTGAGCGTCCGGGAAGCACGCGACGATACGCAACGGCTGGGCTACCTGGTGACCGACGCCGTGATCGGCAAGTTCGAGAAAATCGACTACGCCGTGGCCGTCGGCGCCGACGGCACGATCCGGCGCGTGGAAATCCTGCGCTATCGCGAGGACCACGGGCAGGAAGTGAAACGCCGCAGCTGGCTGGACCAGTTCGTGGACAAGCAGGCCGCGTCCACGCTGAAACTGGATCAGGACATCGACAACATCACCGGCGCCACACTGTCCTGCTCGCACCTGACCGACGGCATACGCCGCATTGCCAAAGTGATGGCTGCCGCCACCGGCCCCTGAGCCCGCGCGCCCGGGTTCAGGCGCGTGCCGCGTTGGCCGCAATCAGCTCCGTCCAGCGCGGGAACAACCCGGCCGGAAAATCGTGGCCCATGCCCTTGATCAGCTCCAGCCGTGCACCGCGGATGAGTTGCGCGCTGCGCTTGCCGCCCTCCACACGCACCAGCGGATCGTCCAGTCCGTGGATGATCTGCGTGGGTGCCGTGACATTCGGCAACAACTCCTCGAAGGAACCGGTGGCGAGGATGCCGTGGGTCTGGCGCAGCACGCCGGCCGGCTTGTAGGCGCGATCGAACGCCATGCCGGCAATGCGCTCGCGCTCGGCCGGCGGCGTCGGGTAACCCGGACTGCCGATCAATTCGAACAGCTTCAGGGTGCGGGCAATGACCGAGGCGCGATCGTGCTTCACACCGAACGGCGGTGCCATGCGCAGCAACACCGACAGCTTCGGCAGTGGCAACTTCGGGCTGTTGGTGCTGGACATGATCGAGGTCAGCGACAGTACCCGCTGCGGATACGTGCCGGCCACGATCTGCGAAATCATGCCGCCCATGGACACGCCGGCCAGATGGGCCTTTTCGATGCCCAGTGCATCCATCAGGCCGACCGTGTCCTTCGCCAGGTCGTGCAGCGTGTAGTTGGCGGCGATCTTCGCGCCGAACTTCAAGCGCACCATGTCCCTCTGCAGATGGAAACGCACCCGGGCGTTGCCGCTGCCCGACAGGCCGATATCGCGGTTGTCGAAACGGATCACCCGGAAGCCTTTCGCCACCAGCTGCGCACACAGTTCGTCCGGCCAGTGGATGAGCTGGCAGGCCAGGCCCATCACCAGCAGCATCGGCTCGCCATTGGCCGGGCCTGCGGATTCACAGCGGATTTTCAGTCCGTTGACATCGACATCGACGGCCTGCCAGGCCAGTGCGGTAGCTGCATTGCCGGATGCCATCAGCGCTTCTCCAGTTTCACGATGCCGTATGCCACGGTCTCGTAGGGATGGGCCTGCTTCAGGGCAGCGACGGCCACATCGACCTGATCGTCCGCCAGCACCAGCTCGACCCGGTATTCATCCACCTGCTCCACGGCACCGATCTGCCCCAGATGCGGGTTGGCCCCGGCCAGCGGCCGGAATTGCCCCTGCCCGCGCACCTGCCAGCAGCAGTGATCGTAATTGCCGATGCGGCCGGCACCGGTGGCAAGGATCGCCGACTTCACGGCGGCCAGATGCGACTCCGGTACGTAGAAGAACAACTGGTACATGATTCAGGCGCCGCGCTGCACGTCGCGCATCGCGATCCACACGCCTTCGGCATGCACAGTCTGCTCACCGTTCACGAAGAAACGCCCCTCGTTGAACAGCTTGCGGCCGTCGGTGCGCAGGATTTTCGCTTCCATGGTGATGTCGGTCTTCAGCGGCGTCGGCCGGATGAAGCGGATGTTGAGCGTGCCGGTGACACCCATGGTGCCGGACAGGTCCTGGGTCTTGGCCATCAGCACGTCCAGCATGGCGGCAATCACGCCACCGTGCACGCGCCCGGGCGGGCCCTGGAACGGCAGGCCGAGATTGGCCTTGCCGCGCACCGTGTCGCCATCGATCCACAATTCCATCGGCGGCGATACCGGCGTCGACAGACCGGTGAAGATTTCATAGTCGAGAATGTCCAGCACGTCCTGCCGCGATGCCGTCCGCGTGAACAGGCGCTCGTAGATGGCCGACTGCGAACGCCGGCCGAAGCCATCGGTACGGGCAGCAACGGCTTCCAGCTCCGCCGCCACCGCGTCAAGCTCGGCCTGCCCGGCGTCGCAGCGCACCATCCTGTCGGTGATGCGCTTGAGCGCATCGCCGATCCGGCGCCGGACCAGATACTCATCCGTGGGCTGAGGCGGCTCGCCGATGCGGAAATCACCAAGCCCGTACTGATCGCGATTCGTGGTCATGGCGCTTTTCCTTCTTTCCCGACCCTTGCTTCAACCGACCCAGCGGCGTGCGTTGCGGAACAGACGCAGCCACGGAGCATCCTCGTGGTTGCGCCAGTCGTCCGGAATCCAGCTCTGCTGCACGGCACGGAACACACGCTCCGGGTGCGGCATCATGATCGTCACCCGGCCGTCACGGGTGGTGAATCCGGTGAGGCCGCCCTGCGAGCCGTTCGGGTTGAACGGATAACGCTCGGTCGGCTCGCCGAAGTTGTCCACGTAGCGCAGCGCCACCAGGCCATCGCGTACGTTCTGCGCCAGCGACATGGCATCGCCCTCGACCAGGCCTTCACCGTGCGCCACGGCAATCGGTATGCGCGTACCCGCCATGCCTTCCAGCAGGATGGACGGAGACTGCGCGATTTCGACCAGTGCCGTGCGCGCCTCGAACTGCTCGCTGACGTTGCGCACGAAACGCGGCCACAATTCCGCGCCCGGAATCAGCTCCTTGAGCTGCGACAGCATCTGGCAGCCGTTGCAGACGCCCAGACCGAAGGTATCGGTACGGGCAAAAAAGGCGGAAAACTCGTCACGTGCACGCGCATTGAACAGGATCGACTTCGCCCAGCCTCCACCGGCACCCAGCACGTCCCCGTAGGAGAAACCACCGCAGGCCACCAGCCCGCGGAAACCGGCCAGCGACACATGGCCACCGATGATGTCGCTCATGTGCACGTCGATGGCCGCGAAACCGGCACGGTCGAAGGCCGCTGCCATCTCGACATGGCCGTTCACGCCCTGCTCGCGCAGGATCGCCACCTTCGGGCGCACTGCATCCGGCCGCGCGAGATTGATGTATGGCGCCGCCACGTCCAGGCGGTGGTCGAACGTGACCGCCACGCTTATGCCCGGATCCTGGTTGTCGGCGATCGCCTCGAACTCCTGACGGGCGCATTCCGGATTGTCACGCATCGACTGGATACGGTAGCTGGTCTCGCTCCAGGCCGACTGCAGGCGGGCCCGGGTATCGGCGAACAGCTCTGCCTCGCCGTCGCGAATCACGATGCGTTGCTCCGGCACAGCACGCCCGATGACATGCGTCATGGCATCCAGACCGTATTGCGCCAGCAGGGCCCGCACGCGATCGCCGTCGCCGTCACGCACCTGGATCACCATGCCCAGCTCCTCGCTGAACAGCACACCCTGGATGCCGCCGAAACTGCTGCGCAGTGTTGCCAGATCGATATCGAGACCGCAGCGGCCGGCAAACGCCATCTCCAGCAGCGTGACGATCAGGCCGCCATCGCTGCGATCGTGGCAGGCCACCAGCAGTTGTTGTTCAAGCAACTGCTGCATGGCGGGGAAAAACCGCTTCAGCAGGTCCGGCTCGATATCCGGGCCGACATGACCCAGCTGGTTGCAGACCTGGGCCAGCGCCGAACCGCCCAGACGATTGCGGCCGGCACCCAGATCGATCAGCAGCAGCTCGTGGGGGATGTCCGGCCGCAGCTGCGGCGTGACTGTCTTGCGGATGTCCAGCACCGGTGCGAACGCGGACACGATCAGCGACAGCGGCGCGGTCACCGACTTCGCCGTGCCATTGTCGTCCCAGACTGTACGCATGGACATCGAATCCTTGCCGACCGGAATGGTGATGCCCAGCTTCGGACAGAACTCCATGCCGACCGCGTGCACCGTGTCGTAAAGTGCCTGGTTCTCGCCCGGATGGTTGGCCGCGCTCATCCAGTTGGCGGACAACTTGATGCGTTCCAGCCCGTCGATGCGCGCGCAGGCGATATTGGTGATGGCCTCGCCGATCGCCATGCGGCCGGATGCCGCCGGATCGATCAGCGCCAGCGGCGTACGCTCACCCATGCTCATGGCCTCGCCGGCGCAGGTGTCGAAGGCGGCGGCCGTCATCGCGCAGTCGGCCACCGGCACCTGCCAGGGGCCGACCATCTGCTCGCGTGCCACCAGCCCCGTTACCGAGCGGTCACCGATGGTGATGAGGAAGGATTTGGATGCCACCGTCGGCAGCTTCAGCACGCGATCGACCAGCTCGGCCAGTGGCAGTTTCGGCAGCGACAGCGGCGACAGCAGCAGCGCCTTGCGCTGGAAGCGGCGCTGCATCTTCGGCGGCTTGCCCAGCAACACCTGCATCGGCATATCGACCGGACGATTGCCGAACAGCGAATCGCTGACAATCAGACGGCGATCTTCCGTGGCTTCTCCCAGCACCGCATACAGGGCGCGCTCGCGCCGGCAGAATGCCTCGAACACCGGCAGGTTTTCCGGATCGACGGCCAGCACGTAGCGCTCCTGCGCCTCGTTGCACCAGATCTCGACCGGGCTCATGCCGGGCTCGTCGTTGGGAATTTTCCTCAGCTCGAAGGACGCACCGCGTTGCCACTCGTGAACCAGCTCGGGCAGTGCATTGGACAGACCGCCGGCGCCGACATCGTGGATGGACACGATCGGATTGCGCTCGCCCATGGCCCAGCAGGCGTCGATGACTTCCTGGCAGCGGCGCTCCATCTCCGGGTTGTCACGCTGTACGGAGGCGAAATCCAGATTCTCGCTGGACGCACCGCTGGACATGGAGGACGCGGCACCGCCACCCAGGCCGATCAGCAACGCCGGACCACCCAGCACAATGATCTTCGCGCCGGGCTTGATCTCGTTCTTCTCGACGTGCATCTCGCGGATGTTGCCCAGACCACCGGCAATCATGATCGGCTTGTGGTAGCCGCGCACTTCGCGACCGTTGGCGGTGTCCACTTCCTGCTCATAGCTGCGGAAGTAGCCACACAGGTTCGGCCGGCCGAATTCGTTGTTGAAGGCAGCACCGCCCAAAGGGCCTTCGATCATGATGTCCAGTGCGGAAACAATGCGCCCCGGTTTGCCGTAATCGTGTTCCCACGGTTGCCCGAAGCCGGGAATGCGCAGGTTGGACACGGTGAAGCCGGTGAGGCCGGCCTTGGGCTTCGAACCGCGACCGGTGGCACCCTCGTCACGGATCTCGCCACCGGAGCCGGTGGACGCGCCGGGGAACGGCGCAATCGCCGTCGGGTGATTGTGCGTTTCCACCTTGCACAGGATGTGGATCGGCTCGCGGTGGTACGCATACTCGTGGGTGACCGGATCCGGGAAGAAGCGGCCACCGACCGCGCCGGACAGCACGGCGGCGTTGTCCTTGTAGGCGGACAGCACACCGCCCGGATGTTTCTCGTGGGTATTGCGGATCATGCGGAACAGCGAGCGCTCGGCCAGCGCGCCGTCAATGGTCCAGTCGGCGTTGAAGATCTTGTGGCGGCAGTGTTCGGAATTGGCCTGCGCGAACATCATCAGTTCGGTGTCGCTCGGATTGCGGCCGAGTTCGGTGAAGGCCTTCACCAGGTAATCGATCTCGTCCCCGGCCAGCGCGAGGCCCAGCTGGTCGTTGGCGCGCACCAGCGCGTCGCGGCCGCCACCCAGCACGTTCACCGTGGTCAGCGGCTTCGGGCGGTGTGCCTCGAACAGGACCGCGGCCTCCTCCACCCGGCCGAAGACGGTCTGCGTCATGCGGTCGTGCAGACGGCTGCGCAGTTGCGCTTCCTGCCCGGCGTCGGGCTCGCTCGCCAGCGTCAGGTAAAAGGCCACACCGCGCTCGATCCGGCGCACGCCGGTCAGGCCACAGTGATGCAGGATGTCGGTGGCCTTGCTGGACCAGGGGGAGATGGTGCCGGGGCGCGGTACCACCAGCCGCAGGCTGCTGCCGGCAGGCTCCGTCTGTTTGCCGGCGGCCGGGCCGTAGGACAGCAGACGGTCGAGCACACCCTGTTGTTCGGCCGTGAGCGGGTCGCTGTCCAGGAGATGCACGTGAAAGGCCGCGATGCCGGTGACCGGCGTGCCTCCCAGCGAGTCCAGCAGTTTGCGCAGACGGAAGGCGGACAGTGCCGGAGCACCACGCAGGATCAGCATCAGAACGGGTCTCGACCGGAGGGGGCGGGCAGCGGGCGCCAATGATAGCGGCGCCGCTTCCGGTGTCGACTGCGTTTGGCCGGACAGCTCCGGCCTGCTTCATCTATATCTGCCGGTGCCGTGACGCCCTGCGCCGACCGGCAAGCGCCTCCGCGGGCTGAGCGCTCCGGCGCGGCGCGTCCACGACGGGTGCGAACCGGCAGGCGGGAGTGACTGACCGCGCTCTCCGTTTTATGCCCGCTGCAGCGTTGCCGGTCGCCACAGGCTTCCTGACACCCGCTTCAAACGTCTGTTTCAGGGCTGCCCGGACACCCGCCCGAAAGTGCCAACTCCCGGAATTTCCTAAGGAATTGGTACCAGAAAACCCGACCGTTCAGCGCCCTGTCGCCGGATCACAGGCCCTGGGAGGCCAATGTCGGACAATGCCTATGGCCTCCCCTCCCCCCCGTGATAAGGTCCGCGCCATCGATGTGACCTACTTCCCATATCGACAGTCCGGCGGTTCGGGAGGACCCCCGGAAGCCACCCGAAGGTGGCAGCGACAGAACCCATAACCCCCCTGAGATCAATCAGGCAACCCGAACACCTCCTCTATCAGCCACACGAGCGACTGACACGAGATGAGCTGGGCCAACCGAATCCGATCCCTGGTCGTCATGGGCGCCCTGGGCGCCACCGCCGCCATCCTGCTGGCGGCCAAGGACTCTGCCACCGGAACCGAAGCCGTCCGCGAACGCGGCGAGCTGGTCGTCGCCCTGCGCGAAGGCCCGGCTTCCTACTACACCAACTCGTTCGGCGCTGCCGGCTTCGAGTACGAACTGGCCCGCGGCTTTGCCCGCGAACTGGGCGTGAAGCTGCGCGTGGTGAGCGTTCGCTCCGCCGAGGAAGCTCTTGATCAGGTGGAGAGCGGCCACGCCGACATGGCCGGCGGCCTCGCCCTGACCCTGACCCGGGAAGCCCGTTTCGGCTTCTCCGTGCCGGTCCAGTCGGTCAGCCAGTTCGTGGTCTGCCCGACCCGCGACCCCTCCATCCCGGTCAATGTTGCCGCCCTGCAGGGCCGCTCGCTGGTCATCGCCGCCGGCAGCCACCATGCCGAGAAGCTGGCCGGCCTGCAGCCGCTGCTGCCCGGTCTGGCCTGGCAGGAAGTGGCCGGCAGCGAGGAAGCCCTGCTGGCACTGGTGCACCAGCACCAGGCCGACTGTGCCGTGATCGACGCCAACGTCTGGGCCTTCCACCGTCCGCTGTACCCGGACCTGCGGGTGGCCGTGGAGCTGCCGGAAGCGGTGTTCTTCGGCTGGGTCTTCAAGCACAGCCGGGATGAGTCCCTGCGCGAGGACGCCAACGCCTGGCTGGCCCGCAAACACGCCGACGGCACCGTGACCGCCCTGCGCGAACACCACCTTGCCCACCTGCAGGCCCTGACCCAGTTCGACTCCCAGCGCTTCTACCAGGCATTGCGCCACCGCCTGCCCCGCTATGTCGGCACGTTCCGCCGCGAAGCCGAGCGGGCGAAGCTCGACTGGCGCCTGCTGGCCGCCGTCTCCTACCAGGAATCGCTGTGGGACCCGGCCGCGCAATCGCCGACCGGCGTCCAGGGCCTGATGCAGCTGACCATGGATACTGCCCTGCACCTGGGCATCGACGACCGTACCGATCCGCAGGCCAGCATCCACGGCGGCGCCCGCTACCTGCGCCAGGTGCTGGACATGCTGCCGGCCGAGATCCCGGCCGAAGACCGCACCTGGATGGCGCTGGCCGCCTACAACGCCGGTATCGCCCACGTACTGGACGCGCGTGAACTGGCCGCCCGCCGCGGCGGCAACCCCAACGACTGGGACGACGTCCGGGCCAGCCTGGCCCTGCTCAAGGATCCGAAGTGGTACTCGCAGACCCGCTACGGCTACGCCCGTGGCGCCACCCAGGCGATCGTCTACGTGCGGCATGTACGCCGCTACTACGACCTGCTGGTCCTGGCCAGCAACAGCGGCTCGCGCAGCGATGTGATGCTCGCCATGGGCTACATGCCCGGCGACACCGCCAACTGAGTCGTCCCGCCCGCACCGGACCCCGTGTTATAAATCGGCCGCAGCCGGCCCGCCGGCTGCCGGTGGTTCATCCGCTGCGCGCAACCCGGGACTTCCGATGAAAAACACCTTCTGGGCCACGGACTGGTTCGCCGGGCTGCTGGTCGTTGTCGCTGTGCTGGTCTTCAGCTACAGCAACACCCACGACCGTATCGAACTGAGCGCCTACGACATGGGCGTGCGTACAGCCGAGCGCGATGCCGGCGACCAGATCGCCGTGATCGGCATCGACGACCAGAGCATCGACAACCTCGGCCGCTGGCCCTGGCCACGCGACATCCACGCGCAGATGATCGAGAAGCTGCACAGTGCCGGCGCGAAGGTGATCGGCTTCACCGTGCTGGTGTCGGAACCGCAGCAGGATGCCGGTCTCGTGCACATCCGCGACCTGCAGCAGTTCTACGAACAGTCGGGTTTCAACGATCCGGCCGTGATCGCCGGACCTCTGGCCGAACCCATCACCGGCCTGGGCGTGCGCCTGGCGGATGCCGCCGCGGCACTCGACACCGACAGCAAACTCGCCGCCAGCCTGCAGGATTCGGGCAACGTCGTGCTCGGCATGCAGATGATCCCGGGCGAACTGATCGGCAACCCGGACAAGGAAATCCCGCAGTGGCTGCTGCGTGATGCCGTCCCGGACGACAACGTCGGCGTCGACAACATCACCGGCAACATCGTGCCCTATCCGTTTTCCACGATCGCCATCTCTCCGCCGATCGAACAGCTCGCGGCCGGCAGCGTTGCCATCGGCCACATCGCCAACCTGCTGGAAGAAGACGGCAAGCTGCGCACCGAGCCGCTGGTGCTTGAGCACCAGGGCAGCCTGTTCCCGGCCATGTCGCTGCAACTGGCCGCGCAAAGCCTGAACCTCACGGTCAAGGACATCCGCGTCAACCTCGGCGAGGGCGTCCAGCTCGGCCGGCTTTCGATCATGACCGACCCGCAGCTGAACATGCGCACGTTTTTCTACAACGTGCCGGACGGCTCGGCATTTCCTGCGGACTCTTTCTACGACGTCTACACCGGGAAACTGTCGCTGGAGAAATACCGCGACAAGATCGTGCTGATCGGCCCGACCGCTTTCGGCCTCGGCTCCAAGTTCGGCACACCGCTGCCGGGCGCCGCGGAACCGGTGGAAGTGCTGGCGCACAACGTGGCCAGCATTCTCAACGAGGATTTCTTCACGGTGCCGTCATGGGCGGGTATCGCCAAGTGGCTGGCCCTGCTGCTGGTGGCAGCCTACCTGATGTTCGGTCTGCCACGCCTGGGTGCCGGAATCGGCGCCGCTGTCTCCGCCACACTGTTCGTGGTGCTGTTCGGCACGGAAATCATCCTGCTGTCCGCGAAGGGCGAGTGGATTCCGCTGATGCTGCCGGTGCTGGCGCTGGTGGCCGGCCACCTCGCACTCACCACCCGTCGCTTCCTCGTCACCGAAGCCGGCAAGCGAAAATCCGACACCGAGTCTGCCGAATCCAACCGCATGCTCGGTCTCGCCTTCCAGCAGGCCAACCAGCTGGACATGGCTTTCGAGAAATTCCGCCGCGTACCGCTGGGCGACGACATGATGGATCCGCTGTACAACCTTGCACTCGACTTCGAGCGCAAGCGCCAGTTCAGCAAGGCGGCTGCCGTGTACCAGTACATGAGCGAGTACAACAAGGAGTTCCGCGACATTGCACCGCGCATGCAGCGTGCCAGTGCCGCCCAGGACTCGATGATCTTCGGCCTGCGTACCGGCGGCCCGGGCGAAACCCTGCTGACCGGCGCGGTCGGCGCCGAGAAGCCGAAGCTGGGCCGCTACGAAATCGAGAAGGAGCTGGGCCGCGGTGCCATGGGCGTGGTCTACCAGGGCACCGACCCGCGCATCAACCGCACGGTTGCGATCAAGACACTGGCACTGGCGCAGGAGTTCGAAGAAGCGGAACTGGCAGAAGTGAAAGAGCGCTTCTTCCGCGAAGCGGAAGCCGCCGGCCGCCTGAACCACCCGAACATTGTCACCATCTACGATACCGGTGAAGAACACGATCTCGCCTACATCGCGATGGAGCTGCTGACCGGATACGATCTGGTCCGCCACACGAAGCCGGACAACCTGCTGCCGATCGACAGGATACTGTCGATCGTCGCCCGCGCCGCCGAAGGTCTGGACTATGCGCACAGCCAGAACGTGGTGCACCGCGACATCAAGCCCGCCAACATCATGTACGACCCGAAAGCCGATACGGTGAAGATCGCCGACTTCGGCATTGCGCGCGTGTCCAATTCCGGCAAGACCAAGACCGGCATGGTGGTGGGCACACCGAGCTTCATGTCGCCGGAACAGGTCACCGGACGCAAGGATCTCGACGGCCGCACCGACCTGTTCTCCCTGGGCGGCGTGCTGTACCAGCTGGTGACGCTGGAGTTGCCGTTCAATGGCGAGGCCGCGACCCAGATCATGTACAAGATCGCCACCGAGCCGTATCCGGATCCGCTGGAAATTCGCCCGGATCTGAAGAAGACCTGCCCCTGGGTTTCCATCGTCATCAAGCGCGCGCTGGAGAAGGATCGCGACAAGCGTTACCAGACCGGCGCACAGATGGCCAAGGACATCCGGGCTTGCCTGGCCAAGATGCAGCAGGCGAAGGACACCGGCCTGACCGGAACCGCACCGGCAGTCTGAGCCCCGGAAAACAGAAAGCGCCCCGCGGGGCGCTTTTTTTGTGTCCCGACGATGCCTACCGGCGCCGGTCGCGGAAGAACCCGCTCATCAGTGCCGAGCACTCGTCGGCCAGCACGCCGCCGCGCACCGTTACCCGGTGATTCAGATACGGCAATGCGAATGCCTCCATGCGGGAATGTGCACTGCCGGCCTTGGGCTCGTCGGCACCGTAGACAACTTCGCGCACCCGCGCATGCACCAGCGCACCGCAGCACATCAGGCAGGGCTCGACGGTGACATAGAGCGTGCAGTCGACCAGCCGGTAATTGCCGACCCTGCGTGCGGCGTCGCGCAGCGCCACGACTTCCGCGTGCGCGGTGGGATCCCGGGCAGAAACCGGCTGGTTGAAACCGCGACCGACCACATCGCCGTCTCTCACCACGACGGCACCGACCGGCACTTCACCGGCAGCGGCCGCCTGTTGCGCGAGAGCCAGTGCCTCGCGCATGAAGGCCTCGTCGTTGCCGCTGCCGCCCACGTTCAGGTCAGGATTTCTGAACGCCGTATCTGCCGCCACCCAGCAGCACCAGTGCCAGCGCGGTGAACAGGTACATGCCCTGCAGTTCCAGGCGCCAGCCGCCATGATCGGTCATGGCAAAGATGTCGCCCATGTGCACCAGCACGATCGCCACTACCATGTTGGCAGCCACGATCAGTGCAGCGATACGCACCTGCACACCGGCAATCAGCATCAGCGGCGCCACGATCTCGCCGATGTACACACCCCAGGCCAGAAAGGCCGGCAGCCCGTGGCTGGTCACCATGCCCTCGATGAAACCGATACCGTGGGTCAGCTTCGCAACCCCGTGAAACAGCATCAGGATACCCAGGGTCAGTCGGAGAACGAGTTTTGCGATATCGGGCTGGTTCAGCATGGCACGCTCCGGGATGTTGTACGTTGTTGTTTTATTCCCACTCGATCGTCGCCGGTGGCTTGGACGAGATGTCGTAGGTCACGCGTGATACACCACTGATTTCGTTGATGATGCGGTTGGAGACGTGCTCCAGCAGCTCGTACGGCAGATGCGCCCAGCGGGCGGTCATGAAATCGATGGTTTCCACCGCGCGCAGCGCAATCACCCACTCATAACGGCGGCCGTCGCCGACCACGCCGACCGATTTCACCGGCAGGAACACGGCGAAGGCCTGTGAAGTCCTGTGGTACCAGTCGGCCTTGTGCAGCTCCTCGATGAAGATGGCATCGGCGCGGCGCAGGATGTCCGCGTATTCCTTCTTCACCTCGCCGAGGATGCGCACGCCCAGACCCGGGCCCGGGAACGGGTGACGGTACACCATGTCGTACGGCAAGCCGAGTTCAAGGCCGATGCGGCGCACTTCGTCCTTGAACAGCTCGCGCAGCGGCTCGACCAGCTGCAGCTTCATGTGCTCGGGCAGGCCGCCGACGTTGTGGTGGCTCTTGATCACGTGCGCCTTGCCGGTCTTGCTCTTCGCCGACTCGATCACGTCCGGATAGATGGTGCCCTGGGCCAGCCAGTTGGCGCCCTTGATCTTTGCCGCCTCGCGCTCGAACACCTCGATGAAGGTGTTGCCGATGATCTTGCGCTTCTGTTCAGGGTCGGCGACGCCCTGCAGCTTCGACAGGAATTCCTGTTCGGCATCGACGCGGATGACCTTGATGCCCATGTTCTTCGCGAACATCTGCATCACCTGGTCGCCCTCGTTCAGGCGCAGCAGGCCGTTATCGACAAACACGCAGGTGAGCTGCTTCCCGATGGCACGGTGCAGCAACGCCGCCACCACCGAGGAATCGACCCCGCCGGACAGGCCCAGGATCACGTGCTCGTCGCGGACCTGCTCACGCACGGTCTCGATGGCATCCTCGACGATGTTGCTGGCGGTCCACAGCGGCGCGCAGCCGCAGATCTTCAGCACGAAATTTTCCAGCAGGCGCTTGCCCTGCAGGGTGTGCGTGACTTCCGGGTGGAACTGCACGCCATAGAAGCGCTTCTCGTCGCTGGCCATGCCGGCGATCGGGCAGCTGGGCGTACTGGCCATCAGGGTGAAACCGGACGGCATGGCCGTGACCTTGTCGCCGTGGCTCATCCACACATCGAGCAGGGCACTGCCGTCGGCCGCCAGGTGATCCTCGATGTTTTCCAGCAGACGGGACGGCGTTTCGCGCTTCACCTGCGCATAACCGAACTCACGCACGTCGGACGTCCCGACCTTGCCGCCCAGCTGTTCGGCCATGGTCTGCATGCCATAACAGATACCCAGCACCGGAATGCCGGCCCGGAACACGGCCTGCGGCGCGCGTGGCGTATTGCCGGCGGTGACCGTTTCCGGACCGCCGGACAGGATGATGCCGGCCGGGTCGAAGGCCTTGATCTCGGCCTCGTCCATTTCGTACGAGCGCAGTTCGCAATAGACACCGATCTCGCGGATGCGGCGCGCGATCAGCTGGGTGTACTGGGAACCGAAATCAAGAATGAGAATGCGGTGCGCGTGGATGTTCTTGGACATCGGGAATCAACCAATCGGGTAGTTCGGTGCTTCTTTCGTGATCTGCACATCGTGGACATGCGATTCCTTGATGCCGGCAGACGTGATCTTCACGAACTGCGTCTTGGTGCGCATCTCGTCGATGGTCCTGCAACCGGTATAGCCCATGGAGGCACGCAGCCCGCCCATCATCTGGTGCACGATCGCTGACATCGGGCCCTTGTAGGCAACGCGGCCCTCGATGCCTTCCGGCACCAGCTTCTCCACGCCCTGCGCGGCATCCTGGAAATAACGGTCGGAAGAGCCGGTGCGCTGTGCCATGGCACCCAGCGAACCCATGCCGCGGTAGGCCTTGTAGTAACGACCCTGGAACAGTTCGACGTCGCCCGGCGCCTCCTCGGTGCCGGCCAGCAGCGAACCGACCATCACCACGTTGGCACCGGCGGCGATCGCTTTCGCCAGGTCACCGGAGAAGCGGATGCCGCCGTCGGCGATGATCGACACATCGGTTTTCTTCAGCGCCTCGGCCACATTGGCCACCGCGCTGATCTGCGGCACACCGATGCCGGCAACGATACGCGTGGTACAGATGGAGCCGGGACCGATGCCGACCTTGACCGCATCCGCGCCGGCTCCGGCCAGTGCCTTGGCCGCCTCCGCAGTGGCGATGTTGCCGCCGATCACGTCGATCTTCGGATACTTTTTCTTGATCCAGGCCACACGCTCGATCACGCCTTTCGAATGGCCGTGTGCAGTGTCCACCACGAGAATGTCGACGCCGGCATCGATCAGCGCCTCCACGCGTTCCTCGGTGCCGGCACCGGTACCGACCGCAGCGCCGACCCGCAGGTGGCCCTGGGAATCCTTGCAGGCATTCGGATAGGCCGCGGCCTTGGCAATATCCTTCACCGTCACCAGCCCCTTGAGCTGGCCGTTGCCGTTGGTGACCAGCACCTTCTCGATGCGGTGCTTGTGCAGCAGTGCCTTCACTTCCGCCTGGGTCGCATTCTCGCCGACGGTGACCAGACGCTCTTTCGGCGTCATCACCGCGGAAACCGGCAGGTTGAACTGGGTCTCGAAGCGCAGGTCGCGGCTGGTGACGATACCGACCAGTTCGTTGCCCGCCACCACCGGCACGCCGGAAATGTTGTTGGCGCGGGTCAGCGCGATCAACTCGCCGATGGTGATATCGGGCGCCACGGTGATCGGGTCACGCACCACGCCGCTCTCGTATTTCTTCACAGCCCGCACTTCGCGGGCCTGGTCGGCGGTTTCCATGTTCTTGTGCAGGATGCCGATGCCGCCTTCCTGGGCCATGGCGATGGCCAGGCGCGCCTCGGTGACGGTGTCCATCGCCGCCGACACCAGCGGCACGTTCAGCGCGATGTTGCGCGTCAGCCTCGTCTTCAGGCTCACGTCCTTGGGCAGCACGTCGGATTCACCGGGCAGCAGGAGGACGTCGTCGAAGGTGAGGGCTTCTTGCACGATGCGCAGCATGGGGCTACCCCGCGTGTGTGGGCGGCCACCGGTCCGGGCGGGTGCCCGGCTGGGCACGGGTCTTGCGACCCTGGCTCCCGGCGGCCCGGGAGAAAGAAGCCGCGCATTATACTGGTCCGGCGCAACCAATCGACCCTTTTCACAGCCCCGTTATCCATCCCTGCATGCCCGATTCCCGAGACCCCGAAACCGGCAGCCGGCCTGATGTCCTCACGGTCAGCCAGTTCAATCGCAAGGTGCAGGGCCTGATCGAGGGCAAGGTGCCGCTGGCCTGGATCGAGGGCGAAATCTCCAATCTGGCCACCCCGGCTTCCGGTCACCTGTACTTCACCCTCAAGGACGAGACCTCGCAGGTGCGGGCGGCCATGTTCCGCAACCGCTCCCGTTTCGTGACGGTGAAGCCGCGCAACGGCCTGCTGGTGCGGGTCCAGGCCCGGGCCACCCTGTACCTGCCGCGCGGCGACTACCAGCTGGTGGTCGAACACATCGAGGAGGCCGGCACCGGCGCGCTGCAGCGGGCCTTCGAACAACTGAAGGCAAAACTGGCGGCCGAAGGCCTGTTCGATGCGGAACGCAAGCGCGACATCCCGGGGTTTCCGCAATGTGTCGGCGTGGTGACTTCGCCGGCCGGCGCCGCCGTGCACGACATCATCACCGTATTGCGCCGGCGTGCGCCCTGGATCGAGGTCATCGTCTACCCGACCCTGGTGCAGGGCCGGGACGCTGCACCGGACATCGCCGCCGCCATTGCCGCTGCCAACCGGCGCGGCGAATGCGACGTGCTGATCGTCGGCCGCGGCGGCGGCTCGCTGGAGGACCTGTGGCCCTTCAACGAGGAGATCGTGGCGCGGGCCATCGTCGCCAGCCGCATTCCGGTGATCAGTGCAGTCGGCCACGAAACCGACGTCACCATCGCCGATTTCGTGGCCGACCTGCGTGCGCCCACGCCGTCGGCGGCGGCCGAACGGGTGGCACCGGACCGCAACGCGCTGCAGGCGCGCACGAGCCACATGCTGCGACTGATGCAGCGGCGGCTCCAGGCCGTACTGCAACAGACCGGCGCGCAACTGGCGCTGCTGCGCAAGTCGCTGGTGCGCCCCGACCACCGGCTGCGTGAATTCCGCCAGGCGTTCGACGAGCTGGACCTGCGGGCCGGACGCGCGCTGCGCAGCAGGCTGGCGGAAGAGCACACGACCCTGCGCGATCTGGTGCGCCGGCTCCGGCTGGCGGCGCCGGATCGCACACTGCCGCAGGTGCGGCAGGATGTCAGTGACCTGCAGGAACGGCTGGCACGGGCACTGCGCGCGACACTGGCACGGCAACAGCAGCAGCTGGAATCGCGCGCGGCCCGGCTGAACACGGTCAGCCCGCTGGCCACGCTGTCGCGCGGGTACGCCATCGTGCGCGATGAACGTGGCCGCGTGGTCAAGGACGCACGCCGGATACCGGTCGGCGCTGCGGTCACCGCGCGGGTGGCGGACGGCACCCTCGCCTGCCGCGTCGAAGGCGTGCAGGACAACGAGCCGGGAACAGGCTAGCCGTTGCTGCCCAGCAGCGAGAACAGCACCTCGCGCAGGCGATCGCGGGTGAACGGCTTGGCGATGTAGGCATCCATGCCGGCGGCAAGACAACGCTCGCGCTCACCGGAAAACGCATTGGCCGTCACCGCCACCACCGGCGTGCGGCCGCCGTCCACCGTCGCGCGCTGGCGCAGGCGACGCGTGGTTTCCAGTCCGTCGATGCCCGGCATCTGCACATCCATCAGCACGGCATCGAAACGCGTGGCCGACAGACGCTCCAGCGCCGTGCGGCCATCGGCCACCACCTCCACCACCGCATCCAGACTGCGCAGCATGCCTTCCGCCACCATCTGGCTGACGTGGTTGTCTTCCACCACCAGCACACGGCGGCCGGCAAGATTCGCACCGCGCGGTGTGACCACCTGGGTATGCGCCGGGGTGCGGGCCACGGTGCCGGTGCGGCGTGCCGACATCACGAAGGTCATGCGGAAACAGGTGCCTTCGCCAATCCGGCTTTCCACTTCCAGCCGGCCACCCAGCATCGCAGTCAGTCGGCGGGCGATCGGCAGACCGAGGCCGGTACCGCCGTAACGGCGCGAGGTGGAATTGTCGGCCTGGCTGAAAGGTTCGAACATCTGCTCGACCCGGTCGGCCGCGATGCCGATACCGGTGTCTTCCACCGACAGCACCAGACTCAGGACGCCCTCGCCGTCAAACTGCCCGTGCGCACGCAGGCTGACGCCGCCACGCTCGGTGAACTTGATGGCATTGCCCAGCAGGTTCACCAGCACCTGGCGCAACCGGGTCGGATCGCTGACCACATGCACGCCGGACAAACCCTCTTCGATGTCCAGTGCCAGGGAAATGTCGCGCGCCTGCGCCTGGTGCGCGAAGCCGTCCACCGTGGCACGCAGCAGATCCGGCAGATCGAATTCGATGTGCTCCAGCGGCAGGCGGCCGCCCTCGATACGCGAGAAATCGAGAATGTCATCAATCACCACCAGCAGGTGCTCGCTGGAACGACGCGCCGTGTCCAGACAATGACGCTGGTCGCCGTCCAGCGCCGTATCTCCCAGCAGCTCCAGCATGCCGAGCACACCATTCATGGGGGTGCGCAGCTCATGCGACATCATGGCAAGGAACTCGCTCTTGGCGCGCGACGCATGCTCGGCCGAAGCCCGCGCTTCCTCGATGCGCACCATCGCTTCCGCCGTCTGGGATGCCACCAGCAGGGTGAACACCAGCACGATGCCGGCGATGATCAGGGCCTGCATCAACACCGTGCGCTGACGGGCCGCAATCACGTCGGTCACCATGCCGACCTCGACTTCGCCCAGCGTCGGCGCCGGCGCATCACCCAGCGATGCCAGGCCACCGATGACATCCTGCAGGACATGCTGGCGGGCCACCGCTTCCCGGTAAACCCGCACCCGGTTGGCATTGCCAACCAGTGAGCGCGCACCTTCCTTGTATTGCTCTGCCAGCACGACACCCGCCTGATCGCGGATCACCACGTACACCACGTCTTCTTCCGCCATCAGCGGCACCAGCAGCGCATCCAGGATCGTCCGGTTGCCGGAAATCACGCCGTATTCGGCTGCCGGCGCCAGCTGCCTGGCCATCATCTGTCCGCGCACGTCAAGCTCATGGCTGAACGCGTTGAAACGCTCAATCAGGAAATAGCCGCCCAGCAGCACGGTAATGATCAATACCGGCACCACGGCCAGGCGCCGGATGCGGGCACGCAACGGCCAGTCGCGCAGATTGATCATGGAGTACCTCCGGAATCGCGCAGGAACGCATCGATGCGCGCCCCTGCCGGCAGGGTGAGCGACAGGGAACGCGCCACCTGCGGATTGGTGACGACGGTATAACGATCGGAATAACGCGGAGCCGGCAGACTGTCGTCGGCCAGCAACGCCGGCAACCATGCCGCCAGTGCCGCCGTGGCTTCCGGCAGGCCGCCGGTCAGCGAAGCGATGCTGCCGGCATCAACCCAGGCACCGGTAGGGCCGATCACCGGCCGGCTGTGACGATAGGCCGTCAGCAGTACCGTCTTCGCATTGGTCGGCGAGAACACCCCCGGCTCGTCCAGACCGAGCAGGAAATCGCTGCCGGAAAGCACCGTGGCCAGGCGCTGCGGCAGCAGCCGCTTGCCGTCGGGCATGTCGATCACCGGCGTCAATCCAAGTCGCGCGCATTCGGCGCGCAGGGCGGCAAGGAGCACATCATCCGGCACATCGCCGGCCACGATGCCGACCCGTCGTGCTGTCGGCAGCACCAGCTTTGCCAGCCGCAACTGCCGCACCGGATCCGGCTCCCAGAACAGGGCCGTGTGGCGCGCCCGCTCGCCATTGGCCGTTTCCCGCAGTGCCTGCCGGTAGCTGGCACGGGTCAGGGCGATGCCGACCACGGGTACATCGGTACCGGCAAGGGCATCGCGGAATGCACGCGCTCCGACCGCGACCACCAGCCGGGCAGGCGTCTCATCGCGACGCACATCGACATCTGCCCGCAACCCGGCCAGTTGCTGTGAAACCTCGCCCGCCACCGCATCAGGGCCGACCACGCGCACGACCGGCTCGCCGGCGCCAGCCACCGAGGCCAGCAACAGCACGCCACACGACGCGGCAAGCCTGCGGATCAAGTCCATGAGCAGCTACAGCCTCCTGCCTGCCCCGGGATCAGAACGTCAGGGTCAAACCGAACCAGCCATAGAGACGGTCGTTGTACAGGTTGTCTTCGAGAATTTCCGGCATGTCATCGGTCCGGTACTGCCCGTTGGCAGACAACGCCAGACTCCTGCTGCCTCCCAGGGGGATATCGTGCACCAGACGCAGGTCCAGACGCTCGAAGTGTTTCCAGCCATCGCTGCTGCGCCAGTTCAGGTAGCGGTTGACATACCAGGCCGCCGAGCCTTGCCAGCGCTCGGCGAAGCGACGGGCACCGGCCACACTGCCGCTGTGCAGGGAGGTGAAACGGCGCTCCACGTTCCGGAGACTGTCATTGTCGATGTAGGCGTAGGTCAGCCAGAACCAGTTGCCCTGCGACGGCGCGTACTTCGCCTGCCACTCGATGCCGGTCAGGTGCGTTTCCGAATTGTTGTCGGCCTCGAACTCGAACGGATTGGTGGCACCGCTGACCAGGTGACCGAGCTTCTCGCGGAACCAGCGCACATCGATGTCGGTTCGCCAGTCGGGCAGATGGGCGAACCAGCCTGCCTCCCAGGCCGTGATGCGTTCCGGTTCGAGGTCGCCCGGCGACTGCTGGGTGAGGAAGAAATCCCGGGTGGTCGAACCGTCCGGCAACCAGACCGGCGACAGCTGCCGGAAGGTCAGCCCGGTATCGGCATACTGCTCATACAGGTCCTGGGTGCGCACGGCACGCGAGCCGACCAGACGCAGCGATTGCTCCGGCAGGATCCGCCAGTTCAGGGCCGCACGCGGCGAGATCGTGCTGCCGGTGATCTTGTCCGACTCCAGCATGGCGCCGGCATTCAGCAACAGTGGCTCTGCCAGACGCAGTTCCCCGTGGCCGAACAGCCGCCACACGTCGTTGTGGAAGGCGTCGCCCAGATAGGTTTCCGAGCTGCCGCGGTCGCGCCGGAATGCGCCGCCACTCACTACCCTCAGACGGTCATTGACCTGCAGCGTGTCCTGCACTTCCACATCGATCCGGCTTTCACGCACCCACGGATCGATGTCGCCGCACACTTCGGTGAAACCCGCACCCTGGAAAGCCAGATAGGTATTCACGGTATCGGTTGCAGCCTGCTGTGCTTCCGGTGTCGGCAGCGAGCCGATGTAGGTCGGGATGTTGCCGGGATCGTTGCCGGCCACATCCAGCAGCCCGAAGGCGAAGTCCGGATCGATTGCAGCCAGTTCCGCCAGCTCGTCCGACAGCAGGATCGGATCGGTACAGGCACGCCAGCTCGGGCGAATGTCGGAGTCCTGCCAGTAGGCCTGCACCTGCAACGCATGCTCGGCAGAGATCTCCCGGCTCCAGCGGGTCAGCAGGTGCACGGTGCGCACATTGGTCAGCGGCTTCTCCTCGAAACGGGTGAAGATGTCTTCATCCCGCGCCACTTCCTCGTTGGTGCCGTTCTTGGCACCGGCCATGAATTCGAGACGGTCGCGCCCGTTCGGGCGGTATTCCGAACGCCAGTTGAACACACGGGACTGGCGGTCATCACGGTATTCGGCGCCGGTCTTGTCGACGTCGTAACCACTGTCGGAGCGCGCTGAAAACGACAGGCGCCAGTCGCTGCGCTCGCCATGGCCGACCAGGCGCCCGCCACCATCGACCGTGTCGCGATTGCCGCCGGACGCGCGCAGCATGTTGCCGGTGGTGTCCTGCGGGTGGCGGGTAACGATGTTGACCACACCGGAAAATGCGTTGGCACCGTACGCGGCAGCATTCGGGCCGCGCGTGACTTCGATGCGATCGATATCGTCGATGGACAGCGCCAGATCACTCCAGAGAATCCGGGCCAGCGCAGGCTGGTACACGCTCATGCCATCGACCAGCACCTGCAGGCGACGAATGTCCCGCAGATTGGTGCCGTGGTAATTCACGGAAAATTCACTGCCGCTGGCACGCATCACGCTCATACCCGGCACCAGCCGCAGCAGCTCCGGCACATCACGGGCACCCAGCGCGGAGATCATGTCGCGATCCAGCACCGTGACGCTCGCGCCGACATCGATCTGCGGCTGCGCCAGCCGTGCCGGCGTCAGCACCTGCGGCATGCTGCCGGCGTCCAGATCCACCGGCAGTTCCGGCAGTTCCGGCAGTTCCGGCAGTTCGTCTGCCCCGGTTTCCGCCACTGCCGTACTGCAGAACGCCAGCAACAGGCTGCCGGCCACCACCCTCAGCGCAATTCCAGTTCCCTGTGCAAACGACATCCGGTCGCTCTCCCGTCCGAAGATATCCAGCGATACGAAAAACGTATTACCGCCCGGATGTTATCAGCGGACAGGGGGCCGTCACTACGGGGGGACGAACGGCACGACGGACAGTCAGTCCCGGCTCTTCTTCACGTGGCGCATCAGGCGCTTTTTCTTCGCAACCTGACGAGGGGTGAGGGTATTCCGCCGGCCGGCAAACGGGTTTTCGCCGCCCTTGAACTCGATGCGCAGCGGGGATCCCTCCAGCCGCATTGCCTTGCGGTATACGTTTTCGAGATAGCGCCGGTAGTCGTCAGGAATGCCCTCGACATTGTTGCCGTGGATAACGATGACCGGCGGCTGGGTACCGCCCATATGGGCATATCGCAGCTTCGGGCGCCGACCGCGGACCATCGGCGGCTGATGCTGCTGCACCGCGCCTTCGAGGATGGATGTCAGCTTCGCGCTGGACAGGCGGGCGCCGGCCGCCTTCCAGGCGGCGTCGATGGACGGGTACAGCTCGCCCACGCCGGTTCCGTGCAGGGCAGAAATGAAATGGGTCTTCGCGAACTCGACAAAGCCGAGCCGGCGGTCCATTTCCTTGCGCACCAGGTCCTTCTGGTAAGTGTCCAGGTTGTCCCACTTGTTGATGGCAATGACCAGGGCGCGACCTTTTTCCAGCACATAGCCCAGCACGTGCAGATCCTGTTCGACCAGACCTTCGCTGGCATCGACCACCAGAATGGCCACCTGCGCTTCGTCGATCGCCTGCAGGGTTTTCACCACGGAAAACTTTTCAACCGCCTCGTCGACCCGCCCCTTGCGGCGTACGCCGGCCGTATCCACCAGCGTGTATTTGCGGCCATTGCGTTCGTAGGGCACATCAATGGCATCGCGGGTCGTGCCGGCGATATCGCTCACCACCACCCGCTCCTCACCGAGGATACGGTTGATCAGCGTGGATTTGCCGACATTCGGCCGGCCGACCACCGCAATGCGGATGCTGTCGTCATCGGCCGGCACATCTTCCGGCGGCTGTTCGGGAAATCCTTCCAGCACATGCTGCATGAGCTGTGCCACGCCGCGACCATGCACGGCGGCAATCGAATGCACGTCGTCGAAACCGAGCGAGAAGAAATCGCTGCGGGCCACTTCCGGATCGACACCGTCGGTCTTGTTGACCACCAGCACGACTTTCTTGCCCGCCGCACGCAGGCGCCGCGCAATGAACGTGTCATCGGTGTTGATGCCGGCACGGCCGTCGACCAGCAGCAGGACGACATCCGCCTCTTCCACGGCCAGCCAGCTCTGGCGTGCCATCAGCGCGTCCACGCCCTCTTCCGGCGTTTCACCGATGCCGCCGGTATCGATGGCAATGAACGCCTTGTCGCCGACCCGCCCCTCACCGTATTTGCGATCGCGGGTCAGACCGGCGTAATCGGCAACGATCGCATCACGCGACTTCGTCAGCTGGTTGAACAGGGTCGACTTGCCGACGTTGGGCCGGCCGACCAGGGCGAGCACGGGTTTCATGGCGTGGCAGCACCTGCCGCAACGGCATCCGCGCCCGGCTCAAGACGCAGTGCCACCAGCCGGCCACTGCGGCCCAGCGCAAACACGAGACCGTCATCAGCCACTGCCGGCACCACCAGCCCGTCGCCGTCCACCTTGCTGCGGCCGACCAGCACGCCGTCGCTGCGACGGATCACGTGCAGCCAGCCTTCGTAATCGCCCACCAGCAGCCAGTCGCCCTGCACCGATGCGCCGGTCGCATGCCGGCCCAGCAGGGCCTCCTGCCGCCACAACACCACACCGTCGGCCGTACGGACCGACACGATCCGGCTGTCTGCATCGACGGCGTAAACGGTATCGCCAGCCAGCGCCAGCGAGCGGAACGTGGACAACGGCTGCTGCCACAAGAATTGCCCGCTCAGCATGTCCAGTGCCACCAACCGCCCCTGGTACGTCGCAACGTATACCCGGCTCTCGTCCAGCACGAAGTCACCGGCGATATCGATCAGGCGGTCCAGTTCGGATTTACCGCTGGGTTCGGCAATGCGGCGCTCCCAGATCACCTGGCCACCGGTACGCTCCAGCGCCACCAGCATGCCGGTGGATGTGCCCGTCAGCACGGCGTCCGCCAGCAGCAACGGCGCACTGGCCGCACGCAGGCTCAGCGGCGCCGAGCCGGCATCGTGGGTCCAGCGCACCATGCCACTGACACGATCGATCAGTGCAATGCGGCCGTCCGTGGTCCGCACCGCCACGGCATCGCCGTTCACGGCCGGCACGGCCAGCACTTCGCCGGACAATTGCGTGCGCCATTGCAACGTCCCGTCCCCGGCCGACAGGGCAAGCACCTCGCCTTCACGGGTGCCGACAAACACCTGGTTGTAGGCCACTGCCGGCCCGGCCGACACCGGCGTGTCGAGCGCACGCCGCCAGAGCTGCTTTCCGCGTTCCCGGTCCTGCGCCACCACCACACCGGCTTCGTCCGCCGCATACACCGCGGTACCGGTCACGGCCGGCACCAGGCCAAGCCCCTCGCCGGTATTGCCGGCGCCGGTGTCGGCTGACCACAGTCGATCAACCTTCACCAATGGCTTGATGTCCGGCAACGGCGACGGCTCCTGCAGCGCATCCTTGCTGCTGCAGGCCGCCAGCAGAAGGGGAATGACCAGCCAGGACGCGCGCCATTTCATCGGTCATTCACTCGCCGGCTACGTAGGAAAGTTTCATTTCCAGCAACGCGCGAACAGGATCCTTCTCGTCGGCATTGTCCAGGGCTTTCTGCCAGGCGATGCGCGCATCCGCACGCTTGCCCTGGGCCATCAGGATATCGCCGCGGGCATCCTCACGCGCCGTCACGAATTCTTTCGCAACATCGCCGGCCAGCAGTGCCAGTGCATCCTCGTGCTTGCCCTGGGCCGACAGCACACGCGCCAGACGGTGCGTGGCCACCAGGCCGACGCCATCACCGGCATCCACATCGCGCACGGCACGCAGATGCTTTTCTGCGGTGGCGTAATCTTCGCTTTCCGCCGCACGCCCGGCCAGAATCAGGCCGGCAAAACGGGCATAGATGGAACCCGCGTGCTCCGTCAGCAACTGCTCACCGGCCTTCTGCATGCGCGCATCGGCGTCGGCCGCGTTCGCACCCGGCTCTGCCGCCTGCTGCCAGGATTGCATCAGCGTCTGGTACAGACCGACGGCAGCAACCTGCTGCTGCCGTTCGTGGTGCTGGTACCACTTCCAGCCGCCGAACAGGGACAGGGCCAGGACAACGGCAACCGCGATACCCACGCCGTTGTCGCGCCACCAGCCCTTGATGGCAGCAATCTGTTCTTCTTCGGTACGGTAAACGTCCATCACTCCCTCCCCGGAATACGTGCGCGCAGCACGTCAACAACACCATCTATCGAAACCGTTTCCTGTGCACTGTCGGCACGCAGCATCTTCACGCCGACCACACCCCTGGCGAGCTCGTCGTCACCCAGCACCAGGGCAATCTGCGCCCCGCTGCGGTCAGCCTTCTTCAGCTGGCTCTTGAAGCTGCCGCCACCGCAGTTGGTCTGGACCCGCAGGCCCGGCACGCCGTCGCGAACATGCTCGGCCAGCAGCAACGCCGCATCCTCGGCCTGCCCGCCGGCAGCCACCACATAGATATCGGCCACCGGCTGCTCGGCCGGCGCTTTCTGTGCCAGCAACAACACCAGCCGCTCGACACCCATGGCGAAACCGAACGCCGGTGTCGGCCTGCCGCCGAGCTGCTCGACCAGCCCGTCATAGCGGCCGCCGGCACACACCGTGCCCTGCGCGCCGAGCGCATCGGTCACCCACTCGAACACCGTGCGGTTGTAGTAGTCCAGACCGCGCACCAGGCGGTCGTTGCGGCGATAGCGAACACCGGCGGCATCCAGCAACGCGCACAGGCGCTCGAAGTGCGCCAGCGATTCCGCATCCAGATGACCGAACAGCGACGGCGCACCGGCCAGGGCCGCCTGCGTTTTCGGGTCCTTGCTGTCCAGCACGCGCAGCGGATTGGTTTCCAGCCGGCGCCGGCTGTCCTCATCCAGCTGGTCAATGCGTGCGCGCAGGAACTCCACCAGCGCAGCGCGATAGGCCGCCCGCGATCCGCTCGTGCCCAGCGAATTCAGCTCCAGGGTCACCACGTCCGCCAGACCGAGCGCCTTCCACAGGCGCGCCGTCAGCAGGATCTGTTCGGCATCGATGTCCGGGCCGGCCATGCCGAAGGCCTCGACACCGATCTGGTGGAACTGGCGGTAACGGCCCTTCTGCGGCCGCTCGTGCCGGAACATCGGGCCGGTGTACCAGAGACGCTGCACCTGGTTGTAGAACAGCCCGTGCTCCTCGCCGGCGCGCACACAGCCGGCCGTGCCTTCCGGACGCAGGCTCAGGCTGTCGCCGTTGCGGTCGTCGAAGGTGTACATCTCTTTCTCGACGATGTCGGTGACCTCGCCGATGGAGCGCTTGAACAGGTCGGTCGACTCCACGATCGGCAAGCGGATCTGCTGGTACCCGTAAGTGTCGAGCACGGAGGCAACGGTGCCCTCGAGATGCCGCCACAGCGGCGTCTCGTTCGGCAGGATGTCGTTGAAGCCACGGATGGCGGTGATTTTCTTGCTCACGAGCGGACAATGATCCCGGACTGGTCGTCGCGTTTCTTCTGTTCGGCTTTCTGCGCCTCGGCGGCACGCACTTTCTCGCGCACCATCTTCTCGATCTCGTCGACCAGCGACGCCGTCGGGATCAGGTGGCTCTTTTCACCATTGCGGTACACGAGGCTGTTCGGCGTGGCGCCGACCACGCCGATGTCGGCTTCCTTCGCTTCACCGGGCCCGTTGACCTTGCAGCCGATCACCGACACGTCCATCGGCACACGAACATCCTCGAGGCGGGCCTCAAGGGCGTTCATGACCCGGATGACGTCAAACTCCTGCCGCGAGCAGCTCGGGCACGCGATGAAGTTGATGCCGTTGGAACGCAGGCCCAGCGATTTCAGCAGGTCGAAGCCGACCTTCACCTCGTCCTCCGGCTCTGCCGCCAGCGAGATGCGGATGGTGTCGCCGATACCTTCGTACAGCAGCATGCCGAGCGCGATCGCCGATTTCACGGTGCCGGAGCGGAACACGCCGGCCTCGGTGACGCCCAGGTGCAGCGGCTTGTCGATCTGCCGGGACAACAGGCGATAGGCATCAACCGTCAGGAAAACATTGGAGGCCTTCACGCTGACCTTGTACTCGTGGAAATCGAGTCGCTCCAGGATATCCACATGGCGCATCGCCGATTCCATGAGCGCGGCACCGGTCGGCTCACCGTATTTCTTCTGCAGGTCCTTTTCCAGGGAGCCGGCGTTGACACCGATGCGCATGGAAATGCCCTTGTCCCGCGCGCAATCTACAACCTCCCGTACCTTGGCATCGGAGCCGATGTTGCCCGGATTGATGCGCAGGCAGTCGGCACCGCGCGCAGCCACAGCCAGTGCGATTCGGTGATCGAAATGGATGTCCGCCACCAACGGCACGTCAACCTGCGCGCGGATTTTCCCGAAGGCTTCCGCCGCATCCATGGTCGGTACCGACACCCGCACGATATCGGCACCGGCCGCCACGCAACGACGGATCTGCGCGACGGTAGCGTCGACATCGCAGGTGTCGGTGTTGGTCATGGTCTGCACGGTGATCGGCGCATCACCGCCGACCGGCACCCTGCCGACCATGATGCGCCGTGTCTTCCGGCGGTGGATGGGAGACTCGTGCTGCACGACCCCTACCTCGCGGACTGGCCAACGATGGTGCGGTTGACGCGCGACGATCCGGAACGATCGACATGGCGTGAGCCGTTGAACCAGACATCGGCAACGCTGGCATCGTTGAACGTGATCGTCAGCGGCGGCTTGCCCTCCAGCGTGAGCGAATCGCCGGCATTCTGCACACTGGTGTGCAGGATCAGATTGTCGGCATCACGCACTTCCACCCAGGACGTGCCCCGGAACCGGATGTACAGGCCACGGCGAGGAACATCGTTGTCGGCAGCCGCCGGCGCGGGCGCCACCACCGCCGTGGCTGCCGTACCCGGCAGCGCCGGCGGAACTGCCGGTGGCGGTCCTCCGGCAACCGGCACTGCGGCCGGCACGGGCACAGCGGCAGGTGCGGCACCCGGCAAGGGGATTTCCAGCGTGACCGGGGTGCCGGCAGAGGCCGTTGCTGCCGGTGTTGCCGCCACCGTCGGCGGCAATGCCACGGCCACTGCCGGGGCGGCCGTGCCGGTGACCACGGCGGACGGAGCATCGCGATCACCGGACGCAACCACCACGATCACCACCACGGCCACGACCAGCGCCGCCACGCCCAGCAGCAGACCGGAGCGGCGACGGGAAGAACCGCGGAAATTGGGAACCCGTGTGGCCGGCATGCGGCGCGCGGCGCCGCCGCCACCGCTGTCGACGTTGCCCAGCGGCTTCGGAGCCCGCACTTCCACCGGCGCCAGCTGTGCCACCAGCGGCTCGGCATCCAGGCCGACCGCGCGCGCATAGGCCTTGACGTAGCCGCGCACGAAGGTCGGCTCCGGCAACGCCGAGAGGTCGCCCTGCTCCAGGGCGCGCACGTAGCGCGGCGGCACTTTCAGGCGCGCCGCCACATCCTCCACCGCGAGCCCTTTCAGCTCGCGGGCTTCACGCAACTGTTCACCGGCGGCAACGCTCATTCCGGGTGTCCTCAGTGTTTCTTTTTGCGCGTGCCGGTATCGGCCGCCGGAGCACCCGCTTTCCAGGCTTGCCACGCCGCATATTCCGGCGTGCCCTTGAACATTTTTTCCATCTGGAATTCGTAGCTCACGACCTTGTCGGTATCACCCATGGCCGACTCCAGGCGGATGCCCGTCCACAGGCTGCGCGCCGTATGCCGGGCCCGCGACATGTAGACGGAGAAATAAGCGCGGGCATCGGCGTACTTCTTCTGGATCAGCAACACATCGGCCAGCTCCAGCGGGGCCTCCGCCTGGGTGCTGTCGAGCCTCAGGGAACGCTGCAGCGCAGCCGAGGCCTTGTCGTACTCCTCGACCCGGACATAACAGCGCCCGAGATTCAGGAACGCCAGGGCACGCTGCGGATAGCTGGTGTCGTCAGCCGCTTTCTCCAGCTGCTCGATGGCATCGCGGTAGCGCCCCTGCTTGTACAGCAAGGTGGCGTAGTTGTTGCGCGCCTGGCTGAATTTTCCGTCAGCGCGCAGGGCCTTGCGGTAATGCTCTTCCTCGCGCTTGTCGTCGCCTTCGTAGCGATAGAGCAGGCCCATGGCGTTGTGCGCTTCGGCAGACGAGGAATCCAGCTCCAGGGCACGCGAGATATGCCGGCGGGCCCGTTCCGGGTCGCGCGCCTTCAGTGCTTCCACACCGGCCTGCACCCGGGTTGCCACGGCTTTCGAACGACGCTCTTCCTCGTCTTCCGTGGTGGTCATTTCCGTGGCGGGGGCGCTTTTCTCCGATGCAGCCCCGCTGCCGGTACCGGTGTCACCGGCATTGCCGGCGTTGTTGGCCACGCAAGCCAGCAGCAGGCCGGCCGAACACAGGCAGGCCGCCCGGAACACCATCGACAGCAGACGATACACGTTCATCGCGAGTGGCCCCGTTTGGCGCCGGCGGGCGCTTCCTGTTGTTCTACCGGAATGCGGCTGTTGCGCCAGCGCTCGTTGCGGCGGGTGCGGTCGTTGACCTGGCCCACCAGCTGGCCGCAGGCCGCATCGATGTCATCGCCGCGCGTGGTGCGCACGGTGGCCACAAAACCGGCCGCCATCAGCACATCCTGGAAACGGCGGATCTGGTTGTTCGAGGAACGCTCGTAGCCGGAGTGCGGAAACGGGTTGAAGGGAATCAGGTTGATCTTGCTGGGCACACCGCTGTCCAGCAGCAGTCTGGCCAGTTGCTGTGCATGCTCGACCCGGTCATTCACGCCATTCAGCATCACGTATTCCATGGTGATCGAACGGTGGCTGTTGGTCGTGTGCCGGGCGAGGAAACGCCGGCAGGCCGCCAGCACTTCCGCGATCGGATACTTCCTGTTGAGCGGCACCAGCTCGTTGCGCAGCTCGTCGTTGGGCGCATGCAGGGACAAGGCCAGGGAAACATCGATGTGCTCGCCCAGCGCATCGATGCCGGGAACCACACCGGAGGTGCTCACGGTGACACGGCGGCGCGAAATACCGTAGCCGAAATCGTCCTTCATCAGCTCCAGCGCGGGCAGCACGTTGTCCAGATTCAGCAGCGGCTCGCCCATGCCCATCATCACCACATTGGTGATGCTGCGCTCGCCGAGGTTGGAGCGCGGCGGGAAGGAGCGGTTGGCAACCCAGACCTGGCCGATGATCTCGTGCGGCAGCAGATCGCGCTGGAAGCCCTGCTTGCCGGTCGAACAGAACGAACAGTCGAGGGCGCAGCCGACCTGGGAAGACACACACAGGGTGCCGCGATCTCCGTCGGGGATGAACACGGTCTCGACCTTGCCGCCGTGGTCCATCTCCAGCACCCACTTGCGGGTGCCGTCCCTGGAAAATTCACTGTGGGCGACTTTCGGAGGACGAATCTCCGCGACGTCCTGCAGTTTCGTGCGCAGGCCCTTGCCCAGATCCGTCATGGCCTCGAAGTCATCGACGCCACGCGTGTGGATCCACTGCATCACCTGGGTGGCGCGGAACTTCTTCTCCCCGAGGTTCAGGAAGAAGGCCTCGAGCTGTTCCCGGGTCAAACCCAGCAGGTTGGTCTTGCTCTCGGCCATGACACTCTCGTTCAGCAACTCGTTGCAGCAGCCCCGGCCATTCTGACCACGAATGGCCGGGCTGGTTTCAGCGCGTGCGGGCGCAGACGTCCAGGCTGCTGAAGAAGTACGCGATCTCGCGCGCCGCAGAGCCCGTGGAATCCGAGCCGTGCACGGCATTCTCGTCGATCGAGGCAGCGAAATCGGCGCGGATGGTGCCTTTCTCTGCCTTCTTCGGATCGGTGGCACCCATCAGGTCACGATGCTTCAGCACGGCATTCTCGCCTTCCAGCACGGAAACGACGACCGGACCGGACACCATGAAGTCGACCAGCGCCTTGAAGAACGGGCGGGCGCTGTGCTCGGCATAGAAGCCCTCGGCCTGGGCACGCGACAGGTGCATCATCCGGGCCGCGACGACCTTCAGGCCGGCCTTCTCGAACCGGGTGTAGATCTCGCCGATCACGTTCTTGCCGACCGCATCCGGCTTGATGATCGAAAGGGTACGCTCGACAGCCATTCAAGTCTCCAAAAGCCTGTTCAGGCAAAGGGTTACGGGATAACAGGCCGGAAAAGACCGACCCTGAAAAAAGGAGCGCGGATTATACGCAGGAAGCCCTGCCCCGCCTACCGCGGACTGGCTGCCGGCAGCGCCCTGCCCGGGCCGGCAATACCCGAGTATTCCAGTATGGTATTCGGGGGAGGCCGGACCGATAATGCGCCCGCCCTGTGACAGACCGCCGGAACCCCCGCCTGCACGGTTCTGCCGATAGAATGCGACCCCCCTGATCGCCAACCGACCATGACCGACACCCGCCCACCCGCCCCGGCTCCCGCCGACACCCTCGACCGGGCCATCGCCTCCTCCTATGAGGCCGGCTTTGTCACGGCCATCGAGTCGGACACCCTTGCGCCCGGCCTGGACGAGGGCGTGGTCCGCTACATCTCGGCGAAGAAGAACGAACCGGCCTGGCTGACCGAATGGCGCCTGAAGGCGTTCCGCCACTGGCAGACCATGACCGAACCTGCCTGGGCCCATGTGCACTACCCGCCGGTCGATTTCCAGGCCCTGTCCTATTACTCGGCACCGAAAAGCCTGAAGGACAAGCCGAAATCGCTGGACGAGATCGATCCGGAACTGCTGAAAACCTACGAAAAGCTCGGCATCCCGCTGCACGAGCAGGCATTGCTGGCCGGCGTTGCCGTCGATGCCGTGTTCGATTCGGTGTCCGTCACCACCACCTTCCGGGAAAAACTGGCAGAAGCCGGCGTGATCTTCTGCCCGATTTCCGAAGCGGTACGCGAGCACCCGGAACTGGTACAGAAATACCTGGGCAGCGTGGTACCCACCGGCGACAACTTCTACGCGGCACTCAACAGCGCCGTGTTCAGCGACGGTTCCTTCGTGTACATCCCGAAGAACACCCGCTGCCCGATGGAGCTGTCCACCTACTTCCGCATCAATCAGGCAAAGACCGGACAGTTCGAGCGCACCCTGATCATTGCCGACGAAGGCAGCTATGTAAGCTATCTGGAAGGCTGCACGGCACCGCAGCGCGACGAAAACCAGCTGCATGCCGCAGTGGTGGAGCTGGTCGCACTGCCCGGCGCCCGGATCAAGTACAGCACGGTGCAGAACTGGTATCCGGGCGATGAAGAAGGGCGCGGCGGCATCTACAACTTCGTGACCAAGCGCGGGGTCTGCTTCGACAACGCGCACATCTCCTGGACGCAGGTGGAAACGGGCTCGGCCATCACCTGGAAATACCCCAGCGTGGTGCTGCGCGGAGACAACTCCGTGGGCGAGTTCTATTCGGTGGCGCTGACCCGGAACAGGCAGCAGGCCGATACCGGCACCAAGATGATCCACCTCGGAAAAAACACGAAGAGCACCATCGTGTCCAAGGGCATTTCGGTGGGCAAAAGCAGCAATGCCTACCGTGGTCTCGTGCGCATCTCGCCGCGGGCCGAAGGCGCACGCAACCACACCCAGTGCGACTCCCTGCTGATCGGCGACGCCTGCGGCGCGCACACCTTCCCGTATATCGAAAGCCGCAATCCGACCGCCACGGTCGAACACGAGGCCACCACCTCGCGCGTTTCCGAGGATCAGCTGTTCCTGTGCCGCGCACGCGGCATTGATGCCGAAAAAGCCGTGAGCATGATCGTCAACGGCTTCTGCAAGGACGTGTTCAGGGAATTGCCCATGGAGTTTGCCGTGGAAGCCGGCAAGCTGCTGGAAATCAGTCTCGAGGGCTCGGTCGGCTGACCGCCCCGCATAACCGGACAGAATCGACGATGCTGGAAATCCGAAACCTGCATGCCACCGTCCAGGGAAAACACATCCTGAACGGCCTGACGCTCACCATCGGTGCCGGCGAAGTGCACGCCATCATGGGTCCGAATGGCTCCGGCAAGAGCACGCTGGCCGCCGTACTGGCCGGCCGTGACGGTTACGAAGTGACCGGTGGCGACATCCTCTACAAGGGCGAAAGCATGCTGGAGCTGGAGCCGGAAGAGCGCGCCCGCAAGGGCATCTTCCTCGCTTTCCAGTACCCGGTGGAAATTCCCGGCGTCTCCAACCTCGAATTCCTCAAGGCCTCCCTGGAGCAGGTGCGCAAGGCGCAGGGCAAGGATGTCTGGGATGCCGTCACCTTCATGAAGAAGGCACGCGAGGCCTGCTCGAAGGTGAACCTGGACCAGGCCTTCCTCAAGCGTGGCGTCAACGAGGGTTTCTCCGGCGGCGAGAAGAAGCGCAACGAGATCATGCAGATGCTGCTGCTGGAACCGTCGCTGGGCATCCTCGACGAAACCGACTCCGGGCTCGACATCGATGCCCTCCAGGTGGTCGCCCGGGGAGTCAATTCCCTGCGCGCCGGTGACCGCTCCTTCGTGCTGGTCACCCACTACCAGCGCCTGCTGGATTACATCGTGCCTGACCGCGTGCATGTCCTGGCCGGCGGACGCATCGTGAAATCCGGCGGCAAGGAGCTGGCGCTGGAACTCGAAGAGAAAGGCTACGGCTGGCTGAAGGACGCCGCCGGCGCTGCCTGACATGAACGGCACGGAAGACATCTCGACCCGCATCCGGACACTGGCCGGCGAGACCACGTTCCCGTTCTGGCTGGCGGACGCACGGGCACGCGCCACGCGCGCACTCGACGCCGCACAATTCCCCGGCCGGAAATCGGAAAGCTGGAAATACACCCGGCTCGGCGCGCTGGAAGGCTCCGGCGCGCTCGCCGCTCATGCCGGCCTGAGCCACGATCCGCTGCCGGCCGGCCAGGTGCCGGATATCGATGGCTGGCGCGTGGTGGTGGTCAACGGCCGCTTTGCTCAGCAACTTTCCAGCCTGCCGGGCGACGGCTCCCTGGTCGTGTCGTCGCTGGTGCAGTTGCCGGATGCCGAACAGGCCACTGCCCGCGCTCTCGCGTCCACGATCGATACCGCGCGCCTGCCTTTCGCAGCCTTCAACGAGGCCGCATTCAGCGACGGTCTGTACGTGCGCGTGCCAAAAGGCAAGGTGCCGGGCCGCCCGCTGCATGTGATCTTCCACAGCACCGGCCACACACCCGCCACCGTACAGGCGCGCCTGCTGGTGCAGCTGGACGAGCAGGCTGCGCTGACGCTGATCGAGCAGTACACCGGTGACGGTGACAGCCTTTACACCAATGCCGGCACCGCCATTGCACTCGGCCGTTCGGCAAAACTGGACTGGCTGCGCGTGCAGATGGAGGACCATCGCCAGTTTTTCACCGGTGGTGCCAACCTGCGCCTGCAGCAGGACAGCACCTGCAACGGCTGGCTGCTGATGAGCGGCAGCCGGCTCAAGCGCAACGACATCACCTGCGAAATGGCCGCACCCGGGGCATCGCTGAACCTGCAGGGCGTGTTCGTGGCCGGCAGCAGCGAGCACGTCGACAACCAGATCGGCATCGAGCATGCAGCGCCACACGCCACCAGCACCCAGGTGTTCAAGGGGCTGGTCGGCGGCGACGGCCGCGCCGTGTTCAACGGCCGCATCCACATCCACCCGGGCGCGAAGCAGACCAGTGCCGAACTGGTGAACAACAACCTGTTGCTGTCCGCCGATGCCGAGGTGGACACCAAGCCGGAGCTGGAGATCTACAACGACGACGTGAAGTGCGCACATGGCGCCACCGTCGGCCAGCTCAACGAGACCGCCGTCTTCTATCTGCAGTCGCGCGGCATCCCGAAAGCCGACGCCGAGCTGATGCTGGCATTGGGCTTCGTCAACGCCCTGGTGGACTCCGTACCGCTGCCGGCACTGGCCGGCTGGCTGCGCGGCGAATTCGGACGCTGGTTCGCCGACCGGGGCAAACGCACATGAGCGCCCCGGCTGCGTTCCGCATCGACACCCTGCGTGCGCAGTTTCCGTTGCTGACGCAAACGGTGAACGGCCGGCCGCTGGTCTACCTGGACAATGCCGCCACCAGCCAGAAGCCGCTGGCCGTGATCGAGGCGCTGGACCGCTATTACCGCGAATACAACAGCAACATCCACCGCGGCGCACACGCGCTGGCAGACCGGGCCACCGCCGTGTACGAACAGGCCCGGGAATCGGTACGCCGCTTCCTGAACGCCCGCGAATCTGCGGAAGTGGTTTTCACGCGCGGCACCACCGAATCGATCAATCTGGTCGCGTACAGCTGGGCACGCAGCAACCTGAAGGCCGGCGACGAAGTGGTCATCTCTGCGCTGGAGCACCACGCCAACATCGTGCCCTGGCAGCAGGCCTGCCTGGCGACCGGTGCCGTGCTGCGCGTGATCCCGATGAACGATGCCGGCGAGCTCGACCTCGATGCCTACCGGAAACTGCTGGGATCACGTACCAGGCTGGTCGCCTGTACGCATGTCTCCAACGCGCTGGGCACGGTGAATCCGGTCACGGACATCGTGGCTGCCGCGAAATCGGCCGGCGCACGGGTGTTGCTGGACGGTGCCCAGGCCGTTTCCCACTTCGACGTGGACGTGCAGGCGCTGGATTGTGATTTCTACGTGTTCTCCGGGCACAAGCTGTTCGGGCCCACCGGCATCGGCGTGCTGTGGGCACGCCGGGAACTGCTGGAGGCCATGCCGCCGTTCCAGACCGGCGGCGAGATGATCGAGACAGTGAGCTTCGAGCGCAGCACCTGGAACCAGCTGCCGTACAAGTTCGAGGCCGGCACGCCGCACATCGCCGGCGGCATCGGGCTGGGCGCCGCCATCGACTGGCTGATGGCGCAGGACCGCAGGGCCCTGGCCATGCACGAAACCGCCCTGCTGGCTGCCATTGTCGATCGGACTGCGCCCATTCCGGGCTTGAAAGCGGTGGGCACTGCCCGCAGTAAGGTTTCTGTATTCTCTTTCCTGCTGGATGGCGCACACCCGAATGACGTGGGCACGCTGCTGGACCAGCAGGGTGTGGCCGTGCGCACAGGGCATCACTGCACCATGCCGCTGATGCAGCGGCTGGGCATCCCCGGCACCGTGCGCGCTTCGCTGTCGATCTACAACACGCTGGACGATGTCGACCGCTTCGTCGTCGCCCTGGAAAAAGTCCGCAAGCTGCTCTGAGGGCAGCCGGTGAGGCCATCATGACCGTACAGACCTACCAGCCCGGCACCGGAACCGTTTCCATGACCGAGGCCGCCATCGCCAACACCCGTGCCCAGGTGGCGCGCGAGCAGGCGCTCGGCCTGCGGCTGGCCATCAAGCCCAGCGGCTGCTCCGGCTACATGTACGTACTGGACCTGGTGCGCGAGGAAAACGGCGGCGACCGCAAGTTCACCTTCGGCGGTGACGTGACACTGTACGTGGACGAATCCTCGATGGCGATCGTCAACGGCACCGAGATCGACTACGTGAAGGAAGGCCTGAACAGCCTGTACAAGTTCCACAACCCGAACGTCACCGGCGAATGCGGTTGTGGCGAAAGCTTCACCGTCAAATGAGCGGGCCCTGAGAAAGTGTTCACTTCTGCCCCGCGCGAACAGCGCACTGTCGTCACTACCCGCGACTGCCCGGCCCGGCTGGTGCCGGTGGGCACGCCGATCATCATCCCGAAGAACAGCTTCATCACGCTGCGCCAGGCTCTCGGCGGCACGTTCACGGTGACTGTGAAGGGCAATATGGCGCGCGTGGACGGCACCGACGCCGACGCACTCGGCCTGACCAGCGATCTTGACTTCAACTTCGCACCGCCGGACGGCGACCGCGTACGCGAGGAAGACGTGTGGAAGGCGCTGCGCACCATCTACGATCCGGAAATCCCGGTGAACATCGTCGACCTGCATCTGGTGCGCGCGATGAGCGTGGCCGGCGACACGGTCAACATCCGGATGACACTGACCGCACCGACCTGCGGCATGGGTCCGGTGCTGGTGGGCGACGTGGAGTACCGGGTCGGCCGGGTACCAAACGTAAAGACCGTGAAGGTGGAGCTGGAATTCGATCCGCCCTGGGACCGCAGCGAGCTGAGCGACGAAGTGAAGCTCGAGCTGGGGCTGCCGCTGTGAGTGGCTACGATCCGTCGACACTGCCGTTCGGCAGCACCATCACCAGCGCCGACGTACTCGACTCGCTGGAATTTCTCGACGACTGGGAATCCCGCTACAGCTACATCATTGATCTGGGCCGGCAGCTGGCGCCGATGCCGGATGCACTGAAAACAGAAGCGCGCATGGTGCGCGGTTGCCAGAGCCAGGTGTGGCTGGAGACACGCTACGATCCGGATGCGAAAAGGCTCTGGCTGGGCATTGATTCGGATGCGCTGATCGTGAAGGGCCTGGCGGCAATGGTGCTGGCGGCCTACAACGGAAAATCACCGGCCGACATCCTGGCCTTCGACATCGAGGGCTATTTTGCGAAGGTCGATCTGATGCGACACCTGAGCCAGACCCGCGGCAACGGGCTGCGGTCGATGGTGAAGCGCATCCAGGACACGGCGCGCACACTCATACCGTAGGATCGCCCGCAGATTGCAGGCACCGTGACACGGCCATCGGCACGGCGGGGCAGGCACCTCCGCGGGCTGAGCGCTCCGGCGCGGCGCGTCCACTGGCGTGCGAACCGGTGGGCGGGAGTGACTTACCGCGCTCTTCGCTTATGCCCGCTATGGCGCCTGCCCCGCCGTGCCGGTGGCCTTGCCGTTCGTGCCAGTCAGGTCCGAAGGCGCTCCTGCAGTGCCCATGCCCGCACATATACTCGCCGGCATGACCACCATCCCCGACCTGTCGAAACTGCCGCCGCTGGGTGTCACACCCCGCTTCGCCGACCTGCAGTACATCGACCCCTGGACCGAAGAAACCCTGCAGCAATGGCGCACGCAGGGCGACCCGCTGGGCGATCGCGTGGTAGCCGCACTGGCCGCCGAAGGCGCACTGCAGAACATGCACGACCTGCTCGGCATCGTGCGCGAAAAAGCCGCGCGCGGTGATGCCGACTGCATGGCCTTCATCGCCCACTGCAACAGCGTGCCGGACTGGGCCGATTTCGCCGCCATGGAAAAAGGCCAGCGGCTGATCGCCAGCTATGCACCCTTCATGGGCATCTCGCTGTTCGCCGGATCGCTGGTGGGTGGCGCCGTGTTCCAGAAAATGGCGCTGGTCACTGCCATGACCGGCATGCTGTCCGGCAGTGCCACGCAACGCCTCACCGAAACCACTGCCATGGTCACGCGCATGGCCTTCCCGGGCGCCATCGCGCCGGGCGGCAAATCGCATGAAGTACTGGCACGCGTGCGGCTGCTGCACAGCGCCATCCGCCGTTTCCTGGTCGACAGTGGCCGCTATTCACATCCATCCGAGGTACCGGTCAACCAGCAGGACCTGGCCATCACGCTGGGCCTGTTCGGCTACCTGAACCTCCGCAGCCTGATGCAACTGGGCATCCGGCTGGAGCGTGACGAGATCGACAGCTTCATCCTGTTGTGGCGCTACGCCGGCCACGTGCTCGGCATCGATGAAAAGCTGCTGCCGGCATCGGTCGAGGAACAGCAGGCATTCTTCCTGGCCAGCCTCAGGCACCAGGCGAAACCGGACAAGCTCACCGAACAGACCCGGTGCATCCTGGACGATGTCGCGCAGCAGGCCCGCCGGGATCTGAAGCTGCCCTACGGCATCACCCGCACGTTCCTGCACCAGATCACACGCCATCTCTCCGGCAACGACTACGTGACCGGCATGAAGATCGAGGACCGGGGTGAATACTGGGGCATACGCGCCTTCCGCGGGCTCGGCCGTCTTTTTTACTGGACACATCGCTACGTGCCGGGCGGCGAAAGACTGCTCTATACCCTGGGCACCCTGGCCTACCGTCGCGAACTGGCCCGGAACGAGCGGAAAAGGAAATACGGCTACAAGGTGCAGACCAACGAACGGGCGGCGTTCCAGGGCCGGCAGCGCGCCGGCTGACACCCGGGAAAGACTCAGGAACCGCTGCGCAGCCGCTCGCGGTAACGGCTCGGTGGTTCACCGGTCCACTGGTTGAAGGCGCGGGAAAAATTCGCCGGATTGAGGTAGCCCAGCCGCGCCGCAACGTCCTGCACCGGCAGGTCACTGTTGGCCAGCAATGCGTGCGCATCGCGACGCCGGGTTTCCTCAAGCAGCAACAGGAACGACGTGCCGCTCTGCTGCAGGTGACGCTTCAGGCTGCGGCCGGAGAGATGCAACCGCTCCGCCACTTCCTCCAGCTTCGGATAGCCGCGCACGGGATCCGCCTGCAACACCGCACGGACCCGGGTCACGATGTCGCTTTCCGCGCCAGCCGCCAGCGCCAGTTCGCGCTCGCACATGGCAATCGCCTGTTGGGACGCGTGCGGATCGGCCAGCACCGGCCGCTGTTCGAGATAGGACAGCGGAAAACACAACGCATTGACCGGCTGCGAGAACTTCACCCGTGGCAGACGCGCCGCCCAGTCGCGGTGATACTCCGGCTCCGGCCAGTCGACATGGATTTCCATGTCGGGAAAATCCGCCACATCGCGCCCGAGCAGCACGGCATTGCCACGCACCATTCCGAGCAGGATGTTCTCGCAGAAAAAACGGCGCAGTACCGGGATCGGAAATTTCTCGCGCAACTCCAGCCGGCACAGTCCGCGTTCTTCAACCAGTTGCAGGCTGAAATGTGCCTGCCGCACCCGCATGTAGCGGGCCGCGATCTCCAGCGCCTGGCGCATGGTGGTGCAGGTCATGGTGGCGTAGCCCAGCACACCGTGCACGGTCGGCCGCATGCGCAGGCCGTAGGCGTAACCGAGCCCCGGATCGCCGGTGAGCTCCAGTGCGCGCAGCAGCAGCAGGGTCCACTGCCGGCCGGACATGCGCGCTTCCGGCTGGGCCAGCAGCGCGGGGTTCACCGGCAACCCCGCGAAAAGTGCCGCCGACGGAATCCCGCGTTCGGCCAGCATCTCCACCAGCAACTGCAGGTAGGCGATGGCAATGGTGGGGCGCAGCAGGTGGGCAGGCGTGTTCACGGGCGAGGGTCGGCGGCCGCAAGGATGTGGCCCACAATGATATGCGTTCCGGCGTGCCCGGACCTCACGATCCGGCCGGCCATGCAGCCAGACTTCCCGCCATGCAGCCCCCCCCGGGGGGCCATATCAGGAGGACATCCATGGCAGTACGTGATCTGGAAGGCGCCGTCGTGGCCATCACCGGCGCCGGCCGCGGCATCGGTCTGGCCACCGCCCGCGCCCTGGCGGCCCGCGGTGCCCGGGTCGCCATCGGCGACATCGACGCCACCCTCGCCCGCAAGGCCGCCGAGGGGCTCGGCCGGAAAGGACAACACCGGGGCGGCGCGCTCGATGTACGCGACCGTACGTCCTTCGCCGCCTGGCTGGACTCGGTGCAGGGCACGCTGGGTGACATCGACGTGCTGGTCAACAACGCCGGCATCATGCCGATGGGCGCCTTCCTCGATGAAGCCGACGCGCTCAGCGACACACAGATCGACGTCAACCTGCGCGGCGTCATCCACGGCTGCAAACTGGTGCTGCCGGGCATGATCGCGCGCGGCAGCGGCCACATCGTCAACGTCGCTTCCATGGCCGGCAAGGTCGCCATGCCGGGGCTTGCCGTGTACTGCGCCACCAAATTCGCGGTGGTCGGCCTGACCGAAGCCCTGCGCGAGGAACACCGCGACACCGGTGTCGAATTCAGTGCCGTGTTGCCTTCCAAGGTCACCACCGAACTGTCGTCGGGTACCGATTTCGCACAGGGCGTGATACCCACCGTATCGCCGGAAGACGTCGCCGACGCTGTACTGCTGGCACTGGACAAACAGCTGCCGGAAATCGCCGTTCCGCGCTACTGCACCACGGTCACCAACCTGCAGGGCGTGCTGCCGCATCAATTGCTGCGCGGCCTGCGTCGCATGGCCAACGACCATCGCATCCTGGAATCGACCGACAACACGGCCCGTGCCGGCTACGAGCGCCGTCTCGAATCCCTCGCCGGCAACGCGCCCCGCAAACGCAAATCCTGAACAGGCGGACTGCATCATGGCCAGAAACAGGACCACTCCCGGCACCGTCACACCGACCGATGTGGACGTGCTGATCGTCGGCGCCGGCATCAGCGGCATCGGCGCGGCAATCCGGCTGACCAGGCTGGGCATCACCAACTTCGTGGTGCTGGAAAAGGCACCGGCACCGGGCGGCACCTGGCGCGACAACACCTACCCGGGCTGCGCCTGTGACGTACCGTCGGCACTGTATTCGTACTCCTTCGCGCAGAAACCGGACTGGAGCCGTGTATTCGCCGCGCAGCCGGAAATCCTTGGCTATATCCATGAAACCACCGAGCGCTTCGGAGTCGGCGAATTCATCCGCTACGATGAGCCGGCCGACGAGTCGGTGTGGAACGAAGCACTGGGTCGCTGGGTAGTGCGCACGCCCAAAGGGGTGTGGCATGCACGCGCGCTGATTTCCTGTGCCGGCTACCTGCACGAGCCGCAGATTCCGGACCTGCCGGGCCTGAAGGAATTCCCCGGCACGCTGTTCCACTCCTCGCGCTGGGATCATGATCATGACCTGACCGGCGAGCGCGTTGCCGTGATCGGTACCGGCGCCTCCGCCATCCAGTTCGTACCGGAAATCCAGCCGCGGGTGAAAAGCCTGCACCTGTTCCAGCGCACGCCCCAGTGGATCCTGCCCAAGCTCGATGCCGCCATGCCGGAGCTGCCGCAACGCCTGCTGTCGCTGCCATTCGCCACCGATCTGCTGCGCGGTGCGCTGTACAACGGCTTCGAGGTGTTCGGCATCGGCTTCCGGAAACCGGCCCTGCTGAAGCAGGCGCAGAAACTGGCGCTGGCCCATCTGCACCGGCAGGTGAAGGACCCGGAACTGCGCGCAAAACTGACACCGGACTATGTACTGGGCTGCAAGCGCGTACTGCTGTCCAGCAATTACTACCCGGCCTTGACGCAACCGAACGTGGAGGTCCTGGCGACCGGCGTGAAGGAAGTGCGCGGCAACACCCTGATCGGCAGCGACGGCAGCGCACGTGACGTCGACACCATCGTGCTCGGCACCGGCTTCCATGTGTCCGATCCGCCGATCGCCGAACATGTGCGCGGCACCGACGGCCGCACGCTGGCGGAAACCTGGGCCGGCAGCCCGGAAGCCTACCGCGGCACCACCATCGCCGGGTTTCCCAACCTGTTCCTGGTGCTGGGACCGAACCTCGCCATCGGCAACAACTCCGCCTTCGTGGTGATCGAGGCGCAGCTTGACTACATCATGGGCGCACTGTCCGCCATGCGCAGTCACGGACTGTCTCGTATCGAAGTGCGTCGCGGGGCACAGGACGCCTACAACCGGGAAGTGCAGCGCGACCTGCAGGGCACGGTCTGGAATGCCGGCGGCTGCTCCAGCTACTACATCGACGTGAACGGCAGGAACAGCATCGGCTTTCCCTGGAGCTCCAACACCATGCGACACCTGCTCGCGGAATTCGATATCGACAGCTACGACACGGTCGGTCTCGCGGAACGGGCACTCACCGGAGTACCGGCCCATGCCTGAACACGGTTTCACGAACGGCAAGAAGCGTGCACTGGTACTGGGCTGCGGCGGCGTGGCCGGTGCCGCCTGGTCGATCGCGACGCTGGCGGCCGTGCAGCAGCAACTGGACTGGGACCCGCGCAGTGCCGACGTGCTGATCGGCACGTCCGCCGGCGCCGTGCTGGCAGCGCTGCTGGCGGCCGGCACCGGCGTTGAACGCATGCTGGCCAGCCAGCGTGGCGAAGCGGCGGATTGCCGCTGGGACCACGACACTGATACCGGCGGCGCACTGCCGCCACTGCCGGACCTGCACTTCACCGGCCTGCCGCTGGCCCTGCGCGGACTGCGCGGTGACGTCAGCGCGCTCACCGCCATCACCGGCGTCCTGCCGCGCGGCAGTGCCGACATGCAGCCGTTCATGAATCTGGTCGACAGTGTGGTGCCGGCCGGTTCGTGGGCACCGCACAAAAATACCTGGATCATGGCTGTCGATGCCGTCAGCGGCGAACGTGTCGCCTTCGGCCGCCACGATGCGCCACCGATTCCGCTCAACCTTGCGGTGTGTGCCTCCTATGGCGTGCCCGGCTGGTGCCCGCCGGTGCCCTGGCAGGGCCGCAGCTACATCGACGGTGGCGTGGCTTCGCCAACTTCGGCGGACTTCCTGCCGGGCAGCGGCGTGGAGGAAGCGATCGTGCTGGCACCGATGGCGTCATCGCACCCCGACACACCGCGCTCGCCGCTGGCACGCATCGAGCGGCGTGTACGCCGCTACATGACCGCGATCGTCGACCGCGAGATCCGGCAATTGCAGGATGCCGGCATCCGCGTGCTGCGGCTGGAACCGGGCCCGAGCGATCTGGCCGCTTTCGGCTACAACATGATGGACCCGAAGCGCCGCACGCTGGTGTTCGAAACGGCGCTGGCCACCGCACCGCTGACGGTACGCAGCGCACTCGCGGCAGCCTGAGTCAGGATGGCGCGCGCAGGCGCGGGACCACGTCCAGGATTCTCGCCAGCGCGCGGTCGATGTCCGCTTCCGTGGTGAAGCGGCCCAGGGAGAATCGCAGGGACGCATCGGCCCGGGCGCGGTCCAGTCCGATGCCGGTCAGCACATAGCTGGGTTCCACCGTCGCCGAGTTGCAGGCGGAGCCGGTGGAAACCGCAATGCCGCGCAGCGCGTTGATCAGCACCTCGCCTTCGAGACCGGTGAAGGCCAGGTTCAGGTTGTGGGGAATGCGCCGCGTCGCGCTGCCGTTCAGCAGCACGCCCGGCAAGGCCGCCAGCCCCTGCCGGAAGCGGTCGCGCAGCCTGGCAATGCGTGCCGTTTCTTCCGCCATTTCCTCGCCGGCCAGCGCGAAGGCTGCACCCATGCCGACGATCTGGTGCGTGGGCAGCGTGCCGGAACGCAGACCGCGCTCGTGTCCGCCGCCGTGGATCTGCGCGGCCAGCTGCACTTCCGGTGCACGCCGCACATACAGGGCGCCGACACCTTTCGGTCCGTAGCTCTTGTGCGCGGAGAAACTCATGAGATCGACCGGCAATCGCGCAAGGTCGATGGCCAGTTTGCCGGTGGACTGCGCAGCATCGACATGGAACAGCACGCGCCGCCCGCGGCAGACAGCCCCCAGCGCGGCAATGTCGTTGACGGTGCCGATCTCGTTGTTGACGTGCATCAGCGACACCAGCACGGTGTCGTCGCGCAGTGCCGCGGACAGTTGTTCCGGCTCGACAATGCCTTCCGCGGTCGGCGACAGCCAGGTCACATCCCAGCCGTTTTTCTCCAGCCACCTGCAGCTGTCGATCACGGCCTTGTGCTCGATGGTGCTGGTCACGATGTGCCGGCCGGCATTGCGCAGCGCCTGTGCGGCGCCCTTGATGGCCAGGTTGTCGCTCTCGGTGGCACCGGACGTCCAGACCAGCTCGCGCACATCGCAGTGCACCAGCTCGGCCACCTGCGCGCGCGCCTCCTCCACCGCTTCTTCCGCGAACCAGCCCGGCGCATGCGTGCGCGAGGCCGGGTTGGCGAAATTCCCGTCCGGGCCCAGGCATTCGACCATGCGCGCGACCACGCGCGGATCGACCGGCGTGGTGGCCGCGTAATCGAGATAGACGATGTCAGGGCGGGCCGGATTGCTCACGACGGATCAGCCGCAGCGACGGGACCGCTATCTTACGGTAATGACGTCCGCGCGCTGTTTTTCCCGCTGACGCTCGCCGATGCGGCGGATCTCCTGGCGCTGGACCAGATCGCCCAGGCTGATGCCGGACAGAAAGGCATGGATCTGTCCGGACAGGTCCTGCCACAGGTAGTGGGTCAGGCACATCTGCCCTTCCTGGCAGGTGCCCTCGCCGCCGCAGCGGGTGGCGTCCACCTGCTCGTCCACGGCATCGATGATGCTGGCGATGAACACGTCACCCGCGGGGCGGGACAGCCGGTAACCGCCACCGGGACCACGCACGCTGCTCACCAGTTCGTTCTTGCGCAGACGGGCGAACAACTGCTCAAGGTAGGAGATCGAGATGCCCTGGCGCTCGGAGATATCGGCCAGGCTGACCGGCCCCTGTTCGGCATTGATGGCCAGATCCAGCATGGCCGTTACGGCATACCGACCCTTGGTGGTCAGACGCATGGTGAAATCCTCGGGCTCCACGTCACGGACGCCCGAGAATCCATTACCCGAGTATTTCTGTCAACTATTCGGGCGCGTATCTGACGAAGTCTTGCCGGTGGCCGCCGCCAGCGGGTCCAGCAGGTCGTCCTTGAGCTCCGGCGGCTTGCGATCGCAGTAGTCGCTGCCCAGCCGGCGCAGGGCATCGCACATACCGTCCACGCGCTGGTCGGTGGCATGGATATGGTCGATCAGGCCATGGATGGCCCGGGCCACCGGGTCCGGCATGTCGCCGCCCACCCCGTAGGCATCGAAACCCAGCTTCTCGGCCAGCGCCTGCTTCGCGGCATCGGTGCTGCTCACCGGCGCATCGCGCACGATGATCCGCCCCGGAATGCCGACCACGGTGGCGCCCGGCGGCACCGGCTTGGTAACCACGGAGTTGGAGCCGACCCGGGCACCTTCGCCGACCGTGATCGGGCCCAGCACCTTGGCGCCGGCACCGATCACCACGCCATTGCCGATGGTGGGGTGCCGCTTGCCGGCATTCCAGCTGGTGCCGCCCAGGGTGACGCCGTGATACAGGGTGACGTCGTCGCCGATCTCCGCAGTCTCGCCGATCACCACGCCCATGCCGTGATCGATGAAGAAACGCTTGCCGATGACGGCACCGGGATGGATCTCGATGCCGGTCAGCCAGCGCGAGAACGTGCTGAGCATGCGCGCCAGCAGCTTCAGCCCGCAGTTCCACAGGGCATGCGCCATGCGGTGGAAGATGAGTGCATGCAGGCCCGGATAGGTCAGCACCACTTCCAGCGTATTGCGTGCCGCCGGATCGCGTGCGAACACCGAACGTATGTCTTCCCGCAACTGGCCGAACATCAGGACTCTCCGTCTTTGCCGGCGCGTGTGCTCTGCGCGGCACTCTTTGCAGCATTGTGTGCGGCTTTCTGCGCAGCACCCAGGATGCCGCGCAGGATTCTCAATTCGACTTCGTCGGGCCGGGCCCGCAGGAACAGCCGGCGCAGGCGCACCAGCAACTGTCTGGGATCATCGACCACGAAGAATTGAAGGTCGAGCAAGGTTTTCTCAAGGTGCCCGAAGAATTTCTCCAGCTCGTCGGCACTGGCCGGCGGCTTGTCCCAGCGTACCCGCTCGACCAGCATTTCCGGCTGCGCCCCGTCTGCCGGCAGCACGGCGCCGGCGGTCAGCCACTGCCGGCGCAGTTCGTAGGCCAGCACCTGGACCGCGGCGGCCACGTTCAGCACCGGGTACTCCGGGTTGCCGGGGATCTCCACGTGGAAATGGCAGCGGGCCAGTTCCTCGTTGGTCAGACCGCTGTTCTCGCGGCCGAACACGATGGCGACATCGCCGGTCACACCCGGTGCGCGCAGCTGCTCCAGCGCCGTGGCGGCGCCCTGCCAGGACGTGAGATGCGGCCAGGGCACGGTACGTACCCGGGCACTGGCACCCAGTACCAGCACACAGCCGGCCAGGGCCTCGTCCAGGGTCGCCACCACCCGGGCCTGCGCCATCAGGTCGACTGCCCCCGAGGCCATGGCGAAGTCGCGGCCATGGGCATCGGCCGGCGAGAACTCCACCGGATCAACCAGCCAGAGCTGCACAAGCCCCATGGTTTTCATGGCCCGTGCCGCGGCACCGATGTTGCCGGCATGCGAGGTGTTGACCATGACGATGCGGATGCGGTCCAGCATGGCGCGCGGAAGGGTCGGAAAAAGGGCCGGCAGTATAGCGGGCCGGGCCCCGTCCGGCGGCCGGCGGCACTGCCGGGCAACGGGGACCTTCTGCTAGGATTGCCGCCCCCGCTGCGGGGCCGTTCTTTCATCCTTCCGCCACGAGACCAGGCCGACCCGGCCACGAGGTTGCCGCCATGCACCAACCCATCGTCAACATCGCGCTGAACGCCGCCCGCGCTGCCGGCCGGGTCATCGAACAGGCGCTGGTCCGTGCCGACCAACTGACCATCGAAGCCAAGGGTCAGAACGATTTCGTCACCGCCGTCGACCGTGCCGCCGAAGCGGCCGTGATCGACGTCATCCAGAAAACCTTTCCGAAGCACGACATCCTCGGCGAGGAAGGCGGCCGCATTGCCGGCAAGGGTGGCGGCTCCGACACCGAATGGATCATCGATCCGCTCGACGGCACCACCAATTTCATCCACGGCTTTCCGCAGTTCGCCGTTTCCATCGGCATCCAGGTGAACGGCCGCATGGAACACGCGGTGGTGTTCGATCCGCTGCGCAAGGAAGAATTCACCGCCAGCCGCGGCCGTGGCGCCCAGCTGAACGGCCGTCGCATCCGTGTCAGCGACCGCAAGACGCTGGAAGGTGCACTGATCGGCACCGGCTTCCCGTTCCGCAAGGAGCAGATGCCGCACATCGATGCCTACCTCGCCATGTTCAAGGACCTGGCCTCGCAAACCGCCGGCATCCGCCGCCCCGGCTCCGCCGCACTCGACCTTGCCTACGTGGCGGCCGGCCGCATGGACGGCTTCTGGGAATTCGGCCTGAAGCCCTGGGACATGGCGGCCGGCTGCCTGCTGATCACCGAGGCCGGCGGCCTGGTGAGCGATTTCAATGGCGGCGAGACGCACATGGAGAAAGGCCACATCGTCGGCGGCAACCCGAAGGTACTGAAGGCCCTGCTGAAATCCATCGCACCGCACGTGCCGGAAAACTGGAAGCGCTGAAGCTCGCGCCGGATGAAAAAAAGCCCGCATTGCTGCGGGCTTTTTGTTTTATCCGGGATCAGCCCCGGCCCTGGCCGCCATGCGCGCCAGCACATGCCGGCTCATGCCGGACGCCAGCTCGTGTTCGCCCATGAACACATGGCCCTGCTTCGCCAGCAGCGCCGCTTCTTCTTCGCTGTGCGTGCGCACGGAGATGTCGATGCCGGGATTGAGCAGGCGTGCGGTCTCGATCATGCGCAGGGATGGCACGGCATCCGGCGTGGCAATCACCAGTGCCGCCGCGCGCGCCACATGCGCCTGGATCAGCACGGCAGGTTCGCCGGCATCGCCGGACACGGCCGCAATGCCTTTCGCACGCAGGGCCTGCACCAGTTCGCGGTTCTGCTCGGCCACCACGAAGGAAATGCCCTGTGCCGACAGGGCCTCGCCGATGCGGCGGCCGACCCGGCCGTAGCCGACCAGCACAACATGCCCGGCCAGATAGCGGTGGTCGGTATCCGTCGGCAGTTCCGCCAGCGGGTCCAGTCCCTTTTCCAGCCGGCGCGCCAGGCGCGAGCGCTTGCGCAGCCAGGCCTGTGCCGGCTCGATGGCATGGAACAGCAACGGATTCAGCGTGATCGAGATCAGCGCGCCCGCGAGGATCAGGCTCTGCGCCTCCGGCGACAGCAGCCCCAGCGCCACGCCGAGGCCGGCGAGGATGAACGAGAACTCGCCGATCTGCGCCAGGCTCGCCGACACCGTGAGCGCGGTATTCAGCGGATAGCGGAACAGCAGCACGATCACGAAGGCGGCCAGCGATTTGCCGAACACGATGATGGCCACCACGGCCAGCACCCGCAGCGGTTCGTCCACCAGGATCATCGGATCGAACAACATGCCGACCGACACGAAGAACAGCACGGCAAAGGCATCACGCAGCGGCAGCGACTCATGCGCTGCACGCACGCTGAGGTCCGATTCGCGCATGATCATGCCGGCAAAGAACGCACCCAGCGCGAACGACACACCGAAAAGATGCGCCGAGCCCCAGGCAATGCCCAGTGCGGCGGCAATCACGCCCAGCGTGAACAGCTCGCGCGAGCCGGTACGTGCCACCTGCAGCAACAACCAGGGAAACACGCGCCGGCCGATCACCAGCATCAACGCGATGAAGACCGCCACCTTGCCGAACGTCATGGCCAGCGCCAGCGCCAGCTGCGGGCCGTCGTGACTGGCAGCGGCCACCTGCGGCTCCAGCCAGGCCGCCAGCGGCGGCAGCAGCACCAGCACCAGGATCATGGCGAGGTCTTCCACCACGAGCCAGCCGACCGCGATCCGTCCGTTCATGGACGTCAGCAGGCCGCGATCTTCCAGTGCGCGCAGCAGCACCACGGTGCTGGCCACGGACAGCGACAGGCCGAACACCAGACCGGCACTCAGCGGCCAGTCCCAGAGCGCCGCCACACCGACACCCAGTGCCGTGGCGGCCACGATCTGCACCACGGCACCCGGCAGCGCGATCCTGCGTACCGACAGCAATTCGTCGAGCGAGAAATGCAGGCCGACGCCGAACATCAACAGCATCACGCCGATCTCGGCCAGCTGCTGCGCGAGACCGACATCCGCCACGAAACCCGGCGTGGACGGCCCGATGATGACGCCGGCCAGCAGATAACCCACCAGCGCCGGCAGGCGCAGCTTCATGGCCACGAAGCCCAGGACCAGTGCCAGTCCCAGGCCAACCGCGATGGTGCTGATCAGGGTAAGTTCATGGTGCATGCATTACCCCGGCCGGCCCCGGCTCAGGGTCGGTCGTCGACTTCCTTGGTGACCACGATGTAATCATCGCGGCTGACGCCCAGATACATCATCAGCGACGACGCGACGAACACCGACGAGTAGGTGCCGAAGGACACCCCGATCATCATGGCCAGCGAGAAGTGATGGATCGCCGTACCACCCCACAGGAACAGGGCCAGTGCCGACAGGAAAGTCGTGGAAGCCGTCATCACCGTACGCGACAGGGTCTGGGTGACGGCGCCGTTGATGATTTCCGCCGTGGTGCCCTTGCGCAGCAGCCGGAAGTTTTCCCGCACACGGTCACCCACAACGATGCTCTCGTTGATCGAGTAACCGATGATCGCGAGCACCGCCGCCAGCACGGTGAGATCGAAGGTCCACTGGAACAGCGCGAAGATGCCGACCACGATGATGGCATCGTGGCCCAGTGCCAGCACGGAACCCAGCGACATCCGCCACTGGAAGCGGATCGACACGAACAGCATCATCAACCCGAGTGCGGCCAGCAACGCTACGCCGGACTGGTCGCGCAGCTCTTCGCCGACGGCCGGGCCCACGAACTCCGTACGGGTCAGCTCCAGATCGGGCTGTACCGCCTTGAGCGACTCGAACACGTCCGTGCCGAGCTTGTTCTGGTCGGTGTTGCCCTGCGGCGGAATGCGCACCAGCACGTCACGGGCAGAACCGAAATGCTGCACCAGGGCTTCCGGGTGACCGGTCTCGGCCAGACGTGCGCGCACCTTCTCCAGGTCGGCCTCCTGCGCGTACTTCACTTCCAGCAGCGTGCCGCCGGTGAAGTCCAGCCCCAGATTCAGACCCTTGAAGGTAATCAGCAGGACCGCGGCGACCGTCATGAGGATCGACAGCGCCGTCATGTACGGCGCGAAGCGCATGAAGTTGATCGCGCGGGTGTGCTCTGTGTGTACGCTGGCGGCCGCCGGGGCCGCGCCGTTCTCGATGACCCTGTTCATGCCCGTACCCACACCGGCTGGATGCTGATCGATTTCATCTGCTTGCCGCCGTATTTCCAGTTCATCAACGTACGCGAGAACACCACGGCGGTGTACAGCGAGGTGGCAATGCCGATGGACAGGGTGATGGCAAAGCCCTTGACCGACCCGGCACCGAACCCGAACAGGATGATGCCGACCACGAAGGTGGTGACGTGCGAATCAAAGATGGTGGTCCAGGCACGGTTGTAGCCGTTGTGCATGGCCTGCTGTACGGGCAGCCCTTTTCGCAACTCTTCCCGTATCCGCTCGTTGATCAGTACGTTGGCGTCCACGGCGATACCCATGGTCAATACGATCCCGGCGATACCGGGCATGGTGAGCGTTGCCCCGAACCAGCCCAGCACGGCCAGCAACAGCAGCAGGTTGCCCACCAGCGCGATGCAGGCGAAGGCACCGACCAGCCGGTAGTTCAGGACCATGAACAGCACCACGAACAGGAAGCCGTACACCGCCGCCTTCAGGCCGGCCTCGATGTTTTCCTTGCCGAGGCTGGGGCCGATGGTGCGTTCTTCCACGATGTACATCGGCGCCGCCAGCGAGCCGGAGCGCAGCAGCAGGGCCAGCTCCTGGGCTTCTGCCGGCGAATCCAGGCCGGTGATCTGGAACTGCACGCTGAAGGCGCTCTGGATGGTGGCGCGGTTGATGACATAACGCTCCTCGCGCTTGTCGATCACCGTCTCGGTGGTGCCGTCGGCGCGGGTCACCGTGCGTGCGGCCGACTTGGTCTCGACAAACAGCACCGCCATCGGCTTCTTGATGTTCTCGGAGGTGGCGCGCTGCATGGCACGGCCGCCCTTGGTGTCCAGCGTGATGCTGACGTTGGGCGTGTTCGAATCCTGGTCGAAACCGGCCTTGGCACCGGTCACCGAGTCGCCGGTGACGATTTTTTCCCGCTTGAGCGGCACCGGCGGTTCGCGGTTGTCCTTGAACGGGAACAACTCGCCGCCACCGTCGAGCTCCACCAGCCGGAACTCGAGACTGGCTGTACGACCCAGCACCCGCTTGGCGGTCGCGGTGTCCTGCACGCCCGGCAGCTCGACCACGATGCGGTTGCGGCCCTGGCGCTGCACCAGCGGTTCCGCCACCCCGAGTTCGTTAACCCGGTTGGCAATGGTGGTTCTGTTCTGTTCGATCGCGTAGTCGGCAATCTCCTTGAGCGCAACTTCCGTGAGCTTCAGCGAGAGACCGTATTCGCCTTCACCGTCGCTGTCCGTGATCAGGAAATCGCTGGTCATGCCGGCGATGATCGAACGGCTGCGGTCGCGGGTGCCGGCGTCATCGAAACGCAGTTCGATGCCGCCACCGGCATTGCGGCGAATGCTCTTGTAACGCTGGCCGTCGGGCAATTTCTCGCGCAGCGTGTCGCGGATCTGGTTCAGCCAGCCGTCCTCGCGCCGGGCGATCGCCTTCTCCATGTCCACTTCCAGCTTGAAGTGGACACCGCCGCGCAGGTCGAGGCCGAGATTCATCGGCTCGGCACGCAGCGCCAGCATCCACGCCGGCGTGGTCGGCGCCAGGTTGAAAGCCACCACCACGCTGTCACCCAGCGCCTGCTGCACGATTTCCTTGGCGCGCACCTGCGCTTCGGCACTGCCCATGCGGATCAGCACCGAGCCCTGGACGCGCTCATGGGGTTTGAACGGGAGCTTCGCGGCTTCCAGTGCGGCCTCGGCCCGGCGAGCGGTGTCGTCGCCGATTTCCACCGAGGCGCTGGCCCCGGAAATCTGGATGGCGGGTTCGTCCGGATACAGGTTCGGCAGCGAGTAGACGGCACTGACCAGTACGACCAGCACGACTATCGCCACCGACCACCACGAATTCTGGTTCATGAACGGCTACTCAGGCGGCTTCCTTGATCTGCTTCAGCGTGCCCTTGGGCAGGGACGCCGTCACCGACAGTTTCGATACCTTGATCTCGACACCGTCGGCAATTTCCAGCGCCAGGTATTCATCGGTGACCTTGTTGACCCGGCCGAGGATGGCGCCGTTCACCACCACTTCGTCGCCCTTCTGCAGGGCCCCGACCAGCTCGCGGTGTTCCTTCATGCGCTTGGACTGCGGGCGCCAGATCATGAAGTACATCATCAGGATCAGTACGCCGAACATGACGAGGGTGACAAAGCCGCCGCCCTGGGATTGCGCAGCAGCGGCCGGAGCACCGTCGGCCCAGGCCTCGCTGATGAAGAAACTCATGGTTTTTGCCTCAGTTCGTTGACAAGGTCGGCCAATCTACCCGCTTCAATAGCCCCCCGCAATTGCGCCATCAGGTGCTGGTAATAACGCAGGTTGTGGATGGTTCCGAGCATGGATCCGAGCATTTCCCCGCACTTGTCCAGATGATGCAGATAGGCCCGGGAGAAGTTCCGGCAGGTGTGGCAGTCGCAGGCCGGGTCCAGCGGGCCGGTATCGTCCCGGTACTGCGCGTTGCGGATCCGTACGACCCCCTCACTGGTGAAAAAGTGCCCGTTGCGGGCGTTCCGGGTCGGCAGGACACAATCGAACATGTCGATGCCCCGGAGGACCGCCTCGGCGATGTCCAGCGGCTTGCCCACCCCCATCAGGTAGCGGGGCCGGTCCGCCGGCATCCTCGGCGGCAGGTGGTCAAGGATGCGGATCATGTCTTCCTTGGGCTCGCCGACCGACAGGCCGCCGATGGCATAGCCGTCGAAACCGATGGCGGTCAGCCCGGCCAGCGACTCCTCGCGCAGCGTTTCGTACATCCCGCCCTGGACGATGCCGAACAGGGCCCCGGCCGGCCGGCCGGTCCGGGCCGGCAGCGCGTCATGGGCATCCCGGGAGCGCCTTGCCCAGCGCAGCGACAGCTCCATGGACTTGCGCGCCTGCGCCTCGGTGGCCGGATACGGCGTGCACTCGTCGAAGATCATCACGATGTCCGAGCCCAGCTCGTGCTGCACGCGCATCGAGATTTCCGGGTCGAGGAACACTTCCGAGCCGTCGATGGGCGAACGGAACTTCACGCCGGCCTCGGTGATTTTCCGCAGATCACCCAGACTGAACACCTGGAAGCCGCCGGAGTCGGTGAGGATCGGCCCCGGCCACTGCATGAAATCGTGCAGGTCGCCGTGCCGGCGCACGATGTCGGTACCCGGGCGCAGCATGAGATGGAACGTATTGCCGAGCACGATCTGTGCGCCGATACCGGCAATGTCGCGCGGCAGCATGGCCTTCACCGTGCCGTAGGTGCCCACCGGCATGAAGGCCGGCGTTTCCACCGTGCCGCGCGCGAAGGTCAGCCGGCCGCGCCGGGCGGCGCCGTCCGTGCCGAGCAGATCGAATTTCATGGTCGTGCTCACGGGGCCCTCGCATCGGGCTGCGGATACGGAATGAACATGGCGTCGCCGTAACTGAAGAAACGGTAGCGCTCGCGCACGGCTTCCGCATAGGCATGCAGGACATGGTCGCGGCCGGCGAAGGCGCTCACCAGCATCAGCAGTGTCGACTTCGGCAAATGGAAATTGGTGATCAGCGCATCCACCACCCGGAAGCGGTAGCCGGGATAGATGAAAATGCCGGTCTCGCCGCGCCAGGCCTGCAGGGTGCCCGACGGTGCGGCCGACTCCAGGCTGCGCACGGCCGTAGTGCCCACGGCAATCACCCGCCCTCCGGCACGCTTCGTTTCCTGCACGGCCCGCACGGCTTCGTCCCCGACCTCGACCAGCTCGCCGTGCATGCGGTGGTCCTCGACGTTTTCCGCGCGCACCGGCTGGAACGTGCCGGCACCCACATGCAGGGTCACCGTGGTCGTGCGCACGCCGAGTGCGCGCAATGCAGCAAACATCGGCTCGTCGAAGTGCAGGCCGGCGGTCGGTGCCGCCACGGCTCCCGGGTGCCTGGCATACACGGTCTGGTAGCGCTCGCGATCCTGCTCCGCGTCGGCACGGTCGATGTAGGGCGGCAGCGGCATGTGTCCGAGGCGCTCCAGCACGGCCAGCACGTCTTCCGGAAATTCCAGCACGAACAGTTCGCCGTGGCGTTCCGTCATCAGCAGCGCCGTGCCGTCGGCCAGCATCAGCGAGGAGCCCGGCTTCGGCGACTTGCTGGCACGCACGTGGGCCAGCGCCGAACGCACACCGGTCACGCGCTCGATCAGGATTTCCGCCTCGCCGCCGGTCTGCTTGCGGGCAAACAGGCGCGCGGGAATCACCCGGGTATCGTTCAGCACCAGCAGATCACCCGCCTGCAGCAGTTCCGGCAATGCCCGGAACTGCCGGTGCAGCACGCGACCGTCACGGCCGTCCAGCACCAGCAGGCGACTGCCCGCACGTTCGGCAGCCGGCAGCCGGGCAATGAGTTCATCCGGGAGGGAGTAGTCGAAATCGGCAACGCGCATGACGGCAGGCTGGCCCCGGGGGCGCTGGCGGGCAGGGCCCGGTAGACACGGCGCGGCAAGGGTAGCGAAACCGGTCCCGACCGTCACTTTCGACCGGTCGGCCCGGCAGCCTGCTAGAATGCGCGCCGCTGCGCCGGAGTGGCGAAACTGGTAGACGCGCCGGACTCAAAATCCGGTTCTGGCGACAGAGTGTCGGTTCGATTCCGACCTCCGGCACCATCTCAAGCAGCAACGATCCCCATGCCCCTGATCCCCTTCCGCGACCTCCCCGATGCCGGCCTGGCCCGCCGCCTGGCCGCCGCCTTCTACGACAGCCTGCTGGTGCTGGCGATCTGGTTCGTGCTCGGTTTCGTGGTCGCCATCGTCGAATCCGCCGTCATGAGCCAGCCCCTGGATGCCGCCGGCCCGATCCGGCCACTGGTACCGCCGGCCATCGCACCGTTCGTGACCCTGCCCGTGCTGTGGCTGACCGCGGCCGGTTTCTTCGTGTGGTTCTGGCGTCACGGCGGCCAGACCCTGGGCATGAAGACCTGGCGCCTGCGGCTGGTCGACACGGAAGGCAGGACACCCCCGCCCGGCCGCCTCTGGCTGCGCGTCGCCGTCGGCACCCTGTCCCTGCTGTGCCTCGGACTGGGCTTCTTCTGGATACTGGTGGCCGGCCGCAGCTGGCACGACATCGCATCGCGCACCCGTGTCGTGGTGCTGCCGAAAGATGCCTGAACAGCGGCCAGAAACCGCCGGCACGTTTTCCAAAAGAAAGGGAGGCATCAGCCTCCCCGCGTCGGTGTAGCGCACACCGGATGCCGCGTCGCTGCCCGCAGGCAGCGACATGTATCGGTCAGTTCATCGCCAGCGGAATTTCCGGCGCCTCCGCCTGGGCACTTTCCACCGGTTCGCCGGCCGGCGCCGGTGCCTGCTCCGCCACCGGCTGCTCGTCATCCACACCGTTGCCGCCGGCCACTTTCTGGTCTTCCGGCAACTCCAGCGCGTCCTCGTCGGTCGCGTAGTTGCCGACCGCGGTGAAGATCGCCGGATCAAGGTAGGCCAGGCCTTCCAGTTCCGGATCGAAGCTCAGATTGCCGAGCAACTGCGACAGCGGCGGAATCAGGTTGCCGTCGAAGTTGACGTCGGTGTCCTGCAGCAGGATCGGATCGACCACCGGACCGTTCGACTGCAGGTTCAGTGTCGAGGTATCGATGACCAGCTGCAGGCCGCTGACGTTGCCGATCCCGGCCTCGCCGGTGATGTTGGTGGTGGCAGCGGTGATGTTCGCCACATCGTCGCCCATGCGGCTGCGCTCGTTCACGGTCACCGTGCCGGTCGTGCTCACGATGTTGACCGTGCCGGTCGCGCCGGCGTCGACGATGCTGATCACGATGTCGCCCTGGGCGAGCAGGTCGATGGTGGCGCCGTCGGCTTCGGTAATGCCGGCCGCATCGCCACTGCTGGTCATCTCCATCAGGATGCCGCCACCGGTGCTCTCGATCGAGATGCCGCCGCTGGCGCCGCCGGCGGTCTCGATCAGGCCATCGATGACGACGTCGTCGGCGGCCACCAGATCGATGGCGCCACCTTCCATCACGATGTCGCCCAGTGCCGCCGTACCGCCGATATCCGCCGTCAGGCCGCCGGCGCCGGCCACGATGTTGTCGAGTGCGGCATCGCCGCCGGACGTGACGGACACGCCGTTGTCGGCATCGACGGCGCCGTTCACGGTGACGGCATCGCCGGCCGAGACCACGACATCACCGCCGTTGCCGGCCGTGGTGGTGACGGTACCGATCACGGCATCGCCGGTCGTCGCCGTGACCACGACATCGCCGTCGGAAGTCGCATTGCCGATGACGGCGTCGGTGTCGCCGCTGATGCTGATGCCACCGGCACCGGCCGTGACCGAACCCGTTCCCAGACCCAGGCCGGCATCGCCGCCGGTGGACACCACGCTGACGCTGACACCACTGATGTCGCCGGTACCGGCAATGTCTCCGGCCGAGGTGACGTCGATGTCGCCCGCAGTGTCCATGTCCACCAGCGTGCCACTGCCGACGTCCAGGGTGATGCCGCCGGTGCCGGCAGAAGCCGCCAGGACAGTGACATCACCCGTGGAAGTGACCGTCACGCCGCCGTTGCCGGCGGCCAGGTTCTCGAAGGTGACGTCGTCTTCATCCTCGATCCAGATGTTGCCGGTATCGGACTCGGCGGCAATCAGGTTGACACCCGTATTGAAGGCATTGCTGCTTTCACCGATGTCGCCGCCGGCATCCAGATCAAGGCGATCGGCACGCACGGTGTTGGCGATGTCGGTGATGCTGCCCGAGGCCGTCAGGCTGACGTCGTTCTGTGCGCCGGCATTCAGTTCACCGACCACGATGTCGCCATTCTCCGCGACAACCACGATGTCGTTGTTGCCGTCGTCGGTGGCACTGGTATCGACGTCGAGCAGCGTGGCATCGCCACTGGCCACGGTGATGTCGATGAAGCCGTTGCTGTTGGCCAGCCCGTCCACCACCAGCGCGCTGTCGACATCGACGGTCAGGTCGTCGGCGGCGCTGCCGGACAGCGTGCCGATGTCGCCGGTCAGCGTGACGGCACCGCCGGCACTGCCGGTCACGAAGTGCAGCGTGTCGGCATTGAAGTCCAGCGTGCGGGAACCACCGGCAGCCACGATGTCATTGCCGCTCACCTGCAGCACGGAACCGGCTGCCGTCGTGGTGGTGGTCGGCAGGGTGAGCGTACTGCCTGCACCCAGGCCGATCTCGCTGCCGGTGGCGAACACCGCCAGGCCGCTGGAAACGTCGAGGTTGCCGGTGCCCGACAGCAACAGGGTGTCCACCCCCTGCACGTCGTCGTTGCCGGCCGTGTAGTTGCCGCTGACCAGGATATTGGCCACGCCGCTGCCCTGTACCAGCAGGCCGCCGGCAGCAAGGCCGGACACTTCCAGCGCGTCGCCGGTACCGGCCGCGAAATCCGTCACCGTGCCGATGTCGGCTGCGCCCAGGGCAATCGTCGAGGCCGTGATGTTGGTGCTGCCTCCATTGCCGTCGAGGATGTCGCCGGCGGTGGCCGTGAGCGATGCATTTGCCGCAGACACTTCCTCGACCGTCAGCGAACCGGCAGCGGTGATATCCAGCGATGTGGCGGCAGAAGCATTGTCGACAGTCAGATCGCCGGCATCGGTCACGACCAGGGAACCGGTACTGCTGGAAGCCACCAGCGTGTCGATGACGGTATCGAGCGCAATGTTGCCGACGGCACTGGCGTTGAGCGCCCCTGCCGTGACCGTGCCGGTACCACCGATGCCACCCGAGCCGGTCACCGCCAGCGTGACGTTGGCGGCACTCACATCGTCGTTGAGCGTGACCGTGCCACCGGAGCTGTTGAGCACGAAGTTGCCGGCACCGGTGTCGACACCGGCGACACCGTTGACCGTGCCGATGGCCAGCGCACCGGACTGCGTCAGCGTGGCGGTACCGGTGCTGTCGACGGCCAGCGTGCCGAAGCTGTTGCCGACCGCATCCAGCGTATACGGGCCGCTGCCGGTGAGCGCCAGACCGTTGACGGCAATCGCAGCGGAATCGGTGACCGCGCCGTCGGCATCGATGGCAGTGAAACCGCTGCTGCCGATGCCGGTGACGGAGCCGACCGTGGCGATATTGAAACCGTCGGCATCGACGATCACCAGATCGCCATCGACATCGGCGGCGAAGGTATCGGTGTCGACACTGCCATCCAGGGTGGCGTCACCGGAAACCGTCACGACCGCCAGCGAGCCGGCGGTGATGGCCGCCGTCTGCGCGATGTTGCCGCTGGCGGTCATGCTGAAGCGGGCGCTGCCGGTATTCACCACCGCGTTGACATCGATGTTGCCGCCGGCCAGATCGACCGCGTCATTAACGGTGGTGATGCCGGCCGTACTGCCGACCGTGCCGATGGCCAGATCGTTGCTGCCGTTGTCGAACAGCACCGCGCCGTCGGTGTTCACGGCCAGCGTGTCGACCGCGTTGTTGCCGTCCAGCAGGAAGCTGCCGGTCTGCAGGGCCAGCGCACCGGCGGTGATCTGGTCGAGCGCGCCCTGATCGACCGTGACGGCCGCAGACGAGGTCCGCAGGATGGCCGTGTTGACGCCGGCGTCGATGTTCAGGCTGCCGACGTTGCCGTTGAACTGCAGGAACTGGTCGCCGTTGCTGGTGCTGTCGACACCCGCGGCCTGCACGGCCAGGAAAGAACCGCTGCTGCCGATGTTGCCGTTCACATCCAGAACGGCCGCGGTCGTGGCGTTGATGTCGAGGGCGGCATCGGCATCGGCCACGGCACCACCGGCCGTCAGGCTGACATTGTTGCCCTGGAGGCGTACCGAAGTCAGGCCGTCCAGTTCATCGACGCTGACGTTGCTGGCAGCGGATGTTGCGACATCCAGCGATGCGGTGTTGGTGTACAGATCGACACCGCCGGAAGCCGTGGCATTGACCGTGGCGGCAGAAATCCGGCTGCCACCGGTGGTGGCAATGCCGCCGCCGGACCCCAGCGTGAAGTCGCCGGCTACCGATACCGCACTGCCGATCGTGATGTTGCTGGCACCCGACGTGCCCACCAGCAGGTTCTCCACGCCGGTCCAGCCCATGGTGCTGCCGCGGACGATGGTGGTGCCGTTGATGGTGGTATTGACGTTGCCGGCCACACTCAGGACATCGCCGTTGCCCAGACCGCCGTTGATGCTGGTGACGCTGCCGGTCTCGAACACCGAGAAGGTGTCGCTGCCGTCGCCGCCGTTCAGGCGCTCGACGTCGGCGAAACCGGTGCTGTTGACCGTGCCGCTGCCGGTACCGGTAACGGTGAAGGCATCAGCGACTGCCGTGCCGACAATCAGGTCGCCGAGCGTTTCGCCGGCCGTGCCGCCATCGATGCTGCCGCTGATGCTGCCGCCGTTGAAGTTGAAGGTATCGTCACCGGCACCACCGAAGGCGTCTGCGGCCAGGCTGCCGCCACTGTTGAGGTTGAAGACGTCGTCGCCGCCGTTGCCGAGCAGGTCAAAACCGACCAGGCCGTCGATGTTGAACGTGTCGGCGCCGTTGCCGGCCGATACCGATTCGAAATTGCTGAAGGCAATGCCGGAGACCAGATCGGTACCGCCACCCAGGTTCCAGGTATTGGCGCCGGCCGTCGACAGGGTGTCAGCGGCCCCGCCGGCGGCGTTCATGCGCTCGATGTCGGTGAAACCCGTGCTGTTGAAAGTACCGGTTTCGGCACCCGCAATCACCGCCGTGTCGGAACCGGACGAACCGGTAATCAGGTCGCCCAGCGTTTCCGCGGCCGTGCCGCCCAGCAGGTTGCCGCTGACGCTGCCGCCGTTGAAGCGGAATTCATCGTCGCCGGCACTGCCGGACAGGTTGCCGGTATGCGCACCGGTGATGTTGAAGATATCGGCGCCCACACCCGCATCGATATCGGTCATGCCGGCAAACAGGAAGCTGCCGACACCGCCGCTGCCGCTGCCGCTGATGTTGACGGTCTGGCCACCGACAGCCGAGATCAGCAGGCTGTCACCGCCGCCGGCACCGTCGATGGTCGTGATGCCGGTGAAGGCAGTGCTGCCGGCGGTGTTGGTCACACTGCCCGTACCGGCGCCACTGATGTCCCAGCTTTCGGCGTTGGCAGCCGTGCCGGACACCGTGTCGGAACCGCCACCGCCGCTGATCGAGCCGGAGACACGGCCGGTAGCCGCGAGGTCGAAGGTGTCGTTGCCGATACTGCCGGCCAGGTTGGCAAAACCACTGAAGTCCCAGCTGCCGACACTGCCACTGTTCGCGCCGTCGATGTAGAACGCATTGCTGCCGCCAACGATGCCGGTCAGCGTGTCAGTACCGCCATTGCCGGTCAGGACTTCGATATTGGTGAACGTGGATGTCACGCCGTTGATGGTCGAGACGGTCGCTCCCAGCTGCACGCTGTCGTTGCCGGCGGTTCCCTGCAGTTCGTCCGTGCCGCTGTTGCCGTCGATGCTGCCGGTCAGGGCGCCGTTGAGCACGAACAGATCGGCACCCGTACCGCCGGTGATGTTGCCGGTGTAGGTGCCGATGTTGAAGGTGTTGGCGCCGTTGCCGGCGGTCACGTTCTCGATGGCGGCAAAGCCCATGCCCGCCACCGTGCTGCCGCTGTTGGCCAGGTTCCAGATATCACCGCCCGCCGAACCGGTCAGCGTGTCACCGACACCCGCCCCGCCATCCAGCCGCTCGATATTGCTGCCGGCAACCTGCGTCAGGGTGGCGGCGTTGCTGCCGTTCACCTGGAAGGCGTCGTTGCCGCTGCTGCCCAGCAGCAGGTCGCCCAGGGTTTCACCGCCACTGCCGCCATCAAACGTGCTGCCGCTGCCGACCGCACCGCCAGGCGCGTACTCGACACTGTCATCGCCGCTGCCACCGGACAGGGTGACTGCCAGCTGGTAATCGTTGTTGACCAGGAAGCGGTCGTTGCCGTTGCCGCCCTGCAGCTGCCGGAAGTTGAGCAGGTCGACCACGCCGGCAATCGAGCCCGCACCGGACGCGTTCAGGTTGAACACATCGGCGCCGGTGGTGCCCACCACCACGTCATCGCTGCCGTTGGCGGTCAGCACCTCGATGCCGGTGAAGGCCGTGGTCGTACCGTTGCTGTAGCTGCCCGCACCCGCACCGCTCAGGGTCCAGGTGCCGGCATTCTGGTTGGCCATGTTGTCGTAGCCGCCGCCACCGGTGATCAGGCCGGTGATGCGCGCGCCGTCCTGGACCTCGAACGCATCATCGCCGCCGGCGCCGGTCAGGTTGGCGAAACCGGTGAACGTGACAATGTTCTTCACCTCGCCGGCGTTGACGCTGCTGATGACCCAGCCGTCGCCCGCACCCGTGCCGGTCAGGGTGTCGGTGCCGCCGTTGCCCAGCAGGTCCTCGACTTCCGAGAAGGCAATGCCGTTGGCGGTGCCCGCGCCGGCCGACGCCAGCGTGACGCCATCGTTGCCGGCCGTCAGCACCAGCTGGTCGCCCGCCTGCGACGAGCCGGTCAGGGCCTCGATGCCGACCAGCTGGGCAATGTCGATATTCACCGCGCTGCCGTAATTGTAGTAACTGACCTGGTCACCGGCGGTGTGCGTGCCGCCGCTGACGCCACCCGCCAGGCTGCCGCCGGACTCGTAGTTGAACGTGTCGTCACCGGCATTGCCGGCCAGGTTCTCGATGGACGTGAAGGCCAGTGCCGACAACGAACCGGCATCGGCACCGTTGATGGTGAAGATGTCGTTGCCGCTGCCACCGTTCAGGGTGTCGCTGCCGCCGGCGCCATGGATGCTCTCGATACCGTCAGCCGCGATCAGACCGGTGACCGTCACGGAACCGGCGCTGATGAAGTTGAAGGCATCGGCAGAGCCGGTGCCGTTCAGCACATCCGTGCCGCCGGCACCTGCGCTCAGGCGCTCGATGCCGCTGAAGCCCGTGCTGCCGTTCAGGTTACCGGCACCGGTGCCGGTCAGCGTGAAGGTATCGCTGCCGAGACCCGTTGCCAGGACATCTTCCGTGGTCGCCGTGCCGCCGGAGATGGAGCCGGCGCTGGTGCCGTCATCAAACACGAAGAGATCGTCGCCGGCATTGCCGGCCAGGGCGCCCAGGAAGTTGCCGGAGACATAGAACTCGTCATGACCACTGTTGCCGGCCAGGTTCTCCACGCCATCGAACGCGCTGACCAGCGTCGCGCTGCCGTCGATGTCGTAGACGTAACCGTCGTTGCCGGCACTTTCATGCAGGTTGTAGAAACCGGTATCGACGCCGGCCTGCGCGCTGATGGTGTCGTTGTCGGCACCACCGAGGAAGGTGCCCAGGAAACCACCGGCCAGCACGAGGTTGTCATCACCGGCCGCAGCATCGACGTTCTCGAAAGCCGAGAACGACATGCTGTTGAACGTATGCGTACCGCTGCCGTTCAGCGTGATGGTGTCATTGCCGGCCGTGCCGGTCAGGGTGTCGACACTGCTGCTGCCGATCAGCGCTTCCAGGCCGGTCAGCGACGTGACACTGATGTTCACACCGGAACCGTAACCGGAGAAATCGAGCGTATCGGCCGTCGTGTGGGTACCACCATCAACCACGCCGGTCACCGAAGCATCGCCATAGGCCAGGAAAGCATCGTTGTCGGCATCACCGTACAGGCTGCCGTTGAAGGCGCCGGACAGCAGCACGTGGAAGGTGTCGTTGCCGGCACCGCCACGCAGGTTTTCCATGCCCTCGAAAGCGGCCAGCGAGACCACCGTGCCGGCGCCGTCGCTGTTGATGTTGAAGGTGTCGGCGCCACCGGTACCGGTCAGCGTGTCACCGGCATTGCTGCCACCGTCCAGCATTTCAAAGCCGCTGAAGGCCGCACTGTTGAGCGTGCCGGTACCGGTGCCGGTCAGCACGAAGGCATCCACCGCAATCTCGTCGCCTTCCAGGCGGTCAACGGTGCTGCTGTTGCCGCCGGACAGGGTGCCGGCAGCCAGCGTGAAGCCGGAAGCCACGCTGAACGTATCGTCACCGTCACCACCGCCGATGTTGCCGGTATGGGCACCGGACAGGTTGAAGGTGTCGTTGCCCAGACCACCGGTCAGGTTTTCCATCGACAGGAAATCCATGCCGGCGACATCACCGTCGTTGCCGGATACGTTCCAGATGTTGTCGGCGCCATTGCCGGCGAGGGTGTCGGTGCCGGTGCCGGCATCCAGGACCTCGATACCGCCGAAGGCGTTGCCGTTGGCAGCACCGCTGCCGGTCGTCGTGAAGGAGAAGGTGTCGTTGGCACTGCCGGTACGGACGGTGTCACCGGCCGTGTCCGTGCCGCCGAGGATGCCGTTGACGCTGACACCGTTGGCCAGGATGAAAAGATCGTCGCCGGCGTTGCCGTTCAGGCTCGTGCCGGTGGAAACCGTGACATCGAAGGTGTCGTCGGCACTGCCGCCGTCCACGAACTCGAAATTGGCAAAGTCGAGCGTGTGTGCGCCACCGATGTCGTAATGACCGCCGGTGCCATCGAACAGCCAGCTGCCGTCGACATCCATCCCGATGAGCGACGAGGACTGGCCGGTTGGAGCAATCACACGATCAATGTTGCGGAAATCGCCAACCAGGTTCGCATCGCCGTTGAAACCGGCCGCATCCTCGCTGTCCACCGCAACCAGCACCGGCGCCAGCAGCGCACTGTAGTCGAGGCGGTCGCTGCCACCGGCACCGTCCAGCGTGCCGCTGACCTGGCCACCCGAGAACACGAACGTGTCATTGCCGGCCGCACCGCCCAGGTTCTCCATGTCGGCATAGGAAGTGACCGGGGCCGCCAGGTCGATATCGGAAACCGTGCCGCCGTTGTAGGAGGTCAGGTTCCAGGAAAGATTCCGGGAGTCACCGCCGAAGTCGATGATGTCGCTGCCGGCGCCGCCGTCGAGCAGGCCATTGACCACCGCGCCGCCGGACAGGTTGTAGGCATCGGCACCGTTGCGGCCATAGATGCTGACACCGATAGCGCCGGAAACACCCGACAGGTTGAACTGGTCGTCATCGTAGCTGCCATGGATGTTGCCGAAACCGTCGAACGCCAGCGTGCTGCCACCGATGGTCACGTCGCCGGCACTGGTGCCGCCGTTGCCGGCGATGTTCCAGACCGCGGGGCTGAACAGGTCCAGGGTCAGGAAGTCGTCCTCACCATCACCGGTGACCGTATCGATGTCATTGAAGTCGACAGCACCGCTGTTGCCGTTGAAGCCGTCACTGCCGATGGCGTCGACCACCAGGTACAGGTCCGGACTGCCGCCGAAACCGGTGAAGGCCAGCGTGTCGTCACCGCCGTCGCCGTAGAGCAGTCCGCTGAAGGCCGCGCCGAAATCAATGCTGGCGGTGTCGTCGTCGAGGCCCAGCTGGATGTCGCCGGACACGGAACTGCCGGATTCCAGTGTAACCACGTCGTTGCCGGCCCCGAGATACAGCGCATCAATGCTGCCACCGTTCTGCACGGTCACGGCGTCAGTCGCACCCTGACCGGTAAAGGCATGGACATTGCCGAATGCAATGCCGTCGGCCATGCCGCCGTAACTGCTGTCGACCGTCACCGTGGAGCCAGCGACATCGCCGTACAACTGGTTCACGCCGACACCGCCATCGATGCTGGTCAGGCTGCCGCCGTCCAGATAAAAGTTGTCATTGCCGTCACCGGTGGTGATCGCGTCGAAGTTGACGAAATCGAGCAGCTCGACGCCGTCATCGACCGTCAACGCACGGGTGCCGTAGATGCTGACATCGTAGCTGGCACCGTCCGGTGCATTCAGCGTGTTGTACTGATCGGCATCGGCCGTGAACGTATCGATGTTGAGGAAGTTGACCGGCGTGGACAGCGTGACCGCCGACGTGATGCCACCCGCCCCGATGTTGATGTTCTCGTTGTACCCGCTGAAATCGATCTCGTTGTCACCGGCACCGCCATCAATCACGGCCGTACTGGCCAGCGGCTGGAACACGAAGGTGTCATCGCCATCACCACCGGTCAGCTCGTAGATTTCGCCGAAATCCAGGTTCAGGTCGCCACCGTCGGACAGGTTGCCGCCGGCAATGCCGCCCAGCGTCCAGGTGCTGTCGGCATCGGTGCCCGCCAGCTGGTTGGAATAGCCGTTGGCACCCAGAACGGAGTCAATGCCCTGGAAGGCGATGCCGTCAGCGTCGCCGCCGGCGCCGTCCGTGTTGGCAGACGTCACGGTGAAGGTGTTCTGCCGCGCGGTGGACCAGAAACTGATCGTGTCGTAACCGCCACCGCCCTGCACACTGGCCACGTCGCCGGTGGCATTGAAGGTGAAGGTGTCGGTACCACTGCCGCCGACCAGCGTGTCGAAGCCGGTGAAATCAAGCAGATCTGCCTGACCGCTGCCGATACCCGTCACGCTCCAGCTCACGCCAGCGTCCTGGCCGATCAGCGTGGAGGTGCCCGTGCCGGTGAAATTCTCGATACCGGCAAAACCGGCCACACCGGTTGCCGTACCGGTCTCCAGGTTCACCGACGTCGGCGCCGTCAGCGCAGCGATGGACAGCGAATCATCGCCGCCACCACCCGCAAGGCTGCCGGTCACGGATGCCGTCGGATTGACCATCGTGAAGGCATCATCGCCATCGCCGCCGGTCAGGATGCCGAAGGAATCGAAATCGATCTGGGTCAGCGTGTCGCCGGTCAGTCCGCCCTTGTCGATGCCGTCAATGCCCCAGCTGTTGTCGCCGGCACCGGTCACCGCCAGCTCATTGGCGGACGCAGATGCAACCCGACCCTGGACCTTGTCGATGCCGGCAAAGCCGACACCCAGCGCCGTGGCCGAACCGCCATTGGTTCCTGCTGCCAGATCGGAGTCGAACGTGACCAGAACGTTGCCGGACGTGAGGTTGCTGTAGTCCAGCGCATCGCCGCCCGCACCACCGTTGACGAAAGCAAGACCACCGCCATCGTGGAAGAAGAAACTGTCATTGGCTGTGCCGCCGGTCAGCTGCTCGATGCCGAGGAAGCCGGCCGCGGCGCCATCGACATTGCCGCTGCCGGCACCGGTGATGTTCCAGTTCGTGTTCTGGTTGCGGCCATTGATGATGTCGTTGTCCGTGCCGCCATCCATGGAGAAGTTCACAACCGGCGGGGACACACTCCACTGCAGCGTGAAATTGTCGTCGTTGTTGTCACCGTGCAGCGCCAGAGTCTCGATATCGCCGAAGAAGGAGTAGCTGCCGCTGATGCTGCCGCCGTTGTTGTGCAGAACCTGGGTCGACGAAATCAGGAAATTGTCGGCATCACCCAGCCGGGCATTGATGTTGACGGTATCGCTGCCGCCGGCACCGGAAAGACTGACAGCCGCGTCCTGGGTCAACAGCGCGAAGATGTCCGCGCCGTCGCCACCGCTGATCGAGATGATGCCGTCACTGGTCAATACGCCGATGTTGTTGTTGCTGCCGCCGTCGTCCTGACCGGCCAGCAGGTTGATGCCGGCGCCGGTGCCACCGCCCATGGTCGTATCGATCTGGCCTATGCCCAGATCACCGTCAGCCGAAACCTGCACGAACGCATCACGGGTCTGCAGGGCGTTTATCGCCAGGTTGCCACCGGCTTGCGATTGCAGGTCGATATTGCCGCCGGCCGTACCACCCACTGACGTATTGATGGTGCCGACGTTGGTCACATACAGGTCAACCATGCCGCCGGTGGTGGTGCCGTTGAGCACACCGCCGTACAGGAACTGGTCCGTGCCCTGGACCGAGGCGCCGGTCGCCATGGCATCGAAGGTCACATCACCGGCCACCTGCACCTGATCGAAGGCCGTACCGGAAACATTGTTGGCAACAAAAAGATCGCCCTGGATGTTGCTGCCACCACCCAGCGACAGCAGCGTGCCGCCATTGACGAACAGGTCAACCTTCGCGTCTTTCGCGCCGACCGATGTCTCCACCGTATCGAATTCCAGCGTCGCGCCATTGACCGCAATGTTGCCCTGGGTGAAGTCGATGTCGCCGCCGGCCAGGGTGTTGCGGAACGCCGAGTTGACATCGATATCGAGCACCGACCCAACGATGGTGTTCAGCGTCTGCGCCGCCGCCGTGTAGGTGAATGCGTGATCGATGGTGGCCGTTTCCACGGTGTTCTGGGTGGCGCCACTGGACAGCTTGACGGCACCGTCTGCCGGCACGGTACCGAGATCGTTGTAGGTGATGTCGATGCCGCCCTCGTTCGCGCCCTGCAGGACGTTGGTCGACATCATCTGGTCGTAGGTGACATGCAGCAGCATGTCGCCTACGCCGCCATCATTGATGTTCAGCAGGTTGAGCACCCGGATCGGGCCCGTCGTTGCGCCCGCGATGTCGAGACGCTGCGTGGTATTCGCATTGGCCTCGGCCACGTTCAGATTGATGTTGTTGCCGATGATTTCGAAGTTGGTGCCGGCCGCCGAGGTATCGAGTGCCAGCAGTCGCGGCGTATTGATGGTGACCGTGCCGTTGGCGCGGATGACACCGTTGGTGCCGTAGGCATCGACCGAGGCCGGATCGTGGGCGATGGTCACGGTGCCGTTGGTGCCGCCGGTGGCGTCGAGCGTGATGTCACCGCCGGCAATGATCTGGCCGAACAGGCCGGCCGTCAGGCCATTGCCGCTGTCGTCGTCCGCAAAGATGATGCCGTGGCGGTTCAGCGTATCGGCACGCCCGGTGGCATCGTTGTTGCCGGCGGTGAGCGTGGCGTTGCCATTGCCGGTATTGATGTTGCCGCGGATCAGGATGTCGTCGTTGGCAGTGAACACGATATTGAGAGCATCGCCACCGGCCACGGAGTCGGTGATGCGGCCGTTGAACAGGATGTCCTCGAAGGCATTCAGGGTGAGGGTATTGGTGCCGTCGCCGTTGTAGTCGAGCACGGCATCGTCGTTCCAGATGATGTCGCCGGTACCGCCACCGGTGGCATTGGTGCTCTGCAGGGTGACGTTCGCACCACCGGTCAGGGCCGCCTCGATGACACCGACGCTGATGGTGGAGGTGGTGCCGTTGTTGGGCGTGTAGGGGCCCGCACCGGAACCGGAAACGGCGTTGGAGCCCGTGCCGGTGGTGACCGTCAGGTTGCGCGGGTCGAGCAGCCAGTTGCCGCCCAGGCCGTTGGCCGCGGTGACATCCGCGGTTTTCGTGACATCGAGGAATTCATGACCGGAGGTTTCAATGAAACCTCCGTTTCCGGACTGTGCGCCACCAACGGCCGACAGGTCTCCGTACACGCGGCTGGCGTCGTCGGCCCAGACGATCAGGCGGCCGCCGTTGCCATGCTCCGTGGCGTCGGCACGCACCGACACGCTCTCACCGATATAGGTCGCAGTGGCGTTGCGTACGGCCGTGTTACCGCCCTGATAATCGCCGCCCACCAGGATGTTGCCACCACCGCCGGCGCCGCTCGCGGACACCTGCGCACTGTCGAAAAGACCGACATTGCTGCCCAGCAGCGCAATGCTGCCGCCGGCACCCTGCGCACTGTCGGCACGCACCACGGCATTGCCGGCAAGCTCGGTGTTGCCACCGGTCTCCAGAAGGATGCTGCCGGCCACACTGCCGCTTGCGTCCAGCGTGCCGCTGTTGACGACATTGCCACTGGTATCGGAGCCGGTCAGGAAAATGCGGCCACCACGATCCTCGGCAGCCATCGCCTCGATCACGCCACTGTTGTTGACGGCAGTGTCGAACAGCTCGCGGGCCGCGGCCGCGCTCAGCATCACCAGGCCACCGTCGGCGACGATCTCGCCGCTGTTGCTCACGGCCGCACCGGCACCGACGTTGCGCAACACATCCTTGCTGACGCGCACGCCGATCAGGTTGTCCTCATCAAAGGTCAGCACCGCTTCCGAGCCGGCCGCCAGATCGACACGGCCCAGGCGCGCCGCAATCACGCCGTCGTTGCTGACCGCGCCACCGATCAGCGCCACGGAGCCGCCGGTGGCGGCATTGATCACGCCCTGGTTGACAATGGCGCCGGCCGTTTCCGGATCTTCCGCCAGCACCAGCACGGCGTCACCGCGCGCGAAGGCCTCCAGATCGACATTCAGCGTGGTGGCAACCAGCGCACCGGTATCAAGCATGGCCGTGCGGCCGAACAGGATGCCGTGGGAGTTCTGCAGGATGACGCGGCCGTTGGCATCGATCTTCCCGAAGATCTCGCTGGCCTTGCCGTCAAGAATGCGGTTCAGCGCCAGCGCCTGGCTGTCGGGCTGGACAAACTGCACGCGCTCGTCCACCGCCACATCGAACGACTGCCAGTCGATGGCCAGCCGCTGCGACTGCTGGTCAATGCGGGTATAGCCCGCCGCCGGGTTCGAGATGCTGCCGCTGCCGCTGACCACGCGGCCGCCCGCCGGTGCGGCAAAGGCCGTGCCGTTGGGGGCCACCATGAGGATGGCAAGCAGGAGGCTGGTCGCCCGGAAGGAACGGGTCGAACGACGGGTTGCGATGGCAGTCATGGTGCCGGTACCTGTCACGTGAAATCGCACGGAATACCCGGCAGGCTGCCGGGGCGGGCCGAAACCCTGGGCGTAACGGGCAATTGTAGCCCCCGTGGTTTGCGGGCCCGAGACCGCTCATCATGCGAAAGCCGCATGAAGTCCACGAGTCGTAATGCTTTCTTCTGAGTCGCGTCTGACGGGGCGGATCCGGCCGGCTCAATGGAACAGATAGGTCAGGTCAAACCAGACCCGGGTCGAATCGTCGTCCGCGTTGAGCGACACATCCGGGTCGGAGTAGCGGCTGTCCAGCGGCTCGGCCACGCTGAGCATGCCGCTGAGCCGGTTGCCCCAGTTCATCCGCAGGGCCGCCCCGGCTCCGGCCAGCGACGCCCACTGGTCAACGGGCTGCGGTCCGCTCGTGGGCTCCAGCGCCACCTGGGTACCGTAACCGTAATCGGCGAAAACCGTGAACTGCAGGACATCCTTGAGGCTGCGCCCGGCCATCAGCTCAACGTCCATCACTTTCGGCAGATCGAGATACCACTCGAGCTGCAGGAATCCCGCGCGATCCGCCGAAAAGGCCGACGTGCTGTAGGCACGCACTGCGTTCGGCCCGCCCAGCGAATACAGCTCGACACTGGGCATTTTCACATCACTCCACTGCGCCACGCTGTTCATCACCACGCGATGCGACGTGTCCGAGAACAGTGCCGGCACGAAGAACAGCGCCGAACCTTCCAGGTACAGCTTGGCGAAAGCATCTTCCTGGCCGTCCTCCAGACCGGCCACAACCTCACCGGCATCCAGTTGCGCGGACAGCCGCGCCAGCATCCGCTGGCGTTCGAACAGCTGGTCCCAGTCCACGGTCAGGCCGGCATTACGGCTCTCTTCGTCCTTGACCGTGGCGCCACTGGTATCGGCCAGATCCGATTTCTTGTCGGCCATCACCAGACCGGCATAGAGATTCCCGCGCCGACCCCGCACAAAGTTGTGCCTGAACGTTGCTTCCATCGACGTGGTGGAACCCACCAGCTCGCTGAAGGTCTGGTCGCCGCCGACCACATAATCGTTGTAGCTCAGGTTCACACCGACACGATTGCGCAGACCGAACACCGGTGCTGCGTATTCCAGCAGACCGTAGGTGGAGTTCGCGGGCTCGCCGCTCTGCAGCACACCGACATGCACCTCATCGCCGATGCCGGTCGGGTTGAACCACTGGGCCATGGCGAAGGCCCGGTATTCACCGGTGAACTCCGAGCCATGGTTATCCAGCCGGAGCAGGGCATCCCAGCGCTTCTCGCTGCGCACGTTGAGGTTCAGCTTCGTGTCGCCGACCTTGTCGCCTGCCGTGAAATACCCGAACACATCGACGCCGGGCAGATCGTTCGACAGATACATCGCACCCTGGATGTTGTCGGCCGTGACCGGCCCACCCAGCAGGCTCTGGAAAGGCTCAACCAGCAATGCATCATCCGCACGATGATCGCCCTGTACCTGCACACCGCCCAGGCGACCTTCGAGTACGCGCAACTCCACGATGCCACCCGACACTTCCTGGGCGGGAATGTAGGCACGCGCCAGGATGTAGCCGCGCTCACGGTAATAGCGCGTTACGGTCTGCGCGATTTCCTCAAGCTGCCCGTGGGTCAGACCACGCTGCAGGCGTTGTTCGGACACGATGTCCATCAGCGTTTCGATGTCGAGCGGTGTAACCTCGGCAAAAATTCCGCGCGCCTCGATGTCGCCGAGGATCTGTGCGATGTCGACCAGATCCTGCCGGTTGTAGCCGTAGGCAATATGATCCTTGAGCCTCATGGCGTCGTAGCGCAGTTGCTCGACCAGCCGCCCGACCTTCTCCCGGGTGATGTCGTTTTCAGGGAATTCAGGTATCGATTTCAGGTTGAACTGGTTGACCCAGATGCGCGGGCCCGCCTGCGGATCCGGGTTGCGTTCCACCACCGGCGGAATCGTGCCGTCTTCACCCTGGATACCGGTGCGCTGTTCGAACTGCTTGTCGATGCCATCGGCCGGCGCCGCCGGAAACGCCGTCTGATCCGCCGCCGTGACCGGACCGGCAAGCGAGACGCCTGCCAGCAGCATCAAACCGATTCGTGCCGTCATCGTGTATCCATCCAGAATTCATTCACGGGTGCGCATGCCGAAGAGTGCGCGGCACCCATCACCAGAAAATCGCCAGCAGTCCACCCAGCACCAGCAGCACCACAGCCACTGCCGCCACACCGATCCACAGGTCGTGCCCGCCGGATGTCGCGGCAGGCGCTTCTTCGCGCACCGGCGCAGACGCACCGGCAGGTTTCCGGTCGCCGGCCATCAGGGTGATGTCATCGCCGGGATGCTTGTAGGGAACCGTCGGCGTGCTGACCGTGTTCGGCATCGTCGGCTCCGCACCGGGCCTCGGGCTGGACTCAACCACCGAGGACAGTGGCAGGGCCGTCACCGGCGCGTCGCCGGCATAGCGGTCTACCACGGCACGCCGTTGCCGCCGGTATTCGTCGCGCGTCAGTTCACCCGCCATCACGGCCCGGGCAAGCTGGCGCAACTGCTGGCTGTCGTCGCTCAGGCTCATGGGCACGTCCTCAACGCATTTCCCGCAGTACGCGGAAACCGGTAACGGCATCGGCACCACCGGCATGCGGCCGCTGGGTGTTGATGCTGCACTCGCCGATGGGATCCGTGCGGGCACCGCCCTGGGCCAGAACGACCCGGCCGCCGACGCCATCGGCCAGCGCCCACTCCTGGGCGTTGCCGACATGGTTCACCAAGCCCCACGCATTCTGCTTGCCGGTATCAACCGGCACCAGCGCATCGCCTTTCTTGATACCCATGGAATCCAGCGTGCAGTTCCGGTTGTCGTCGGCAGGCGCACCGTCAGCCCGGGCAGCCAGCGCCCATTCCTGCTGGGTCGGCAGACGATAGGTGCGCTGCGCTTCCTTCGACAGCCACTTCAGATAGCCCTGTGCCTGCGCCAGCGTGAGGTTGGTGGCCGGAAGGCTGCCGCCACCGCCGATACCGCCGCATTCGCCACTGGTGCGGCAATACTGGTTGAATTCCGCCACCGTGGTTTCGTACTTGCCGATGGCGAAAGATGCCACGCCGGCACCGCCCGCAATCACCACCAGGCGCGGGCCCTCACCACCGGCGGCCAGCGTATCCCGGCAGGTGGCACGCAGGCCGCGACCACCGAGCCCGGCCAGCGAACGCGGGCAGGCATCGGCCACACCGACAGCCGCCGACTTGATGGCTTCGTTGTTCGGGAAGATCTGCAGCGCAACCAGCCGCGTCTGTTCTGCCGCTGCCGGATCCTTCTGCCCCATCTGGCTGATGCAGGCGGCCAGTGACTTCGAGAATTCCGGAGCAAGACTGCCGGCCAGTGCCGGGTCCTGTGCCTGCAGGTTCTTGTAGGCGACACCCACCGCACGCACGTTGAAATTACCGCCCGGGCAATTGAGACGCTCACGCACAGCCTGCGCCTGCAATTGCGCCTGGCCCTGCTGCTGACCCGAGGCCTGCGTCGCCGCGGCCCTGGCCTGTTCGGCCAGCCGCTGCTGCTGGGCTGCCTGTTCCTGCGCCATGCGGGCCTCGGCAGCCTTGCGCTGGGATTCAGACATCTGCGCCAGCGCGGCCTGCTGTTCCTGCAGCTTGCGGGCGTCCTCGGCTTTCTTCGCCTCCAGCGCCGTGGCCAGTTGCTGCTTCTCGGCGGCCAGGGCATCCCCGCTCATGCCATAGCGGGTCTCGGCATTGCGGATGGCCGCATCCGCGGCCTCCAGCTGGCCGGACTCGCGCAACTGGGTGATGCGCGAGAGATAAAGCACGTTGATGCGCCGGCGCAGGTCCGACAGCTTGGGATGATTGCCGCCGACCAGGTCGACGAACGCCTGGTATTCCACATACAGCTTTTCTTCCCAGTTGCCACGCCAGGGCGTCTGCTTCAGAACCGCATCGACACGTTCCAGCTGGAACTCGAGCCGGGCCGTTTCCCGGTCCACCCCGGTGGTTTTCTCGATGATGCGTTCACGCTCGATGATCTGCGGACCCTGTATGGCGAAATAGATGACCACGCCAACCAGCGCCAGCACGAACACCGACGCCACATACATCGTCACCGGTGCCTTGTACTCGAACTCCTTGAGGAAGGTCTCGACGTTCGGCGTGCGGTCAGACCGCTTGAATGCCAGGGCGCGACGCACGGCCTTCCATTGCTGGCTGTTCAGCCGCTCGGGCTTGGCCGGCTTCAGTTTTTTCTGCGCGGCCTGGTCGGCCGGCAGACGATCAAACGGATGCCGGCCGGAATACAGCTGGTAGACCACCACGGCCAGCGCGTAGATGTCATCGCGCGGATCAGGCTCTTCGCCCTGCAGCATTTCCAGGCTGGCATAGGCCGGGGTCAGCGCACCGAGATCACCGGCATCGAAAACCGTCTTGTCGCCTTCGCTGGCCTGCCCGTGCCGCTCCGAGCGCGCAACGGCGCGGGCGATGCCGAAGTCGAATACCTTGGCTTCACCCTTGTTGGTGACGAACACATTGCCCGGCTTGAAATCCGAGTGGACGATGTTCTCGCGATGCGCACGCGACAAGGCGGCACACATGCCGCGCGCCAGGGACAGTGCCTGCTCGTCCGGAAGGCCATTGCCTTTCGCGCTCTTGAGCCGCTTGTCCAGCGGCTCACCCTCGAGGAACTCCATCGTCATGAAGACGATGTCGCCGTCACGGTCGAAGTCGTACACCGTCACGATATTCGGGTGTGCCAGGTTCTGCGACTTGCGCGCCTCGCGCTGCAGCGAGATGAATGCGTCCGGATGCTTCTGGAAATCCTCGTTCAGCACCTTGATCGCAACGTAGGGGTTGCGGTCGCGTGCCTCGACCTTGCGCAGGTCGCGTGCCTTGTACACCGACCCCATGCCGCCCGAGCCGAGCAACTTCTCAAGCACGAACCGGTTCTTGACGATGCGCTCGCCTTCCTTGAGCAGCGACGCGGCCTCACCGTGGTCGTGGAAGGGAATGCTGCCGCCACCGGTGGTCAGGTCACGGGTGGCGCCGGTGGTGGGCGAGAAGGCCGTGGCGTCGTCGTTACGGGCCGGCGGACGCTGCTGCGTGGCGGTGTTCAGGACGGTGGATTCGTCATCCGCCGGAGAACGCGGACGGGGCGGCGGCGGTTGCGCATGGGTGCGCGGCCGTCCGGTGGTGTTGAGCACCGTGGAATCACCGTCGGACGGGGCAGGCTTCGGCACCGACGGTCTGGCAGACCCGGAGGCGGTCGGTGAAGCGGGAGGCGTCGGCTTGTCCGGGGGCTGCTTCGGTGTATCCGACATCGTGCTGTCTGCCTGTCCGATGGCCGGCGGGAACGGCTTGCCCCGCGAACGGAGCGGCTAGTGTATCCGCGGGGTTGTCCGCAATGAAACGGGGGTTCGGGGCAGGATTCAGGCGGCTTCGGCCCGGACCACCACCAGCGAGACGTTGTCCCGGGCACCCTTGGCCAGGGCCATCTGCAGGAGCTGGTCGGCACTGCGGGCCACATCGGCGCCGATGGCCTGGCGGATCTCCTCCGCCTCCAGCTCGTTGTACAGCCCGTCACTGCACAGCACGAAGGTGTCGCCCGGCCGTATCTCGAACAGCATGACGTCCAGGTACAGTTCGGGAGCCCCGCCGACAGCGCGGGTGATGACATTGGAGTGCGGGTGATTGACGGCTTCCTCGGGCGACAGCAGGCCCCGGTCCAGCAACTCCTGGACCTCGCTGTGGTCGCGGGAAACCTGTTCCAGCACCCCGCCCCGCACCCGGTACAACCGGGAATCCCCGGCCCACAGGCACACACCCAGCCGCTCGTTCACCACCATGCTGACCACGGTGGATCCCATGGTGCGGCCACCGAATACACGTGCAGCGTGTTCGCGGATCTCGTGGTTGACGTTGACCAGGGCGTCCTCGACCCGGTCCACCACCTGGGACAGCTTGCCTTCGACCCGGACGCGGGCCACGGAGTCGGCCACCATGCGCGAGGCGACGTCACCGGCCTCGTGACCACCCATGCCGTCGGCAGCCAGCCACACGCCGGCCTCCGGCCGCAGCAGGATGGCATCCTCGTTGATTTTCCGCTTGGCGCCGCGGTCGCTGCGGCCGGCGCAGGACCAGCGTATCCGGGCCTCGGTCATGGGCGTTCCTCGTGAACTGCCGCTACTGTAACCGCGGCTTCCGGCACCCGCTACCCGGCACGTCGCAGGGACCATGTCCCCACGGCCACGCCGACCACCACCGGCGCCAGTGCCGCCAGCAGGGGTGGAAACCCGTAGACCAGGGCCGTGGTGCCGGACAGTTCCTCGAAATAGCGGAGCAGCAGGCCGGTCACGATACCGGCCAGCACGCGTACGCCCATGGTGACCTGGCGCAGCGGCCCGAACACGTAGGAAATGGCGATGAACACCATCGCGCACATCATCAGCGGCTGCAGCAGCTTGTTCCAGAAAGCGAGGAAATACGGCGCTGATTCCAGCCCCTGCGCCGCCAGATAATGCGCATACCGCCAGAGCCCGGTGATGGCCAGATCCTCCGGGTCCATGGTCAGCAGCACCAGCAGCCCCGGTGTCAGGCTGGTGTACCAGTCCAGCGTCTCGAACCGCGACGAGCGCGCCTCGCGCTGACCCAGCTCCGTTACCTCGACCTCTTCCATGGACCAGTGATCGCCCTGGAAACGTGCCGTGCGCGCGTGGCTGGCCTGCACCAGGCGGCCGGCATCATCGAAGCGCAGGCGGGTCACGCCGAACAACCGGCCGCCGGGCTCCACGGCGTTCACATGGATGTATTCGCCGGCTTCCTTGTGCCAGACGCCGGAACGTGTGTGCGCCACCTTGCCGGAACCGATCGCCACTGCCCGTGCGCTCTGCGCAATCTGCTCGGTATGCGGCGCGATGTACTCACCGATCACGACACCGGCCAGTGCCACCAGCAGCACCGGCCGCAGCACGGCCCAGAGAATCTGCAGCAACGACACGCCGGCAGCGCGCATGACCACCAGCTCGCTGTTGTTGGCGAGCGCACCCAGTGCCACCAGACAACCCAGCAGCGTGCCGGTAGGCATCATTTCGTACAGGCGGCGCGGCGCGGTCAGGAACACGAACTGGGCCGCCTGCAGCATCTGGTAGCCGCCACGAAGCTCCTCGAGTTCGGCCAGCAATGCGAACAGCAGATCCAGCGACAGCAGCAGGAAGGTGACGCCGAGGATGGCCAGCAGCACAGTGCGACCGACATAGGCCTGCAGGACTCTCATGCCGCCGCCTCGCGCTGCACGGCACGGCGCACCTTGAGCTCGTCACCGAACACCAGCAGCAGCCCGAGCAGGCCGAACAGCACATGCACCCACCAGGGGCCGAGAGCCGAGGGCGCATCACCTTTCTCGACGGCATTTCGCACTGCCAGCAGCATGACCAGATAGAAAAGGAACAGCAGCACGCTCGGAAACAGCTTCAGGAAACGCCCCTGGCGCGGTTCAACCCGCGACAGCGGCACCGCCAGCAGCACGGCCACCAGACACATGAACGGCAGCGACAGGCGCCACTGGCGCTCCGCCACCGATGCCGGGTCATCGCGCCCGAACAGGGTCGGTGTTGACAGGCTCCGGATCTGCTCCGACGGCCTGATCTCGTTTTCGGCCACGCGCAGGCGATAGGTCTGGAACGCCACCACGTGGTAATCCGGCCGTCCCGGCTGGCCTTCGTAGCGGAAACCGTCGGTCAGCTCCAGGTATTCGTTGCCGTTCTCGTCCGGCACCCGCCGTCCGGCCGCAGCGGTCACCACGCTGGGTTGCGTGCTCGCACCGTCAAGCGGGAACTCCGCCAGAAACACGTTCTCCAGCCGGGTACGCCGCTCCACCAGGTGTTCAGCGTACGTGACGCGCTCGATGCCATCCGTGCTGCGTTTGTAGAAACGTCCTGCCGACAGCATGTCGATCTCCGGTCGCGCGCGCTGTTCCTCCAGCGTGTGCTGCGCGCGCGCCGCCCCCCAGGGCGACAGGGCCGTGCTGAATGCCGCCACCACCGCGAACATCATCGCCGCCGGCACCAGGCACATGGCCACCAGCCGCAGGTTGCCCACACCGGACGCACGCAGCACGGTCATTTCGTTGTCGACATACATGCGGCCGAACGCCAGCAGGATGCCGGCAAACAGCGACAACGGCAGGATCAGCTCGAGAAAGCCCGGCAGGCGGAACATCAGCAGGCTGAACAGCACTTCGGCCTGGATACGGCCTTCGGCAGCATCACCGAGATACTTGATGAATCGTCCGAACACCAGCACCAGCACCAGCACGAGCGTGACCGCCAGCGTCGAGGCGAACAGTTGCCGTGACAGGTAGCGGTAGATCAGCACACAGGTCTCCGTGCTTGCCGGTGATACGGGACGTTTCTATAGTCGGTCGTTACCGGTCGCACCGGGCAACGCCTCCCCGCGCCGGGTCACCCCGCGCAAGGCGGTCATTGTAGTGGCGACCGTCCTGCCCCGATACGTCCGGAGTCCCCGATGACCGCCTGCATGCAGTACCGCGTCGCCGCCGTTGATCCCGCCACCGTCAGCACCGCCTGCCTGGTGGTCGGCCTGCACGCCGGCAGCAAGCCCTCGGGTGTCGCATCCAGACTCGACAAGGCCACCGGCGGCCTGATCACGCAACTGCTGAAACAGGGCGATATCAAGGGCACGCTGAAGCAGTCGCTGCTGGTGCACAGCCCGTCCGGGCTCAAGGCCGCACGGCTGGTGCTGATCGGTCTGGGCGATGCCGGCAAGGCGCTGTCGGTCACCGAAGCCAACCGGGTGCTGGCTGCCGCGGCCGGCGCGGTCAAGGCACTGCCGGCCGCCGATGCGGTCCTGCTGCTGGATGACATCACCGTGGCCGGCGTCGATGCCGGCTGGCTCTGGCGGGAGGCCGTGAAATCGTTCGACGACACCGGCTACCGCTTCGATGCCTACAAGTCGAAGAAGCCGGCAGCGAAGGGCAAGCCGGCCGCCAAAGCCGTGAAACTGTCTGCCGTGACCCTGGCGCTGGCCGGTCGCAACCCGACGGCCGCGGAGAAACGCGCCGTGACCGACGCCGATGCCATCTGCCTGGGCCGCAGCCTGACCCGCGACCTGGGCAACCTGCCGCCCAATGTCTGTCACCCGGTCTACCTCGCCGGACGCGCGCAGCAAATGGCGCGCGAAACGAAAAAACTCAAGGTCACCGTACTCGACGAGAAGAAGATCCGGGCACTCGGCATGGGTGCCTTCATGGCCGTGGCCCAGGGCAGCGAGCAGCCGGGCCGGATCATTGCCATGGAATACCGGGGCGGCAAGCCGGGCGACAAACCCGTCGTGCTGGTCGGCAAGGGCATCACCTTCGACACCGGCGGCATCTCGCTCAAGCCCGGCGCCAACATGGACGAGATGAAATTCGACATGTGCGGTGCCGCCACCGTTTTCGGCGTGATGCGTGCCGTGGTGGCCATGAAACTGCCGCTCAATGTCGTGGGCGTGGTGGCCGCCGCCGAGAACATGCCGAGCGGCCGGGCCTCGAGACCCGGCGACATTGTCACCACGATGTCCGGCCAGACCGTCGAGATCCTCAACACCGATGCCGAGGGCCGTCTGGTGCTGTGCGACACCCTGACCTGGATCGAACGCTTCAACCCCGGGACCGTCATCGACATCGCCACGCTCACCGGCGCCTGTGTGGTCGCGCTCGGCAGCCAGGCGCACGGCCTGTTCAGCAATGACCAGCCGCTGTCGGATGCCCTGGTGGCAGCCGGCAACGCCGGCAATGACCGCGCCTGGCCGATGCCGGTGTGGGAGGAATACCAGGAACAGCTCGACAGCCCGTTCGCCGACATGGCCAACATCGGCGGCCCCAAGGCGGGCGCTGTCACCGCTGCCTGCTTCCTTGCCCGCTACACGAAGCAATACCGGTGGGCGCACCTCGATATCGCCGGCACGGCCTGGATCAGCGGTGGCCCGCAGAAAGGCGCTACCGGCCGGCCGGTCAGCCTGCTGATGCAGTACCTGATGGCCGAGGCCCGCGGCTGAGCCGCGTCCATCCGTGAACACGCCGAAAACACCGCCGGGCGTCGATCCGTCAGCCATCCCGATCCTGATGGAGCCGGTGGCCGGCGGCGAACCGGCGGCGCCGGAGCTGCCGGCCGACGCCCGCCGGGACGTGTCGCCACGTGCGCCCGGCCGTACCGAGCAGCAGCTCCTGTTCGACGACATCGAACCGCAACCGGCACGTCCGGCCCGCCGCCCGCCGCCCTCGCCCTCCGAGCGCCTGCAGGCCGCCCGGGAAATGTTGCGGGCCCGTGCCCCGGCCATTGTCGACGAGGTGATGGCGGCACACCGCAAGCAACTGGACGATGCCTTGCGCGAACGGCTGCGGCGGGAACTCGCCTCCCTGCTGGACGATCTGGCCCCGCCTCCGGACGATCCACGCTGAACCGGCCTGCCACACCCCGCCAGGCGGGTGCCACGCCGCTATAATCGCCGGCCTTCATCAGACCCCCGCCTGCCCGGCGCCATCGGCGACCGTCCGCAGGCCTGTTTTCCGGACCGGCCATGGAAAAGACGTTCAACCCCGCCGCCATCGAGCAGACCTGGTACCGCCGCTGGGAAGAACGCGGGTATTTCGCACCGCAGGGTGACGGCAAGCCCTACTGCATCATGATCCCGCCACCGAACGTGACCGGCTCCCTGCACATGGGTCACGGCTTCAACAACGCGATCATGGACCTGCTCATCCGCTACCACCGGATGAAGGGTGACAGGACGCTGTGGCAACCAGGCACCGATCACGCCGGCATCGCCACGCAGATGGTCGTCGAACGCCAGCTCGCCGCACAGAACCTCACACGTCACGATCTCGGCCGCGAGAAATTCCTGGAGAAAGTCTGGGAATGGAAGGAACAGTCCGGCGGCACCATCACGCGGCAGATCCGCCGCCTGGGCTCGTCCGTCGACTGGTCACGCGAACGCTTCACAATGGATGCCGGCCTGTCACAGGCGGTACTCGAGGCGTTTGTCCGCCTGCACGAGGAGGGTCTGATCTATCGCGGCCAGCGGCTGGTGAACTGGGATCCGAAACTGCACACCGCCATCTCCGACCTGGAAGTGGTGAGCGGCGAGGAAAAAGGCTCGATGTGGCACTTCCGCTATCCGCTGGCGGACGGCACCGGGCATCTTGTGGTCGCCACCACACGCCCGGAAACCATGCTGGGCGATACCGCCGTGGCCGTGAACCCGGAAGATCCGCGTTACAGGGACCTGATCGGCAAACAGATCCGTCTGCCGCTGGTGGATCGTCTCATTCCGATCATCGGCGACAGCTACGTCGACCCGGAATTCGGTACCGGCTGCGTGAAGATCACGCCCGCCCACGACTTCAACGACTACGAAGTCGGCAAGCGCCACAACCTGCCGCTGGTGAACATCTTCACCGTCGATGCCACCGTCAACGAAAACGCGCCGACCCGCTACCGCGGTCTGGATCGTTTCGTGGCCCGCAAGCAGATCGTCAATGATCTGGACGAGCTTGGCCTGCTGGAAAAGATCGAGGACCACACCCTGAAAGTGCCGCGCGGCGATCGCTCCGGCGTGGTCATCGAACCCTATCTCACCTGGCAGTGGTTCGTGAAAACCGGCCCGCTGGGCGTCGAGGCCGTGAAAGCGGTGGAAGACGGCCGTATCGAATTCGTGCCGAAGCAGTACGAGAACATGTACTTCGCCTGGATGCGCGACCTGCAGGACTGGTGCATCTCGCGCCAGTTGTGGTGGGGCCATCGCATTCCGGCCTGGTACGACGACGCCGGCAAGGTGTATGTCGGCCGCGACGAAGCGGAGGTACGTGCGAAGAACGGCATCGCCGTCACCGTCAACCTGCGCCAGGACGAGGACGTGCTCGACACCTGGTTCTCCTCGGCGCTGTGGACCTTTTCCACACTGGGCTGGCCGGACAACACGGCCGAGCTGAAAACGTTCCACCCGACCGATGTGCTGGTCACCGGTTTCGACATCATCTTTTTCTGGGTCGCCCGGATGATCATGATGACCATGCACTTCATCAAGGATCCGGACGGCAAGCCGCAGGTGCCGTTCCGCAAGGTCTACGTGCACGGCCTGGTCCGCGACCACGAAGGCCAGAAAATGTCGAAGTCGAAGGGGAATGTCCTCGATCCGCTCGACATCATCGATGGCATCGATCTGGAATCCCTGGTCGCCAAGCGCACCACCGGCCTCATGAAGCCGCAGGATGCACCAAAAATCGACAAGGCCACCCGCAAGCAATTTCCGGATGGCATTGCCGCGCACGGCACCGATGCGTTGCGCTTCACCTTCTGTTCGCTGGCCGCCACCGGCCGCGACATCCTGTTCGACATGAAGCGCATCCAGGGCTACGGCAACTTCTGCAACAAGATCTGGAACGCCACCCGCTACGTGCTGATGAACGTCGAGGGCAAGGATTGCGGCCTGCAGGGCGGCGACATCGAGCTGTCGCTGGCCGACCGCTGGATCATTTCCCGCCTGCAGCGTGCCGAAGGCGACATCGCCGCCCATCTCGACGCCTTCCGCTTCGACCTGGCAGCACAGGCACTGTACGAATTTGTCTGGAACGAGTACTGCGACTGGTATCTGGAACTGTCGAAACCGGTCCTGAACGATCCGTCCGCCTCGGAAGCCGAACTGCGTGGCACCCGCCGCACGCTGGTGCGCGTGCTGGAAGTCATCCTGCGGCTCGCGCATCCGTTCATGCCGTTCATCACCGAGGAAATCTGGCAGACCGTGGCCCCGCTGGCCGGCAAGTCCGGCGACACCATCATGCGGCAACCGTGGCCGGTCCCGGTGACGGAGCGCATCGACGCACGGGCCGAAGCCGACATCGAATGGATCAAGGGCGTGGTGTTCGCCCTGCGCAACATCCGGGGCGAGATGAACATTCCGCCGTCGAAGCTGCTGCCGGTGTTCTTCCACAACGGCAGTGCGGAAGACCGTCGGCGTACCGACCAGAACACGGCGTTCCTCAAGGTGCTGGCCCGACTGGAATCGGTGACCTGGCTGGCGCCGTCCGAATCGGCACCGCCCTCGGCGACCCAGCTGGTCGGCGACATGGAGATACTGGTACCCATGGCGGGCCTGATCGACAAGAAGGCGGAAGTTGCCCGTCTGTCGAAGGAGGTCGAACGCCTGCGCGACGATGTCCAGCGAGCCGACGGCAAGCTGAGGAATCCGGCTTTCGTCGACAAGGCGCCGGCCGATGTCGTGGCCCAGGCACGCGCGAAACTCGACGAGCAACGTGCGGCGCTGGCCCGTCTCGAGGAGCAACTGGAGAAGATCAAGGTGCTCTGAGCCGGGCCACGGGAAGCGGGCCCGCCCCTTTCTTGACTTGGCCCGGCACGTTCGGGAGATACTACGAACCTTTTCCTAGCATCGCCCGCCGCGCCGCATGAATTTCCGCTTTACCGTCAAGGAGTTACGGAGCACCGCATGAGCAAGACCGAAGGCCATTTCGCCGTCATGTTCGCGGACGTTTCCGGTTCGACGCGGCTGTACGAAACACTGGGCGACAAGGACGCCAAGGCGGCCATCGGCGCCACCGTCGACCTGATGTCGGAGCTGACCACGCGTCACGGCGGTACGGTCATCAAGACCATCGGCGATGAAGTCATGAGTCGTTTCCCGACGGCCGATGCCGGCATCCAGGCCGCCTGCGGCATACAGGAGGCCCTGGAAGACCGCGCACCGCTGCGCAACGGCTCGAAAGTGGCGGTACGCATCGGCGTGCACTGGGGCCCGGCGCTGCTGGAGAACGGTGACGTGTTCGGCGACGCCGTCAACATTGCTGCGCGCATGGCCGGTATCGCCAAGGCGCGCCAGATCATCACCACCGAAGAAACCGTCCGCAAACTGAATGCCGATCTCGCCGGCAAGGCGCGCGTCTTCGACCGCACCCAGGTCAAAGGCAAACAGACTGAAATCGTCATTCACGAAGTGGTCTGGGAAGAACAGGAAGACGTCACCCGCATTACGGCGGTCCGCACGGCGGTCGCCAGCGATACGACCGCCACCCGACCGCTGATGGTGCGGTGCGGCAACACGGAGAAGCCGGTTGCAAACGATGGCCTCGCTTTCGTGCTGGGCCGCGCCGATACCTGCAATCTGGTCGTGCCCAGCACGCTCGCCTCCCGTCAGCATGCCCGCATCGAGTTCCGGCGTGGCAAATACATCCTGATTGACCAGAGCACCAACGGCACCTGGGTGCGCATGCAGGATGGCAAGGATGTCTACCTGCGTCGGGAAGAACTCCCGCTCTGGGGCAAGGGTCTGATCAGTCTTGGCGAGGAAGTCCGCGCCGACAATCCGGCTGCCATTCACTTCCGCATGCCGGAGTAATCCGGCGCATCCCCTTCATCCACCTTTGCTGCCGGCTGCACCGGAACCGCACATGGCACAGCTCCGCCGCCCTCCCACCAACACGGATGCGCCCCGCTACTGGCTCGGCCGTGAAGTCAACGATCGCAGGACCCGCATCCTGTGCGCCGCACAGGAAGTCTTTGCACAGCAGGGCTTCCGCTCGGCGGAAGTGAAAACCATCGCCGAGCGCGCCGGCGTGGGCAAGGCAACCATCTACAAGTTCTTCCCCAGCAAGGAAGCACTGCTGCTGGTCATCGTTGAGGAAAGTCTCAACTACATCCGCGACCTTGCCCTGGCCAGCCTGGTCGGCAGCGGCGATCCGCTTACCCGGCTGGAACATGCCGCACGCACCATGTCGCACTTCCTGGAAGCCAACGGCGACTTTGCGCGTGTACTGATCCAGGAAGCCGGCGAGTTCATGGGCGACATCCAGCGCAAGCACCTGTCCCTCGTCGAGCAGAACCTGCCGTTCGCTGAAGCCTTTTTTGCCGCCCTGCGTGAACAGGGCTACTTCCGGGCACTCAGCACCCGCGAATCCGTGCACCTCATGGTCAACGTGATGATCGGCGCCACCTACACCTGGGCACTGACCGGCGAGGGCAGTCTTGAAGAGCAAGGGATCCGCTATCTGCGCGTCCTGATCGAAGGCCTGCGCACGGATCCGAAAGAAATCAACCGCCCTTCACTGAAACGCGGCTGACCTGCCGTGACAACACAGCCCCTGCCAGCCAACGGTCGCTACCGCCATTACAAGGGCAACACCTATGAAGTGCTGGGTGTCGCCCGTCACAGTGAAACCGGCGAAATGCTGGTGGTCTATCGCCCGGAATACGGCGAGCGGGCCCTGTGGGTCCGGCCTGCCGCCATGTTCATGGAAGATGTCGTGATCGAAGGCCGCTCCATGCCGCGTTTCGCCCGCCTCGACTGAAACCGCGTTCAGCGGGCGACGGCCCGCCCGAAGGAAGCATCGACGATTTCCGTCATGACTTTCTGCCCGTGTGCGATGTCTTCGACCGTGGGCGTACCGTGCCGCAGAAAGTCGATCGACACGGACTCCATCGACCACATCAAAGCCCGGATAAGCAGCGGATCGATGCGCTTGCTGCAGATCCGTGCCAGTTCGTCGTTGAGCATGCCGGCCACAAACGAAATCGCCTCGTCGCGGTGCGGCGCCAGCGGCGAGTCCAGCCGCATGGCCTCTTCCTGCATCATGCGGATCACGGGCGCCAGATCCCGGTGATAGCCGAAGAAGACCTCCACGAAACGCCGCGCCAGCTCCGGCACACTGCCCGCCTGACCGATCTCTGCCTTGTAGCGCAGCACCATCACGTCGACGGCCAGCTTGTAGAGACTTTCCAGCACGTCGATCTTGTTGCGGAAGTATTTATAGAAGGTGCGTCGCGATACGGATGAGGCGTCCAGGATGTCCTGCACCGTCACATCGGTGATGCCACGCTCGATGAATACCACCAGCGAGTTCACCAGGATTTCCAGTTTGGCCGGCGAGCGGGTCAGCGTTTCCGGTGCGTGATGCAGGCGCACCAGATGATTGCGGGCCAGTTCGCTGGCCAGCATGAGTTCCAGCAAGGCACGCAACTGGGCCGGGCTGGGATGATCCTTCGTGGTCTGCAGTGCGCGCGCAGTCGGCATGACGCTGGCCTCCTCGTATCGCGCCCGATTGTATACAGCACGTATACGAGCGAACAGGGCCTGTACCGGCCGCCGGTCGCGGGACCGGCAGGGCAGGCTTCGTGTTCCGGTCAGACGGCGGGTCGTGGCGTCCGCCCCAAAAAGCAAACCCCCGCTTTTGAGGGCGGGGGTTTGTGATAGGTGCCTGACGATGACCTACTCTCGCATGGGCAATGCCACACTACCATCGGCGATGCAGCGTTTCACTTCTGAGTTCGGGAT